>CAZLRF010000015.1:4289-92698 GCA_964561785.1 uncultured Acidobacteriota bacterium | reverse complement strand
GCCACCGTGGTCGGCAAGCCGCGGCAGGAGGACTTCTTCATCGGCGACCTGCTCCAGGAGCTGCTGTCGCCGCTGTTCCCACTCGTGATGCCGGGGGTCGTCGACCTGTGGTCCTACGGCGAGACGGGCTACCACTCGCTCGCCGCTGCGGTCGTGCGCGAGCGCTACCGCCGCGAGGCCATGGCCTCCGCGTTCCGCATCCTCGGCGAGGGGCAGCTCGCGCTCACGAAGTTCCTGCTCGTCACCGACCGCCGGGTCGACCTACGCGACTTCCGCTCGACGCTCGAGCACGTCCTCGAGCGCACGCGCCCCCAGACCGACCTCTACGTGTTCTCGAACCTCGCGATGGACACGCTCGACTACAGCGGCCCCGCGGTGAACGAGGGCTCGAAGGGCGTGTGGCTCGGCCTCGGCGACCCCGTGCGCGCGCTGCCCCGCGAGTTCCGCCCCGCGGTGGCGACCCCGCCCGAGGTCACCGACGTGCGGGTCTTCTGCGGGGGCTGCCTCGTGGTGGGCGGGCCGGGCGCGGACGCCGACCCCGGCGCCGCTGCGCGTCTGGCCGCCCACCCCGCCTTCTCGGGCTGGCCGCTCCTCGTCCTGACCGACGAGCCCGGGCGGGCCGCCGCGAGCCCGATGAACTTCCTCTGGACGACCTTCACCCGCTTCGAGCCCGCCGCCGACATCCACTCCGCGGCGACCCGGGTCGTGCGCCACCACGTCGCGCACGAGCCGCCCGTCCTGATCGACGCCCGCACGAAGCCGTCCTTCCCGCGGGAGGTCTCGTGCGACCCCGGCACCGCCGCCCTCGTCTCGCGGCGGTGGAAAGAGTACTTCCCCGGCCGCGGCGTGGAGATGGGCGACGCGGAGCGGGCCCACCTGGACCCGGCGTAGGCCGGTTCGGCGCAGGCGGGCCGCCGTTCACCTCCGGCAGCGGCCCACGATCAGCCGGGCGCTGCGATCGTAGGTGACGTAAGCCCACGCCCACGTGAGCAGGACCACCAAGCGGTTGCGGAAGCCGATGAGGAAGAAGACGTGCACCGCCACCCACGTCAGCCAGGCCACGAGCCCGGAGAGCCGCACGGAGCCGAGCACCGCCACCGCGCGGCGGCGTCCGATCGTGGCGAGCGACCCCTTGTCGCGGTAGCGGAAGGGCACGAGCGGCTCGCCCCGCAGCGAGCGAAGGACGTTGCCCGCGGCGTGGGCGCCCATCTGCAGGGCGGCGGGCGCGACGCCCGGCACCGGCCGGCCGGCCTGCTCGAGCGAGGCGAGGTCGCCGACGACGAAGACCTCGGGGTGGTCGGGGACCGAGAGATCGGGGAGAACGCGCACGCGGCCGGAGCGGTCGAGGGGCGTGCCGAGCGAGCGGGCGAGGGGCGAGCCCTCGACCCCCGCCGCCCACACCACCGTGCGCGCCGCGATCCGGTCCCCGGCGAGGTCGACCCCGCAGGCGTCGATCCCGGTCACGGGCGAGCCGAGCCAGACCTGCACGCCGAGCGTCTCGAGCTGTCGCCGCGCCTTCTCCGAGAGCTCCTCGGGGTAGGCGGACAGCACGCGCGGGCCCGCCTCGACCAGGATGACGCGGGCCGTCCTCGGATCGGCCCGGCGGAAGTCGCGGGGCAGCGTGTGCCGGGCGATCTCGGCGAACGCCCCGGCCATCTCGACGCCGGTCGGACCGCCGCCGATGACGACGAACGTCAGCCACTCCCGCCGCACCTCGGGGCGCTCCTCGCGCTCCGCCTCCTCGAAGGCCACGAGCACGCGGCGGCGGATCTCGAGCGCGTCCTCGAGGGTCTTGAGCCCCGGGGCGTGCGCCTCCCACTCGTTCCGCCCGAAGTAGGAGTGTCCCGCCCCCGCGGCGAGGACCAGGCGGTCGTAGCCGATCTCCCCGTCCGCGAGGCGCACCCGGCGCGCGGCGGGGTCGACGGCGACGGCCTCGCCGAGCAGGACCCGGGCGTTCGCCTGGCGGCGCAGGATGCGCCGGATCGGGTGGGCGATCTCGGCCGGGGAGAGCCCGGCCGTGGCGACCTGGTAGAGCAGGGGCTGGAAGAGATGGTGGTTCGCCCGGTCGACCAGGACCACGTCGACGGGCGCGGACGCGAGCGCGCGCGCGGCGGCGAGCCCGCCGAAGCCGCCGCCGACGATCACCACCGAGGGACGTGCCACCCGGCCATTGTAGGCCGCGACCGCCGCTGCGCCACCCGCGTTGAACGGACCGCGGCCCTCGGCTAGATTGTCGGTTCTCGGAGGACCTCTTGGGACCGAACGCGAAGATGCGCCTCACCGCCGCGCTGTGCCTCTGCCTCGCGGGGGCAGCGGTGTCGGGCGTGCTGCTGCTCCAGCACCACGGCGAGCCACGGGCCGTGTCCGCGGTCAAAGAGGCCTGCGGCGACGGGCAGGCGAGCGGCTGTGAGGACGTGGCCCGCAGCGCGTGGTCGTCCTTCGCGGGGCTGCCGGTGGCCGCGTACGGCCTCGCCTTCTACCTCTCCCTCGCCGTCCTCCTGGCCCTCGCCCTCGCCGTGCCCGCGGAGCCGCGCGCCCCGCTCGCCGCGCTCGCCCTCGGGGCGCTCGCGCTCGCCCTGCTCGTGGACCTCGCCCTGCTCGGGGTCCAGGCGTTCGCCATCCGCTCCTACTGCACGCTGTGCCTGCTCACGTACGCCCTCGGCGGGGCCGCGCTCCTCGCCCTCCTGCCGGCCCGGGGCGCGGCGCACGCCGTGCGCTCTCTCGCGGCGGGGGCCGAGGCCCGGGTGGCGCTCGCGGGCTGGGCCCTCGGGACCGCAGCGGTCGTCGCGGCGGTGCTGGCCGGGAACGGCGCGCTCGTCGCGCGGGCCGAGGTGCGCCGGGCGACTTTGCTCGGCGCCCCCGCTCCGCCGGCCGCCGCCCCCTCGTCCTCCGCGCCCGCCGCGGCTGCGGCGGACGCCAGCGACGGGCCGACCCGACCGGCCGAGACCTCGCCCGTCCCCGCGGCCGCGGACCCCGACGCGAAGGCCTGGAGGGACCGAGCGGAGAAGCTCCAGGCGACCCTCGACGACCCGCAGAAGCTCGAGGCCTACTTCGCGGAGAAGGCCCGGCGCGAGTTCGAGGCCTCGGTTCCTGTCTCGATCGACACGGGCGGCGTCCCGCCCAAGGGCCCGGCCACCGCTCCCGTGAAGGTCGTGGAGTTCTCGGACTTCCTGTGCCCCTTCTGCCGCAACCTGGGCCTCGCGCTGTCCCAGTTCGTCCCTCAGGCCGGGGGTCGGGTGGCGGTGTACTTCATGAACTACCCCCTCGACAACGCCTGCAACCCGAGGCTGCCGCGCGCGACGCACCCCGGGGCGTGCCACCTCGCCCTCGGCGCCGTGTGCGCGCGCAACCAGGGC
Source organism: uncultured Acidobacteriota bacterium (assembly GCA_964561785.1). GTDB lineage: Bacteria > Acidobacteriota > Vicinamibacteria > Fen-336 > Fen-336 > DATBSL01. The sequence continues at coordinate 89,342 of CAZLRF010000015.1, read as the reverse complement.
AAGTTCGAGGCGTACCACGACCGCGTCTTCCAGTCCGAGCTGCGCAACCCCCAGGCCGCGGACGTCGTCCGGATCGCGGGCGATGCGGGCCTCAACGCCGCGGCGATGGAGGGCTGCCTCGGCGACCCGCAGACCCGCCGGACCCTGGAGGCGGAGATCGCGGAGGGCAACCGCCTCGACGTCAACGCCACCCCGACCGTGTTCGTGAACGGCCGCAAGCTGCCCCGTCTGAACGACTTCGTCGCCGTCGTGGACAAGGAGGCCCGCAAGCAGGGCTTCCCCCCCCTGGGGCAGTAGGGACGTCGATCGGGCCGACAAACCCACCCGATCGGGTGTTGCCGGGCGACCCCGCTTGAGGCATCTTTAGGGGAATGCGGGCGCACCGAACATCACGCCCGCCCCACTCGTCTTGAGATGAGCGTGCAGACTCCGGCATCGATCCGCTGGGCCCAGGAGGCCCGAAAGGGCCGGCGACGGCTCTTCCCGGTCACGGTCGTCTACTCCGCCGCCTCTGTGGCCGCGCTCGGCCTCGCGGCGCGAGCGAACGCCCCCGCCGCGGCGGCCTCGTGGGCCCTCGGCGTCGCGTTCTGGACGTGGGTGGAGTACATGGTCCACCGCTACGTGCTGCACGGCGAGTTCCCCGACGGCCGCGGCCTGCGGCACCTGACGCACGTCCTCTTCGACCACCTCCACGTCGAGCACCACAAGAGGCCCTGGGACGGCAACCACATCAACGGCACCCTCAAGGACACGGGTCCGTTCCTCCTGCCGCTGTTCGCCCTCGCGCTCCTGCTGCCGCCGCAGACGCTGCTCGCCTTCCTTTCCGGGCTCGTCCAGGCCTACGTGGTCGAGGAGTGGGTCCACCACAGCGTCCACTACTACCACTTCGACAACCCGTACTTCCGTTACATCAAGGCCCACCACATGTACCACCACAGCCGGAAGGGACAGGAGAGAGGCTACGGGCTCACGAGCGGGATGTGGGACGCGGTCTACGGCACACGCTTCCCGGCCGAGGTGCGCCAGGCGCTCTACCGCCGGATCGCTTGACCGCGCCCCCCGGCGCGGCTAGCCTCGCCACGTCATGAGGCTCGACGCCTGGCTGAAGCAGGAGCGTCCTCTCGCGGAGCGACTGCGGCTCGTCGAGCGACTCGCCCAGGCCCTCAACGCGGAGCACGACCGGGGCGAGGTCCTCGCATCCGTGTGCCCCGAGAGGATCGAGGTCGCCGGCGACCTTCGGGTCGACCTCGCGGCCGCCCGACGCGGCGAGCCCGAGCCGGGCTACGCGGCCCCCGAGCGACTCGAGGGCGGCCCCCCGTCCACCGCCGGCGACGTGTACGCCGTGGGTGCCGTGGCCTGGGAGGTCCTGGTCGGCCGCCCCTGCGGCGAGCGGCCGGCCCCGCTCGCCGAGGTCGCGCCGGAGCTGCCCGGCGAGCTCGCGAACGCCGTGATGGGGTGCCTCGAGCGCTCCCCCCAGTGGCGGCCGAAGGACCTCACCTACCTCGCCCAGCTCACCGCCGCCCAGCAAAAGGCGCTGCGCGGCGAGCGCCCCGAGCGGCGGGCGCCGACCCCTCGATCGGCGGCGCCGGCCCGGGGAGCGGCGCGGTCCCCGGCGCGGCGGGCGTCGCGGAGCCACCTGACCCTGGTGCTCGCCGGGCTCCTTCTCGTGGCGGCGGCGGCGGCGAGCCTGTGGATCCTCGGTCGAGAGGAGGCGCCGTCCGTCGCGCGCGGTCCCGCGCCCCGTGCCCGGCCCCCCGTGCCCTCCGCCTCGGCCTCGCCGTCCGCCGCGCCTGCGACGACGGCGTCGCCTCCGAACCCGTCCGGACCGGCCACGGCGGCGACCTGGGATGCCCGGTCCGAGCTCCCGGCCGCGGAAACGCCGACCCCGCCGCCGACACCCGTCCCGGCCCCCGTCCCGACACCCGTCCCGACGCCCGTCCCGACGCCCGTCCCGACGCCCGTCCCCGCCGCGCCTGCGCCCACGTTGCCCGCCGCGGCGGTCACGCCGCCCGCCGCCGCCCCGGCACCTGCCCCCGTGCCGACGGCAGAGGCTGCGGCCCCACCCCCGACCACCTTCGCAGCTTCCCCGCGCGAGCCGGTCGTCCTGTCGGCCCTGTCGCCCGTCTCCGTCCGCCGGCCGGGCAAGGTCCTCCTCGACCTGCGCGGCAGCGGCCTGCATCCCGACCTGCGGGCCCGCGTGGTCGCGCTGCGCGAGGCGCCCCGCGGTCTCGTCGTCGCGAGGCAGAAGTGGGTGAGCCCCGCCCTGATCACGGTCCTGCTCGAGCTCGACGACACGGCGAACCCGGGCGAGTACGGGATCGCGCTCGAGGACGCCTCCGGCGTGCGGTCGAAGCCCCTCTCGTTCACCGTCACGAAGTAGCGCCCTCCGCGTAGAATCGGGCGCATGCGGAGCGATCGCCAGAGCGTGGCGGCTCGGATCCGCGGGCTCCTGGACGTCACTCCGCGGACGGAGTCGGAGGAGGCGCGCCTCCGGCGGCTTCTGAAGGTCTTCGTCGCGATCAGCCTGGCCGTGACGGTGGCGTTCCTCGGCCTCGCCTGGCCGATGCTGCAGCCGCGGGCGCGGCTGCTCACGCTCGGCCTCGCGGGCGTGCTGGGGGGGCTGGCGGCTCTCCTGCCCCGCCTCCCGGCGCGCGGAGCGGCGGCCGTCTACCTCTGCGCGCTGTGGCTGTTCGTCACCGCCTCCCTGTGGCTCTTCGGGGCGTTCACGACCCCCGCGGCCTCCGCGTACGTGGTGGTCGCGGTGGCGGCCGCGCTCCTGTTCGGGGTGCGGGGCGGCGTGGCGGCGAGCGCCGTCGTCGCCATGTCGTCCGCTCTCGTCGCACTGGCCCACGCGCGGGGATGGACGCCCGCCGCGACCCCGATCGGCGCGGGCCTGGGGCTCGCGGTGCTCCTCGCGAGCCTCCTGAGCGTCATCGGCATGGCGCTCTACGCGACCGCCGAGCTGCGCCGCGCGGTGGCCGGCCTCCGCCGGGAGGTCGAGGAGCGGCAGGCGGTCGAGGAGCGGCTGCGCGAGTCCGAGTCCCGTTTCCGCTCGATCGTGGACTCGTCCCCGATGGCCATTCTCCTCTACCGGCTCGAGCCGGACGGGCGCCTCGTCCTGACCGGCTCCAACCCGACCTCCGACCGGATCCTCGGCATCCGCGTCGGGGACCTCGTCGGGCTCACGATCGAGGAGGCGTTCCCGGGGCTCGCCGGCACCGAGGTGCCCGACCGCTACCGCCGCCTGTGCGCGGAGGGCGGGGCCTGGCAGACCGAGGTGACCTACCGGGACGACCGGGTGAGCGGCACGTACGAGGTCCACGCGTTCCAGACGACCCCCGGGCTGGTGGCGGTTCTGTTCCTGGACGTCTCGCCGCGGCGGGAGGCCGAGGAGGAGCGGCGGCGGCTCGAGGAGCAGCTGCGCCAGGCGCAGAAGATGGAGGCGATCGGGCGGCTCGCCGGCGGCATCGCCCACGACTTCAACAACCTGCTCATGATCATCATGGGCCACGGGGAGCTGCTGCGCCGCAGCCTCGGCCCCGAGGACCCGCGCCTGCGCAAGGTGCAGCACGTGATGGGAGCGTCCGAGCGCGCCGCCCGGCTCGTCCGGCAGCTGCTCGCCTTCAGCCGCAAGCAGGCCCTCGAGCCGCAGGTCGTCGACGTGAACGCGCTCGTCGCCGAGACGGCGCGGATGCTCCGCCCGCTGCTCGGCGAGGACGTGAAGGTCGTGACCCGCCTCGCTCCCGCGCTCGCCCGGGCGAGGGTCGACCCCGCCCAGATCGACCAGGTGCTGATGAACCTCGCGGTGAACGCTCGCGACGCCATGCCGCGGGGTGGCACGCTCGCCCTCGAGACCGCGAACGTCGAGGCCGGCCCCGGCGTTCCCTCCGGCGCCTGGGTGGCGCTCACGGTGCGCGACACCGGCGAGGGCATGGACGAGGCCACGCGGGCCCGGGCGTTCGAGCCGTTCTTCACGACCAAGGCCGGCCTCGGCGGCACCGGCCTCGGCCTCGCCATGGTCTACGGGATCGTGCAGCAGAGCGGGGGGATCGTGACGCTCGACAGCGAGCCGGGCCGGGGCTCTTCCTTCCGGATCCTGCTCCCGAGGGCGGACGAGGAGGCGGCGGGCGCGCCGAGCGAGGCCTCGCCCTCGCCGCCCCGCGGCCTCTCGGAGACGGTGCTCGTGGTGGAGGACGAGCCGGCGATCCGCGCGCTCGCTTGCGAGATGCTCGAGGCCCACGGCTACCGGGCGATCGCGGCGGCGAGCGGGGAGGAGGCCCTCGGCCTCGCCGTGCGCCACCCCGGGCCGATCGACCTCCTCCTGAGCGACGTGGTGATGCCGGGCTTCGCCGGCCCCGCCCTCGCCGAGCGCTTCGCGGTCGTGCGGCCCCACGCGCGCGTCCTGTTCATGTCCGGCTACGCGGGGGACGACCTCGCGCGCCGGGGCGTGGAGGACGAGGCGTCGGACGTCCTGCCGAAGCCGTTCACCGCGGACGCGCTGCTGCGACGGGTGCGCGAGGCGCTCGACCGGTAGCTACTCGATCGGCTCGGGGGCGAGGGCGGTCGTGACCCGGGAGAACCGCTCGGGGTCGAAGGCGCGCAGGAGGCGCTCGGCGCTGCGGCTCGCCGTCTCCGAGGCGTGCTCGCGCAGGAGCTCGAGGACCTCCGTCGCGCCCGCCTCGTCGAGGGGCTCCATCTTCACGTACTGGCGGTTGAGGCGCGAGCCGTCGGGGTCGAGGAGGTAGACGCGCCCGCCGGTGAGGCCCGCGCCGAGGTTGAAGCCGACCGGGCCGAGCACGAGCGCGACCCCGCCCGTCATGTACTGGAACGCGTTCGCCTCGACGCCCTCGACGACGACGCGGGGGCCGTCCCCCTCGTGGCTGCGGCGCAGGCAGATGCCGAAGCGATTGCCCCCGCGCCCGGCGATGAAGGCGCGGCCGGCCCGGGCGCCGTAGGCGAACGTGTTCCCCACCACCGTGAGCGAGGTGTCGGCCCCGTCGGGGACGACCACCAGCTTCCCGCCGTAGGCGGCCGTGAAGCAGGAGTCGGCGGCGACGCCCTGGAGGTAGAGCTCCATGCCCCGCACGGCGTAGGCCCCGTAGAAGTGCCCCGCCGCGCCCCGGTGACGCAGGACGAGCCGCCCCTTGGGGAGACCGTCGTCCCCGAACCGCCGGGCGAGGATCCCCGCCGCGCCCACCCCCACGCAGCGGTCGACGTTGGTGAGCGGCTCGCGGACCTCCACGTCCTCGCCGTTCAGGGCGCGGCGGGCGGCCGCCTCCTCCGCCTCCCGGCGCTTCGGGGCGAACCGTCGGCGCTGCTCGGCGTCGTCGCGCCCGCCGGCGCGGGCGGGAGGGGCCCCCACGATGTGGCCGACGTCGAGGAGGGCCGCCTTGCCCGCGAGGTCGGTCCGCTTCTCGAGCAGGTCGCGCCGCCCGATGACGTCGGAGAGCCGGCGGATGCCGTTTCGCGCCATCAGCGAGCGCACCTCGGCGGCCACGTGCCGCAGGAGCCGCGTCACGTGGCGCGACTTCCCGGCGAAGCGAGCGACGAGGGCGGGGTCCTGGGTGGCGACCCCGAGCGTGCAGCCCTGGCGGCGCTTGCCGGTGGGATCGCCCGGCTGGGGGCCGGCGAGGTGGCACTGGCGGAGCATCGAGCAGCCCACCGCCATCAGGAGCGAGGTGCCGAAGCCGACGCGGTCGGCGCCGAGGAGCATCAGCTTGAGCGCGTGCTCGCCGGTGAGGACGCCGCCGTCCACGCTCAGCTCCACGCGCTCGCGCACGCCCTCCTCGATCAGCATGTCCTGCACCGCGGGCAGCACCGCGGCCACCGGCACGCCGCCGTGCTTCTGGTCCACCCTCTTCGCCGCCCCCGTGCCCCCGCACCCGTCCGAGAGGTGGAGCCGGTTCGCCCCCGCGTTCACCCCCCCCATGCAGGCCATCTCGACCCCGTGGGTCGCCACGAACTTGAGGGCGGCGCTCACGTCGGGGTTGAGGTGGCGCCAGCTCTCGACCATGAGCTTGACGTCCTCGATCGAGTAGAGGTTGTGGTTGACGGGAGGGGAGACGAGCTCGTACCCGGGCTCGCACCCTCTCTGCCGGGCGATGCGGGGCGCGACCTTGCGCCCCGGGAGCTGGCCGCCCTTGCCCGGCTTCGCCCCCTGGGCGAACTTGATCTCCGCCTCCGCCGCGCGCGCCGCCGTCATCGGGGTGACCGTGAAGCGCGCCCCCGCGTACTGGATCGAGCGGTTGCCGTCGGGCCGGCCGATGCGGGCCTTGTCGAAGCCGCCCTCCCCGCTGTTGGCCACCGGCCCGATCCCCGGCGGCACGGGCTCGCCCGCCCGGCGGAAGCGCCGCAGGCAGTAGCGGTGGAGCGCGTTCATCGCCCGCGCCACCGCGCGGTGCGCGGGCTCGGAGAGAGCGCCCTCGCTCATCCCCGGGGCCATGAAGCGCCACAGGACGTGCTCCTCGCCCTCGACCTCGTCGAGCGGGACCGGCTCGCCGTGGGGGACGATCCGGAGCAGGTCGAGGATCCCGAGCGGCTCGCGGCCGTTGACGACCCGCGCGAAGGCCTCGTAGGCCTCGGCCGACCCCGCGGCTTGCGCCCCGCGGGCGGCGTAGCCCGAGGCGGCGTGGAGCGCCTTGAACACGTCGGGGCTGTTCGCGTGGGGGCGGCCTCCCTTGCGGTAGCGCAGCTCCCCCACGTCGGGCAGCTCGGCGGGGGCGCCGGGGCGGAACGCCTCGTCGTGGAACGAGAGCCACTCGCGGTCGAGGATCTCGGGGCCGATGCCACCGAGGTGCCGGGCGACGCCGGGAAACTCCTCGCGCAGCCAGGCGGGGTCGAGCCCCACCGCCTCCACCAGCTTCGCCCCGCAGTAGGCCGATGCGGGCGTCACGCCCATCATCGACATCGCCTCGACGAACCCGGCGCGCAGTCCCTTGAGGTAGGTTTCCTCCCTCGCCCCCGCGGTCAGGCAGCCGAGCCAGGGGCAGACCGCGTCCGCCCCCACCGCGACGAGCAGCGCCGCGTGGTGGATGTCCCACACGCCGGCGTCGGCCACGATCCCCACCCGGTGGCGCAGGCCGACCTTGACGAGCGCGTCGTGCAGGCGGCTCGCCGCGCGGAGCGCGGGCACCGCGGCCCGCGCTCCGTCCGTCCCGCGGTCCGAGAGCACGATCACCGCGGCGCGGCCGGCGAGGTTCACCCCCCGGGTCACGACGTCCTCGAGGGCGAGCTCGAGGCCCTGCGTCCCGCGGGTCGTCTCGAAGAGCAGCTCGAGCGTCTCGACCCCCTCGCGCTCGCGCAGGGCGTCGGCGTCGGCGAGGGAGAGGATGCGCTCGGGCAGGATGTAGACGGGGCCGCTCGAGCGCCCGTTCGTCCACAGCCCCGAGCGGTCCCCGAGCGCGACCTGCGTCTCGAAGACCCAGGCGTCCCGGATGGGGTCGATCGGCGGGCTCGTCTCCTGGGCGAAGCGGAGCTTGAAGTGGTCCTCGAGCCGGCGGGGCAGGCGGTCGAGCATCGCCGCGGGCGGCGTGTCGTCCCCCATCGCGCCCAGCGCCGGCTTGCCGGTTTCGGCGAGCGCGGCGAGGAGCACGTCCTGGTCCTCGCGGGTCATCCCGAACGCGAGCTGGAGCCGGCGCAGGTCGAGGGGAGGCGCGCCCGGGGCGACGGGCGCCGCCTCGACGACCACGCGCCGCTGGGGCACGGGGAAGCGCTGCACGGAGACGAGGCGGTGCACGTCGTCGGTGAGGAGCACGTCGCCGTTCTTCAGGCTGACCACCACGGTGTCGCCGGGGCCGAACAGCTTCTGGCGCTCGACGGGGCCGAGGTCCACCGTGCCGGTCAGCTCGCTCGCCGCGAGCGCGTAGTCCCGGGTGGTGAGCAGCCACAGCGGCCGCAGGCCGTTGCGGTCGAGGTGGGCGACCGCCTCGTCCCCGTCGCACGCCACCACCGCCGCCGGCCCGTCGCAGGCCCCGAGGAACACGCTCATCGCCTCGTGGAAGGCGGAGAGCCGGTCGCTCGCCGCCGCCATCTTTGGCGCCTCGGGCAGCAGGGCGAGGATCGCCTGGGGGAGGCTCAGCCCGCCGGTGAGCAGCGCGATCACCATGTCGTCGAGGTTCGCGGTGTCCGAGCCCCCGCTGCAGATGATCGAGCGCACGCGCTCGCCGATGCGGCGCAGGCGCGGGTGGCGCTCGACGAGGAGGTGGACGAGGTCGGGCCCGATCGCCTCCATCCAGGCCACGTTGCCCCGGATCGTCGAGATCTCGCCGTTGTGGCCGAGGGCCCAGAACGGCTGGGCGCGCCGCCACGCGGTGGTCGTGTTCGTGCTGTAGCGCGAGTGGAAGAGCACGAAGCGCGACGCGAAGTCGTCGTCGCGCAGGTCGGGGTAGAGCCGGGCGATCTGCGACAGCTCCGCGAGCCCCTTGTAGACGACCGTGCGGTTCGAGAGGCTGGCCACCGAGAAGTCGTTGCCGACCTCCTCCGTGAGCACCTCGTCGAGGGCGAGGCGGAGGAGGTAGCGGCAGGCGAGCCACCCCTCCTCCGAAAGCCCCTTCGGACGGCGGAAGAGGGCCTGGCGGACGACGGGGGCGGTGCGCCGCGCGGCCGCCCCCGCGGGGAGCGCCTCGAGGTCGACCGGCACGTCGGCCCAGCCGAGCACGTCCGCCTCGGCGAGGGCGGCGAGCTCTTCGACGCGCTTCACGCAGCGCCGCCGGGGCACGGCGTCCCAGGGCAGGAAGAACATGCCGAGCGCGACGTCGCGCTGGGCGATCAGGCGGACGTGGTCGGGAAAGCGGTCGAGGAGGAGCGGCCAGGGGATGTCGAGGAGCAGGCCCGCCCCGTGGCCGGGCGCGCCGCGGTGGTCGAACTGGCGGCACAGGTCGAGGGCGATCTCCACCAGCCGCCGCTCCGCGACGCCCTGGCGGGAGGCGAGGAACCCCATCCCGCACGCGTCCGGTGCGTCGTCCCGCCCGCGAAAGACACGTTGGTCGGCGTCCACGTTCGTAAGCCCGCGAGGATAAGAACGACCGGGCGCGCGGTCAATGCCCGCGGGCAGGATTTCTCCTCATGCCGACGATTCCCGCCCGCGATCGCCCCGCGCGCGGGCGAGCGCCTCGAGGGCGGCGCGGGTGTTGTGGTAGGGGCACTTCCACGGCTCGACCTTCGGCAGCCCGGCGATCGGCGTCCCGTCGCGACGGACGCGCCAGCGCCACTCGCCGCGCTCGCGGTCGACGAGGAAGCGGTCCACGAACTCCCACGTCCGCTCCGCCGCGGCGAGGTAGGCCTCGTCAGCGGACCGGGCGAAGGCCTCGAGGAAGCCGACGATCGCCTCGGCCTGCATCCACCAGTGCTTGTCGTCGTCGAGCCCCCCGTCGGCGTGGCGCTCCGCGAAGACGCCGCCGTGCACGGCGTCGAAGCCCTCCTCGAGCGTGGCCCGGGCGAGGCGCAGGGCCGCCGCGCGGGCGCGGGCGAGGAGCACGGGGTCGTCCGCCGCCTCCGCCGCCTCCACGAGGAGCCAGCTCGCCTCGACGTCGTGCCCGTAGGACACCGTGCGGTCGAGCGGCGTCCAGCGCTCGTCGAAGAACGGCACGAGGTGCGAGGTCGCGGGGTCGAGGATGCGGTCGAGGTGCAGATGGACGCACTCGCGCAGCCGCTCCCGCAGCGCGGGGTCGGGCCAGGCCCGCAGGAGGGTGGCGTAGGCCTCCATCACGTGCAGGTGGGTGTTCATCGACTTCGGCGCGTTGCGGTCCTTCTCGCTCAGGCGCACGTCGTCGAGCGGGCTCCAGTCGCGCGCGCGGGCCTCCCAGTAGCCGCCCCCGACGGGCTCGGCGGCGTGGGCCTCGATCGCGCGGTGGAGGGCGATCGCGCGCTCCCGGGCCTCCCCGCTGCCCGTCGCGAGGTGGTGCTCGGCGAGGGCGTAGACCGAGAACGCGAGGGCATAGGTCTGCTTGCGGTCGTCGAGAGGCTTCCCGGCGGCGTCGAGCATCCAGTACGTCCCGCCGTGGCGCTCGTCCCAGAAGCGGGAGACGAGCTCGGCGAGGGCGCGCTCGGCCATCCGCCGGTGCGCGGGGTCGCCGGTCCGACGGTAGGCGGCGGAGAACGCCCAGAGAATGCGCGCGCACAGGACCCCGCCCCGGGGGGCCGTGGCGTCCCGGACGCCCTCGTCGCTCACCCGGCCGACGAAGCCGCCCCTCTCCTCGTCGACCGCCTCGCGCATCCAGAACGGGAGCACGTTGCCGAGGATGTCGCGCTCCATGGCCGCGGCCAGGGCGCGGACGCGGTCCTCCGGGCGTGCGCTCGGGTCCACGCCCGGAACATATACTAGGAGCAGGGAGGGAACCATGAGCCACTCGCTCTCCCGGGCCGCAGGGGCGGCGCTGCTCGCCGCAGCCGTGCTCGGCGCCGGGCTCGCCACGAGCCGCGCCTCCTCTCCCGGGGACCCGGCGCGCCCGGACGGTGCGGACCCGCGCCCGCCCTGCTGCTTCACGAACCCGCGCTACGCGGGGACGTGCGAGGTCGCGCCGGGCAAGGACGAGACCTGCGCGACCATCCTCGAGTACCTCAACAACCCGCAATCGCAGGGCAAGGACTACTGCAACCGCACGGCGCTCCGCGGAGGGTGGAACCCGGTGCCGTGCGAGCCGGAGATGAAGACGGGAGAGACCGGCGGGGAGAGGCGCGGCGCGAAGCAGGACTAGAATCGCGCCGTGCCCGGCGCCTTCCACCAGAGCTACGACCCCGTCGGGGGAAGCGTGCTTCTCTCGGCCCTCGTGGCCTCGCTCCCCCTCGTCGTCCTCGCCGTCCTCCTCGCCGTCGTGCGCGCCGCGCCCTGGAGGGCGGCGATCGCGGGGGCGGGGGCCGCCCTCTTCCTCGCGTGGCTCGCGTGGGGCCTGCCGTTCGGCGTCGCGATCTCCGCGGCCACCCACGGGATGGCGTTCGGCCTGTGGCCGATCAGCTGGGTCGTGCTGAACGCCGTCTTCTTCTACAACCTCACCGTGGCGAGCGGGGACTTCGACGTCATCCGCCGCTCCCTCGCGCGGCTGACCGACGACCGCCGGATCCAGGCCCTCCTCGTCGCCTTCGGCTTCGGGGCCCTCGTCGAGGGCATCGCCGGCTTCGGGGCACCGGTCGCGATCAGCGCGGCCATGCTCGCCGGCCTCGGCTTCGCGCCCGTGCCCGCCGCCGTCCTCGCCCTCGTCGCCAACACCGCCCCCGTGGCCTTCGGCTCGATCGGCATCCCGGTCACGACCCTCGGGGGCCTGCTCGCCCCGATGCTCGGCCGCGACGCCGCCTCGACCACCCGCGACCTCTCGGCGATGGTCGGCCGGCAGCTCCCCTTCTTCTCCCTGCTCATCCCGGCCTACCTCGTGGTGCTCCTCGCGGGGTGGCGACGCATGGTCGAGGCGCTGCCGGCGGTCCTGGCCGCGGGCGCGAGCTTCGCCCTGGCGCAGTTCGCGGTGTCCAACTTCGTCGGGCCCGAGCTGACCGACATCGTCGCCGCGCTCGCCTCGCTCGGGGCGCTCGCGCTCCTCCTGCGCGTGTGGCGCCCGCGCGAGGCCTGGCACGGGGAGGGGCGGGAGGGAGGCCCGGCTCCCGTCGAGAGGCACGACCCTCCCCGCCGCGTCGTGCGCGCGTACGGGATCTACGCCATCCTCGTCCTCGTCGTCCTCGCCGGCCAGGTCGCCGCCTCGGCCGGCCTCAAGGAGGTCCGTTGGGAGACGCCCTGGCCGGGCTCGTACGCGGTCGTGGACGGGCGTCCGGCTTCGCTCGTCCACCGCGAGCCGCCCGTCGTCCCTCGCTCGACGCCCTACCCGCTCGCCTTCCGCCTCGACGTCCTCACCTCCGCGGGAACTCTCGTTCTGGCCGCCTCGGCCGTGGCGTTCGGCGTCATGCTCGCCTTCGGCGCCCCCCCCGCCGCGTTCCCCCTCACCTTCGCCCGCACGCTGCGGCAGCTGAAGCGGCCGATCGTGACCATCGCGTTCATCCTCTCGATCGCCACCGTCATGAACGCCTCGGGCATGACCTCGTCGATGGCGCTGGCGCTGGCGGAGACGGGCGTCCTGTTCCCGTTCTTCTCCGCCTTCATCGGCATGCTCGGGGTCTTCCTCACCGGCAGCGACACCTCGTCGAACACCCTCTTCGGCCCGCTGCAGGCGACGACGGCGAAGGTCGCCGGCCTCGACCCCATCCTGACCGCGGCCACGAACAGCTCGGGCGGCGTGATGGGCAAGATGATCAGCCCGCAGAACCTCTCGGTCGGCGCGGCGGGGGTCGGCGCCGTGGGCCGCGAGGGCGAGATCTTCCGCCGCGTGATCGGCCACAGCCTCGTCCTCACGAGCCTGATGGGCCTCCTCGCGATGCTCCAGGCCTACGTCTTCCCCTGGATGGTCCCGTAGCCTGTAAAGGGGTCAGATCTTGAATTGGCGCGTCCGGGCCGCGATGAGCAGATTCAAGATCTGACCCCGCGCGGACGGGCGGGACGGCTTCAGTCCTGCTTCGAAGAGGCGCTCTGGATGCGAGCGATCGCCTCGTCGAGGGTGAGGTCCGAGAAGAGCTCCCGTCGCTCGACGGTGTAGTCGCCGCGGCCCGCCTCGTACTGCATCAAGAAGCGGATGGCGCCGGAAACACCCAGCCGTTGCGTCAGGGCGATCCAGCCTTCCCGGCGGAGCTCGTACGCCGAGAGCTCAGGACCAGGGGACGAGTCCATGCGCCACCTCTCTCACTGGCCTCCAGGGCCTGGATCGGGCCGAGGATCTCGACCCGTAGCGCCTGCCGGTGCCTCCTACCGAGCGACTGCAGGCGGTCGTCGGTCGTCACCAGCCACCGCGCACCCGCCTCTTCGGCGTAGGCCGTGTGCAGGGCATCGAGGGGACCGAACCCGAGCGGCTCCAGCTGCCGAGCGCGAGCGGCGATCGCCTCGCGAAAGGGGACGTCGACCCTCGCCGCGCCGAGCCATATCGCCGCGGCGAGTCGACGGTCCTCGGGGGGATTGCGCTCGTTTTCGAGAGTGTGGGCGGCCGAGCGCACCAGTCGGATCGCTCCCCCTTCAGCCAGGCCAACCAGCGCCGCGACGGCCGTCGTCTCGAGCTGGACGCGACTCTGCCTCTGGTCGTCGAAGGGCCGCTTCAGGCAACAGACATCCAGGTAGACGACGTCGCTCACGTCGTCATGATATCTCCGCGGGCGGGCCATCGGCCCCGGCCCCTCCCGCGATGAGCAGTTTCGAGATCTGACCCCCTGGCGGCCGGGCGGCGGTGGGCCTTCCTCGGGTCGAGCGCGAAGCCGCGCACGGCTACCCCGGCGCCCCCCGAGCCGGCTCGATCCCGAGGGCCCTCTGCCGCCGCGCCCACCAGCCGTCGACGCGCGGGGCGACCCACACCGCGGTCGGGGCCAGGAGCCACCCCGCGACGAGGTCGACGAAGTAGTGGTGGCGGAGGTAGATCGTCGAGGCCCACAGGCCGACGACGAACGGCACAAGCGCCCAGAACCACGCGCGGACGTGCCGCCAGGCGTAGACGAGCGCGACCGTCGAGGCGGCGGTGTGGAGCGACGGGAAGGCGGCGCGGCTGTCGACGGGCAGCAGCGAGAAGGCCTGCGCGGAGAGGTTCGAGAAGCCGACGGGGTAGCCGCGGAGGCTCTTCGTGAACTCGTAGACGAGGACGAGGCGGGGCGGGGCCGCCGGGAAGAGCACGTAGAGCGCGTAGCCCATGAAGAAGCAGGCGACGACCCCGAGGGTCGCCGCCCGGAACTCCGGCCAGCGGCGCCGGGCGAGGAGGATGACGCTCGTCGAGGGCGCGATCCAGAAGAAGTTGAGGTAGAGGAGCTGCATCACCTCGGTGCGCGCGGGGGTGATGAAGCGCTCGGCCCAGACGCAGGGCTGGACCCCGAAGATCGCCTGGTCGAGGCCGACCAGCCAGTGGTGCACGTCGTTGGGGTTCACGAAGCCGATCGTGTCGTGCAGGTTCGTGTAGATGAGGAAGCAGGCGAGAAGCGGCACCGTCTCCCGCAGGGCGCGGACGGCGGGCGAGGTGGGCCAGCGACGCAGGGCGAGGGCGAGCAGGGCGAGCAGGAGCGCCACGACGCCCAGGCGCACGACCCCCCCGGGGTAGCGCGGCCCGAGCACCCCCTGGGCACGCGCGTAGAGGTACGCCTGCACGGTGAGCCAGGTCGTGGGGAGGACGAAAGCGAGGGCGACCGCCTCCTCCGGGCGCAGCCGGAAGACGAGCCTCCTCACGCGCGCCCGCGCCCCGCCGCCCTCACAGGACGAGCGTCTCCCGGTGCTCGCCGAACACGCCGCGCAGGCGGTTCGCGATCTCGCCGACGGTGGCCGCGGCGAGCACGGCGTCGACCATGGCGGGCACGAGGTTCCCGCCGCCGCGGGCGCGCTCCTCGAGGGCGTCGAGGGCGGCCTTCCACGGAGCGCGGTCGCGCCGCGCGCGCAGGGCGCCGACGCGCTCGACCTGGGCGCGCTCGACCTCGGGGTCGATCCGCAGGATGTCCCCCGGCGGCTCCTCCGACGCCTCCTGGAAGCGGTTCACTCCGACGACCACCCGCGCGCCCGACTCGACCTGCCGCTGGAACCGGTAGGCCGACTCCTGGATCTCGCGCTGGACGTCCCCCCGCTCGATCGCGGCGAGGGCCCCGCCGCGGGCCTCGATCTCGTCGACGAGGCGGAGGGCCTCCGCCTCGAGGGCGTCGGTCGCGGCCTCGACCGCCCAGCTGCCCCCGAGGGGGTCGACGGTCTCGGCGACTCCCGACTCGTAGGCCACGATCTGCTGCGTGCGCAGGGCGAGCCGGGCCGAGGCCTCGGTGGGCAGGGCGAGCGCCTCGTCGCGCCCGTTCGTGTGCAGGCTCTGGCAGCCGCCGAGGACCGCGGCCATCGTCTGCAGGGCGACCCTCACCACGTTGTTGTCCGGCTGCTGGGCGGTGAGGGTCACCCCCCCGGTCTGCACGTGGAAGCGGCACTGCTGGGCCTTGGGGTTCGTGACCCCCAGCCGCTCCTTCGCGAGCCGCGCCCACAGGCGCCGGGCGGCGCGGAACTTCGCCACCTCCTCGAGGAAGTCGGAGTGGCAGGCGAAGAAGAAGGACAGCCGCTCGCCGAAGCGGTCGGGGTCGAGTCCGGCCCCCTTCGCCGCGCGCACGTACTCCATCGCGTTGGCGAAGGTGAAGGCGAGCTCCTGGGGCGCGGTCGCCCCTGCCTCGCGGATGTGGTAGCCCGAGATCGAGATCGTGTTCCACCTCGGCACTCTCTCCGCGCAGTACGCGAACACGTCGGTGACGAGGCGCATCGACGGGGCGGGGGGGTAGATCCAGGTGCCGCGGGCCACGTACTCCTTCAGGATGTCGTTCTGGAGCGTCCCCGAGAGGGCGGCCTCCGGGATCCCGCGGCGGCGGGCCACCGCGACGTAGAGCGCGAGGAGGATCGCCGCGGTGGCGTTGATCGTCATCGACGTCGAGACGCGGTCGAGCGGGATCTGGTCGAACAGCAGCTCCATGTCCTCGAGGCTGTCGATCGCCACCCCGACCTTGCCGACCTCGCCGAGCGAGTGGGGGTCGTCCGAGTCGTAGCCGATCTGGGTCGGGAGATCGAAGGCGACCGAGAGGCCGGTGGTGCCTTGCTCGAGGAGGTAGCGGTAGCGGCGGTTCGACTCCGCCGCGGTGCCGAAGCCGGCGTACTGCCGCATCGTCCACAGGCGGCCGCGGTAGCCCGTCGCGTGCAGGCCCCGCGTGAACGGGAACTCGCCGGGCCGCCCCACGCCCTCGGGCGGGCCCCCGGCCGGCTCGTACAGCCGCTCGCGGACGAGGTCGGAGGCGGTGCGATACTCGCGATCGGGATCGTTCTTGCTCATCGGGGGCTCACGTTAGCACGGGCGCGGAGTCGGTATGCTTGACACGCTTCCGCGGCGGTTGTCATGATTTTCTCGGGATCGAGAGGGCCAGTGGACAAGGACCGGACGGCGGCGGAAGAGGTCGGGCGGCTCGCGCAGGAGGTCGGCGACACGGTGCGCCGGGTCCTCGCCGAGTCGCCGCAGGTCGCACGCTGCCTCGCCCGGATCCGGGCGGAGGGGTACGAGGTGTCGGTCGTCCTCGACGCGACGGTCGGGATCAGCCGGGCCGAGGGGCGCCCCGCGGCGGAGGCGCCCGCCTTCGACGTGCGCCTGGAGAAGGCCGAGCCCCTCCCCCTGCGGATGACGCCCCTCGACAGGAAGTTTCTCCGGTCGCTCAAGATCACCGTCGACGAGGACGATTAGCCGGCCCGCGCGGAGCGCGGGCCGGGCTCGCGTCCGTCTCCGCGTGCGACCGGCTACGCTCTCGGATTGAGGGCGGCGCGGCCCGCGAAGCGGGCCATCGGCCCCAGCTCCTCCTCGATCCGAAGCAGCTGGTTGTACTTCGCGATGCGGTCGGTCCGCGAGGCGGAGCCGGTCTTGATCATCCCGCAGCCCGTGGCCACGGCGAGGTCGGCGATCGTCGTGTCCTCGGTCTCGCCCGAGCGGTGGCTCACCATGCAGGTGTAGCCCGCGCGCGAGGCGAGGGCCATGCAGTCGAGCGTCTCGGTCAGCGAGCCGATCTGGTTGACCTTGATGAGGATCGAGTTGGCGATCCCCTTCTGGATGCCCTCGGCCAGGATCTTCGGGTTGGTGACGAAGTTGTCGTCGCCGACGAGCTGGACCTTCGAGCCGAGGGCCTTCGTGAGGTCCGCCCAGCCGGCCCAGTCCTTCTCGCCGAGGCCGTCCTCGATCGACACGAGGGGGTAGACCTTCACCCACTTCTCGTACATCGCGATGAGCTGGTCGGAGGTCTTCGTCCCGCCGCCCGACTTCTTCAGGACGTACTTGCCCTTGCTCTCGAAGAACTCGGAGGCGGCCACGTCGAAGGCGATCGCGACCTGGGTGCCCGTCTTGTAGCCGGCGAGGGTGATGGCCTCGAGGATGGTCTCGATGCCCTCCTCGTTCGACTTCACGTTGGGGGCGAAGCCGCCCTCGTCGCCGACCGAGGTCGAGTAGCCCTTCTTCTTGAGAGCGCCCTTGAGGGCGTGGAAGACCTCGGCCCCCGCCCGCAGCGCCTCGGCGAAGCTCTCGAAGCCGTGGGGGACGATCATGAACTCCTGGAAGTCCACCTTGTTGTCGGCGTGGGCGCCGCCGTTCAGCACGTTCATGAATGGCACCGGCAGGGTGCGGGCGTTCGCCCCCCCGACGTAGCGGTAGAGCGGCAGGCCCGTCGCCTCCGCCGCCGCCTTCGCCACCGCGAGCGACACCGCGAGGATGGCGTTCGCCCCCAGCTTCTTCTTGGTGTCGGTGCCGTCGAGGTCGATCATGAGCTGGTCGACGAGCGCCTGGTCGAGCGCGTCCTCGCCGATCACCTCGGTCGACAGCAGGTCGTTCACCGCGGCCACCGCCTTCTGGACGCCCTTGCCCAGGAAGCGCTTCTTGTCGCCGTCGCGCAGCTCCACCGCCTCGCGCTCGCCGGTCGAGGCCCCGGAGGGCACGGCGGCGCGGCCCATGGCCCCGCCCTCGAGCACGACCTCGACCTCCACGGTCGGGTTGCCACGGCTGTCCAGGATCTCGCGGGCGAAAACGGAATCAATCGTCGTCATCGGGGCTCCTCGCTCAAGAATGCGGAATGGGAATGGGCGGCTCCGCGGGCCGCCGTCACGCGAAACGGGGGTCGACGAGGCACTCCTCGCCGGGGGTCACCACGACCACCCCCCCCTCCGACACCGTGTGCCGGCGGCGGTCCTCCGCCGGGACGTGGCCCACGAGCGCGCCGATCGGCACCTCGACGCCCCGGTCGACGATCGCCCGCCGGACCCGCGCGTGGCGGTGCACGATCGCACCCGGCATCAGGATCGAGTCCTCGACCTGGCAGAAGGAGTGGATCCTCACGTCGGGGCAGAGGATCGAGCGGTGGACCACGCTGCCGGAGACGATGCACCCCATGGACACGATCGACTCGGTGGCCTCGCCGCGCCGGCCCTCCTCGGCGAAGACGAACTTCGCCGGCGGCAGCTGGGGCTGGTAGGTGCGCAGGGGCCACTCCGGATCGTACAGGTTGAAGACGGGGTCGACCTGGACGAGGTCCATCGACGCCTCGTAGTAGGCGTCGATCGTGCCCACGTCGCGCCAGTACTGCGACTCCTTCTTGTTCTCGTCCCAGAACAGATAGGCGAAGACCCTCTCCCCCGCCGACACGAGGTGCGGGATGACGTCGCGGGCGAAGTCGTGGGTGGAGTCGGCCTCGGCGTCCCGCTGCAGCTCGCGGACGAGCACGTCGACGTCGAAGATGTAGACGCCCATCGAGGCGAGGCACGCCCCGGGGTTCCAGGGCGCGGCCGGCGCCTCCTCCGGCTTCTCGCGGAAGCCCACCACGCGCGAGTCGGCGTCGGCCTCGAGGACCCCGTAGCGCCGCGAATCGGCCAGCGGCACCTCGATCGCGCCCACCGTCAGCCGGGCGCCGCGGGCGATGTGGACGTCCAGCATCTTGCCGTAGTCCATCTTGTAGATGTGGTCGGCGCTGAGCACGATCACCCACCGCGGCCGCTCCCGCTCGATCGCGTACACGTTCTGCCAGACCGCGTCGGCGGTGCCGAGGTACCAGTGCTCGCCCATGCGCTTCTGGGGGGGGAGGATCTCGATGAACTCGCCGAGCTCGCGGTTCACGACGTTCCACCCCATGCGGACGTGTCGGTTGAGGCTCTGCGCCTTGTACTGCGTCGCGATGAAGATCTTGCGCAGGCCGGAGTTGATGCAGTTCGAGAGCGTGAAGTCGACGATCCGGTAGGGCCCGCCGAAGAACACCGCCGGCTTGGCCCTCTCGCGGGTCAGGGGGTACAGGCGCTCGCCCGCCCCCCCGGCGAGGAGGACCGCCACCACGTCCCGGAGGAGAAGGACGTTCATTCCTCCCTCCTCCCCCTAGCCGCGCGAGCGGAGGACCACGCGGGCGGGCGCAGCCTCCCCGCCCCCGAGGCGCAGGGGCAGGCAGGCCATCTCGTACTCGCCGGGCGCGACCTCCGAGAGGTCGAGGCCCTCCACCACGACGACCCCCGCCCCGAGCAGGGCGTGGTGGGCCGGGAAGTCCGCCGAGCCCGAGCGGTCGATCGAGAGGTAGTCGAAGCCGACGAGCTTGAGCCCGGCCTGGGCCAGGTAGAGCGCGGCGTCCTCGGCGAGGTAGACGTGGTCCTCCTGGTAGGGGGGCCGCTGCATCTGCCCCGACATCCGGGTCTTCAGGAGCACGCGCAGGTCGTCGCTCAGGTCGAGGGCCTCGAGGTCGGCCCTCTCGACCCTCTCGCGCGCCGAGAGCTCCACGACCCGGGCCTTCCCGAGGAGGATCTCGAGGGGCAGATGGTCGACGGTGAGGCCCCCGGGCACGAAGTGGGCGGGGGCGTCGACGTGGGTACCGGAGTGCGTCGACAGCCCCAGCCGGCCGAGGGCGAACGGCGCTTCGCCCGCCTTCTGGAGGGGCTCGTGGACGAAGGGCGGGTCGCCCGGGTAGCCGAGCATCCCCGGGACGAGGGGCACGGTCACGTCGTGGATTCGGGGCATCACGGTCGCCGCCCGCCTTATAGCACACGGTCCGGGCCCCCGCATGAGTCGAACGGGGGGCTGGGAGGCCGCCGCGGTTGACAGGCGCCGGCGCCCCCTGATACGGTCAGAGATGCCAACGGGTCGAACACCCCTCAGGAGGTCACGCACTTGAGTTCCTGCCGGCGTCTCGGGTGGGCCGTGGTCGCCTCTGCCGTCGTGGCTCCGGGGGTGTGCGCGGCGGCTCCGACCGAGCCGGTCGGGGGGCTCGTGGGGTGGGTCGAGAGCACCCGGGGCGCCCCCGTGGCGGGCGCGGTGGTGTCCATCTTCGGCAAGGGGCTTCGCGGCGGCACGCTCGTGACCCTCGCCGACGGCCAGGGCCAGTTCAGCGTTCCGCTGCTGCCGCCCGGCTCCTACACGCTCCGGGCAGTCGGCACCGGCCACCAGCCGTCGGCGGCCCAGCGGGTGACGGTGCTGCCCGACCGCGACGCCTCCTTCACCCTCAGCCTGACCCCGGTGGGGGATGCGGCAACAGCGGCCGGCGCGGAGGCCGAGGGCGAGGCCGCCGAGGCCCGCCGGGAGTGGCGCTGGCTCGTGCGTCACAAGCGCCGCTCGGTGCTCGAGACCGCGGAGCACACCGGTCCCACGGAGGCGGCGGCGAGCCTCGCGGCCGCCGCACCCTCCTTGGCGGACCTCGGCGCGCTCGGCGGCAGCATGGAGCTCGCCGCCACCGCGAACGGCGGCTTTGCTTCCGACCCGGACGGGCCGATGCTCCCCGGCGGCGTCGGCTCCCTGCGCCTGGGCGGGCGCCTCGCGGACGGCGTCGAGTGGAGCCTCGGCGGCCTCATGGCGGAGAACGAGGGTCGCACGTGGCGCATGGCCGCGGAGTTCGTCCTCGACCCGGGAGGCGGGCACGAGATCGAGGCGGGTGCGGGCTACGGCGCGGGCACGAGTCCCGAGCTTTCGGAGAGCGGCGCGCTTCCCGTCGAGCCCCGCCGGAACATGGGCTCCGTCTTCGTCAAGGACCGCTGGAAGCTCCACGACCGCGTGAGCGCCACCGGGGGGGCCCGCTACACCTACGTCGGCTTCCTCCCCGACTCGCACCACGCGGACGCGGTCGTCGAGATCGAGCTGCGCGGCGACCGCACGACGCTCGTGCGGGGCTCGGTGGCCACGAGGACGCTCGCCCCCGGAGGCGACCTCCTCACCCTGTCCACGGTCGCCGCCTCGCCCGCGATCACGTGGGCTCGGCTCGAGGAGGGCCTGCAGCCGGCCCGCTCGCTGCGCTACGAGGTCGGCGTCGACCGCACGCTCGGCCAGGCCGGGAGCATCGGGGCGATGGTCTTCGACGAGGCCACGCAGGACGTCCTGCTCACGACCTTCGACGGCCACACGCCGGTGGTGCGCAACGCGGGCCGGTTCGACGCCCGGGGCTTCGGCGTCACCGTCGGCGGCCGCCTCGGCGGCGTGGTGAGCGGCTCTGTGACCTACACGTTCGGGCAGGGCCGTCGCGGCGCGGACAGCCCGGCCGGCCCGGCGGCGGCGCTCGCCTTCGAGCAGGCGGAGTTCCACGACCTCGTGGCGAGGCTCGAAACCGTGATCGACTGGACGGACACCCGGCTCGCCGCGCTGTACCGGCTGAACGCGCTCTCGGACGAGCGAGGCGCGGGGCCGGGAACGCCCACCGTCACGGCGGCGCGCTTCGACGTCCAGCTGCGCCAGGGCCTGCCGTTCCTCCAGCCGCTGACGCGGGCGGACTGGGAGGTGCTCGTGGCCGTCCGGAACATGTTCTACGAGGCGTCCCGGGCCGGCTTCCTGGACGAGCTCGCGGTTCAAGACCCGCCCACGCGGGTCGTCGGAGGCATCTCGGTCCGATTCTGAGCGCGCGCATCGAAGCCGAGTGGAGGGCAGCTTGAGGGGCTCCGGCGGGCCTCCTTTTTTTGGCCGGATGAGGCCATCCAACGGGATGGTTCAGGCTTCATTCCGCCGGATTCAACGTTCGGTGGAGTCCCTGAACGCTCGGGAAACAAAGGGGTTTTCCGAGTCGTGATCCTCGCCTTCCTCGGCACGTCGATTGCATCTCTCTGAGAGGCTATCGGTGTTGCGTCCCGAGGGCACGATGAAGCGGCGGCTCCTCCAGAACTCGGTCGTCGTTTTCGCTGGGCTCGTCCTCGCTGGTCTGGGCGTCTACAACATCGTCCAGAAGGCCTCCTGGTCGACCGCCGACGACGGGGTTTACTGGAGGGAGGCGCCGCCGGGCCTGGTCGCGGCCCGCCTCGCACCAGGCGGACCAGGGGCCCGGGCCGGCGTGCGCCCCGGGGACGTCCTCGTCGCGGTGGACGGCGAGGAGGTCCTGAGCCCGGAGCGCCTCGAGGGCGTCCTCCGCGGCCTGCGCCCCGGGGCCCGGATCCGGTACTCGCTGCTGCGGGAGCAGGAGAGACGCGTCCTCGACGTCGTCCTCCAGCCCCTCCCCCAGGGCAACGTCGGCGCCTTCTACTACCTCTCGCTCGCCGGCTTCTTCAGCCTCGTGGTCGGCAGCGTCGTCCTGCTCCGCCGCCCCGCCGACCGCGTGTCGGTGCACTTCTACGCGGTCTGCGCCCTCTTCTTCCTCCTCTACTCGACCTCGCACACCGGCCGACTGGACGCGGCGGACTGGGTGCTCTTCTGGGCGGACGCGGTCGCCGCGCTGTTCCTGCCGGTCGTCTTCCTCCACTTCTGCCTCGTGTTCCCCGAAGGCCGCCCGCGCCCGCAGCGCTGGTGGGTGGTCCCCGCGCTGTACATGCCGCCGCTCGTGGTCACGGGAGCGGCGCTGATGAGCCATGCTCTCGTCGCCTCGGGGGAGCAGCCGGGCCCGCTGTGGGCGATCTCCGCCGCCGTCGACCGGGCGGAGCCGCTGTACTTCGCCGCCGTCCTCAGCCTCGCCGTCGCGGTGCTCCTCGACTCGTACCGCCGCACGCGCCACCTCGTGGCGCGCCGGCAGGTCAAGTGGCTCCTCTGGGGGACCACCGCGGGGGTCTTCCCCTTCCTCGCCTTCTACGCCCTGCCCTTCGCGCTCGGGCGCGAGCCGGGAGCGCCCCTCCAGCTCGCCGGCTACGGCCCCCTCGCCCTCATCCCGCTCTCGCTCGCCTACGCGGTGGTCAAGCACCGCCTGATGGACGTCGAGCTCATCTTCCGCCGCGCCCTCGGCCACGTGCTCGCGGTCGCGGTGATCCTCGGCCTCGCGCTGCTCACCGTGGGGCTCACCGACGTCCTGTGGGAGGAGCCGCACACGACCCCGATCGTGCTGCTCGTGGCCCTCGTGGTCGTGCTGCTCTTCACGCCGGTGAAGGCCCGCATCCAGGAGACGCTCGACCGGCTCTTCTACAAGGAGCGCTACACGTCCCGCAAGGCGCTCGTGCGCCTCTCCGAGGACCTCAACGCGGACCTCGATCTCGCGCGGACCGCCGAGAGGCTCCTCGAGGGCGTGGGCGCCGCCCTCGGCCTGCGCGAGATGGCCCTCTTCTTCCCGTCCCCCGAGGGCGACTTCCACCCCTTCCGCTCCCGCGGCGTCGTCCGCGCCGGCGCGGGGCACCCCGTGCTGCGCGGGGGGAGCGCCCTCGTCGGGCGCCTCGCCTCCGGGCAGCCCGCGGAAGCGGAGGACGGCGAGGACGGCCTCTCGCAGTCCGGCCTCGCCTGGCTCTTCCCCTGCCGCGCGAAGGGCGAGCTGATCGCGGTGCTGGCGGTCGGCCGCAAGGACGGGCTCGACCCGCTCAACAGCGAGGAGATCGACACCCTGAAGGCGCTCGCCGCACAGGCCGCCACCGCGATCGTGAACGGGCGCCTGTACCACAGCCTCCTCGAGAAGGCGGAGGAGCTGCGGGGGCTCAAGGAGTACAACGAGAACATCCTCGAGAGCCTCGACTCCGGGATCGTCGTCCTCGACCTCGAGGGCCGGGTCGCGCGCTGGAACCGGGCGATGGAGGCGCTGTTCGGGCGGGCCCGGGGCGAGGTCCTCGGCCGTGCCCTCGACGCGGTGTTCCCCGAGTCGTTCCTCGAGGCGCTGCGGGGGGCCCTCGTCCTCGGCGACCACGAGCAGATCGCCCACATCTACAAGCTGCACCTGCCGTCGGCGGACGGCCGCAGCCTCATGGTCAACGTCTCGGTCGCCCCGTTCCAGGCCTCCCCCGGCGAGCGCCACGGGACGATCCTCATCCTCGACGACGTCACCGTGCGCGTGAGGCTGGAGGAGCAGCTCCAGCACGCGGAGAAGATGGCCTCGGTGGGCCTGCTCGCGGCGGGCGTCGCCCACGAGGTGAACACGCCGCTCGCGGGGATCTCGTCCTACACCCAGCTCCTGCGGGGCCAGATCGACGAGGACGACCCCCGCCAGCAGGTGCTCGAGAAGATCGAGAAGCAGAGCTTCCGCGCGGCGAAGATCATCAACGGCCTCCTGAACTTCTCGCGCTCGAGCGGGACCGAGTACGATCGCGTCGACGTCAACAAGGCGCTCGTCGACGTGCTCTCCCTCGTCGAACACCAGCTCGAGGGGGGCAGGATCCGCGTCCGGCGCGAGCTCGCGGGGGACCTGCCCTTCGTCCGCGGGAACGAGAACCGCCTCCAGCAGGTCTTCTTCAACCTGATCCTGAACGCCCGCGACGCGATGCCGAGCGGCGGGTGGCTGACCCTGCGCACCTCGGCGGACGCCGACACCGTGGTCGTCGAGATCGCGGACACCGGCACCGGAATCCGGCGCGAGCACATCAAGCGGATCTACGACCCGTTCTTCACGACGAAGGGCATCGGGAAGGGCACCGGCCTCGGGCTGAGCGTGTCCTACGGGATCGTGCAGGAGCACGGCGGGGCCATCTTCGTCGAGAGCGCCCCCGGCCAGGGCACCACCTTCCAGGTGGCCCTCCCCGCCCTCGTCCTTCCCGAGGTCGCGCAGCAGAGGTGAGATGAGCCAGGAGCAGATCCTCGTCATCGACGACGAGGAGGTGATGCGCGACGTCCTCGGCCGCGTCCTCGGCCAGGCGGGCTACGAGGTGTCGTTCGCGGAGAGCGGCCCAGAGGGCCTCGAGCTCGCCCGCAAGGGCGGCTACGCCGCGGCGATCGTGGACGTGATGCTTCCGGAGATGGGGGGCCTCGAGGTCCTCGAGGAGCTGAAGAAGCACGACCCGGAGATGGTCGTGCTCATGATCACCGCCTTCGCCTCCATGGAGATGGCGATCGCGGCGATCAAGAAGGGCGCCTTCTACTTCGTGCCGAAGCCCTTCGACAACCAGCAGCTGCTCCACATCCTCTCGAGCGGGCTGCTCCAGCGGCGCCTCGAGGAGGAGAACCGCCAGCTGCGCACCGCGCTGCGGGACCAGGGCCGCTTCATGGAGCTCGTGGGCAAGAGCCCGAAGATGCTCCAGGTCTTCCAGCTCGTGGCCCAGGTGGCCCCCTCCCGCTCGACGATCCTCGTCTCGGGCGAGAGCGGGACGGGCAAGGAGCTCGTGGCGAAGGCGGTGCACCAGAACTCCCCCCGCCACGACAAGCCCTTCGTGGTCGTCAACTCGGGCAGCCTCCCCCACGAGCTGCTGGAGAGCAACCTCTTCGGGCACGTCAAGGGCGCCTTCACGGGCGCCGTCTACGCGAAGAAGGGGCTGTTCGAGCTCGCCGACAAGGGGACGCTCTTCTTCGACGAGATCGGCAACATCCCCCTCGAGACCCAGGCGAAGCTCCTGCGCGTGATGCAGGAGAGGGAGTTCATGCGGCTGGGGGGCGTCGAGACGATCAAGGTCGACGTGCGCGTGGTCGCGGCGACGAACGTGGACCTGCGTCGCGCGGTCGACGAGGGGCGCTTCCGCGAGGACCTCTACTACCGCCTCAACGTCATCGCCGTCCAGCTGCCCCCCCTGCGCCAGCGCAAGGAGGACATCCCCGCCCTCGTCCAGCACTTCGTGGACAAGTACTCGCGCGAGAACGGCAAGGCGGTGGAAGGGGTGACCCCGGAGGCGATGCAGGTCCTCATGGACTACGACTGGCCGGGCAACGTGCGCGAGCTCGAGAACGTCATCGAGCGGGGCGTCGTGCTCTCCACGACCCCCCTGATCGGGAAGGAGCTGGTGCCCGACCAGGTGCGGACGAGCCGGGGCTTCTTCCACATCCCCCCGGTGACCGTGCCCCCCGAAGGCATCAACCTAAGGGACGTGATCGCGGGCTTCGAGCGACGCATCATCGAGTCGACGCTCGACGCGACGGGCGGGGTCCAGAAGGACGCGGCCCGCCTCCTCGGCCTCAAGCCCACGACGCTCAACGAGATGATCAAGCGTCACAGCATCCGGCTGCCGCGGGAGCGCCGCTCCGTCCCCGCGGGCCGCGACGAGGCCGCTCGTCCGTCTTGACTTCCGGGGAGCAGATTGATAGCCTCGCGCTAATTGGCGGTAGCGTCAGGACTTAGACGCTCCGTCGGGACCCTGACCGAAATGGCCTTCCAGGGCTCGCTGGCCGAGCTTCACCTGCCCGACATCATCCAGCTCGTGAGCGTGAGCGGGAAGACGGGGGTGTTCCACCTCGAGGACGGGGAGAACCGGGGCGCCATCTGGCTGCACGAGGGCCGGATCGTCCACGCGGCCCACGAGGACCTCTCGGGCGAGGAGGCGGTGTACTCGCTCGCGATCTGGCGCTCCGGGGAGTTCCGCTTCGAGGCCGGGACGAGCGCCCCCCGGCAGACGATCCAGAAGAGCAACACCAACCTGCTGATGGAGGCCGCGCGCCGGCTCGACGAGTGGCGGGTGCTCTCGCGGAAGATCCCCTCGGTCGACCTCGTGCCGGAGTTCGTGATCCTGGACAACCGCGAGGGCCAGATCAACCTCAACACGATGGAGTGGCTGCTCCTCTCCAAGATCGACGGGCGACGCTCGGTCAAGGAGATCGCGGCGGCCACCGGCATGAGCGTCTTCGACTCGGCCAAGCTGCTCTACGGCCTCGTCGCGACGAACCTCATACGGCTGCGGGAGAGGGGCGCGTCGACGGAGTCGTCCGCGGCGGACGGCGCGGCGGCGCCCGCGGCGCCCGCGGCGCCGCGCCCGCCCGCGCCGGCCCCCGCCCGGGCCCCCGCGCCGGCCCCCGCGCCGGCCCCCGCCCTCACCCGCCTCGCGCGCCTGCGCGACGAGTGCGTGGCGCTCCTCGGGCCCGTCGGGGAGAACGTCGTGCACAAGCACTACGTGCGCGCCCGGGCCGAGCTCGAGCGCGGGGCGGGGCCGGAGGCGATCGACGAGGCGATCCGGCAGATCGCGCGGGCCGCGGGCATCCTCAAGGGCAGCGCGGTCGCCGACGCCGTCCTGCGGCTCCTGAAGGCGCCCTAGCCCCCCGGGCGTGCCCCGGCCCCGGCGGGCGCGCGGGGGACCTCGAAGGCCCCCGGCGCTCGCACCCGGGAAGGCCCCTACGAAAGCCGGTCTCCGGCGGCGGCCCTGATCATCGCCCGCCACCGCCCGAGCACGGCCTCCCACCGGTACTCCGACTCGACGTAGCGCCGCCCGTTGTCGCCGAGCGCGGCGCGCAGGCCGTCGTCGCGGGCCAGCAGGTCCACGGCCTCCGCGTACTCGTCCCCGTCCACGTAGAAGAGGCCGGCGTTCGACCGGCGGCAGTGCTCCTCGAGCACCGGGGAACGCCCGCTCACGAGCCCCGGCGTCCCGAGCGCGAAGCCTTCGAGGAGGACGATCGACAGGCTCTCGTAGGGGCTCGGGCAGACGACCGCCCGCGCCCCCGCCATGGCCGCGGCCTTCTCCGCCTCGGGGAGGAAGCCGAGGTAGCGCACGCCCGGCTCGTCGGGCAGCGGCATCGCGAGCCGGCCGATCAGCACGA
This sequence comes from uncultured Acidobacteriota bacterium, assembly GCA_964561785.1. Lineage (GTDB taxonomy): Bacteria > Acidobacteriota > Vicinamibacteria > Fen-336 > Fen-336 > DATBSL01. Next base: position 62,001 of record CAZLRF010000015.1, on the reverse strand, counting down.
GCTCGACGTCCCCGCTTCTCTCGCGGCGGTAGCGCCGGTGGTGGGCGAGCATCTCCTCGCAGCCCTTCCCCGCGTCGATCCGCCCCGCGTAGAGGACGTAGGGGCGGAGGAGGCCGTGGCGGGCACGAAAGCCCTCGACGTCCGGGGGCGCGGGCACGTCGATGCCCATGCCCACGAGGAAGCGGGGGCGGTCCCCCAGGGGGAAGCGCCGCCGGACGAGGGCCTCCTCGGCCGGGGTGAGGAAGCCGAACGCGCGCGGCAGCGAGAAGACCTGGCGGTACACCCCGAAGCGAAGGGGGGGCTCGTCGTGGGCGGTCGGCACGAGGGCGGAGCGCTCGGGGACCGCCTCGAGCCCCCAGTAGGTCGGGGCGTAGAGGTACGTGAAGAAGACGACGGCGGCGAAACGCTCCTTCTGCGCGGCGAGCGCCTCGACGAGGGCAGGGGCGTGCGGCCCCTGCCGCCGCAGGAACTCGAGCTCCTCCTCGCGGGACCGCTCGCGGAGGTAGAGCGGCTCGGCGAACGCGTTGAACGCGGCGAGGTCGCGCTCTTCGACGACCGGAAAGCGCAGGACCTCCACCCCGTGCAGGGTCTCGCGCCCCTCCCCCAGCTCGTTGCGCCAGGTCACGTAGTCGCGGGCGCAGGTCGTGAAGACGGTGATCCGCAGCTGCGCCGCCAGCCGCTCGGCGACCCCCCGGGCGAGGGATTCCGAGCCGCCGGTGATGCCCTCGCCGTAGCGCTGGACGACGAAGGCGACCTCGGGCCGAGGGTCGCTCAAGCGACCTCCACGTGGGCGCGCAGCGTGCTCAGGACGACCTCCGGAGCGAAGTCGGCGAGCCGGCGGTCCTGCCCGGCGAGGACCGCCGCCCGCAGCGCCTCGTCCGTCGCGAGCGCGCGAGCGATCTCCGCCACCTCGGGCAGCCGCTTCTCGGTGAACTGAACCCCCGCCCCGCCGAGGGTGAAGGGGACCGCGGTCGACGCGTAGGCGAGCACCGGGACGCGGGTCAGCATCGACTCGACGAGGGGCACGCCGAATCCCTCGTGCTCGCTCATCGAGACGAACACGCGGGCCGACCGGTAGCAGGCGAGCAGCTCGTCGTGGGCGACGTGTCCGGTGAAGAGGACCTCGTCGGGGGTGAGCCCCTCCTCGTAGGCGAACGCCAAGAGCGCGTCGAAGTACGCCCGCCGGCGCGGCGGCTTCCCCACGAGGACGAGGCGCACGTCCCGCGCGATGAAGCGCTTCCAGTAGCTCGCGAGGCGGACGAGGTCCTCCGGCCTCTTGTTCGGGGCGAGGCGGCCCACGAAGAGCAGGTTCGTCCGTCCGTCCTCCAGCACCCGCCGCAGGACGGGGTTCTCCCTCTCGCGGTAGCGGGCGAAGTCGAGGCAGATGGGCAGGACCCCGGTGCGCGCGATCCCCATGGCCTCGAGCTCGCGCCGGTTGAACTCGCTGTCGGCGAGGCCGAGGTCGCAGTGCCCGGCGAGGCTCAGGAGCTCCTCCCGCCCGACCCGGCAGATGCGGGCCATGTCGTCGTCCCACCCCAGGAAGAACTCGCCCGGCGTGATGTTGTGGTGGAGGAGGATCCGCCGGCCGCCCCGGTGCTCGCGGAAGGCGGCGGTGAGCGGGGAGGGCAGGGCGAAGTGCAGGATCACCGCGTCGTCGGGGCCTCCCGGCACCCACTCCGCGAACCGCCGCCCGTCACCCTCGAGGTCGGAGTCGAGCTCGAGCGCCCAGACGTCGGCCTGGTAGCCCCACGACCGGAACGCGTCCCGCATCAGCCGGGCCGAGTCGCCGATCGCGTCGCCCCGGTGCAGCGCCGGGACCCATTGGTCAATCCGCACCCGAGGGACCCCCGGCCGTGTGGGGTCCCGAGGGATCTGTCCGTTCCGCGAGGCCCCCTGCATGGCTCATCCGCCGCTTCCGTTCCGCGAGACCCCCGGGAAAGCCGTCCCCCCTGCTTCCGCCCCGCCGCCCCCGCCCCCCAGCACGGGCGCCAGGCGATCCCGCAGCAGCGCCCCGAAGTCGGTCGCCCGGATCGCCTCCACCGCCCGGGCCTGCGACGCGAGCACGGCGCGGCGCAGGGCGGTGCCCCGCGTGAGCTGGTCGAGAAGCTCGGCCACGAGCTCCGGGCTCTTGTCCTGCAGCAGCACGCCCCCCCCGCGCAGGGTCTCGCGCACCGCTCCCGCGTCGTAGGCGATCACCGGGAGCCCGAAGCACATCGCCTCCTGGAGCGGCACGCAGAAGCCCTCGTGCTCGGAGAGGCACACGAAGGCGTCGGCCGCGCGGTAGCAGGCGAGAAGCTCGTCGTCGTCGACGTGCCCGGTGAACACGACCTCGTCCACCCGCAGCTCCCGGACGAGCTCCTGCAGGCGGTCGAAGTAGCGCTCGAAGCCACGGTGGTCGCCCACGAGGAGGAGCCGGCTGTGCGGGCGGAACCACTTCTGGAACACGGCGAAGGCCCGGATGACGTCGTCGACTCTCTTGTTCGGGATGATGCGGCCCACGAAGAGGACATTCGTGCGTCCGTCGTCGTAGAGGCGGCGCACCACGGGCGAGGGCGGCCGGTCGTACAGCGACAGGTCGAGCACGATCGGAAGCACCGCGGTCCGCGCGAATCCCGCCTCCTCGAGCTCCTTGCGGTTGAACTCGCTGTCGCCGAGGCCGAGCTCGGTTCGCCCCGCGAAGGCCTCGAGCTCCCGCCGCCCGTGGTGGCACAGCCCGGCGAGGTGCGGGTGGAAGCCGAGGAAGAAGCGGGCGGGGGTGATGTTGTGGTACACGACGACCAGGCGGTCGGGGGCGCGGTGGACGAGCCGTCCCGCCGCGCTGCCGATCGAGAAGTGGAAGAGGCACACCGTGTCCGGGGAGGAGACCCGGGAGTACTCCCAGAGCGGCCGGGCGAGATGGGCCACCCGCGGGTGGACCATCTCCGCGAAGATGTCCGACTCGTGGCCGGCGGCGCGGAGGTGCCGCTGGATGGCGAGCGCCTCGTTCCCGATCGCGTCGCCGTAGCTGAGGGCGGCGAGGAGCTGGTGGACCCTCACCCGCGGACGCCCTTCGCGCTCTCCTCGCGGTAGGCGACCATGTCCTCGAGCGTCTTCTCCCGGCGCGCGAGGGCCTCGAGGCGCCCCTGGAGCTGGAGGTTTCGGCGGCGCAGCTCCTGGACCTCGATGTTGAGGCGGGTCGTCTCGAGGACGAGGTTGTGCAGCAGGTGCGCCGAGAAGCGGTTGAGGTCGGACTGGCGGGAGAGGGCGGCGATCATCGGGTTCGGGTTCCAGAACAGCTTCTGCACCGGGCGCAGGAGCCGCCGCAGGGCGAACAGCGCGCGGCCCGCCCCGCCTCGGCTCGAGCGGTAGAGGGTGTCGCGATCGAACGAGTAGTTCCACTGCCCGTCCCGCGCGCGGAACTCGAGGACGAGGTCGCCGCGCACGTCGCCCGGGACGAGCACCGCGTCGAGCGCCCGCTCGGCGATGAAGCGGATCTCCTCCTCCGTGTAGAGCCCGCTCCGGCGCCTCTCCTCGACCCGGTTGAGGACCTCCGCCCGCAGCCGCTCGGCGTCGATGCTCTCGGACTCGATCTCGAAGCTCATGGTCCCCCGGGTCACGGCGCCCGGGGCACGGGCGCCCCGGGCGCGGTGTACACGATCGCCACGACCGCCGCCGCCCACAGGGCGACGGCGACGAGGAGCGGGCGGTCGGCGAGGAGCGTGTCCCCCGGGCTGCCCCCCTGCTCCTTTCCGTGGACGAGGTAAAGATAGCGGAAGATGCCGTAGATCACGAAGGGGATGGTGAGGGCGAGCCGCTCCGTGCGGTACTTCTCCACGGTCTCGGGGGCGAGGGTGTAGAACGCGTACGCGGTGAGGCACGAGGCGGTCACGACCGCGATCATCTGGTCGAGGAGATAGGGAGAGTACTCGGCGAGGATCGCGCGGTGGCCCGGAGCGTCCTCGAGGGTGACGAGCTCGTGGCGCCGCTTGGCGAGGGCGAGGAAGAGCGCGAGCAGGATCGTGCAGACGAGCAGCCAGTTGCTGAACACGACCTGGATCGCCAACGCTCCCGCCACCGCGCGCAGCACGAAGCCGATCGCGATCGCGAGCACGTCGAGGATCACGACGTTCTTGAGGCCGAAGGTGTAGCCGAGGTTGAGGCCGAGGTAGAGGAGGGCGCAGCCCAGAAAGCCCCGCCCGAGGGCGAGGCTCCCCGCGAGGGCCACCGAGAGGAGCACCCCGGCGAAGGCGCGCGCCACGGGGACGGGGAGCGCCCCGCTCGCCACCGGACGTGCGCGCTTGGTCGGGTGGGCCCGGTCGCGCTCGGCGTCGGCGACGTCGTTGAGGACGTAGACGGCGCCGGCGAGGAGGCAGAAGACCGCGAACGCCGCGAGCGCACGCAGGGCGGCGTCGGCTTCGAACAGGTGCTTGGAGAAGGCGAGGGGAGCGAGCACCACCAGGTTCTTCGTCCACTGGTGGGGCCGGAGCGAGACGAGGAGGGCGCGCGGGAGGCTCATCGGTCCGCGGCCGCCCCCGGGGCGCGGGCGGGCCGTCCCGGCCCGCCCACCACGGGGATCGCCGTCGCTAGGCGAAGCTGCGGACGGCCTCGTCCTCGGACTCGTAGGCCTCGAAGACGGTGAGCAGCTTCGTGATCGACAGCAGGTCCTGGATCTTCTTCGTCAGGTTCAGCAGCTTGAGCTTGCCGCCCTTGCGGCTCACGGTGGTGTAGGTCCTCACGATCTCCCCGAGGCCGGCCGAGTCGACGTAGGGCACGTCGGCCAGGTTCAGGAGGATCTTGGTCTTCCCGGAGTCGGCCAGCTTGTTCACGGCCTCGCGGAGGGCGTCGTCCCCTTCGCCGATGAGGATCTTCCCGTGGAGATCCAGGATCACCACGTCACCGACCTGACGCTCGACGATCTTCATGGCGGCTGTCTCCCTGCAGACTGAGTCTGTGCGTAAGAGGGCGGTACGCTACCACGCGCGCGACGGACAAGTCAACGAACGCGCGCCGCCGGCCGCCCCCGAACGAGCCCCGGGGCGCGGCCGGCGGGGCGGGGCTACTCCCCCTCCCGGCGCATCTTCTTGCGGCTCCTCTTGCGGGCGAGGGCCTGCTTGGCCCGGCGCTTGTCGCCGGGCTTCAGGTAGAAGCTGTGCTTCTTGATGTCCTTGATGATGTCTTCCTGCTGGACCTTGCGCTTGAAGCGGCGGAGGGCGTTCTCGATCGACTCGCCTTCCTGGAGCTTGATCTCGGCCAACTTCCCAAACACCCCCTGACCGCCGCGGATTTCCCCTTCCCGGGGATCGAGGCTCGTTCCTTGCGCGGGGAGGCGACCTTGTGTTCTTCTCCCCCCGGCTCGAACACTCGATGCTAGGCCACGCGCGGGGCGCTGTCAAGCGATCTCGCGACGAGACAAGGAGTTAGATGGAAGACCCACCCGGTCCCGGCACGCTCTACGTGGTCGCGACCCCGATCGGCCACATGGGGGACGTCACGGCCCGCGCCGTGCGCGTGCTGCGCGAGGCGGCGCTCGTGGCCTGCGAGGACACCCGCCGGACGGCGCCTTTGCTCCGCGCGCACGGCATCGCCACCCCGACCACCTCGTTCTTCGAGCACAACGAGCGCTGGAAGGGCGAGCGCGTGCTCCGGGCCCTGCGCGACGGGCACGACGTCGCGCTCGTCTCGGACGCGGGAACGCCGGGCATCTCGGACCCGGGCTTCCGCCTCGTCCGCGACGCGCGCGCGGAGGGGCTGCCGGTGGTGCCGGTGCCCGGCGCCTGCGCCGCCATCGCCGCCCTCTCCGTGTCGGGCCTGCCCACCGACCGGTTCCTCTTCGCCGGCTTCCTGCCCGCGAAGGCGGGCGCTCGGCGCCGCGCGCTCGCGGAGCTCGCACCGGTTCGGGCGACGCTCGTCTTCTACGAGTCTCCCCTGCGCGTCGTGGACGCCCTCGCCGACATGCGGGAGTCGCTCGGCGACCGCGAGGCGTTCCTCGCGCGCGAGGCCACGAAGGTCCACGAGGAGTACCTGAGGGCGTCCCTGTCGGCGCTGCGCGACGCCCTCGCGGCGCGCGAGGCGGTCAGGGGCGAGATCGTGCTCGTCGTGGCGGGGGCGGGCGAGGCGCCGCCGCCGGCCGGGGCGGATCCGGTCGCCGTCTACCGCGCGATCGCCGCCTCGGGCCGTACCCGCCGCGAGGCCGTGAAGGAGGCGGCGCGGCGCCTGGGCCTCCCCGCCCGCGAGGTCTACCGCCTCGTCCAGGAGGCGGAGGCGCACCGGGAGTGAGGGCCACGCCCCCCTGCTAGAATCGGGCGCTCGCCAGGAGGTGCCTCCGTGCCCGGCTCCCGGTTCCTCTTCGTCTCCTTCGACGGCCTCATCGCCGACATCGCGTGGCAGGTGGTCAAGGAAGGCCACGACGCGCGCCTGTGGATCCAGGACGAGGAGGAGCGCGGCATCGCCGACGGCTTCGTCCCGAAGTGCGACGACTGGCGCCGGGAGGTCGACTGGGCCGACGTGGTCGTCTTCGACGACGTGCTGGGCATGGGCGCCTGGGCGCAGGAGCTTCGCCGGGCGGGGAAGAAGGTCGTCGGGGGAACGCCCTACACGGACCGGCTGGAGGACGACCGGGCCTTCGGCCAGCAGGAGCTCCGCGCGGCCGGAGTCGCCATCATCCCCCAGGAGAACTTCACCTCGTTCGACGAGGCGATCGCGTACGTGCGGAGGAACCCCAACCGCTACGTCATCAAGCCGAGCGGCGAGGCCCAGAACTACAAGCGGCTGCTGTACGTGGGCGAGGAGGAGGACGGCCGGGACGTGGTCGAGGTGCTCGAGGACTACAAGCGGGCCTGGTCGGACAAGATCAAGGACTTCCAGCTCCAGCGCCGCATCATGGGCGTCGAGGTGGCGACCGGCGGCTTCTTCAACGGGAGGGAGTTCGTCACCCCGATCTGCGTGAACTTCGAGCACAAGAAGCTCTTCCCGGGCGACATCGGCCCCTCGACGGGCGAGATGGGGACCGCCATGTTCTGGAGCGAGCCCAACCGGATCTTCAACGCGACCCTCAAGCCGATGGAGCCGAAGCTGCGCGAGGAGGGCTACGTCGGATACATCGACGTGAACTGCATCGTGAACAACAACGGGATCTACCCTCTCGAGTTCACCTCGCGGTTCGGCTACCCCACGATCAGCATCCAGCAGGAAGGGCTGCTGACTCCGATCGGGGAGCTCCTCGCGAGGCTGGCCGAGGGCTCGATCACGAAGATACGGGCGCGCAGCGGCTTCCAGGTCGGCGTCCGCATCGTGGTGCCACCCTTCCCGTTCAAGGACCGGCAGACCTTCGAGAGCAGCTCGAAGGACGCGGTGATCCTCTTCAAGGGCCCGAGCCGCGACGGCTACCACATCGAGGACGTGCGCACCGTGAACGGCGAGTGGCTGGTGACCGGCACCTCGGGGGTCGTGCTCATCGTCTGCGGCACCGGGTCGACGATGAAGCAGGCCCAGCGCCAGGCCTACAACCGCGTGCGCAACGTCATGATCCCCAACATGTACTACCGCGAGGACGTGGGCGACCGGTGGTCCGAGGAGGACTCGGACCGGCTCCACTCCTGGGGCTACCTGCGGGACTGAAGCGCGGAGCGCGCCCGTCTCAGGGGCCGGCCGGGCCCGCGTCGACGCACGCGATCTCGTGGGGCCGCAGCTCGATCGCGCCTTCGACCGGCTCGCCCGGCCCCGGCGCGCCGAGCGACGCCCGCCGCAGCGGTCCGACGAGGCCGTCGAGGCGGACCGGGTGGGTGTCGGCCGTGACGTTGGCGAGGAACACGCGGGCGGCGCTCCCCGCCCCGAGGGCGAACGCCCGCACGCGCTCCGGGCGCCGGGAGCGGGCCGCGACAGCCTCGGCCGCGCGGACCGCGGCCACGTCCGAAAGCGCGTGGAGGACCGGGAAGGCCACGCCCGCGTCGGCCAGGCCGCGGGGGCCGAGGAGCTCGAAGAACGTGAGGCTCGCGAAGCCCGCGTCGGCGGCGGCGCCGAGGAAGGCGAGCGCCCACGCCGCGGCGAGGGGCGTCCGCTGCCGCGGGTCGTCCGTGAACGGCGGCTCCCCCTCCACGCGCGAGGCCGGGGGCCGCGGGTCCGTCCGCGGCCGCAGGGTCACCGGGGAGGCGGCGAGCGACGTGGCGCCGGCGAAGCTCCGGATCGTCTCCGCCACTGCGCGCAGGCTTCCCGTGTTCTCGAAGAGCGTCGCGTCGTCGAACGCGTGGACCTGCGGGTGGACGGCGATCGCCAGGCGGTCGGCCCCGCGGGCGGCGACCCGCCGTCGGTTGAGCTCGGCGAAGTGGGCGTCGCTGCCCCCGGCGAACAGCGCCCCCGCGCAGACGTCGGCGAGGGCCCGGCGCGCGCGGGAGACGTCCCCCTCGCCGGTGGTGCCGTCCGACGCGCGGTAGACGAGCCACGCCGCCACCGGCACGCGGAGCGACGCGGCGCGCTCGGCGAGGGCCAGGAGCGCCTCGCGGGAGTCCTCGGGGAGGAAGAGGGCGAGCTCGAGCGGGACGCCGAGGAGGCGGGCGTTCGCCGCCGCGCGGTCGAGCGCGGCCTCCCACCCTCCCTCCTCCAGGCGCAGGTCGGCCCGCAGGTGGGCCGGCCGGATCGGGCGCAGGAGAAGGGCGTCCTGCGCGGAGAGCGCCACGAGGTGGCCGCCGCCGAGGCCGATCGCCGGGAGCTTCGAGCGGCGCGACGCGTCGACCGTCACCACCACCGGCTCGGTGCTGTTGCGCCTCTTCGGCTGCGACCCCGGCACCGTCGCCGCCGCCTCGCGCACGGGCTCGGCGGTGATGCCGAAGATCGAGACCGTGACGCTCTGCGAGATCCGCGTCCCCTCGACCACCTCGACCGGGATCGGCAGGTGCAGGGGCGTGCCGTAGGTCTTGAACGAGGCGTCCGACCAGTTTCTCTGGTCCTCGGTCTCGAACGTCTCGCCCTCCATCCTCACCTCGACCTCGACGCCCGGCGTCACCTCGTGGAGGATCGCGCGCACGCTGCGGAAGGGCTGGTGGGGCGCGACCAGGGAGGGGAAGGACTGCTCGAGCCGGTCGCCGTCCGTCGTCTCCACGATGCACTCCCGCCCGGCGCACTCCTCGGCCGGGTGCAGGACGCAGAAGCCGATGCGGTTGCGGAGGAACGTCGCTTCGGCCACCCCGTCCATCCGGAACACGATGCGGCCGTCGGCGAAGCCCTCGATCCGGCCCTCCCAGTCGAAACGGACGGCGCCCCGCCGGTGCCGTGCGCGGAAGCGGACGCGGAACGACTCGGGCTCGGCCTCGATCTCGAGGTCTTCGAGCACGGCGGGGACGGTGGCCCAGCCCGGCTCCCGGACGGCGACGTAGATCCCGCGCACGACCTCGCGCTGGCCGAGCCGGATCCACCGCAGGCCGCCGCGGTCGAAGGTCAGCCGGAGGGGACCGGCCCGCAGGGGGACGGCGAGGTCGGGGGCGGCGTGGACCGGCGCGGTGTCGTCCCTGTCTGCCGTCATCGCGGGCCTCCCGCCTGCGCGGGCGAACCGTATCACACCGGGACCCCGACGAGGAGGCGCGACGCGACGGAGGGAACCCCGCCCGCCCGCGTGCCGTATCCTGTGGTGGTGCCCCCTGGCTCATCCCGCCGGCGTTCCCCCCATCCCCTTCAGCACGGAGGCTTCGACCCGATGACCCGACTCGTCCGGTTCGCCCCCTGGGCGTCCCTCGCCCTCGTCCTGGGCCTCGCGGCAGGCGCCGCGGCGGCCGAGGCCGGGCTCCCGCCGCTGCTCGACCGCGAGCTCTACTTCGGCAACCCCGAGATCTCCGGGGCGCAGCTCTCCCCCGACGGCCGGTACGTCGCCTTCCTCAAGCCGTGGAGCGACACCCGCAACCTCTGGGTCAAGAAGACGGGCGAGCCCTTCGAGGCCGCCCGCCGCGTGACCGCCGAGACGAAGCGGCCCATCCCCGGCTTCTTCTGGACCCGGGACAGCCGGCTCCTCCTCTACGTGAAAGACAACGACGGGGACGAGAACTTCAACGTGTGGGCCGTCGACCCCGCCGGCGCGAAGGCCGAGGGGCAGGACGTGCCCCCCTCGCGCAACCTCACCGACGCCAAGGGAGCGCGGGCGTTCATCTACGACGTCCCGAAGACGTCGCCCGACACGATCTTCGTCGGCCTCAACGACCGCGACCCGGCGTGGCACGACGTGTACGAGGTGCAGATCTCCACCGGCAAGCGCGAGCTCGTGCGGAAGAACACCGACCGCATCGCGGGCTGGGTGTTCGACCTCGAGGGACGCCTGCGGATGGCGCTGCGCACGACCGACAAGGGCGACACCGAGGTCCTCGAGGTGCTGCCGGACGGCTTCAGGCTCGTCTACTCCTGCAGCGTGTTCGAGACCTGCGGACCCGAGCGCTTCCACAAGGACGGCAAGCGCGTCTACATGCAGACGAACAAGGGTGACGCCGACCTCACCCGCCTCGTGCTCTTCGACCCCGCGACCGGCAAGGAGGAGCTCGTCGAGTCCGACCCGATGAACCGCGTCGACTTCGGGGGCGCCGTCTTCGCCGAGGCCACCGACGAGCTGGTGGCGACCCGCTACGAGGACGACCGGGTACGCGTCTACTTCCGGGACAAGGCCTGGGAGGCCGACTACAAGCTGCTCCAGTCCAGGTTCCCCGGTAAGGACGTCGAGCCCGGCTCGTCGACCGCCGACGACCGGATGTGGCTGATCACGGCGTCGAGCGACACGGACCCCGGCGAGCGCCACCTCTTCGACCGTTCGACGAAGCAGCTCACCCTCCAGTACAAGGTGCGCGAGCGGATCCCGCGCGAGCACATGGCCGAGATGAAGGCGGTGCGCTACCCGTCGTCGGACGGCCTCGAGATCCCGGCGTTCCTCACCCTGCCCCGCGGCGTGCCGGCGAAGAGTCTCCCGGCGATCGTGCTCCCCCACGGGGGGCCGTGGGCCCGCGACGGCTGGGGCTTCGACAACCTCGCACAGTTCCTCGCCAACCGCGGCTACGCCGTCCTGCAGCCGAACTTCCGCGGCTCGACCGGCTACGGCAAGACGTTCCTCAACGCCGGCAACCGGCAGTGGGGCGACAAGATGCAGGACGACATCACCTGGGGCGTGAAGTGGCTCGTGGGCCAGGGCATCGCCGACCCGAAGCGGGTCGGGATCATGGGGGGCTCCTACGGCGGCTACGCGACCCTCGCCGGCGTGGCGTTCACCCCCGAGCTCTACGCCGCCGCCGTCTCGATCGTCGGCCCCTCCAACCTGATCACGCTCCTCGAGTCGATCCCGCCCTACTGGGAGGCCGGCCGGATCGTCTTCCACGAGCGGATGGGCGACCCCACGAAGCCCGAGGGACGGGCGCAGCTCGTGCGTCAGTCGCCCCTCACGTCAGCGCAGAAGATCCGGACGCCGCTCCTCGTCGCCCAGGGTGCCAACGACCCGCGGGTGAAGAAGGCGGAGTCGGAGCAGATCGTGATCGCCCTGCGCGACCGCGGCTTCCCCGTCGAGTACATCCTCGCCCCCGACGAGGGCCACGGCTTCGCCCGCCCGGTGAACAGCATGGCCCTGTGGGCGGCGACCGAGGGCTTCTTCGAGAAGCACCTCGGCGGCCGGGCCCAGAAGGGCGGGACGCCGGAGGTCGTGAAGCGGCTCGCGGAGATCACCGTCGACCCGAAGACGGTCGTGCTCTCGAAGGCGGTGGACCCCGCCGCGGTGGGCCTGCCGAAGACCGCCGCCTCGCTCACCCCGGGCCGCCTCAGCTACCAGGGGAAGATCGAGGCCGGCGGGCAGACGTTCCCCATGTCCATCGCCCAGACGATCGAGGACGGGGGAGCGACGTTCGTGGTCACCGCCACCGCCAAGATGCCGATGGGCGACGCGGTCGACGTCACGACCGTGGACAAGGCGACGCTCGCCGCCCGGAAGCGGTCGATCAAGCAGGGGCCGGCGGCGATCGAGCTCGTCTTCGAGGGCGGCCGGGCCACCGGCACGGTGGCCATGGGCGGCGAGCCCAAGCCGGTGTCGGTCGACCTCGGCGGAGAGCTCTTCGCCGACGGCGCGGGCGGGAACGACGCGATCGCCGCCCTGCCCCTCGCCGACGGCTTCACCGCCACGTTCCGCAACTTCGACGTGCGCCAGCAGAAGGTGCAGCTCAAGCAGGCGAAGGTCGCGGGCCCGGAGACGGTCACGGTCCCCGCCGGGGCGTTCGAGGCGTGGAAGGTGGAGATCACCTCGGCCGAGGGCGAGCCGGGCACGACCACGATCTGGGTGGCGAAGGACTCCCGCAAGGTCGTCAAGACGGTGGCGACCCTGCCCCAGATGGGAGGGGCCGTGGTCACCACCGAGCTTGCGCCGTAGGGCGCGGTGTCCCGGGGAGCGCCGGACGGCTCCCCGGGACGCCCCCCGCTTCACCGCATCGGGAACTCCCGCCCCGGGAACAGCTCCTCGGGCTCGACCTTGCGCGAGCGGGGCAGGATCACGGGCTTCATCAGGTCGAGACGCTCGTGCGCGACGCCGAGCTCGTCGAGCCTCCGCTCGATCCGGGCCGCCGAGGTGCGGTTGACCGCGACGATCGCGGCCTCGCGCGCCTCCTCGACGCGCATGCGGTAGTCGAAGAAGTACTCGGTGGTGTTGGGCCCGAGCTTCGCCGAGCAGACGATCCGCTCGGAGGAGAGGAAGTTGATCCGCGTCGCGAGGAAGAAGTCGGTGTAGCAGCGAAGGACCCCCGCCCCCTCCATCCCGGCGACCAGCTCCCGCCACCGCGCGTCCTGCCGCAGGGTGGGCGGCACCTGGGCGAACGACGCGACCGCCCCCGTGGCGATCAGGACGAAGAGGACGGCGCGGCGCCGCCCCGTGCCCAGCGCGTCGGCGAGGAGAACGGGCAGGACCGACATCAGGAAGAGGATGTAGCGCGGGTTGCCGGGGACGTGGGGCAGGGCCAGGAGCGCGATCGAGAGGTTCGCCGCGGCGAAGAGCAGCAGGAGGGCGAGGGGAAGCGAGCGCTCGCGCAGGGCCCGGCGGGCGGCCCGCGCCGACGCGAAGACGGCCGCCCCGACGCCGAGCCAGGCCAGGGCGAGCAGCAGGCGGTCGATCGCGGGGCGGTAGCCGGTGTCGTAGCCCATCAGGACGGGCCAGTGGTCGACCACCATGAGCCGCGCCTTCTCGCCGAGACCGGCCGCGACCGCCGCGAGGCCCGTCGCGCCCGTCTCGCCGGCGCGCGCCTCGCCGGGGACCAGGTAGCGGAAGGAGAGCCAGCCGCTCGCGGCGTTCCAGAGGATTCCCGGGACGTACCCGACCGCCGCCCCGAAGCCGAGGGCGAGGAGAGGGCCGGCGCGCCGGCGCGCCCCGCCGCCGGGGGCCGCGGCGAGGACCGCGAAGAAGGCCGCGAGCGCCGCGAGGTGGACGACGGCCAGGATGTGGCACCAGAAGCCGAGGCCGAGGAGAAGGCCCGCGGCGAGGGCGAGCGTCGCGCGGTGCTCCTCCTCCCGGGCCGCCCGCGCCGCGAGCCACAGCGCCCACGTCCCGAGAGCCAGCACCTCGACGTAGTTGCCGTCGTTGCTGAGGCTGTACCGGGTCACGAAGGCCGGGCTGAAGGCGGCGAAAAGACCGGCGAGGAGCGCCGCGCGGGGGGAGGCGACGAGGAGGGCCAGGCGGTGGAGACCGGCCACGTGGAGGAGGTAGAAGAGGACCGACCCGAGGGCGAAGGCGCGAGCCGGATCGAGGGCGAGCATCAGCACGGCGACGAGATGCGACTTGAGGCTGCCGCTGTAGGGCACCTGGGGCACGAAGACGAGCCGCTCGGAGCCCTCCGCGAGGCGCAGGGCCACGATCCCGGACAGCGCGCCGTCCGGGGTGACCGCCGAGGCCGCTCCCCCGGCGACCACGGGCAGGCGGAAGAAGAAGGCGAGGGCGAGGACGAGCAGGAGCGAGCGCCACTCCGCCCCGAGGGCCGCCCCGGCGAGGGCGCGGCGCCGCCCCCGGAGCCACCGCGCGGCGGGGACGATCGTGGCGGCGAGGAGGACCCCGGGGGGCACCGCGGCGAGGACGACCGGGCGGAAGGGGGCCGCCACGTCGAACCAGCGGATGCACAGGGCGACCCAGAGGAGGACGGCGAGAAGCCCGCTCATGGCCGCCGAAAGGCTAGCACGCGGTTGACAGGGAGAGGGGCGCGTGTCACTTTTCCGCGAACATGAAGGTCCTGATCGTCGGCAACGGCGGCCGGGAGCACGCCCTGGCGTGGAAGATTCGCCAGAGCCCGCTCGTCGGCGAGCTGTTCTGCGCGCCCGGCAACGCGGGGATCGCGGAGATCGCGGACTGCGTTCCGATCGACGCCTCGAGCATCGTCGAGGTCGCCGACTTCGCGCAGACGGTCAAGGCGGACCTGACGGTCGTCGGCCCCGAGCTCCCGATGGTCCTCGGGATCGGGGACGAGTTCGTGCGGCGCGGGCTGCGCATCTTCTGCCCCTCGCGGGGCGCGGCCGAGATCGAGGGCTCGAAGGCCTTCGCCCGCGAGTTCATGACCCGCCACGGCATTCCCTCCCCCCGCTACGAGGTGTGCGCGACGGTGGAGGAGGCGCTCGCCTTCGTCGAGAAGGCCCCCTTCGGGTTCCCGTTCGTGGTCAAGGCCGACGGCCTCGCCGCGGGGAAGGGCACGGTGGTGGTGAGCGGGGCGGAGGAGGCCCGGGCCGTGGTCGGCGGGATCATGGCCGACAAGAAGTTCGGCTCGGCCGGGGCGAAGGTCGTGATGGAGGAGTTCCTGGAGGGGGAGGAGGTCTCCTTCCTCGTCTTCTCGGACGGGGCGCGGGTGGTGCCGATGGCGTCGGTCCAGGACCACAAGCGGGCCCTCGACGGGGACCAGGGGCCGAACACGGGCGGCATGGGCACCGTCTCCCCCACCACGAACATCAGCCTCGACGGCCACAAGCGGATCATGCAGGAGATCGTGGTGCCCACGATCGCCGGGCTCGCCGCGGAGGGCCGGCGCTTCCAGGGCGTGCTCTTCGCGGGGCTGATGCTCACCGAGTCGGGGCCGAAGGTGCTCGAGTTCAACGCGCGCTTCGGCGACCCCGAGACGCAGGTCATCATGGCCCGGATGAAGTCCGACCTCGTGCCGATCCTCGACCAGTGCGCGAGCGGCTCGCTCGGCGAGACCCGCATCGAGTGGACGAAGGAGCCGGCGGTCTGCGTGGTCCTCGCGAGCCGGGGCTACCCCGATACGCCGGAGATCGGCAAGGTGATCACCGGCCTCGACGCGGTGCGGGAGTTCGGCGACGTGATCGTGTACCACGCCGCGACCAAGAGGGACAACGACGAGGTCCGGACGGTGGGGGGCCGCGTGCTCGGGGTCACGGCGCTCGGGGCGAGCCTCGAGTCCGCGATCGCCCGGGCGTACGAGGCGATCGGCCGGATCCGCTTCGACGGGATGACGTACCGCAAGGACATCGGCGCCCGGGCCCTCGCCCGCCTCCACGGACCGCGACAGGCCTAGCCCCGGGGCGCCATGCCCGAGCGCCGAGCGGCCGTCCTCGCCGCCCTCCTCGCCCTCGCCCTGAACCTCGCGGGAATCGGGTGGGGCCTGCCCTCCCGCTTCCACCCCGACGAGAAGGCCGACGTGGTGGCGGCGATGGTGCGGGAGGGCCGCCTCCGGCCCGACTCCTACGTCAACCCCTCGCTGCCCCTCCTCCTCACCGCCCCCTTCGTCGCCGCCCAGCGGGCCCTGGTCGGAGAGGACCACCCGTGGGGCGACCCCCTGCTCCTCGCCCGCGTGCTCTCGGCCCTCGCCGGGGCGGGGGCGGTGTTCGTCCTCGGCCTCGCCGCGGCGCGGCTCGACCCGATCGCCGGCCGCCTCGCCCCCTTGTTCCTCGCCCTCGCGCCGGGTGCGGTGAACCTCTCGCACTTCGCGACCCCGGAGGCGTGGCTGCTCCTCGGCGCCGCGGCCGTCCTGCTCCTCTCGCTCCGGCACGCCGAGGGCCTCTCCCCCGCCTGGGCGCTCGGCCTCGTCCTCGGCCTCGCCGCCTCCACCAAGTACACCGCCGCCGCCCTCGCCGCGCCCGCCCTCGCCGCCGCCTGGCTGCGGCCTCGCCCGGGCGCGGACCGCGCGGACCGCGCGGCCTGGCTCGCTGCCGGGGCGGCCGCCCTCGCGGCGGGGGCCCTCCTCGCGGGGCCGCCCGGCGCGGCCCTCGCCGCGACGCTGCGCCTGCCCGACGCGCGGCTGCTGCACCCCGAGTCCGCGCACGGCTTCGTCCGCGGGCTCGCCGGGGCCGCGCTCGCGGCGGGCGGGACCGCGATCCTCGTGGCGGCCGCGGGCGCCTGGGAGAGGACCGCGGGCCTCGCCGGCCGCATCGCGCGCCGGGAGGTGGTCGTGGTCCTCCTCGTGGCGGCCGCGGGCTTCGTCGCCGGCACGCCGGGGGCGGTCCTCGAGCCGCGCGCGTTCCTGAGCGACCTCGCGTTCAACGCGCAGACCCGCCACGAGTACAAGGGGCTCGTCGGCGAGGCGACCTCGTGGGGGGCCTACCTCGCCCTGGCCGGGGACGCGCTCACGCGCCCCGCGCTCGCCGCCGCGCTCTCGGGCCTCGCTCTCGCCGTGTGGGGCGCCTGGCGCGGGGATCGCGGCTGTCTCGTCGCCGCTCTCGCCGCCGCCGCCCCGTACGCGCTCGTGGCCTCGTCCGGCCACCGGGCGATGCGCTTCCTCGCCCCCGCCCTGCCCGCCGCCGCCGCGCTCGCCGCCTTCGCCGTGGCCCGCATCCGCAGCGCGCCCCATCGCCGCGCGGCCGCCGCCGCGCTGCTCCTGCGCAGCGCCCTCGCCTCGGCGCTCGTCGTCCGCCTGTTCTTCGTGGACTCGCGCCTCCTCGCCGGGCGGTGGATGGAGAGAAACGTCCCCCCGGGGTCGACGGTCGACCTCGTGACGAACCACGAGGGCTACGCCCCCCGCGTGCCCGAAGGCCGTACGGCGCGCGTTCTGCGGACGCTCTCGCGGGAGATGGCGCCCGCGGAGCGCTTCGAGGAGGCGGCGCGGGCCCACGCGGCGGAGGGGGCGGAGTGGCTCGTCCTCACCGGATCGTTCTACCAGCGCTTCCTCGACCACCCCGAGCAGAAGCCCGAGCGCACGCGCTTCTTCCGCGACCTCCTCGAGGGGCGCGGCGGCTACGAGGTGGTGGCGCGGTTCCGCCAGGAGGGGTGGTTGCGGCCGGAGGCGGAGTTCCTCGACCCGGAGATCGTGATCCTCAGGCGGGCCGGGGGGCCGTCACGGTGAGGGGCCGCTCAGGACGCCTCCCCCCGCCACCTGGAAGCGCAGGACGTCGACGCCCGCGGCGGGACGGGCGTCGGGGCGCGGCTCGAGCGGCCGGCCGTCCAGGTCGACGATGCCGGGCAGGAGCACGATCTCCACCACGCGTCCGGGGCGGAGGAGGTCGCCGGGATCGATCTCGAGCGTGCGCAGCCCGCCGTCGTAGCGGACGCGGACCGCGTCGAGGGCGTTGTCCCCGGGGCGCACGCGCCCCGCGTAGCGGAACAGCACCCGGTCCTCGAAGCTCGACTCCTCCATGTCGTGGCTGAACTGGACCTTGAAGACGGCGTCGGGCGGTACGTCGCGCTCGCCGTCGAGAGGCAGCGAGAAGACCACGACGGGCGGCTTCTTCGGCCGGGGCGGCGGAGGCGGGGGGGGTGGCTCCTTCGCCTTCTCGGCGGCGGCGAGCTCGGACCGAGGCTTCGACAGCGCCACGTCGGTCGCCAGAAGGCTGACCACGCGGCCTTTCACGGAGACGCGGCCCGTCACCAGGAGCCACTTGCCGGTGTCGCGCCGCAGCCCCGGGTCGAGGGTCCAGCCGGATCCCCGGGGCTTGCGACCGCTCACCCAGACCGCAAAGAGGTCCTCCTTGAGGACCCAGTCGGAGGAGCGCTGGCGGCTCGCGGAGGGCAGGTCGCCGAAGAGGTTCGCCCCGCGGAACTGGCCGCGGACCGACACGAGCTTGCCGTCGAAGCGCTCGGGCCTCGTGACGAGCTCCTCGAGCGTCACCTCCGGGGAGTCGCGGCCCTTCGCCTTCTCGTCGGGCGGCCCCAGGAAGGACCAGATGAGGAGGAAGACGGCGGTCTGGCCGGTCGTCGTGCTCGAGGCGGTCTCCACCCCGCCCGTGACCTCGACGTCGCGCCCCGCCCACTGCCGCGCCTCCCGCTCCCAGTCCATGCGGGCGTCGGGCACGGGGACGAGGCGGAGGTAGCCCCCGAAGGTCCCCCGGAAGGCGTACACGATCTCGCTCGACCCCGGGAGCATCTCGAGCTGGCCCCGCGTGCGCACGGCCCTCCCGACGTAGGACTCGGGCATCTGCACCAGGTTGTCGACCGAGACCTCGACGACCTGCCCGCCGTAGCGCATCTCGTACTCGTTCATCTGGCCGAGCGCGGGCGTCGCGGGAAGGACGAGGAGGAGCGCGAGGGGGCGGAGGCGGCCCATGGCCCAGTATAGGCAGAAAACGACCCCGGGTGATGGCGCTCACTTGACCGAAATGCGACCCCCGTGCTAGCGTCGCCTGTTACTGGTTCCTTGCAAGGCTCACGCCAGGAACGACTTGCGGGGGAGCACTAGGCCATGAAGCTCCGCGTCCTCGGCTGCTACGGCGGGAACGTCCCCGACCACGGGATGACGTCGTTCCTCGTGAACGATTCGGTGTGCCTCGATGCCGGCTTCGTCTCGAACGCCCTCAGCCTGCGCGAGCAGGTCAAGGTGAAGGACGTGGTGATCTCCCACTCCCACCTCGACCACACCTGCTCGCTCCCGTTCCTCATCGACAACAACTTCGCCGCCCCCGGGTTCAGCCTGCGCATCTACGCGATCAAGGAGGTGATCGCGTCGATGAAGAACCACCTCTTCAACAACCACACCTGGCCGGACTTCACCTGCCTCCCGAACGACCTCACCCCGGTGCTGAAGCTCGTGGAGGTCCCGGAGGAGCAGCCGTTCCGGGTGAACGGCCTCTCGATCCGGGCGGTGCGCGTGTCCCACATCGTGCCGACCACCGGCTTCCTCGTCGAGGACAAGACGGGGACGATGGCCTACTCGAGCGACACCGCGCCGACCGAGCGCTTCTGGGAGGTCGTGAACAAGACGCGCAACCTCAAGGCGGTGATCTGCGAGACGTCGTTCCCGAACGAGCTGCAGGAGCTGGCGAACGTCTCCGGCCACCTCACGCCCCAGACCCTCGACACCGAGCTGCGCAAGCTCAAGCGCGACGTGCCGGTCTACCTCTACGGCGCGAAGCCGCGCCACCTCGCGCGCATCCGCGCGCAGGTGCGCGGAATCGAGCGGCGCCGGCTCGCCTTCCTCGTCCAGGGGAAGACCTACCGCTTCTGATCCGGGCCCGGGCTAGACCTTCAGTCGGGCGAGGCTGAGAAGGCTCCCCGCGAGCCCCACCACCATCCCCCCCGCGACGAGGAGCAGGGCGAGCGCCGCGGGCAGGGAGAACGCGGCGCGGCCGAGGAGGTCGGAGCCGGCGAGGCCCCGCGACAGCCAGCCGAGGGCGACCCAGAGGAGAAGCGCGGCGAGGGCGCCGCCGAGGCCGCCCTGGAGGACCCCCTCCGCCACGAAGGGCCCCTTGACGTAGGCCCGCGTCGCGCCCACCAGGCGCATGATGTCGAGCTCGTCCTCCCGCGCGTAGATCGTGAGGCGGATCACGTTCGAGATCGTGAAGACCCCGGCGAGGACGAGGATGCCGCCGAGGAAGGCCCCCACCCCGCGCACCAGCCTCACGCCGGTCGAGAGCCGCTCGATCCACAGCAGGTCGTACTGGATCTCCCGCACGCCCGGGGCCCCCTCGAAGGCCCGCACGAGCCGCTCCACGTCGGCCGCGGACTGGCGCTCCGGCCGCACGGTCACCTCGACGGAGGCCGGGAAGGGGTTGTCCCCCAGCTCCTCGGGGAGCGAGCTCAGGTCCCGGAACATCTCCTTGAAGCGCACGAGGGCCTGCTCGCGCCCCACGTGCTCGGCGGAGAGGACCGCAGGGTCCTCGCGCAGCCGGGCGAGGAGGCTGTCCCGGACCCGCGCGTCGGCGTCGTCCTCGAGGTACACGATCACCTGGACCTTCTCCGTCCAACGCGTGACGAGCTGCGAGAGCCCGCCGGCGACGGTCAGGAACGCGCCGAGCACGAACAAGCTCACCGCGATCGTGCCGATCGAGACCGCGTTGACGAGCCGGCTCCGCCAGAGGCTGGTCGTGGCCTCGACGACGAAGTAGGCGACCGCGCGGAGCAGGGCCATCTCGGGGCAGGGATTATAATCCGCGGCATGACCGTGCTCGTGGGGATCGCCGGGGGGACGGGGTCGGGCAAGACCTCGCTCGCGACCAAGGTCCGCGACCGCGTGGGCGCCGAGCGCTGCCTGCTCCTCGCCCAGGACGCGTACTACAAGGACGGCTCGGCCCTGCCCGAGGCGGCGCGCTCGGCGATCAACTACGACCACCCGGACGCGTTCGACACCTCGCTCCTCGTGCACGACCTGCGCGACCTCAAGGCGGGGCGCCCCGTGCCCTGCCTCACCTACGACCACGCGACCTACTCGCGCCGCGTGCTGAGCGACCCCCTCCGGCCCACGCCGGTGGTCATCCTCGAGGGCATCCTCGTCCTCGCCGAGGAGCCGCTGCGCCGGCTCATGGACATCAAGCTCTTCATCGACACCGACGCCGACGTGCGGATCCTGAGGAGGCTGCAGCGGGACATCCACGAGCGGGGCCGCAGCTTCGACTCGGTCCGGCGGCAGTACCTCGAGTCGGTGCGCCCGATGCACCTCGAGTTCGTCGAGCCGTCGAAGCGCTACGCGGACCTCATCATCCCGGAGGGGGCCGAGAACGAGGTCGCCCTCGAGGCGGTGGTCGCGCGGATCCTCTCGATCCTCGCCCGCTGACTACTCGTCGCCCGCGGCCGCCCCGCGCGAGGGGACGCGCAGGCGCTGGCCCACCCGCAGCCGGTGGGGGCTCGCCAGGCCGTTCGCGCGCATGAGGGCCGACACGCTGGCCCCGTACCTCCGGGCGATCGTCGAGAGCGTCTCCCCGCTGCGCACGCGGTGGCTGGCGTAGCGCGGGGCGGGGGGCGGCGTCCACTCCGGCGCCGTGGCGAGGGCGGCGGCGATCGCCTCCTCGCGCTCGGCGGGCACGCGCAGGTCGTAGGGGCGGCGGGGGGTCGCCTGCCGCCGCAGCTCGGGGTTGTGCGCGGCGAGCGTCCCCGGGTCGAGAGAGAGGGCGCGGTCGAGGCTTTCGAGCCTCACGGAGCGCTCCACCCGGACGACGCTCGTGCGGGGGGGGGACGCGCCCGGGGCGGGCAGCTCCATGCCGTACCGGGCCGGGTCCTCGAGGATCAGCAGCGCGGCGAGCAGGCGCGGCACGTAGCGCCGCGTCTCGCCGGGAAGGCCCTCGTAGAGGTCCCAGAAGTCGACGTACTCGCCCTCGCCGGCGCGCGAGAGCCGCAGCACCCGGGCCTCCCCGCAGTTGTAGGCGGCGAGGGCCTTGGGCCAGTCCCCGAACAGGCCGTGCAGGTCGGTGAGGTAGGCGATCGCGGCGTCGGTCGCCTTCTCCGGGTCGAGCCGCTCGTCGACCCAGGCGTCGCGGGAGAGCCCGTAGCGGACCCCCGTCGAGGCGATGAACTGCCACATCCCGAGCGCGCTCGCCCTCGAGAGGGCGCGGACCTTGAAGGAGCTCTCCACCAGGGGGAGCCACGAGAGCTGGCTCGGCAGCCCGGCTCTCTCCAGCTTCTCGAGGATCATCGGCCGGTAGAGGAACGAGCGCTGGTAGCCCTCGAGGAACGCGGCGCGCTCGACGGTCGTGAAGCTCTGGATCTCCCTCTGGACGTGCCGGTTCTCGGCCACGGGCAGCGCGAGGTCCCAGGCGGCGGCCCTCCCCGGCGGGGCGCGGCGCGCCGCGCGGTAGGCGCGGGCGATGAGGTCGGCGGCGAGGACGCGGATGTCCTCCTTGGCCTGCAGCGAGGTGTCGTCCCCCGCCGGCAGGGCGAGCATCAGGGCGTAGGCGCGGTCCACGGCCGCGATCGCCGCCTCGACCTGACCCTGGGCGAGCGCCTCCTCGGCCGACTGGCACGCCTCGAGAGCCTCTCTCTGGAGCCGCTCGGCCTCGCTCGCCGGCTCCTCCTCCGGCGCGGCCTCCTCGGGGGGAATCGGTTCCGGAGGGACGGCGAGGGGGGCCCCTTCGCGGGGCTGCGCCGGAGGCGGGGGCGGGACGGCCGGCTCGACCGGCGCGGCGTGCGGCGCCACGGGGGCCGCCGCCGGCGCGGGCGGGGCGACCGCCGCCGCGCCCGAGCGGCACCCGGCGGGAACGAGGGCGAGGAGGACGAGCGCCCCCGCGGGCGCGAGCGTCCTCACGCGGCCACCACGCGGCCGCGCTCGAGCGCGAGCACTCTCTTGCCCATCCTCTGGATCATGTCACGGTCGTGGGTCGCGACCAGCACGGTCGTTCCGCGCGCGTTCACCTCGAGGAACAGACGCATGATCTCCGCCGCCATGTCGGGGTCGAGGTTGCCGGTCGGCTCGTCGGCGAGGAGCAGCATCGGCTCGTTGATGAGGGCGCGCGCGATCGCGACCCGCTGCTGCTCGCCCCCCGAGAGCTGCAGCGGGTAGGCGTGCATCTTGTGGTGCAGCCCCACCGCCTTCAGCGCGGCGAACGCCCGGCGCTTCTGCTCGCGGGCGGGCACCCCGAGGATGCGCAGCACGAACGCCACGTTCTCGAGGATCGTCTTGCGCTTGAGGAGCTTGAAGTCCTGGAAGACCACCCCGATCGAGCGGCGCAGCTCCGGGATCTGGCCGTCCGGGATCGCGGTCACGTTCCTGCCCCCCACGAGGATCTGGCCCTGAGAGGGCAGCTCCTCGCGGAACACGAGCTTGAGGAACGTCGTCTTGCCCGCCCCCGAGGGTCCGGTGAGGAAGCAGAACTCCCCCTTCTCGACGCTCAGCGTCACGTCCGAGAGCGCCATCGACTCCCGGTCGTACTGCTTGTAGACGTGGAAGGCCTGTATCATCGTCGCGAGCCCGGGACGAGCTGCGATTATGACCGAGACCCCCGCCTTTCGTCCCCCGAGCTGGCTCGCGGGCGGCCACCGCCAGACCATCCTCGGCTACTGGCTGCGCCGCCTGCTGCGATGGACGCTGCCCGCGGAGGACCTCGTCGTCGAGGCGGGCCGGGGCGTGCGATTGCTCCTGCGCGCCTCGTGGCAGGCCGGTCCGCGCGAGGCGCGCCCCGCCCTCCTCGTGCTCCACGGGCTCGGCGGGTCGGACGCCTCGCCCTACGTGGTGTCCACCGGACAGCTCGCGTTCGCCCGTGGCTGGCACGTCGTCCGGATGAACATGCGCGGCTCGGGGGACGGCGAGGCCCTGTGCCCGCTCCTCTCGAACGCGGGTCTCGACGCCGACCTCCTCGCGGCGGCCGGGGCCCTCGGCTCGATCGTCCCCCGCGTCGCCGTGGTCGGCTTCTCCCTGGGCGGGAACCAGGCTCTGCTGATGCTGGGCCGGCGCCGCGCGGAGCTCCCGAGCGCCCTCGCGGGCGTGGCCGCCATCTGCCCCCCGGTCGATCTCTCGGCCTGCGCCTCCGCCCTCGAGGCGCCGGGGAACCGCCTCTACCAGCGCTACTTCGTCCAGATGCTGGCCGAGGGCTACCGGCGGCGACACCGCCTGAGGCCCGACCTCTTCTTCGAGGGACGCGAGGAGGGCGTGCGCACGGTGCGCGAGTTCGACGAGCGCATCACCGCCCCCTTCGGCGGCTTCGAGAGCGCGGCCCAGTACTACGAGCGCTCGAGCGCCGGCCCCTGGCTGGCCTCGATCGACCGCCCCGCCCTCCTCCTCGCCGCCGCCGACGACCCGATGGTCCCCTCTCCCTCGGTCGCCGCCTGGCCCCTCTCCCAAGCAGTCCGCCGCGAGATCACCCCGACCGGCGGCCACGTCGGCTTCGTCGCCCCCTCGCGCGCCCCCCGCTTCTTCTGGGCCCCCGAGCGCGTCCTCGCGTTCCTGGAGGGGGCGCTCGACCGAGGCGCGGTCGCGAGATCGGCCTAGCGCGGACGAGCCCGGACGATGGCGAGCCCTTTCTCCTCGGCCCTGAGGAAGCTGAAGGAATCGGTCGAGCCGTCCGTGTCGTAGCAGGTGAAGATCCCGAGGGCGTTCGAGTACTCGGCGAGCCGGACCTGAGTCGCCAGGTCGAATACGGCGGTCGTGAACCGGGGCGTCCCGGAGTCGTCGGGGTGCATCCTGTACAGAGCGGCCAGCCGGCCGCGCGACACCTTGACGCCGGCCAGTCTCGTCGCGCCAACGGGTGGTACCAGCTCGAACGTCCGAGCGACTTCGCCCGATGACGAGATCTCGAAGACAGGACCCTCGAGCGTCGGCCTCACCACGACGACGCTGTCGTCATTCGTCGATTCGGCGTATGTCATGGCCGGGAGGAATCTCTCGTCGTCCGGCGGGGGCGAATCGCCGATTCTCGGCTCATCGGGCGGCCGCTTCGCCGGATCACCCGAAGGTCGGACCGCGGTGAGGATGTTGCCGCTGGCGTCGACCACGAAGAGCGTCGATCCGGCGTGCTCCGCCGATCCGGCGACGAGGTATCGACCCGAATCGAACACCGCGAGGCGGGTCGCCCACAGGCCCTCGAGCCGAACGGGTTTCGACCTGCTCTCGCCCTTGCGATCGAATGTCACGATGTACTGCTGGCCCTGCCCGCTCTTGCGAGGCACGGCCACGAGGACGTGCGCCTGCCCATCGGGACCCACGGCCAACGCCTGCAGGCCCGCCGACTCGAAGCCCGGAACCGACCGCGGCCGAAGGTGAGCGACCTGCCGGCCGTCCGAGGAGACGCGCCAGAACTCGTCGACCTCGGTGCTCGAGCCTGCGAGCGGCGCAATGAAGAGGTTCCCTTTGGCGTCACACTGCGGGGTTCCCGCGAAGTTGAACGTGGTCTGGCCCTGGGTGCCGGCGATGATCGACCTGTCCGTGATCTCGAGCTCCTGGGCCAGCAGGGTCTGAGGACATACGACATGGACGGAGAGCGCTACCGCGAGACGAGCGGTTGCCCGAGTCACTCCGGTGCCTCCAGTTCGGGCACCGGACGAGATCGACGCTGTCGGAGCAGCCCGAAGTATCGACACAACTGATCGTCTGAAACTGAGGCGCCATGCAGGATGCGGCGGCATGGGTGCTGCCGCAGCTCGTACGCCGATTCCCAGCGCGAGTCAAGCTAATTCCGGACGACTTTCGCGTGGCGTCAGGGTTTCCTTCCGCGTGGCGAAGGCGGCCCGAGCACGGGGCACAGCGCCTTCCAGACGTTCTCGGCCACCCGCCTCTGGCCCTCGGCCGTGGGGTGGATGCCGTCGGGCTGGTTGAGCGTCGGCTCGCCGGCGACGCCCTCCAGGAGGAACGGCACGAGCGTGGCCCCGTTCCGCTTCGCGAGCTCGGGGTAGATCGCCCGGAAGCGGCGGCGGTAGTCCTCGCCGTAGTTCGGCAGGGCCTCCATCGCGGCGAGGACGAGCTTCGGCGGGGGCGACTGCCGCTTCGCCTCGTCGAGGATCGCCTGGATGCTCTCGCGGGTGGCTTCGGGATCCTGGCCGCGGAGGCCGTCGTTCGCCCCGGTCTCGACGACGAGGACGGCCACCGGCTGCCGCAGCAGCCAGCCCATCCGGCGCCGGGCGCCGGCCGAGGTCTCGCCGCTGAGGCCGGCGTTGACGACGCGGTAGCTTAGGCCGGCCGCGTCGATCTTCTCCTGCAGGAGCGCCGGGTACGCCTCGCCCGGGTCGAGGCCGAGCCCGGCGGTCAGGCTCGTGCCGACGAACAGGAGGACGGGCCGGTCGTCGGCGGGAGCCGGCGATGGGGCGAGGGCGGACGTGGCCGGCGTCGCGGGCGGCGGTGGCGTGCTCGCGGCGGGCGCCGGGGCCGAGCCGCGGCAGGCGAGAACGAAGGGCAGGAGCCAGGGGACGAAGGCGGCGCGGCGTGTCATCCCCTACAGATAGCACGCCGCGGCGGCCGCCCGCCCTCCCCCGGCCGCGGGTCGATTGCCGATAAGATGGTCGGAGGGGAGCGAAGCCCGTCATGTCCATCCTGCGCTGCGAGGCGCTCACCCGGTCGTACCTCTCGGGCGGGCGCGAGATCACCGTCCTGCGGGACGTCGCCTTCGAGCTCGAGGCCGGGGGCTTCCTGGCCGTCACCGGGCCCTCGGGGAGCGGCAAGAGCACGCTGCTCGGCCTGCTCGCCGGCCTCGACCGGCCGACCCGCGGCCGGGTCGTGCTCGACGGGCGCGACCTGTCGCTGCTCTCCGAGGACGAGCGGGCCCTCGTGCGGGCGGAGGCGGTGGGGTTCGTGTTCCAGTCGTTCCACCTCATCCCCACCCTGACCGCGCAGGAGAACGTCCAGGTGCCGCTCGAGCTGCGGGGGGAGGACGGCCGGGCGCGCGCGCGCGCGCTGCTCGCGCGGGTGGGCCTCGTCGAGCGCGCCCACCACTACCCGGCCCAGCTCTCGGGGGGCGAGCAGCAGCGGGTGGCGATCGCCCGCGCGTTCGCCCACCGGCCCAAGATCCTCTTCGCCGACGAGCCCACCGGGAACCTCGACGCCGCGAACGGCCAGAACGTGGTGGCGCTGCTCGGGGAGATGAACCGCGAGCTCGGCACGACGCTCGTGCTCGTGACCCACGAGGCGGACCTCGCCGGCCGTGCCCGCCGCGTCATCCGCCTGCGCGACGGCGCTCTCGTCGAGGACACGGCGGCGGTCGCGGCGGCCCTGCGGTGAGCCGACTCCGCTTCGTCCTCGCCCTCGCCCGTCGCGAGTCGCGCGGCTCGCGGCGCCGGTCGCTCCTCGTCGTGCTCGCGGTCGCGGTCGGCACCGCGGCCCTCGTGGCGATCAACTCCTTCACCGACAACTTGCGCGAGTCGGTGCGCAGGGAGGCCCGCGCGCTGCTCGGGGCCGACCTCGTGCTCTCGGCGGCGGCGCCTTTCCCGGAGAGGGCGGAGGCCCTCCTCGCCGAGCTGCGCGGTGCGAGTCGCCCCGAGGCCGACCTCGCGCGCGCGGTGAGCTTCGGTGCGATGGCCTTCGTCCCCGGCGGGACCACCACGCGGCTCGTCCAGGTGCTCGCCGTCGACCCCGGCTACCCGTACTACGGGACGATCGAGACCTCGCCGCCCGGCGAGTGGCAGAGGCTCTCGCAGACGGGGGGAGCCGTGGCCGACGCCTCGCTCCTCGTGGCCCTCGGGGCACGGGTGGGGGACGAGGTCCAGCTCGGCGAGGCCCGCTTCGTGCTGCGGGCCACGGTCGAGAACATGCCGGGCGACGTGGGGGTGCGCTCGGCATTCGGCCCGCGGGTGTTCGTCCCCCGGGCGCGGGTCGCGCAGACGGGCCTGCTCGGGCGGGGCTCGCGGGCCCGCTACGAGGCCTACCTGCGCCTGCCCCCGGGCGCCGACGCCCAGAGGCTCGCCGAGCGCTTCCGGCCCCGCCTCTCCGCGGAGCGGCTGAGCGTGCGCACGGCGGCGGAGGACCAGCGCCGGCTGAGCGAGACGCTGTCGCGTTTCGGCCACTTCCTCGGCCTCGTGGCCCTCGTGGCGCTCCTCCTCGGCGGCCTCGGCGTCGCGAGCGCCGTGCACGTCTACGTCAAGCGCCGCCTGGGCACGGTGGCGGTCCTGCGCTGCCTCGGGGCCACCGGGGGGACGGTCCTCGCCGCCTACCTCGTGCAGGCGGTCGGGGTGGGCCTCCTCGGCTCGCTCCTCGGCGCGGCCCTCGGCACCACCGTCCAGCTCGTGCTGCCGCGGCTCCTGCGCGACGTGCTGCCCGTGGACGTGGCGTGGTCGGTGTCCTGGCCCGCGGTCCTCGGCGGCGTCGCGATCGGCGTGTGGGTGGCGGTCGTCTTCTCCCTTCTGCCCCTGCTCGCCGTGCGGCGCATCTCGCCCCTCGCCGTCCTGCGCCGCGACTACGAGGACGAGCGGCCCCGCCGCGACCCCGCCCGCCTCCTCGCCGCCCTCGCCCTCGCCACGAGCCTCGTGGCCATGGCCGTGATCCAGGCCGGCCGCCCCGCCTGGGGCCTCGCCTTCTCCGCGGGCGTCGGCGTCGCCCTCGCCGCGCTCGCCGCCTCCGCCTTCCTCCTCGTGCGCGGCCTGCGCCGCTTCTTCCCCCGGCGGCTGCCCTATCTCTACCGCCAGGGGCTCGCCAACCTGTACCGCCCGGCGAACCAGACGCTCATGGTCGTCCTCGCCCTCGGGTTCGGGGCGTTCCTGCTGAGCACGCTCCTCCTCGTCCAGCACAACCTGCTGCGCGAGCTGCGGGTCGACCGGGGGGAGAGCCGTCCGAACGTCGTCTTCTTCGACGTGCAGAGCGACCAGCGGGAGGACGTGGAGGCGCGGGTGGCCGCCGCCGGCCCCCTCACCGCGCCGGTCGTCCCCATCGTCCCCATGCGCATCCAGTCGGTGAAGGGGCGCGCCGCGAGCGAGCTGCTCGCGATCGAGGACGAGGACGTGCGACCCGAGCGCTGGGCCCTGCGGCGCGAGTACCGCAGCAGCTACCGGGACCGGCCCGGGGCCTCCGACCGGCTGGTCGAGGGCGCGTGGTGGACGCCGGGCGAGTGGAAGGGCCGCGCCGACGGGACGACCGCCCCGGTCGCGATCGACGCGGGGCTCGCCCGCGAGCTCCGGGTGGGGATCGGCGACGAGATCGTCTGGGACGTGCAGGGGGTGAGCGTGAGGACCCGCGTCGCCGTGCTGCGGGAGGTCGAGTGGGCGCGCTTCGAGCCCAACTTCTTCGTCGTGTTCCCGGAGGGGCCCCTCGAGGACGCCCCCCGCAGCTACGTGCTCCTCGCCCGGGTCGAGGAGCCGCAGGCGCGGGCGCGCCTGCAGCGCGCGGTGGTGGAGGCCCATCCCAACGTCTCGACGCTCGACCTCGCCCAGGTCCAGCGCGCGATCGAGAGCGTGCTCGACAAGGTGGTGCTCGCGGTGCGGTTCATGGCCCTGTTCAGCCTCGCCGCGGGCGCGCTCGTGCTCGCGGGGGCGGTGACGGCGAGCCGCCTGCAGCGCGTCCGGGAGGGGGCGCTCCTGCGCACCCTCGGGGCGCGGCGCTTCCAGCTCGCCCGCATCCTCCTCACGGAGTACGCGGTGCTCGGGGCGCTGGCGGCGGGGGCGGCGATCCTGCTCTCGACGGCCGCGGGCTGGGCTCTCGTGCGCTTCGTGTTCGAGCAGCCCTTCGCGCTGCCCGGCCCGGCGCTGCTCGGCCTTCTGCTCGGGGTCCTGGGCCTCACCCTCGTGGTCGGGCTCGCCGGCAGCGCCGAGGTGTGGCGCCGCCCGCCGCTCGAGGTGCTGCGGGCGGAGTAGGCCTCAGCCCAGGTAGCCCGGCTCCCAGGCGAGGCCGAGGGCCATGATCCGCTCGAGCAGCGGCCCGTAGTCGACGCCCGCCTTCTCCGCCGCCTCCGCGAAGTCCTCGCCGTAGGCCAGCTGCGGGTTGGGGTTGGCCTCGAGGACGACGACCCGGCCGTCGTCCGTCAACCGCAGGTCGATGCGGGCGTAGCCGCTCATCATCAGGCTGCGGTAGACCCGCTTGCACAGCTCGCCGATCCGCCGCTCGAGGCCCTCGGGCAGGCCCTTCGCGGGCCCGGTCATGATGCCGTGCTTCTTCTGGTAGCTCATGCTCCACTTGAGCCGCTCGGTCGCGATCCGTCGCGCGTCCTCGGGCAGCCCGGAGAAGTCGAGCTCCCAGATCGGCAGGACCTGCAGCCGGTGATTGCCGAGGATCCCGACGTACAGCTCGCGGCCCTCGACGTACTCCTCGACGAGGGCGGGGGTCCCGAGGCTGTCGTGGATGAAGCGCACCCGTTCGACCAGCTTCGCGTCGTCCTCGACCACCGAGGCCTGGGAGATCCCGATCGAGGCGTCGAGGGTGAGCGACTTCACGATCAGCGGGAAGGAGAGGCGCCGCGGGCGGCGGACCGCCCGGCCCGCCGGCACGACCAGGAAGTCCGGCACCGGGATGCGGTGGAAGGTCAGGATCTTCTTGGCGAGCGCCTTGTCCCGGGCGAGCAGGAGCCCGCGGGCGTTGCAGCCCGTGTAGGGCACCCGCATGAGCTCGAGGTAGGCCACGACGTTCTGGTCCCAGGTCGCGACCTCGGCGAAGGCCTCGAGCAGGTTGAACGCGATGTCGGGCTTCATCTCGGCGAGCGCCCTGCGGATGACGGCGAGCTCGCTGCCGACCCCGACCGCCTGCACGTCGTGGCCCTCCTCGCGCAGCGTGTGGACGACGTCGAACTCCATCTTCCAGGGCGAGTTGACGACGTCGTGGCCGGTCGGGTCGTCGGGGGGGACCAGGCTCTCGTCGACGAGGGCGAGCACGCGTTGCTTCCTCATGGCCGCGGCCCTAGAGCGCCAGGCGCAGGCGCCCGGTGTGGAGGTCGTTGACGACGCGCACGGCCAGGAGGACGACGAAGTCCTGCCGCGCCTGGTCCTCCGGCGAGGCGAGGCGCAGGTTCAGCTGGCGGCACCTCTCGATCATCTCGCCGAGGACCCGGTCGATCAGGTACTGGTAGCTGCCCGTCCAGCGGCGCACCCGCCGCCCCGCCTCCTTGCGGAAGCGGGAGAGGAATCGGGCGGCGGAGGGGAGTTTCGCGTGCTCGGGGGCGTCCGAGAAGAGCCGCTTGAGGTCCCGGTCGTACAGCTCGAGGTCCCTCACCCCGTAGGACTCGCGGCGCTGGCGGTAGTGCTCGCGCAGCGTCTTCTGGAGCGAGCGCAGGGGCTCCACCTCCCCTCCCCCGCGCAGGCGGGGCTCCTTTCCCGCGATCTCCCGCATGAGCGCGTCCACGTACTCGAGCTTGCGGAACGCCTTCCACCCCGCGTAGCGGCGGGCCCAGTCCGAGCCGGGGGTGAGCCAGACCGCGAAGGTCTCGGCGAAGTCCTCGTCGGGGTGGCTCTGCGCGTAGCCCGCCTCGAGGTGGACGACGTAGCTCTTGCTGTAGGGCCGCGGCGCGTAGTCCTCGGGGTACTTCTCGGAGCTGCGGCCGAACAGCTCGATCCGGCGCTTGCGGCGGCGGAGCCCGTAGGCGTTCTCGACCGCGTGGCCCACCTCGTGGCGCAGGATGCGCAGGCACCACTCGGGCGTCCCTCCCTCGACCTCGAGCATCTGCGCCTGCTCGAGCCGGGCGAGGCGGGGGTGGGCGAGGTAGAAGGGGATCGCCACCCCGGCGAAGCCGTCCGGGCAGAACCACTCGTCCGAGAGCCAGAAGTGGGGGCGCAGGCGCAGCCCCCGCTGGCGCAGCTCGCGCCGCACCTGGCGGATGTAGGGCTCGACGAAGCTGCCCCGCAGGCGCAGGCCGAGGTCGCACATCCGCACGTCGAGGAGCCTCTCGTCGTCCCACCCCTCCCAGGGCAGGGTCCCGCGCGCCGGTGCGTGCGTGGCCGACTGGGGAGCGGGGGGGTCCGGGGTCATGGGCGGCTCGGCCGACCTCGCGGCTACGGCGCGGGGGCGGGCTCGTTCACCGTGACCTTCATCTCCACCCGCTCCTTCGGCTTGTCCCCGTCGGCGGGGGTGAGGCTGATCTGGTCGACGACCTCCATGCCGGCCACCACCTCGCCGAAGATCGTGTACTGCCCCGCGAGCGACGGCTGGTCGCGCAGGCAGATGAAGAACTGCCGCCCGCCGCTGTCGAGGCTCGAGGGCTTGCGCGCCGCGGCCACGGTCCCGCGCACGAACGGCCGGTCGGAGAGCTCGGCGGGGAGCAGACCGAGCCCGCCCGTCCCGTAGAGCGAGGCCTTGGCCGGGTCCGTGGTCAGCGGGTCGCCCCCCTGGATGATCCCGCCCGCGATGACGCGGTGGAAGGTCGTCCCGTCGTAGGCGCCCGCCTTCGCCGTCTTCACGAACAGCGCCGCGTGCCGCGGGGCGACCTCGGGCAGCAGGCGGATCGTGAAGCGGCCCTTCGCCGTCTCCACCACGGCCTCGGTCCCGGGCGCGACCGCGGGGGCGACGGCCTTCGACCCGGGCTTCGCGGTCGGGGCCTGCGCCCACAGCGGCGCAACCATCGCGGCGACGGCCAGCAGCAGCACGACTCGCTTCATCTCCACCTCCCGGTGCCTGGAGTCAGGTCTTGAATTGTGGCATGCGCGGCGCGGATGAGCAGATTCAAGATCTGACCCCTACTCCTCCCAGTCGCCGGTGTCGATCATGCGCTCGCGCAGGGCCATCCGCCGCCGGACCTCCTCGCGATCCCCGAGGGTCGTGGCCCCCACCCCCTCGACGGCGCAGGAGGCGGCGCAGGCCGCGAAGGCCGCCGCCTCGAGCGGGTCCTGGGTCTCGTGGTAGCGGACGAGGAAGGCGGCGGCGAACACGTCCCCCGCCCCGGTGGGGTCGACCTCCGGCCTCGGCAGCGTGGGCACGTCGTGCTCGACCTGCCGGGTGAGGAGGGTGAGGCCCCGCCAGCCGCGGGTGAGCGCCACCATCGGCACGGCCGCGAGGAGCTCCCGGGCCCGCGCCTCGGCCTGCGGAACGTCGTGCTCGGAGAGGAAGAGGACGTGAACCCCGAGGAGATCCCGCTCCGGGTGCGGCCAGTCGCCAGGGGTGACCCGCCCCTCCTCGTCGATCGACCGCACCCACCCCTGGGCGATCGCCCCGACCGCTCCCGCCTCGAGCCGCGTGGCGAGCGGCCCGTGCAGCTCGCCCGCGATCGGACCGAGGAGGAGGGCGTCGGGGTCGCGCCAGGCCGCGGGCAGGAGCTCGAGGTCCACGTCCTCGGCGCGGGCGGTCACGACCTGCCGCCGCGTGCCGTCCTCGTCGTACTCGTTCACGAAGCGGGTGGTGGCGGGGGCCGGGCGCACGAACGCGGGGATCCCGGCGAGCTCGCGCGCGGGGTCGAAGTCCCCGCCGGCGCTCGTCAGGATCGCCGCCTCCCAGCCGAGCCGGCGCGCGGCGAGGGCGCCGTAAGTCACCGAGCCGCCGAGCACGTCCCCGCCGGGGCGGCGGTCCCGCGAGACGTGGCCGAGGGCGAGCAGGCGCGGCACGGCCGCGCCCCTCAGGCCCGCGCCTTCTCGAACAGGCGCAGCTGCGTCTCGTCCGGGACGGACACCGCGACCGGGTAGCGACCGGTGAAGCAGGCGGTGCAGTGGCGCCTCTGCGGCCCGTCGGCGACCGCGCGGAGCAGGCCCTCCGGCGAGAGGTAGGCCAGGCTGTCCGCCTCGACGAACCCGCGGATCTCCTCGACGGAGTGCGAGGAGGCGATGAGCTCGCTCTTGAGGGGCGTGTCGATCCCGTAGTAGCAGGGCCCGGTCGTGGGCGGGCTCGAGATGCGCATGTGCACCTCGCGCGCCCCCGCCTCGCGCACCATGCGCACGATCTTCCGCGACGTGGTGCCCCGCACGATCGAGTCGTCGACGAGGACGACCCGGCGCCCCTCGATGACCTCCCGCACCGGGTTGAGCTTGATCTTCACCCCGACCGAGCGCTGGCCCTGCCGGGGCTGGATGAAGGTGCGGCCCACGTAGTGGTTGCGGATGAGGCCCCACTCGAAGGGCAGGCCGCTCTCGCGGGCGAAGCCGAGGGCCGCCCCCATCCCGCTGTCCGGGATCGGGCACACGACGTCGGCGTCCGCGGGGGCCTCCCGGGCGAGCTGGCGGCCGAGCTGGAGGCGCGACTCGAGCACGGTGCGCCCGAACACGAGGGAGTCGGGCCGCGCGAAGTAGACGTGCTCGAAGACGCAGTGGGCGCTCGGCTCGGGCGGGAAGGGCTTGAACGAGCGCACCCCGTCGGCGTCCGCGAGCAGCACCTCGCCCGGCTCGACGTCGCGAAGGTACTGGGCGTCGACGAGGTCGAGGGCGCAGGTCTCCGAAGCCACGACCGTCGCCCCGTTGAGCTTCCCCAGCACGAGGGGCCGGAAGCCCCAGGGGTCGCGGGCGGCGACGAGGGCGTCGCGGGTCAGGAACAGGAGCGAGAAGGCGCCCATGACCTTGTACAGGCTCGCCGCGATCGCGTCCTCGAGCCGATCGCGGTGGCTGCGCGCGTAGAGGTGGAGGATGACCTCGGTGTCGGAGGTGGACTGGAAGATCGAGCCCGCCGCCTCGAGCTCCTGGCGCAGGATGGCCGCGTTGACGAGGTTGCCGTTGTGGCCGATCGCGATCGGGCCGCGGTGGCAGTCGATGAGGTACGGCTGCGCGTTCGTGGCCACCGTGTCCCCGGAGGTCGAGTAGCGCACGTGGCCGATCGCCCGGTCGCCGGGGAGCGCGTCGAGCTTCTGCGGGGTGAACACGTCGTTGACGAGGCCCATGCCCTTCTCGAGGCGCAGGCCCCGGCCGTCCCCCACCGCGATGCCGGCCGACTCCTGGCCGCGGTGCTGCAGCGCGTACAGGCCCATGTAGGCGAGGTGCGCCGCCTCGGGGTGCCCGAAGACGCCGAACAGGCCGCACTGGTCGTGGAAGCGGTCGTCCTCGAGGGGCAGCCGGCGGAGAGAGGGCTGCGCCTCGTCGCTCGGGCGGCTCATCGGCGCGATGTTACCACCCGTGGCGGGCCGGAGGGGCACGCTCACCCGGTGGCGCCGCGGCGAGACCCTCGGGGTATAGAATCGCGCGAGCGTTTCCCCGATGGACGACGACCTCATCCGACTCGCAATCCCCGCGTTCTTCCTCCTCATCGGGGTCTACGGCGTGACGCGGCCGCTCGCGAGCTGGAACCCGCTGTGGGCGAACCTCCACGCGTGGGTCGAGATGGGACGAGTGGCCGGCCGCGCCCGCCGGCCGCTCGACCGGCTGCGGGTGCTCTGGAAGAGACCGGGCTGGCGGCCCGACGACCTCGGCGGCTTCGAGGGCCCGTCCGAGGTGGACCGCGCGACGCACGTCCGGTACGCGGTCCCGCTCCCGCTCGGGGCGCGCCGGTACGTCCTCGCCCAGTTCGCGCTCGTCAGCCTCGGGGCGGTGGGCTTCCTCGACGCGAGCGGCCAGCTCTCTCCCGCCTCGCGCGCGGCGGGAGCGCTGGCGATCGCCTTCAGCCTGGTGAGCCTGGGGGGCCTGCTCGACGGCCGGCGCTGGGCGGCCTTTGCCGAGGCCGGGCGCCTGCTGGGCGCCGGGCTCGCGGCCGCGGTCGTGCCCCTGCCCCCGGCCGCCCGGGCGGCGGCCGCCGTCCTCGTCCTGGGATCCTCGGGATGGCTTCTCGGGATGCGGAAGAAGGGTCTTCCCCTCCCGGCCCCGGTGCGCTAGGATCCGTTCACCGTAAGACGGTCAGGAGCGTCCTCCCCGGACGAGGTCCTTTATGGTCATTGTTTGTGCGTGGTGCCAGAAGTACATGGGCTCCAGGGAGCCCTTCCACGACCCCGCGGTCAGCCACGGCATCTGCGACGACTGCCTCGACCGGCAGCTGCTCGACGACGCCCCCGTGCTCGTGGTGAGCCGCCATCGCCAGGCGGCGATCCCGATGCTCCAGACGCTGCTGCGCGGGGCCCCGGAGATCCGCGTGGTGGTGGACCGGCGGGGCGAGGAGCGCCGCTCCTCGAACGGCCGGGGCAACGGCCACGGCCGGCCGGGCGCCTCCGTGGTCGACCGCCGCGCGAGCGAGCGCCGCCGCGCCCCGTCGTTCTACCTGGTCTGACCGGCGCCGAAGACGCGGAGGAACACCGCGTCGACGTGCGTCAGGTAGCGCTCCAGGCGGAAGACGTCCTCGATCTCCGCCTCGCTCAGGACGGCCCTCACCTCCGGGTCGGCGAGCACCCGCTCGCGGAAGTCCCCCTCGCTCCTCCAGGCCTCCATGGCGTGGGACTGGACGACGCGGTAGGCGTCCTCGCGCTGCATCCCCTTCGCGGTCAGCTCGAGCAGCAGCTGCCCGGAGAAGACGAGCCCCTTCCCGAGGTCGAGGTTGCGGCGCATGCGCGCCTCGTCGACGCTCATCCCCCTCACGATCCGCGTGAAGCGGGCCAGCATGTGGTCGAGGGCGAGGAAGCTGTCCGGCACGATGACCCGCTCGACCGAGGAGTGCGAGATGTCGCGCTCGTGCCACAGCGCGACGTTCTCCATCGCGGCGAGCGCGTTCGCGCGGAGGAGGCGGGCGAGCCCGCTCACCTGCTCGCAGCCGACCGGGTTGCGCTTGTGGGGCATGGCCGAGGAGCCCTTCTGGCCGGACCCGAACGGCTCCTCGAGCTCTCGGACCTCCGTCTTCTGCAGGGCGCGCACCTCGGTCGCGAACTTCTCGAGGCTGGCCGCGACGAGGGCGAGCGTCGTCAGGACCTCCGCGTGGCGGTCGCGCTGCAGGACCTGCGAGGAGACCGGGGCGGGGACGAGCCCGAGCCGGGCGCAGACCGCCTCCTCGACGTCGGGGGGCAGGTGGGAGAACGTTCCCACCGCCCCGGAGAGCTTGCCCACCGCGATCGCCAGCCGGGCCCGGTCGAGCCGCTCGAGCTGCCGCTGCAGCTCGGCGTGCCACAGGGCCATCTTGAGCCCGAACGTCATGGGCTCGGCGTGGACCCCGTGGGTGCGGCCGATCATCGGGGCGTGCTTGTGGCGCATCGCGCGCTCGCGCACCGCCCCCATGAGGTCGAGGAGGTCGGCGCGGACGAGGTCGCACGCGTCGCGCATGAGGATGGCGAGCGAGGTGTCGACGACGTCCGAGGAGGTGAGCCCGTAGTGCAGCCACCGCCCCTCGGGCCCCACGCTCTCCGCCACGCAGGACACGAAGGCGATCACGTCGTGCTGGACCTCCCGCTCGATCTCCTCGATGCGGGCGACGTCGAAGCGGGCCTTCTCCTTGATCGCGACGAGCGCCTCCCGCGGCACGACGCCCCGCTCGACCAGGACCTCGGTCGCGGCGATCTCCACCTCGAGCCAGGTCGCGAAGCGGTTCTCGTCGGACCAGAGTCGGGCCATCTCCGGGCGGGAGTAGCGGGGGATCATGGCGGCGGGCTCTCCTCGGACGAACCGCCGCTAGCCTAGCACGGGGCGGTCGAGCCGCGACGTCGCTCGGCGCGCCGTAGTAAGCTTGGCGGGTTTTGCCTGGCGGCGAGGAGGACACCGGATGGAGGCGTACCGCAGGAAGCGCGGGTCGGACGGTCGCGAGCGGGTGGAGGTGCGGCTGCGCGGGCCGCAGCTGCTCAACCACCCCATGTACAACCGGGCGACCGCGTTCTCCCGCGAGGAGCGGCGGGAGCTGGGCCTCGAGGGGCTGCTCCCCGACGTCGTGAGCACGATGGAGCAGCAGGCCCGCCGGGCCTACGGCAACATCGTCCGCAAGGCGGAGCCGCTCGAGCGCTACATCGGCCTCGCCGCCCTCCAGGACAGGAACGAGCACCTGTTCTACCGGGTCCTCACCGAGCACCTCGAGGAGTTCCTCCCGATCGTCTACACCCCGACCGTCGGCCAGGCCTGCCAGCAGTACAGCCGGATCTTCCGCCGGGCCCGCGGGCTGTGGATCACCCCCGAGCACAGGGGCCGCATGACCGAGGTGCTCGCCAACGCCCCCTACGAGGACGTACGCCTCATCGTCGTCACCGACAACGAGCGCATCCTCGGCCTCGGCGACCAGGGCGCGGGCGGCATGGGCATCCCGGTCGGAAAGCTGGCGCTCTACGTCGCGGCGGCGGGGATCCACCCCGCCTCGACCCTGCCGATCAGCCTCGACGTCGGCACCGACAACGAGGAGCTCCTCGGCGACGACCTGTACATCGGCTGGCGCCAGCCCCGGCTGCGGGGCGAGGCCTACGACGCGATCGTCGACGAGTTCGTGCGGGCGGTGAAGCAGCGCTTCCCGAAGGCCCTCCTGCAGTGGGAGGACTTCAAGCAGTGGAACGCCTTCCGCCTGCTCGAGCGCTACCGCCGGGAGCTGCCGTCCTTCAACGACGACATCCAGGGCACGGCCGCGGTGGCGGTGGCCGGCCTGTTCGCCGCCTCGCGCGCGGCCGGCCGGAGGCTCGCCGGAGAGCGGCTGGTCATCGCGGGCGCCGGCGCCGCGGGCGTGGGGATCGCGCGGCTGTTCCAGAGCGCCCTGCGGCGCGAGGGGGTGGGCGGAGACGACCTGCGGCGCAGCGTCGCGCTGCTCGACTCGAAGGGGCTGGTCGTCGACGCGACGGACGAGTACCGCCGGGACCTCGCGTGGACGGGCGAGATGGCCGCCGCCCACGGCCTGCGCCCCGCCTCGCCCCTCCTCGACGTCGTGCGCGCGACGAAGCCGACCGGCCTCATCGGCGTCTCCGGGGTGCCGGGGCTGTTCGGCGAGGAGGTGGTGCGGGCGATGGCCGCCCACGTCGAGCGGCCCGTGGTCTTTCCCCTCTCGAACCCCACCAGCTCGTCCGAGGCGCGCCCGGCCGACGTCATGGCGTGGACGGACGGCCGGGCCCTCGTGGCCACCGGGAGCCCGTTCGAGCCGGTCGCGATCGGCGGGCGGAGGGTGCGGATCGGCCAGGGCAACAACGCGTTCGTCTTCCCCGGGGTCGGCCTCGGCGTCCTCGTGTCCGAGGCGCGCGAGGTGACGGACGACATGTTCGCGGCGGGGGCGGACGCGCTGGCGGCGCAGCTGCCCGGGGAGGACCTCGCGGCGGGCAGCCTCTTCCCGCGGATCGCCGGCCTGCGCGCGGTGACGGCGAAGGTCGCGGAGGCGGTGGTCCGCCAGGCGATCGCCGAGGGCGTCGCCCGCAACGCGCCCGAGGACCCGGCGGAGGCCGTCGCCGCCGCGATGTGGGACCCCGCCTACCCGGCGATCGACGTCTCGTAGCTACCGGCCGGCGCCCGACGCGGCCGGCAGGTGGATGCGGACGGACGTCCCCTTGCCCGGCGCGCTCTCCGCGCGGATCGTGCCGCCGTGCTCCTCGACGATCTGGCGGGCGATCGCGAGGCCGAGGCCGGTGCCCTTGACCTTCGTCGTGTAGTGCGGCTCGAAGATGCGCTCGACGTCCTCCACGCCGGGCCCGTCGTCCTCGACCCGGATCGCGACCCCCCCGTCCTCGCGGGCCGTGTGCAGCGCGAGCTCGCCGCCCCCTTCCCCCATCGCCTCGATCGCGTTGTTGATCACGTTGAGGAGCACGCGCTTCACCTGGTCGGCGTCGACCTCGACCGCGCCCGCGTCCGGCGCGAGGGAGAGCCGCACCCGCAGCGCCCCGGCCGGGGCCTGGGTCCACGGGGCGAGGACGTCGAGCACGAGCGCGTTGAGGTCGACTCGCTCCGGGCGGATGGGGGGCAGGCGCGAGAAGCGGGAGAACTCTCCGATGAGCTCCTTGAGGTCCCGCACCGCCCGCAGGATCATGTCGATCGCGGAGGGGAAGACGCCGGCGAAGCGCGCGGGGTCCTTCTCCCACGCGGTCTTGAGCGTCTCCGCGGCGAGCCCCACCGGGGTCAGCGGGTTCTTGATCTCGTGGATCACGCGCTCGACCGCCTCCTTCCACGCGGTGAGCCGCTGGGTGGCGAGGATCTGCGTGAGGTCCTCGATCACCACCACCGTCCCGATCGGCCGGTGGCCCTCCCCGCGCAGGACCGAGGCCACGACCGACAGGGTGCGGCGGCCGAGGGGCAGCTCGCAGACGACCTGGGCCTCGTGCCGGTCCGCCTGCCCGTCGCGCACCCGCGCCACCGCCTCCACGAGGCGCCCCGTCGCGGCCCCGCCGAGCGCGTCCTCGAGAGCACGGCCCCGCGCGGTCTCCGCGGCGAGGCCGACGATCTCGCTCGCCCGCTCGTTGAACGTCTCGATGCGCCCCCCCTCGTCGAGGGAGAGAACGCCCGTGCCCACGTTGGCGATCACGGTCGCGAGGTGGTTCTTGAGGGCGAGCAGGCTCGCCTGCGAGGCGCGCAGCTCGCCGGTGCGGGCCTCGACCATCGCCTCGAGGTTGCGGCTGTAGCCCTCGACCTCGCGGCGGCTCGCCTCGAGCTCGCCCACCATCCGGTTGAAGGACAGGGCGATCGTGCCCACCTCGTCGCGGGAGTGCACCGGCAGCCGCGCGGAGAGGTCCCCGGTCGCCGCGCGGGCCATGGCGTCGTGCACCCGGCGCACCGGGGCGAGGACCATGCGGGAGAGGAGCAGGTTGAGGAGGAGGAGCACCAGCACGAACGACAGCGTCACCCCCCCGTAGAAGAGCTGGCGCGTGACCCGCTCGCCGCGCTCGTGCGGGGCGAGGCTCTTCAGGAGGTGCAGCCGGCCGTAGGGATCCCCCGCCGCGGACAGCGTCGCGACGAGGGCGAGGACCCGCTGCCCGGCGAACGCCGCCTCCACGAAGGCGTCCTCGCCCGGCGGGGGAGGGACGGGCGCCCCGGGCATCTCCTCGCGCCGCACCCTCTGCCCGGCGACGAGCGGGCGGCCCCCGTCGCCCACGAGGTCGGCCTCCCCGTCCGCGTCCACGAGCAGGACGACGCCGGGCTGCCCCAGGAACGGGTCCGCCGCCGCCCCCAGCCGGTCCCGGATCGCGCCCGGCTCCGCGGTGGCCGCGAGGTCGATCTCCCCCGCCTCGACCCGGGCCCAGAGGATGCCCTCCTCGCTCGCGAGCTGCCCGAGGTGCAGGGCGAGCGACTCGCGGTTGCCCTGGAGCTGGTCGTTGATGAGCTCGCGCTCGTAGTTGCGGCGCAGGGTCGACAGCAGCCGCTTGTCCTGGTCGAGGAGGCGGCGCCGCTGCTCGGCGAGCACCGGGGAGAGGACGAGCAGGAGCGCCGTCGCGCTGAAGAGGAACACGGCGACGAGGGCGAGGGCGACCTTCGCCCGCAGGCTCGCGTCGCGCAGCGACCGCAGGAGCCCCCTCACGGCTCCCCCAGCCAGCCCCGGACGAGGAACCGCGGCGGGCGGGGCGGGTCCTTCTCCACCGCGTACAGCGCGACACCCTGGCGGCGGTCGCCGTTCGCGTCGAACCGGATGCGGCCGGTCGCGCCGTCCACCTCGCCGCGGGCCACCGCGTCGCGCAGCCTCCGCCGCGTGGCCCCTCGAGAGGCGCCGAGAGCGTCGTCGTCCAGGGGGCCGAGCGAGCGCAGGGCCTCGGCCACCACCCGCACCGCGTCGTAGGCGAGCACCGCCCGGCATCCCGGCTCGAACTCGGGCGCAGGGGAGCACAGCTCGACGTACCACGCGTCGCCGGGCGGTCCTCCGCGCTGGAAGAGGAGCGGGCTCGACCAGGCGTCGGCGCCCAGCATCGTCGTCCGCAGCCCCGCCGCCTCGGACTGCGCGGCGACGAGGGTGGCGTCGGGGAACGAGCCGGGCAGGAAGAGCACGTCCGGGCCGAACTCCACGATGCGGGCGAGCTGGGGGCGGAAGTCGGTCTCCAGAGCGAGGTAGACGAACTCGGCCACCACCCGCCCCGCCGCCTCGTCGCGGAAGCCGGCGATGAACGTGCGGGCGAGCCGCTGGCTGTAGGTGCGGCCGACCTCGTAGAGGACCGCGGCCCGGCGCGCGCGCAGGCGCTCGCGCGCGAAGCCGGCGAGCAGCCGCCCCATCACCTCGTCGGTCGCGCACATCCGGAAGACGAAGGGGCGGTCGCGGCCCGTCTCGGGGTCGAACGTCAGGTCGGCCGCGGTCGAGACGTTCGTGATCTGCACGACGCCGTGCGCCTCGGCCTCCTCCGCCACAGCGCGCGAGAGCTCCGAGGAGTTCGAGCCCACGATCGCGAGGGCCCCGTCGCGCGCGGCGAGGGCGGCCGCGCGGCGGGCGTCGACGAAGTAGCTGCCGGTGCGGTACTCGGCGAGGCGCAGCGGGCGGCCGTGGATCCCGCCCCCGCGGTTCACCTCCTCGACCGCGAGCCGTGCCCCCTGGAGCGACTGCAGGCCCGACACGGCGTAGCGGCCGATCGTCGGGAACACCGCGGCCACGGGCAGGGCGCCCCCGGCGCCGATCTCGGCGGGGGCCACGACGAACGGCTCGAGGCGCGGGGCCGGCCCCGCGGCGACCTCGGCCCTCTCCGGGGGCAGGCAGGCGCCGGCCGCGAGCGCGAACGCGGCGAGAACGAGGGCCCGCGACGCCATCTGCGGCGAGCGTAGCACGGCCGCCCGTTCAGAACAGGCGGAGCTGACCGCCCGCGCGGGCCGCGCCGGCCCCGCGGCCGACCGCGATCCAGCCCGTGCCCTCCGGGTGGGCCACGGTGAGGCGGACCGAGGTGCGCCCCGCCCGGCACAGGGCCTCCTCCGCCGCCTGCGTGGCGAGCTCGGGGTGGTTGTTCTTCTGCGACAGGTGGGCGAGCACCACGTGGCGGCACTCCCCGCCGAGGCCCCTCTCCAGCAGGCGCGCGACGTCCCCGTT
Source organism: uncultured Acidobacteriota bacterium (assembly GCA_964561785.1). Classification (GTDB taxonomy): domain Bacteria; phylum Acidobacteriota; class Vicinamibacteria; order Fen-336; family Fen-336; genus DATBSL01. Next base: position 19,855 of record CAZLRF010000015.1, on the reverse strand, counting down.
GGAGAGGTGGCCGAGCGGCCCGAGGATGCGCTCCTTGAGCGACCACGGGTAAGGACCGTCCCGGAGCATCGCGGGGTCGTAGTTGGACTCGACGAGCACGGTGTCGCAGCCGCGCAGGGCCTCGACCGTGCGCCGCGAGAGGTGGCCGAGGTCGGTCGCGTGTCCGAGGCGCGAGAGCCCCGCCGCGACCACGAACGCGACCGGCGCCGCCGCGTCGTGGGGAACGGCCACCGCGCGGACGACGAGCCGGCGCACGGCCACGTCCTCCCCGGGCGCGATCTCCCGGCAGGGCGGGAGCTTCTCCGTGGCGAGCCCCGCCGCGAGGCGGGTGCCGCGCGTCAGGGCGAGGGGCACGCCCCAGCGCGCCGAGAAGGCGGCGGCGCCCCGCGCGTGGTCGCCGTGCTCGTGCGAGAGGAAGACGGCGTCGAGCGTCGCGGGGTCGACGCCCGAGGAGCGCAGCCGCTCGGCGAGCTGGCGCGGCCCGAGACCCGCGTCGAGCAGCACCCGAGCGCCCCCGCCCTCGACGAGGGTGGCGTTGCCCCCGCTGCCCGAGCCGAGGACGCGGAAGCGGAGGCTCATCGCGCGAGCCGCGGCGGGATCACAGGCGCAGGTCCCGCTCGCGGGGCCGCCAGCCGTCGAGGCTGCCGAGGACGCTCGCCCCCAGCCGTTCCCGGAAAACGTCGCTCGCCACCCGCTGGACGTCGTCGGCGGTGACCGCCTCGATCGCCCCGAGCAGCTCGTCCAGAGGGAGCTGGCGGCCGAAGTAGATCTCCTGGCGAGCGAGGTGGCTCATCCGGGCGCCCGAGCTCTCGAGCGAGAGCACCAGGCCGCCCTTGATGTGGTCCTTCGCCCGGCGCAGCTCCTCCGCGGGGAGCCTCTCTGCGCGCAGCCTCCGGATCTCCTCGAGGGTGAGACGGATCACCTCGGGCGCCGCGCCGAGGCTCGTGCCCGCGTACACGGTCAGCATGCCCGCGTCGGAGTAGGCGGACGTGCCGGAGGAGATCGAGTACACGAGGCCCCGCTTCTCGCGGACGTTCTGGAAGAGGCGCGAGGACATCGAGCCCCCGAGCACCGTGTTGAGGACGTACAGGGCGTAGCGGTCGGGGTGGGCCTGGGGGTAGGCGGTCGTCCCCAGGCAGACGTGGACCTGCTCGAGCTGGGCCTTCGTGCGCGCGACCGTGCGCAGCACGGGGGACGGGGCGCGCTCGGACGGCGGCCTGCGGGCCGGGGCCTTCTCCGGGCTCAGGCCGGCGAAGTGCCGCAAGACGAGCTCTCTCACCCGCTCGTGCTCGACGTGCCCGGCCGCGGCGACGAGGATGTGGGTCGGGCGGTAGGCGCGGGCGAAGTACGACGCGAGGTCCTCGCGGCGGAACCGTCCCACCGTCCGCCGGGTCCCGAGGATCGGCCGCCCGAGCGCGTGGCCGGGCCAGAACGACGCGGCGAAGGTCTCCATCACGAGGTCGTCGGGGGTGTCCTCGACCATCCCCATCTCCTCGAAGATGACCTTCTTCTCTTTGGCCATCTCGACCGGGTCGAAGAGGGGGCGCAGCACGATGTCCCCGAGGATCTCGACCGCGAGGGGCACGTGCTCGTCGAGCACCTTGAGGTGGAACGACGCGTACTCCTTGGCGGTGAAGGCGTCCATGTAGCCGCCGATCGAGTCCACCTCGGCCGCGATGCGCTCGGCGGAGCGGGTCTTCGTCCCCTTGAAGACCATGTGCTCGATGAAGTGGCTGATCCCGCAGGCCTCGGCGGGCTCGTGGCGGCTGCCGCGCTTGAGCCAGACGCCGACCGCGGCGGAGCGGACCCCGGGCATCGACTCGGTGAGGAGGGTGAGGCCGCTCGGCAGGGTCTCCTTGACGATCATGCGGGGGAGCGCCGCCGGCGCGGCGCGAGGGAATCAGACTAGCACAGGCTGCGCGGCGGGGCCCGCCCTCCCGTGGGCTAGGGCCGGGGCACGACCTCGTCGATCGCCCGGGCGATCGCCTGGGCCGCGATCCGGTGGGCGATCTCGTTCGGGTGCTCGTCGTCCGCGCCGTCCACCACGAGGAGCCGCCAGTCGAGGCCCTGGTAGAGGGGGAGCAGGTCGACGACCTTCGCCCCGGCCTCCCCCGCGGCCTGGGCGACCTTCGCGTGGACGTCGGCGAACGGGTAGCGCTCGTCGAGGGGGTTGCCGAAGAGGGGGAAGATCGCCACCACGAGGGGCACGCCGCGCTCGCGACACATCCCGCCGAGCGCGCGCAGCGCGCGCCGGCCCTCGACCCAGCCGGGGTAGCCGTCCGCGTACATCGACCGGTAGCCCTCGACGCGGCGGCGGTTCTCGACCGTGGCGCGCAGGCGCGTCCTCACGAGCCGCGCGAGGGCCGAGCGGTCGAGGAGCGTCGTCCGCGGGGCGCGCTGCTCCTCCGCCCAGTCGGCCGCCCGGCGCGCCTCCGCCGCCGTCTCGTCCTCGCTGTCGTTGAGGACGTAGCCCACGACCACCACGTCGGGCTCGTACGCCCACCCCTCCGAGGCGAGCCGCGCCGCCTGCTGCACGGAGTTGAGGCCGGGCTCGGCCAGGTTCACCGCCTCCCAGGCCTCTCCCCGCTCGCGCCGCAGGATGCGCTCGACCCGCTGGGGCCACGCGTCGTCGAAGAGGACGCTCACCCCCCAGGTGAACGAGTCGCCGAGGCACAGCGCCCGGCGGACCCCGGTCGGCTTCGGGATGGCCCGCTCGAGGTCGCGGTAGCCCTTCGCGTTGCGGGGACGGCCGTGGCGGCGGTCGGTCCTAACCGGCGCGTAGCCGGAGGGGCGCTCGCCCGCCGCGAGGAGGCGCACGGCCCCCTCCGCGAGGGCGAGCGCGACGAGGAGCGACGCGAGGGCGAGGGCGATCTCGCCGCGGCGGAACGCGCGGGCCACGGGGCATGATAATGCGCCGCGGGCGGCTCCGGGGCGCGCGAGGGGGCGTGCTATGCTCCGATCGGATCATGCTGTCCCGCTCGACCGCGCGCCGGCCGCCGCCCTCCGCCCGGGCCGCCGGGCGTGTGGCGCTCGCTCTCCTCCTGGCCGCCGCGCCCGCCCTCGCCCAGGAGGCGGTGCGCGACACCGGCCGTATCGACATCACAGGTCGCCAGAACCTCACGCTCGGCTCGGGGGCCCGGGCCTACGGGATGGGAGGCGCGTTCCTCGCGCGCGCCGACGACGCGACCGCCGCCTCCTGGAACCCGGCCGGCCTCAGCTACCTGCGCGTGCCCGAGGTCTCCGTGGTGGGGGTCGCGAACTCGTTCGACACCGAGCGGGGGTCGGACTACGACCGCTTCGACGGGCAGGCGCTCGACTTCGCGGCCCTCACCTGGCCGGTCGGCCTCGGCGATGTGGGCGGCGCGGTGCAGCTCAGCTACCAGAGGGCCATCTCGTTCGACGGCAGGAGGGAGATCCGGGGGACCGGCGCGACGAAGTTCACCGAGTCGCTCGGCAGCGACGGGGGCTTCGACGTCGTGGCCTTCGGCACCGGGCTGCGCCTCAGCCGGTGGATCCGGGCGGGCTTCACGGTGAACCGCTGGCTCAACGGGTACGACCAGTCGCTCACCCGCCGCTACGAGACCTTCAGCCGCAGGCCGGTGCGGGAGTTCGACCTCGACTTCCGCCCCCGGGGCTGGAGCGCCAACCTCGGGCTCATCGTGTCCCCGGACGACAGCCTCAACCTCGCCGCCGTCTACAAGACCCCGTTCACGTCGGAGGTCACCCTCGCCCAGGCGAGGCGGGACTACTGGACGACCGACGGCAGCCTCGACGAGGTCACGGCGAACGCCTGGTCGAGCGACGCCGTGCGCCTCGAGCTCCCGTCCTCGTTCGGGCTCGGGGTGTCCTGGCGCCCGATCGACACGCTCACTCTCTCGGCGGACTTCACCCGCACGAGCTGGTCCGAGGCGCGGATCCGCGACTACTTCGAGCTGGTCGTGACACCGCAGTCGAGCGATGGGGTGCCCGGCACCCCGCCCCCGCCGACCGTGTTCCCGAACCTGCAGTACCCCACCCTGCGGCCGGTGCCGGGCTCCGACGACCCCGACGACCCCACGCGTCGGCTCGGGCAGCAGGACGCCGAGCAGATCCGTCTCGGCGTCGAGTGGGTGGCGATCGCGGGCCGGGTCAAGGTCCCGCTGCGGGCCGGCTACTTCAACGACCGGCAGATCACCCCCAACCCCACGGGCGACCTCCCCCGCTTGAACGGCTTCACCGCGGGCACCGGCCTCATCCTGGGCCCGATGCTCCTCGACGTGGCCTACGTCTACGCGTTCGGCGAGTACACGGTGAGCGAGCAGGCCGCGGGGGGCGGGGAGTTCGACCGTCCCCCGACGACGCCCACCGAGGTGCGCACGACGCTCACCACCCACCGCGCCCTCGCGTCCGTGATCTACCGCTTCAACGGGCGCCGGCGGCCCTGATGGGCGAGGCGCGGCCGCCGCTCGCGTCGGTCGACGCGGTGCGCGAGGAGCTGCGGCGGCTCGGCTACCTCGACAGCTCGCTCGACCGCTTCGTGCTCGGGGGCGCGGGAGCGGTCTCGCCGTTCCGGGCCTCGCTCCGGGCGGCCCTGAGGGTGGGCCTCGTGGGCGGGGTGCTGTTCGGCCTCGCCGCCACCCTCGCCGCGGCCGGCCTCGACCGCCGCCTCCTCGGCGAGCCGCAGGACCTCGTCGTCCTCGCCCTCTACCTCGTCCTCGCCTTCGCCCTGCTCGCCGGCCTCGTGGCCCTCGCCGGGGGCTTCCTCGCGGCCTGGGCGAGACGGCTCGGGCGCGAGCCCGGCCCGGCCCTGGCCCGCAACGTGGGGCTGGGCGTCGCGGTCCTGGCCGTGGCGTACCTCGCGTTGTGGTGGCGCTCCCACCTCGCGGGGGCGCCCCTCGTCGGCCAGGCCGCCGGCGTGCTCCTGGGCCTCGTCGCGAGCCTCGCCCTCGGCCGCTTCGCCTCCCTCGCCGCGGTCGCGGTCCTCTCGGCGGGAGGCACACTGCCCCACCTGCCGCCGGCGAGCCTCTCGAGGCGACGGGTCCTGCCCCTCGTCGCGGGAGCGGCGGCCCTGTTCGCCGCGGTCGTGGCGCTCGCGCCCCGCCTCGCGGGCACGACGGGCGCACCCGCGCCCGACTACGCGGTCGTGCCCACCGGCCTGCGGGTGCGGGTCGTGGCCGTGGACGGGCTCGAGCGGCGCATGGCCGAGCACCTCGTCGCGCAGGGCCGGATGCCCGCCCTCGAGGCGCTCCTCGCCGCGGGGGCGCGGGCGCGGCTGCGCGCCGAGCCCGAGCGCGTGCCCGCGATCGTCTGGACCACGATCGCGACGGGGCGCGGGCCCGAGGCCCACGGCATCCAGTCGGCGGACGCGCGCCGCATCGCGGGCCTGCGCACGCCGGTCAGCCTCGACACCGAGCGCGGGGCCTTCGCCTCCGCCCTCGCCGCCGCCGCCGACCTGCTCCGCCTGACGCGCCCGCAGCCGCCGAGCGCCGTCCTGCGCAGCGTCAAGACGTTCTGGAACGTCGCCTCGGACAAGGGCCTGCGGGTGGGCGTCGTGAACTGGTGGGCGACGTGGCCGGCCGAAGCCGTGAACGGCCACCTGGTCACCGACCGTGCGGCCTTCAAGATCGAGAAGGGCGGCCCGCCCGACCGCGAGGTCCACCCCCCGGAGGCGTTCGCGCGCCTCGTCCCGCTCCTCGACCCGGGCGAGACCGACCACGCGCGGCGGCTCGACCGGTTCCACGTCGCGGTGGCGCGCCAGCTCCGCGCCGACGCCCCGCCCGACCTCGAGGCCCTGTACCTGAGCGGCCTCGACATCTTCACGATGCAGCAGCTCGGCGAGGCGCCGGCGCGCGACCTCGCCGGCCTCGACGCGAAGCTCGCCGCGGTGCGCGAGCGGTACGCGGTCGTGGACGGCCTCCTCGCGGACGCGGCGGCCGGGCGCGGGCCGAACGACGTCCTCGTCCTGGTGGGCGACCCCGGCCGGCTGGCGCGCGGCGGGGCCCGGCCGGCGGAGGGGCTCCTGGTGCTCGCCGGCGGGCCGGTCGTCCCGGGAGACCTCGGGGAGGCGACGGCGCGCGACGTGGCCCCGACCGTGCTCCACCTCCTCGGGCTTCCGAAGAGCCGGGAGCTCGACGGCCGGGTCCTCGAGGCGGCGCTCTCCGAGGAGTTCCGGCGCGAGCACCCCGTGCGCCTCGTCGACTCCTACGGACGGCGGCCGGCGGCCACGGCGGCCCGCAGCGACTTCGACCAGGACGTGCTCGAGCAGCTCCGCAGCCTCGGCTACATCCAGTAGGCGATCACCACACCGTCTCGACGACCCCGTGGTCGCGGATCCTCCCGTCCCGGGTGACGAGGACCGCGGACTCCAGCAGGGCCGTGGCGACGATCACCCGGTCGGCGGGATTGCCCGGGAAGTCCCGGCCGAGACGCGAGGCCCTCACGGCGACGGCGGGGGTGAGCGGGACGAGCTCCACGCGCGGCAGGGCCAGGGCCTCGTGGAGCCACTCGAGCACTGGGCGGTCCAGCTCGATGCGCCCCCGCGCCTCGGCCACGGCCACCTCGAGGCAGCTGACCGCCGAGACGCCGATCCGCTTCGCGGCCCGGATCTCGCGGGCCGCCCTGCGGCCGAGGGCGTCGTCCCCGCTCGCCCACCACAGCCAGGCGTGGGTGTCGAGCACGATCACCGGTCGATGTCCCAGTCGTCGAGGATCGGACCCACGACGTCGCCGCGGACCCTGACGCTGCCCTCGAGCGGGCGGCGCTTCTTCCGGATCGGGACCACCTCGGCGACCGGCCGCCCCCGCTTGGTCACCACCAGGGGCTCCCCGGTCGCTTCCACCCGGTCGAGCAGGGCGAGGCACTCCGCCTTGAACCGCCCGGCGGGCACGACCCTCCTGGGATTCATGGTCACGATTATCTGACCATGATGTGCCCGGGCGCAAGGGGCGGCCGCGCGAGGCTACTTCACCGCGCCCAGCGTCACGTCGATCTTCACGACCTCGCCGGTGACGGGGTCGGTCGAGGCGATGGCCTGGACGCTCTGCCCGGGCCGGAGGGTCGGCGCGAGCGACGTCTCGAACCGGCGGAACAGCGGGAGGCCCGAGGCGGCGGCCGGTCCGCTCCCCGCCTCCGGCCCGGCGAGCGCCGAAGAGTTCTCCACGGTCAGGCTCACCTGGTGGCGGCCGTCCCCGAGGTCGCCCACCCAGCAATCGATGTTCGTTCCGACGTTGCGGTACTGGACCTCGGTCGCGCCGCCCGCGGTGGTCTTCGGCACCGGCGTGTCCACGCCCATCCGCATGCGGGCGCGGTTCTGTGGCGAGTTGGGGCCGCCCCCCGCCGCGGGAACGGAGGGGACGAGGAAGCTGTACGGCAGGCTGGCGACCTTCCTCTCGCCCTGGTAGCGGCTGATGACGATCTGCACCTGCACGGTCGACGTCGGCAGACGGTCCGCCCGGGGCGCGGGAGGGGCCTCCCGGGCCGGCGCCGGCTCGGGCTTCGGCGCATCCTGCGCGCGGCCGGGGGCGGCCAGGGCCGCCACGGCCGCGACCGCCAGGGTCAGGAGAGAACGACGTGCCATCGGAAGGCTCCTTTCAGTCCGTGCCCGACGCTTCCGCCGGGTCGAGGGGAACGATGACGAGCGGCTGGATCTCGACGCCCTTCGGCTCCGGCAGCTGACCCGAGAGGTCGGCCAGGAGGATCGAATCGGGCGAGACGGCGCGCGTCCGGAGGTGAGAGGCGAAACGGAGGAAGACCTCGGCCTCGCCGGCGGGCACGAGGACCTCGAGCTCGTCCGGGCGCGACGGGGCCGGGGAGGAGCGGCGGACGGTCTTCGTCGACGCGGCCGGCCGGGTGCCCTCGGCCGCAAGGCGCGAGGGCACGGGCGCCGTCAGAGGGACGGGGGGGGCCGGCACAGGGCCGGGCGAGGTGTCGGCGGCGCGCGGGAGAGGCGGCGGGGCCGGGACGTCGGGCCGGTGCGGCGGCCAGGCGGCGAGCGCGACGGCGAGGCCCGCGGCGCCGGCCACCGCGGGCCAGAGCCATGCGAAGCGCCAGGGTGCGGGGGCCGGCTGGTCGGCCGCGGCCCCCCGGATGCGGGCCGCCAGGTCGGCCGACGGCTCCGCGGACGGCAGGCCGGCCAGCTCGGCGTCCGCGAGGGCCAGGGCCTGGCGCAGCGCCGCGAGCTCGCCCCGGCACGCGGCGCACGACGCCAGGTGCGTCTCGAGGGCCGGGGGCGCCGCTCCGCCGGCGGCGACGTCGACTAGCGCGTCGCGGTATCGCTCACAAGACATCGCAGCCTCTCCGCCAGGGCCTTGCGGGCCAGGTGCAGCCGGGACTTCACCGTCCCCTCCGGCAACTCCAGGAGCCGGGCGACCGAGGCGAGGTCCTGCTCCTCGATCGCCGCCAGCACCGTCACGATCCGCAGCTTCTCGGGTAGCGCGTCGATCGCTTCGCCGACCCGCTCCCGGACCTGCCTTCGCGCGACCTCGTCCTCCACCGACGCCGTGGGCACGGGCTGCGCTCCCCACGCCTCCTCCCGCGCGCCTCGACGCCGGTCGCCGCGGCGCCGGTCGAGAGCGAGGCGGAAGGCCGTCCGGACGAGCCACGCGCGGAAGCGCTCCCGGTCGCGCAGCGCGGCGAAGCCCCGCTGGGCGCGCAGGAACGCCTCCTGGGCCACGTCCTCGGCGTCCTCGCGGTGGCGGAGGACCCCGAGCGCGACCCGGAACGCCAGGGCGGACGAGTCGGCGACGCGCTCCTCGAACTCCCGGTCGCTCGCGGCCTTCGGCTCGGCCGGGTCGAGGCTCACCGGGCCCCGCCAGCCGATCGCGATCGCCTCATCCCGCAGCACCCCTTCGCCTCGGCAGGCCAGACGCCGCAGTCGCGGCCGGGGTTCACCTCCGCCCGAGTCACCCTCGGGAGCGTTGGCTCTCGAAGCTCCAGAACCCGCGCGGCGAGACCATCCTGACGACCCCGTGCGCGACGAGATCGAGGAGGTCCTTGTCTCCGGTCACGATGGCCTCGCACCGTCCGGCAACCGCGGTGCCGAGGACGACGTCGTCGTCGGGGTCGCGACACACCGGGTGCTCGAGGGCGGCCGGCTCGACCACTTCGAGGCGAGTGCGGAGCAACCGGACCGTCTGGTCCGCCTGGGCCGCCGTGACACGGATCTTGTCCACCAGGTTCCGGCGCACCTCCTCGAGGATCGCCTCGGACGTGACCGGCTCGTGCTCACGAACGCAGTACTCCAGGAGCTCGGCGCACGTTCCCCGCGCGACGAAGGCCGCGATCAGGACGTTCGCGTCGAGGACGAGCCTCATGACACGCGGTCGAAGACGTCCTCGTCGGTGAAGATGCCCTGCGCCTGAGCCGTGGCCATCATGCGCCGCCTCAACGCCCGGAATCGCCTGACGAAGAAGTAGTCCTCCAGCGAGGCGCGCAGCACGTCGCTGCGTGAGACCCCTTCCTGGGCGGCGATCCGATCGAGCTCGCGGCGGATCCCCGGAGGCAGGCTGACCGTGACGGTGTCGCGCATTTCTCCTCCTGTATTAGAATCTAATACACGTCGGGCGCCCGAGACAAGCGGCAGCTCGGGGCCGATGTGCCGCGCCCGCTCACTCGCCTTCCGGCTCGTCGAGGCCCTTCGGGTACACCTTGACCGCGTCCCAGCGCTTGAGGAGCACCTGGCCGGGGGCGAAGCCCTTCGGCTTGCGGACGTCGGCCACGCGGCACAGGTGCACCTCGACCTTGCCGCGTGCGCCGCGGGCCTTCGAGTGCCAGGCCGCGAGCTGGGCGGCCCGCTCGGCCACCGCCTTCGGCAGCTCGTCGAGAGAGAACGGGTTGCGGACGATCACGTGGCTCCCCGCGGGCCCCGCGACGTGCAGCCAGAAATCGCGCGGAAGGGCGACGCCGAACGTCAGCCGGTCGTTGTCGGCGTCGCCTTTCCCGACCAGGATCTCGAACCCCTCGAACTCGACCGTCCGGTAGCCCTTGCCCTTGCTGCCCAGCGCCTCGCCCTCCGCGGGGCATGCTACGCTCGCCGCGGTCCCCGTCTCAAGGCGGCAGAGCATGGACGATTTCGATCTCGACCCCGAGGCGGTCCGGCGGCTCGGATACCGGGCGGCGGACCTCGCGGCCGACCACCGGGCGGGTCTTCTCTCCCGTCCCGTCTTCGGCAAGGTGGGCGACGCGGCTTTCTTCTTCGACGAGCCTCTGCCCGAGGACGGCGAGCCGCTCGAGGCCGTCCTCGACGCGCTGCGCGACCGCGTGCTCGCGCACCCGTTCGGCAACTCGCACCCGCGCTTCTTCGCGTTCATCAACGCGACCGCCGATCCCCTCGGGGCGGCGGCCGACTACCTCGCCTCGGTGATGAACAGCAACTGCTGGGGCGGGGACCACGCGTCCATCCACGTCGAGAAGCAGGTGGTGGCGTGGCTCGCCGAGATCCTCGGCTTCCCGCGGACGGCCGAGGGCATCCTCACCTCCGGCGGCTCGATGGCCAACTTCACCGCGCTCGCGACGGCACGCCGGGCGGTGGCGCCCGGCGTGCGCGAGGACGGCTTCGCGGGCACCCCGCCGCTCGTCGTCTACGTCTCGGACGAGGTCCACAACTGCGTCGACAAGGCCGTGGACCTGCTCGGCATCGGCTGGAAGCAGCTGCGCAAGGTGCCGACCGACGAGCGGTTCCGCGTCCGCGTCGACCTGCTCGGGGAGGCGATCGCCGCCGACCGCCGGGCGGGCCTGCGGCCCGCGATCCTCGTCGGGAACGCGGGCACGGTGAACACCGGCGCGGTCGACCCGCTCGACGAGCTCGCCGACCTCGCGGCGGCGGAGGGCCTGTGGTTCCACGTGGACGGGGCCTACGGCGCGCTCGGCTCGGTCTCGCCGAAGCTCCGGCCGCTCTTCGCGGGCCTCGAGCGGGCCGACTCCGTGGCCGCGGACCCCCACAAGTGGCTCTACGTCCCCTACGAGGCCGGCGCCGCCCTGGTGCGCGAGCCGGGCCGGATGGCCGAGGCGTTCCGCCGTCCGGCGCCCTACCTCGTCCACGACCCCGACAGCCCCGTCCTCGGCCCGGTCCTCTTCAACGAGCGCGGCCCGGAGCTGTCGCGCGGCTTCAAGGCCCTCAAGGTCTGGGCCGGTCTCAAGCGGCACGGGACGCGGGGCTACGCCCGCGCCGTGGAGCACGACGTGGCGATGGCCCGCTTCCTCGCCGACGAGGTCCGCGCGCGTCCGGAGCTCGAGCTGCTCGCCGAGCCGGTCCTGTCGATCGTGGCCTTCCGTTGCCGACCGCCCGGCGGCGCGCTCCCCGAGGCGGCGCTCGACCGTCTCAACCGGCAGGTCGCGAACCGCCTCGTCGGGAGCGGCGCCTTCTTCCTGGCCCCGACGATCGTCAAGGGCCGCACGGCGCTGCGGGTGGCGATCGTGAACTTCCGGACGCGGGAGGACGACCTGCGGGCCCTGGTGGACGAGGCGGCTCGCGCCGCCCGCGCGGTCCTCGCCGGGTAAGCAAAAAGAATGGGTGGCCGCAGGAGGGAGAATTGGGGGGGGCTGCGGCCACCCGACGGAGGTGAGCCAAGGATGCCCCGGGTCGCCCCCGAAGGGAATAGCCGGAAAGTGGGGGGTCCTATGGCCCGAAAGTGCCATGCCCCTTTGAACGAGGGCCGAATACTGGCTTCTTTCAGAACGTTTTGCGAACCATCGACCCCGTTTCCAACCCCCGCGTCCCCTCCGGCATCTCATCGGTCGGAGTGCGAGGCATGGAGGGGTTCGCCGAAGCGGTGCCGGAGAGGGCGCTGATGCGGACGCGCGAGGACGACGGCCGCCGCGCCGCCGAGAGACGCCTCGTGCGCGACGCCCAGAGAGGCGACCTCTCCGCGTTCGAGCGGCTCTACCGGGACAACGAGCGGCGCGTCTTCGCGCTGTGCCTCCGCCTCTCGGCGGACGCCGCCCTCGCCGAGGAGCTGACCCAGGAGGTCTTCGTCCGGGCCTGGAGGAAGCTCGGCAGCTTCCGCGGGGACTCGGCGTTCTCGACCTGGCTCCACCCCCTGGCGGTGAACGTGGCCCTCTCCGAGCGCCGGTCGCGAAGACGGCGCGACGCGCGGATCGTCGCGGTCCCCGACCCGGCGGACGCCGAGCGGACCCCCGGCGTCCCCCGCCCCGAGCAGGGCTTCGACCTCCAGAAGGCGATGGCCGCGCTGCCCCCGGGCGCGCGGGCGGTGTTCGTGCTCCACGACGTGGAGGGCCGGACTCACGAGGAGATCGCAGCGATGCTGGACCTCGCCCCGGGCACGTCGAAGGCGCAGCTGTCGCGTGCCCGCAGGCTGCTCCGGGAGGCACTGGGATCATGAACTGCCAGGCGCTCGACGAACGGCTCGACGACTGGGTCGACGGCGCGCTCTCTCCACGCGAGGCGGCGGAGGTCGAGGCCCACCTCGCCTCGTGCCCGCGGTGCCGGGAGGAGGAGCGTCGGCTCCGGCAGCTGCTCGCCCACGCGGCGGCCCTGCCCCGCTCGGTCGCCCCGCCGCGGGACCTCTGGCCCGGCGTGGCCGAGCGGGTCGAGCGGCGCCGCTCGTGGGAGTGGGCGGCGGGCCTCGGCCCGTGGGCGCTCGCCGCGGCCGCCGCGGTCGTCCTCACGGTTTCCGCCGTCCTCTGGCAGGCAGGCGGCCCGGACCGCGTCCGGACGGTCGCGATCCCCGCGGCGAGCCCGGCCGCGACGCTCGTGGCCGGGACGGTCGAGGACCCCGTCCTCGCCGCGGCCGAGCGCGACTACGAGGCGGCGGCGAGCGCGCTCCTCGCCGCCCTGCAGGGCCGGCGCACACGCCTCGCGCCCGAGACCCTGGCCGCCGTGGAGTCCAACCTCGAGGTGATCGACCGCGCCCTCGCCGAGGTCCGCGGGGCCCTCGCGAAGGACCCCGAGAGCCCCGAGCTCAACCGCATGCTGGTGTCCACCCACCGCAAGAAGGTGGACGTCCTGCGAAGGGTCGTCCGGCTGTCGACTGAGCTTTGACCAAGATGGAGAGGAGCAAGACCATGAAGCGCACCACGCTCGCCCTCGTCGCCGGGCTCGTCCTCCCCGCCTGGGCCGCGGCCCAGACGCCGGTGGACCAGAAGCGCCCCGCCGCCCCGGACGGGGCGGTGCACGTCGAGAACATGTCGGGGTCGGTCCGGGTCACGGGCTGGGACCGCGCCGAGGTGCAGGTGAAGGGCACCCTCGGCGAGGGGGTCACGCTCGAGATCGGCGGCTCCGACAAGAGGACGACCGTCGAGGTCGCGGCCGAGCGCGGCCACCCGATGGGCATCCGCAGCGACCTCGAGGTCTTCGTCCCCGCCGCGAGCGCGGTGAGCGTCGAGGGCTTCCAGGCCGCGATCACGGTGTCCGGCGTCACGGGCTCGGTCAAGGCCGAGACCGTGAACGGCACGATCACGTACGCGGGCCCCGCGCGGGACGTCGAGCTGCAGAGCGTGAACGGCTCGGTCGAGGTCACGAAGGCCGCGGGCCGGGTCCGGGCCGAGGCCGTGAACGGCGCCGTGACCGTCCGCGACGCCTCGGGCGAGCTCGAGGCGGGGACGGTCAACGGCAAGCTCCTCGTCGCGGGCGGCTCGTTCGACCGTGTCTCGCTCGAATCCGTGGCGGGCGCCGTGCGGTTCGAGGGCGGCCTCTCGCCGAAGGCGGCGCTCTCGGTCGAGACCGTGAGCGCCCCCGTGGAGCTCGTCCTCCCGGCGTCGATCGCCGCCAGCTTCTCGGTGACGACGTTCAGCGGGGAGATCACGAACGAGCTGGGGCCGGCCGCCGAGAAATCGAGCCGATGGACGCCCTCGAAGGAGCTGTCGTTCACGACCGGCGCCGGCGGAGCGCGGGTGAGCGTCGAGACGCTCTCCGGGGCCGTCAGCCTCCGCAAGGCCTCCGCGAAGTAGCGCCGGGGCGCACCTCGCCCGCGCGCGTCCTGACGTACGATTCCCCCGTTCGCGAGGTGCCCTCATGTCCAATCGATTGAACGCCGCCGGGATCGCCTTGGCGGCCTTCGGCTGCGGGCTGCTGGCCGCCCCCGCCTCGGCGCAGACGAAGCTGCTGCGCTTCCCCGACATCGCCGGCGACCGCGTCGCCTTCTGCTACGCCGGCGACATCTGGTCGGCGCCGGCCGCGGGCGGCAATGCCACCCGGCTCACGGCCCACCCCGGCCTCGAGCTGTTCCCGCGGTTCTCCCCGGACGGGAAGTGGATCGCCTTCACCGGCCAGTACGAGGGCGACGAGCAGGTCTACGTCATGCCGGCCGAGGGGGGCCAGCCGCGACAGCTCACCTACTACCCGGCCCGCGGGCCCTTCCCGCCGCGCGGAGGCTACGACAACCAGGTCATGGGCTGGACCCCGGACGGGTCGGCGATCCTCTTCCGCTCGATGCGCGACGCCGACGGGGTTCGCTCCGAGGGGCAGCTCTTCACCGTCCCCGCGAAGGGCGGCCCGGCGAAAGCGCTCCCGATGCCCACCTCGGGCGCCGGGGACTTCTCCCCCGACGGGAAGCGGCTCGCCTACTCGCCCCTCTTTCGGGACTTCCGCACGTGGAAGCGCTACGAGGGCGGCTGGGCGCAGGACCTCTACGTCTACGACCTCGCCACGAACGACGCGAAGCCATTCGCGACCAGCAAGCGGACCGAGCGCGACCCGATGTGGATCGGGGACTCGGTGTACTTCGCCTCCGACCGCGACGGGACGCTCAACCTCTACTCCTGGGACCCGAAGACCGACGCGGTCGCGAAGCTGACGACCAGCACCACCTGGGACGTGCGCTGGCCCTCGTCCGACAACGTCTCGCGCATCGTCTACGAGATGAACGGCGAGCTGCGCGTCTTCGACGTCCGGGCGAAGTCCGACCGGGCGGCGCCGATCTTCGTCCCGAACGACGGCGTCGCGATGCGGCCCTCGCGGGTGAGCGCGGAGAAGCAGATCGAGGGCTTCGAGCTCAGCCCGAAGGGCGAGCGGGCGCTCTTCGTCGCCCGCGGGGACGTCTTCACGCTCCCGATCGAGAAGGGCCCCACCCGCAACCTCACCGCCACGTCGGGCGTGCACGACAAGCACGCCCGGTGGTCGCCCGACGGCAAGCGCATCGCCTTCGTGTCCGACCGCGGCGGCGAGGAGGAGATCTGGCTCGTCGACCAGGCCGGCGGCAAGCCGGAGCAGCTGACCAAGGGCCGCCAGGGCATGACCTACGCGCCCGAGTGGTCTGCGGAGGGGACGCACCTCGCCTTCTCCGACAAGGACGGCAGGCTCTTCGTCGTCGTGCTCGCCGACCGCAAGGTGGTCGAGGTCGCGGACGACGAGCGCGGCATGATCCGGGACTACGTCTGGTCGCCGAAGGGCGCCTACCTCGCCTTCTCGATGACCGACCCCAACGAGTCGCGCTCGATCCACGTGTGGAGCGCCGCCGACGGCACGCTGCGCCGCGTGACCGACGACGTCTTCAACGAGGAGTCCCCGGCCTGGGACCTCGACGGGGAGCACCTCTACTACCTCTCCGACCGCGACTTCGCCCCCCAGATCAGCAGCATCGAGTGGAACTACGCGGGCAACCGCACGACCGGCCTCTTCGCCCTGACCCTGA
>CAZLRF010000015.1:0-4189 GCA_964561785.1 uncultured Acidobacteriota bacterium | reverse complement strand
AGGCCGACGAGAAGAAGCCCGAGGCGGGCGAGAAGGCGGAGAAGAAGAAGGAGACGCCCTTCCGCATCGACTTCGAGGGCCTCGCCTCCCGCGTGACCCGCGTCCCGCTCGACGGCGAGAACGTGGGCAGCCTCGCCGTGGGCAAGGGCCACCTGCTCTACACGGTCGCCGGGGCGCCGTTCTACGGCCGCGACTCCTACGCGAAGCCCGCGCTCAAGCTCTACTCGCTGAAGGACCGCAAGGAGTCGACCCTCGCCGAGAACGCGACGGGCTGGGCCCTCTCGCGAGACGGGGCGAAGGTCCTCGTGCGCCAGGGAGACAGCTACAACCTCTACGACGTCAAGCCCGAGGCGAAGGACAAGAAGACGGTCTCCACGAAGGGCCTGATGGTCGACCGCGTCCCCGCCGAGGAGTGGCGGCAGCTCTTCGACGAGACCTGGCGGCGCTTTCGCGACTTCTTCTACGTCAAGAACATGCACGGGTACGACTGGAAGGCGATCGGCGAGCGCTACCGCTCGCTCCTGCCCCACGTCGCCCACCGGGCGGACCTCAACTACGTCCTCGGCGAGATGGTGGCCGAGCTCAACGTCGGCCACGCCTACATCCAGGGCGGCGACTACGAGATCCCGCCGCGCCCGAAGGTCGGCCTCCCCGGCGCCCGCTTCGAGCTCGACCCGGCGTCGGGACGCTACCGCATCGCGCGAATCCTCGTCGGCCACAACGAGGAAGACCTCTACCGGGCCCCCCTCACCGAGGTCGGCGTCGACGCCCGCGCGGGCGACTACGTCCTCGAGATCGACGGGATGGAGCTCGAGGGGGACGACGACCCCTACCGCCTGCTGCGCCACAAGACCGACCCCGTCACCCTCACCCTCAACGCGAAGCCGACGCTCGAGGGCTCGCGCAAGACGACGTACCGCCCGATCACCAGCGAGGAGCCGCTCCTCTACCTCGAGTGGACGAACGCCAACCGGGAGAAGGTCGCGAAGATGACGGGCGGCCGCGCCGGCTACCTCCACGTCCCCGACATGGGCGCACCGGGCATCTACGAGTTCATCAAGTGGTTCTACCCGCAGATCCGCAAGGAGGGGCTCGTCGTCGACGTGCGCTCGAACGGCGGCGGCAACGTCTCCCAGTGGATCATCGAGCGGCTCGACACGAAGCTGCTCGGCACCCGCTTCGGCCGCCGCGGCGAGCACCCCGGGACGTACCCCGGGACCGTGTTCCACGGCCACAAGGTCGCGATCCTCAACGAGACCTCGGCCTCGGACGGCGACATCTTCCCCCACATGTTCCGCAAGGCGGGTCTCGGCCCTCTCGTCGGAAAGCGCAGCTGGGGCGGCGTCGTCGGCATCTCGGGCCTCGGCCCGATGATCGACGGGGGCAGCGTGAGCGTGCCGCTGTCGGGCACGAACGACGTCGACGGCCGGTGGGTCATCGAGGGCCACGGCGTCGACCCCGACATCGTGGTCGAGAACGACCCCCGGTCGGTCATCGCCGGCCGCGACCCGCAGCTCGAGCGCGCGGTCGAGGAGCTCGTGAAGAAGATGGACGCCGAGCCGATGCGGCTGCCGACCCGGCCGCCGGACCCGGTCAAGACGCCGTGAGGCGCGGCGTCCCGCCCACGCTCGCCGGGAGCGCCTTGTTGTTCTGTACGCTTGCACACCAGTGTTTTGCGTGAGAGCATACTGGCGTGCTGCTGCGTGACACGCTCCGGTCCGTCCTGGCCTCCCCCGGGCCCGGGGCAGCGGAGGGCGAGGTGCGCCGGCTCGACCGACCGGCCTGGCCGAAGGGTCTCTCCTCCCACGTGCTCGTGCTCACCGGCGTGCGCCGCAGCGGCAAGAGCACCCTGCAGCGCCAGATCCGCCGCGAGATCGGGGGCGCGTCGATCGCCCTCGACCTCGAGGACCCGCGGCTCTACGGGCTCGGGGCGGAGGACTTCGCGACCCTGCTCTCCGTCCTGGACGCGGATCATCCCGGGGCGTCGGTCTACCTGGACGAGGTGCAGGAGGTCCCGGAGTGGCCGCGGCTCGTGCGCTCGCTCCTGGACTCCGGCCGGCGCGTGTGCGTGACGGGATCGACGGCGAGCCTCCTCGGGCGCGAGCTGGGCTCGAAGCTGACCGGGCGCCACCTCCCGCACGAGGTGTACCCCTTCTCGTACCGCGAGTTCCTCGAGCTGACCGGGCAGGAGCCGGGCGCCGCCTCGCTCGAGGACCACCTGCGGCGCGGAGGCTTCGCGGGGGCCCTGCGGGCCGGGCCCGGCCCCGGGGGCCTCCTCCTGCGCGAGCTCCTGCGGGACGTCGTCCACCGCGACATCGTCACCCGCCGCGCGCTGCGCTCGGCCCGCCCGTTGATGGTGCTCGCCCTCCACCTGCTCGCGCACCCCGGGCAGCCGCTGTCCCTGCAGGCCCTGGCCGGGGGGCTGGGTCTGCCCTCGGTCGCCCAGACCGGCCGCCTGGTGGAGTACCTGCAGGACGCGTGGCTCGCCCTCGCCGTGCCGCGCTTCTTCCCTTCGTTCCGGCGTCGCGTCACCAGCCCGCCGAAGTACTACGCCGTGGACACCGGCCTCGCGGCCGCCTGCAGCCCCAACCCGACCCCCGACCTCGGCCGGAGGCTCGAGAACGCGGTGCTGCTCGCCCTGCGGCGCCGCGGGGCCGCCCCCGCCTTCGCCGCCGCCCCCCACGAGTGGGAGTGCGACTTCGTCACCGAGGACCTCGCGATCCAGTGCTGCGCCAGGCTCACGCCCGAGAACCGCGAGCGCGAGCTGCGCGGGCTGCTCCGGGCGGCCGAGCTGCCCGGTCGCGCCGGAAGGCGCGATCTCCTGATCGTGACGCTCGACCAGGAGGACGCCCTGCGGGAGGACGGTCGCCGCATCGCGGTCGTCCCGGCCTGGAAGTGGCTCGATTGACCCCCGCCGGCATCGCCGTCATGCGGGGCGTCCCGCCCACGCTCGCCGACTGCGAGCTGACGTTCCGGGGCCGCGAGCCGATCGACCTCGACCGCGCGGCAGCCCAGCACGCCGCGTACGCCGACCTCCTGCGCTCGCTCGGCCTCGAGGTCGTCGAGGTCGCGTCCGACCCCGCGTTCCCCGACTGCTGCTTCGTCGAAGACGTCGCCGTCGTCCTCGACGAGGTGGCGCTCCTGACGATGCCCGGCGCCCCCTCGCGGCGAGGCGAGCTCCCCGCCGTCGAGGCCGCCCTCGCCCGCTTTCGCCCGATCGAGCGCACCGAGCTGCCGGCGACGCTCGAGGGCGGAGACGTGCTCCGCCTCGGCCGGACGCTGTACGTCGGCCGCTCCGCGCGGACGAACGAGGCCGGCATCGCGCGGCTGTGCGCCCTCGCCGAGCCGCTCGGCTACCGCGTCCGCCCGGTCGCCGTGACCGGCTGCCTCCACCTCAAGAGCGCGGTCACCGCCCTCGACGACGAGCGCCTCCTCGCCCAGCCCCGGTGGATCGACACGTCGCCGTTCTCCCGCCTCGGCATCGTCGCCGTGGACCCCGCGGAGCCGGACGCGGCGAACGTCCTGCGCGTCGGCGGCCTGGTCGTCGCCGACCCGGCCTTCCCGCGAACGATCGATCGGATCGCGGAGCTCGGCTACGGCGTCCGCACGCTCGACGTCTCGGAGTTCCGAAAGGCCGAGGCCGCCCTCACCTGCAAGAGCCTGCTCCTGCGGGCCTGAGCCTCAGCGGGTCCAGTCCTCGCAGGCGAGGCCCGCGCCTACGGCTCCCGCCGCCCGGCCCAGAGCACGGCGTTCCGCACGAGCCTGCGGAACGACGGATGCAGGTGCGCCTCGCGGCCGTGGCCGAGCTGGACGTAGACGATCCGCGCCGTGGGGTGCGGACCGATCCACGCCACCGGCGGGTCGCTCGTGGGGGCGTCGGTCGTGAGCAGCACCGTGGCCTTCGGCGAGATCCACATCCCCTTGTAGCTCTCGTCGAGGATCCGGAACGTCTCGAGGCCGGCGGTGACGGGGTGTCGCGCGGCGACGCGGACGGTCGTCTCGACGTCGTGCTGGTAGGTCGAGGCCGGCCGGTCGCCCTCCGCGGCGAGGAGGTAGCGTCCCCCGAGGACCTCTTCCCACCACCAGCGCCACGCCTGCCGCCCGGCGATCGAGTGGTGGAGGGCGACGACGCCGCCTCCCGCCTCGACGAAGGCCCGCAGGTGCTTCTCCTGCTCCGGGTCCATCGTCG
>CAZLRF010000014.1:11643-93461 GCA_964561785.1 uncultured Acidobacteriota bacterium | reverse complement strand
CAGGGGCGCGGCCAGGGCCGCGGCCGGCGCTAGGGCCGAGCCGTCGAGGACGGCGTGGGCCGCCCCGGCCCCGGAGCGGTCGGGGCGGTCGCGACGTTCCAGCCGTCGATGGCGAGCGCTGGTGCGGCGCCGCCCAGGTCGGAGAGAGCGTAGCTCGCCGCGATCTCGCGTCTCTCTCCGGGGAGGAGCGTCACGTCGTTGTCCTCCCAGAGGACGGGCAGGACCTCCTCGCCCCCCTCGCCCTTCCGGACCGTCAGGTGGACGAAGAAGGCGATCGCGGGCGACGCGTTCTCGAGGACGACGCGGGCGCGGCCCTCCCGAGAGAGCCGCTCGAAGCGCGCCTCGGCCTTCACGTCGGCCGGGGGGAGCTGCTGGAGCGCGGTGAGGTCCGCGTGGCGGCTGACCGGCGTCACGTACCACTTGGACTTGTCCCAGGCGAGGACGTCCGGCGTCGTCGACAGCCAGTAGACGTTGCGGCTGACGGTGCGCCCCGCCGCGTCCTCGAGCGCGAGGAAGACGAAGTACGCGGGGGTGAGGCCCGCGGGCTCGGGCACGCGGAACGCCTTCACGACGCCGTCGGCGCCGACGTCCACGGCTTCGGTGCGGGCGAAGCGCTCCTTCGACGCGAGGTCGAGGACGCGCGCGGTGGCGCGCAGGCCACGGCGCTCTTCGAGCGTGCCGTTCACCACGACCACGGACCGGTCGTCGTAGGCGAGCTGGACGTGGACGGGCTCGCAGGCCTTCTTCGCCCCGAAGTACGAGCCGCCCGGGCGCAGGTAGAAGTCGTAGAGGTGCCAGATCATGCCCGGCCAGGCGTTGTTGAGCATCCACTGGATGACCCCGGTGGCCGTGTACTTTCTCGCCCCGAACGACTCGAGCATCGCCCGGTGCGACTCGTAGGCGGCGACCTGGGCCTTGCGCGCGTACTCCTCGACGCTGCGCGACGGGCCGTAGCGCGCGTCGAGCGCCTGGTTGAAGACGTCGAGCGTCTTGAAGGGGCCGCCGCCGCAGTGGTAGCTCCAGGCCTCGTTCACCGGCCAGAGCCGGTCGGCAGGGAGGAAGCGCTTCAGGCTCTCGAGGGGCGGCGGCGCGGGGCCGGGGCCGATCTCGGTGGCGAAGCCGTGGGGCCCCCCGAGCTTCGTGTCCTCGTACCAGTAGCTGGGCGGCACCCACTCGTAGGGGCCGCGCATCTTCATCCCGCTCTCCCCCGAGAGCTCGGCCTTCTTCTCGGTGGCGGAGGAGACGACGGGGTTCGGGAAGCCGGTCTCCCGCAGGACGTCGAGGTAGGCCTTCTCGACCGCGGCGGGGGGCGGGCCGTCGCTGCCGTTGAGCCACGTGAAGACGGAGGGCCGGCCGCGGAGGCGCAGGGACTGGTCGCGCAGCGACGCCACCGCCACCGGGAGGTCCTCCTCGTCCCACTTCTCCCACTTCTCCCAGTGGTCGCAGCAGCACCACCCGGGCATGACGAGGATCCCCTCGCGGTCGGTGACGTCGTAGAAGGAGTCGTCCTCGAGCTTGCCCTCGAGCCGGATCGTGTTGAGGCCCATGTCCCTGACGTAGCGGACCTCCTGCTCGTACCGCTCGCGGGAGTAGCGCAGCATCATCTCGGAGGTCCAGCCGGCGCCGCGGACGAGGATGCGCCGGCCGTTCACGCCGTAGACGAGGCCGCTCGGCGTGCGCTCGGCCGTGATCTCGCGGATGCCGAAGCGCGCGGCCACCCGGTCGGAGAGGAGGGGCGCGGCCGGGCCGAGGGCGGCGGCCTCCGCGCTGGCGGCCGCGGCGCCCGCGCCGGCGACGAGGAGCTCGAGCTCGAGGTCGTGGAGGACGGGCCGGCCGTACTGGGCGGGCCACCACAGGGCCGGCCGCTCGACCCGGAGTCGCGGGTTCTCGGCGGGGACGATCGCGATCTCCCGCGTCTCGCCCGGGGCGAGGGAGACGGGCTTCTCGAGGGCGATCTCGGCGGGGGAGCCGCCTCGCGCCGCGTCCAGGCGGACGCGGCCCCGAAGCACGCCGCGGACCGCCTCCGCGCTCCCGTTGCGCGCCATCACCTTCACCGTCAGCTCGGCCCGGTCGTTGGCGGGAGGGTTCAGCGTTGCGACGACCTGCGGGTGGCGCAGCGCCACGGGGCCGGTCGCGCGCACCGTCACCGGGCGGTAGAGGCCCATGACCTTGTCGGGCGGCATGGGGTTCCAGTCCACGAAGGTGATCGCGAGGTCCGTCTCGCGCGGGGCGGCGACGAGGACGGCGAGGGCGTTTCGGCCCTCGCGCGCGGCGGCGGTGACGTCGATCTCGTGGAGCCGGAAGGCGCCCGCCGTCCTCGCGCTCTCGGCGATCCGCGTCCCGTTGAGCCAGGCGTCGAAGCGGAAGTTGACGCCGTCGAGGCGGAGCCAGACCCGTCCGCCCGGCGGCACGGCTCCCGGCGGGAGCGTGAACTCGGTCCGGTACCACCAGGGCACCGCGAAGGGGCTGTCCGCGGGCATGGGCTGGTTCGAGAAGTTCGTTCCGATCTCGTAGGCGACCCCGGGCAGGCTGCGCAGGTTCATCCCGAAGTGCGGGTCCGGGTAGGTGCCGTCGGCGACGAGGGCTGCGACGACCGTCGTCGGGACGGTGGCGCGGTGCCAACCGGCCGTGCCGAAGCCGGGGCGGGACACGGCGTCGCCCGTCTCGTCGACCTTCGCCGAGGACTGGATCGCCCAGCCCTCGCGCAGGTCGAGGTGGAGGCCGGGGGGCGCGGGCGCCCCGGCCGCCGCCGTGGCCGCCGCCAGGACTGCGAGGGTGATCGAGAAGACGGGCCTTCGCCGCGCGGGCGCCATGGGGTCTCCTCCTCAGGTTTGGCGGGCCTGCGCCCGCCGGTCTCGGAAGGGGAGGCTACGCCCCGGAGCGCGCCCGAGGCAAGCCCGGGCCGCCGAGCGCGACGCGGACCGCCTCGACCGCCGTTCGGTCGGGGCGGAACGCGAGCTCGAACGCCGGGGCCGTCGCAGCGGCGTCGGCGCACGCGTCGAGCGCCCCCTCGACGCCCTCGACGTCCCAGGGGGGCGGGAAGCTGCGCGCGAACAGCCGGGCGGCGGCCTCCGAGGCGGAGAGGGGCGCGAGCCGCGTCGCCTTCGCGTGCTTCAGGAAGAAGAGCGCTCCGAGCGGCGCGCCTTCCGGGGACGCGAAGCCGCCGTCTCCGTGCCACGGCGTCCCGAAGGCGCGCACGCCGCGCGGGCCCGGCCTCAGGACGACGCGGTCGTCCGAGAGGAGCCGCGCCCCGCGCGCGTGGGCCTTCCACAGCCGGGCGGTCGTGGACTTGCCCGCCCCCGACTGGCCGCAGAAGAGCAGGGCCTTCCCCCTCCACGCGACCGCGCAGGCGTGCACCTCCACGGCGCCGTCCCGCGCGAGGCGGTGCTGGACGAGCAGCTCGTCGAGAGGGAAGTCGAGGGCGTAGTGGGGACCGCGGGGCGAGGGGTCGAAGTGGAGGCGCCCCTCGCGCAGGCCCTCGTCGATCGCGACGACCTTGTAGAGCGGCGGGCGGCGGCTCGGGATGCGGAAGCTGTAGAGAAGGCCGTCTTTCACCCGCTCGACGCGCCAGACGCCGCCCGACTCGAACAGCGTCTCGGATCGACCCGGGAGCGGCGGCGGCTCCTCCGTGTAGCGCAGGCGGATGTCCCCGCCGCGCGTCGCGAGGAACGCTCGCAGGGCGGGCGGGGGATCGAGCGCCGCGGTCGGGCGGTCGGCCTCGACGGCGAGCACGAGCCCGCCGACCCGCAGGCGGAGCGACCGGCGGGGCAACGCCTCAGCTCCGCCGGGGACGGCGCTCGAGGCGGACGAGCCGCTCCGCCGGCTCGGCCGCGGCGTTACCGCACGAGCCGCAGCCGCCCGAGAGGGCCGCGCGGGCCTCGGCGTCGGGCCGTGCGGCGAGCGTCCCCTGGCCGAGGCAGCACGTGGCGTCCCGGCGGTGGCCCGACCGCTCGCCCATCACCGCGAAGGCCCGCAGGTGCGCGAGCTCGCAGAAGGCGGGCACGATGCCCTCCACGTCGCCCGTCTCCATCTCCGCGGCGCCCGGGCAGCTGCCGCACAGGGCCATGAGGCTGCACCGGCGGCAGACCTCGTTCGTCTGCCACGTCCGCTCCCGCAGCCTGGGGAACAACCCGTGCCAGCCGTCGGCGAAGCGGCCCGCCTTGAGGTCGTGGAAGCTCTTGCGCGAGAGCTGGCACATCTGCAGCCGCCCGTAGGGGTCGACGGTGAACGAGCTCTGGCCCGCGCCGCAGGTGTAGACCTTCTCCGCACCGTACTCGGCGTCGGGCCTCGTGAAGCGCTCGCAGAACTCCCGGAAGCCCTCCATGCGCTCGGGGTCGCCGAGGTCGAGCGCGAGCGCCCGCTCGGGGTCGAGCTGCAGCTCGGAGTTGCGGTTCGACCCGCAGTCGACGCGCGGGTTGAGCGAGCTGTCGAAGCGGAAGCTCAGCCCGAGCGAGCGGGCGTACTCCTCCATCGCCCGGACCTCGTCCTGGTTCCAGGTGAGGGCCATCGTCTTGAGCGTCAGCGGCACCCCGCGCTCCACGAGGCGGCGGATGCCGGCGAGGCACTTCTCGAAGGAGCCGGGAACGCGGGTGACGCGCTCGTACGTCCGCTTCGTCATCCCGTAGAGGCTCACCTCGATCTTGTCGGGCGGGTGCTCGGCGAAGAGGTCGGCGACGCGGTCGGTCACCAGCGTGCCGTTCGTGAAGATCGTGACGAGCAGACCCTTCGAGCGGGCGTAGAGGTACAGCTCGGGGAAGTCGGGCCGGACGAGGACCTCGCCCCCGGTGAAGAGCACGAAGAGGCAGCCCTCCGCGACGATCTCGTCGACGAGGGCCTTCAGGCGGTCGAGGGACAGCTCCCGGGCCTTCTCCTCGAGCGACCCCGCCGGCTGG
Organism: uncultured Acidobacteriota bacterium; assembly: GCA_964561785.1. Lineage (GTDB taxonomy): Bacteria > Acidobacteriota > Vicinamibacteria > Fen-336 > Fen-336 > DATBSL01. Next base: position 88,569 of record CAZLRF010000014.1, on the reverse strand, counting down.
TTGACGTAGCAGTGGACGCACGCGAGGTTGCAGCGGTAGGTGGTCTCGATCGTCCCCTCGATCGGGACGCGGCGGCGGTCGAGCCCCGCCCGCTCGCGGAACTCGAGGAAGCTGACCTCGGGGACCCGTGGCTCGGCGGGAGACGCCACGGCGTTCAGCTGCCGATCGAGCGGCAGGCGGTGCGCTGGCAGCCGAGGGTGGGCCCGACGTTGCCGTTGCGGGTCTTGCAGCCCGTGACGGCCATCTCGCCCGACACGATCCGCACGCGCGTGACCTTCGGGCGCTCGTACGGCTCGCGCGCCGGACGCTTCTTCATGCTCCCTACCCCCTGGCCTCCCGCCCGGAGGGACGGGGGGAGGCGCCCGAGGGGCAGTCTATCATGGCCCTTCCATGTCCCCCTCCCGCGAAGCCGCCTCGGCCCTGCGCGCCCTCGGGCCGACGGGCCTGCTCGGCATCGCGTGGACCGCCGCGCCGGCGGTGTGCGGCACGCTCCTCCTGGCCGCGCTGGGGCCGCTGTCCGAGTGGCTCCTCTACCACCGCCCGCTCGGCCTCGCGCTCTACACCGTCGTGTTCGTCCTCGGGGCCGGGCTCGGGTTCCTGCCGACCTATGCGCAGTCGATCCTCGGGGGCTGGGTGTTCGGCGTCGGCCTGGGGCTGCCCGCCGCCCTCCTCGGCTTCACCGGGGGCGGGCTCCTCGGCTACCGAGTCGCGCGCCGGGTCTCGAGGGACCGCGTCCTCGCGCTCATCGAGACGAACCCGAAGGCGCGAGCGATCCGCGACGCGCTCGTCGGGCGCTCGCCCTGGCGCACGGTCCTGATCGTCACCCTGCTCCGCCTCCCGCCGAACTCCCCGTTCGCCCTCACGAACCTCGTGATGGCGACGACCGGCGTGCCTCTCCCGGCGTTCCTGGCCGGGACGTTCCTGGGCATGCTGCCGCGCACGGCGGTGGCGGTGGCGCTGGCCGCGGCCGCGGCGTCGACCGGGGCCGAGGACATCCAGACCTTCGTCCGCCACCGCGGTCCCGTGCTCCTCCTCGCCGGGATCGTGGGGGGGATGGCCGTGCTCGGCGTCGTCGGGGCGATCGCGCGTCGGGCGCTGCGCCGCGTGGCGCGGTGAGGCATCGGGAGGATTGAGCCCCGTGGGCCGGCTCCGCGACACTATGGCGTCATGACGACCCGTCTCCTGCTCCGCGCCGCCCTGCGCCTGCTGGCCGTCCTGTCCGTCGTCCCCGCCGCCTGCGGCGGCGGGGGGACGGGCCCCGCCTCGCCCTCCGCCACCCCGGCGCCCGCCGCCCGACCCTACGGCGGAGAGGCCGTTCCGAAGGCGTTCGTGCGCCGGCGCGGGCCGAGCCTCGTCGTCGGGGCCGACGACCGGCCCGTGCGGCTGCAGGGCGTCTGCTTCGGCAACGGCGTGTGGGGCAACCCGGGCACGGCGCCGACGAGCCACCACTCGGAGATCGACCTCGACCGCGTCCGCGACATGAACATGAACGCGATTCGCTTCTACCTCAACGACGCGCTCCTGCAGTCGGGCGCGGCGTGGGACTGGATCGACCGCAACGTGGCCTGGGCCCGCTCCCGCGGGGTGTACCTCGTCCTCAACATGCACGTCCCGCCGGGCGGCTTCCAGTCGCTCGGGGACGGCATGGCGCTGTGGACGGACGCGGCGAACCGCGACCGCCTGCGCGCCCAGTGGCGGCAGCTCGCCGAGCGGTACCAGGCCGAGCCCGTGATCGCGGGCTACGACCTCGTCAACGAGCCGATCGTCCCGACCTCGATCGACCAGTGGCAGGACCTCGCGTCCTCGCTCGTCCGCGAGATCCGCTCGGTGGACACGAACCACCTGATCGTGGTCGAGCGGCTCAACGGGGTGAAGGGCAAGTGGGAGACCTACGGCCAGCTCAACTTCCTCTCCCTCGCCGACGCCGGCATCGTCCACACGTTCCACTACTACGCGCCGATCGAGTACACGCACCAGCACACCTCGTGGACCGGGCTCGGCGAGGGCGGCCCCTACCCGGACCCGAACGTCCTCCAGGTGCCCTCGGACATCACGTGGAAGACGACCACGGGGAGCGACCCCGCGCTGCCCCCGGGCGACTCGGGCTGGACGTACTACGAGGGCGTGCGGTGGAAGGCGGAGGACGCGTCGATCATCGTCGGCAAGCCGGTCTTCGCCTCCGACAAGAACGCGGGCACGGCCTACTTCGACGACTTCACCGTCCTCGAGTACGACGAATCGGGCCGGGTCGCCCGCCAGATCGCCCGGATGAACGTCGAGTCGGCGACCGGCTGGAGCTTCTGGGCGAACAACGGGGTGGGTCAGATGTTCCTCGCCGACGAGGGCCACGGCGACCGCGCCTCGATCGCGATCAGCGGAACCACGGACTGGGCGAACGCCACCCACAACGGCCTGCGGTTCGAGGTGGTGCGCGGCCGGTCCTACCAGATCAACGGCTGGATGAAGGGCGTCTCGGCCCAGGCCGGCAACGGCTCGCGCCTGCGGCTCGACTTCGAGTCGAGCCCCTCGGGCGCGCGGCCGATGCGCCGCGACAAGGACGGGATGGCCGCTCTGCTCGCCCCGTACGTCGCGTGGGGCCGCGCCCAGGGCGTACCGCTCTACGTGGGCGAGCTCGGCCTCAACCGGGCCTGCTTCGAGGACGGGCGGGGCGGCCTGAGGTGGGCCGAGGACATGATCGATCTGCTTCAGGCGAACGACCTGCACTTCACCTGGCACGCCTACCACGAGGGCGCGTTCGGCATCTACCGAAACGACACGGGCCTGCCCGACCCGGCCCAGGCCAACGACGCCCTCATCGCGCTGTTCCGCCGGAGGCTGCCGTAGACCCCGTCGCGCGCGACGAGGTCCTCGTGCCGGCCGTCCTCGACGGTGCGGCTGCGCTCGAGGATCGAGCGGTGGAAGAGCGGGCTCAGTCGGCCGGAAGCCCGACCTTCCCGAGCAGCGTCGCCCAGCGCGGGTCGCCGTGCAGAGCGGTCAGGAAGTACGCGGGCTTCAGGTAGACGAGATCCGAGTCGTGCCGGTCGTAGGCGCGGTCCAGCCAGACGAAGGCCGGGTCGACCTCGCCGCGGTAGGCGTGGACTTCCGCGATCAGCTTCGCCTGGTCCCCGTACCTCGCCACGAGCTCCTGGAGCGCCGCGTCCGAGGCCGCGCGGTTCCCGAGGCTGTGGTGCGCCATCGCTTGCCCGGCCAGACGCCCCGACGGGTCCGACTCCTTCCCGTACTCGGCGAGCCCCGCGGCGAACCGTCCTTGCCGCACGAGCGCGTCGCCCAGAAGCGCGTGCGCGCCGTAGCCTTCGGGGTTGAGCTCGAGGTACCTCCGGATCGTCGCCTCCCCCTCGGGCACGCGGCCGGCGGCCAGGTAGCGGAACGCGAGGTTGTAGAGGTCCGTGAGGCTCAGCGGGTCGCTCTCGAGCGCCCGCCTCTGCAGCGCGATCGCCTCGTCGAAGCGCCCCATCGTGGACGCGAAGCCCGCGGCGTACGAGAGCAGGAACGCGCTGCCGGGCGCGAGCTCGAGCGCACGCTTCATCGACTGGTCCGCCCCGACGAAGTCCCATTGCAAGCGCCGGAGCCGGGCGAGCCGCGCGTGCGCCCCGGCGAGGCCCGGGTCGAGCTCGAGCGCCCGGTCGAGCGCACGCTGCTGCCGTCCGAGCGCTGCCTGCTTGGCGGCGAAGGTCTGCGCGGCCTCGAACTCGCGGATGTGCACGACCGCGAGCGTGTCCCACGCCTCGGCGTAGTCCGGGTCCCTGGCGACCGCCTGCTCCGCCAGCTCCCGAGCCCTCTCGACGTCGCTCGCCACCTGGCGCCGGAGAAGGTAGAGCGCCTGCAGCCGCAAGTTGTAGGCCTCCGCGTCCGGCACGCGGCCCTTCGGCTTCGCTCCGACGAGCGTCCGCGAGAGCGCGCCCGCCACTCGTCGCGCGATCTCGTCCTGCACCGCGAAGGCGTCGTCGAGCTGCCGGTCGTAGGTCTCGGACCACAGGTGGAAGCCGTCCGCTACGTTCACGAGCTGCGCCGTGATCCGCACGTGGCGGCCCGCCTTGCGGACGCTCCCCTCGAGCACGCTCGCGACGTTCAGCTTCCGTCCGATCACGCGAACGTCCTCGTTCTTCCCCTTGAACTGGAACGACGACGTGCGCCCCGTGACGCGCAGCTCCGGGACCTTCGCGAGCGAGTTCAGGAGCTCCTCGGTGAGGCCGTCCGTGAAGTACTCCTGGTCCTTCGCCTCGCTCAGGTCCACGAACGGAAGCACCGCGACGGAGGGCGAGGTGCCCGCGGGCGCCGGCGCCGAGCTCGCCTCGGGACGCGCGCGCCCGAGCCGGAAAGCTCCGGCCAGGGCGAGCGCCGCCGCGAGCGTCGCGACCGCAGGCCACAGCCAGCGCCGCGCCCCGCGACGAGGACGTGCAGCCCAAGGGCCGCTCGTCGCGGTCACTCGCCCCGACAGCGTTTCGCGCCGCAGCCGCTGCAGGTCCGAGCGCAGCTCCGCGGCGCCCTGGTAGCGGAGCTTCCGGTCCTTCTCCAGCGCCTTCGCGATGATCCGCTCGAGCTCCGGCGGGACCTGGTCGTTGAGCCGCGACGGAGCGACCGGGTCGGTCGTGAAGATCGCCTCCAGCACGGCGCCCGTCGTCGAGCCCGCGAACGGAAGCACGCCCGTCGCCATCTCGTAGAGCACCGCGCCGAGCGAGTAGAGATCCGTGCGGCCGTCGAGGTCGCTGCCGCGCGCCTGCTCGGGCGACATGTAGGCGGCGGTGCCCATCATCGCGCCCGTCCGGGTCAGCTCCGTCTCACGGACGGCCGTCGGGCTCACGGACTCGGCGCCGGCCTGCAGCAGGGTCTGCTTCGCGAGCCCGAAATCGAGCAGCTTCGCCTGCCCGCGGGCGGTCACGAACACGTTCGCCGGCTTGATGTCACGGTGGACGATTCCCTTGGCGTGGGCAGCCTCCAGCGCCTCGGCAAGCTGCGCGCCGAAGTCCAGGACCTCGTCCATCGGCAGCGGCCGGCCGGCGATCCGGTGCTTGAGCGTCGTCCCCTCCATCAGCTCCATCACGATGAAGCTGCGCCCCTGGTCTTCGCCGATCTCGTGGATCACGCAGATGTTGGGGTGGTTGAGCGCGGACGCGGCCCGCGCCTCCCTCCGGAAGCGCTCGAGGACCTCGGGGCTCGCGGCCATCTCGTCCGGCAGCAGCTTCAGCGCGACGTGACGCCCGAGGTTCGTGTCCTCCGCCTCGTACACCACGCCCATCCCGCCGCCGCCGAGCTTGTTGAGGATACGGTAATGGGACAGCGTCTCGCCGATCATCGCGGAGCCGAGCCAACGATAAGCGATTCCTCGTGGGCACGCTACGGGCACGAGTCTCCCGCCGGGCGGGAACGGGCCGCGGGGCGGACGGCAGCCGGCACGCGTGCAGTGGCGAGAGCGTCGGCCCCGAACGTCCTCCAGGCGCCTCGGACGTCACGTGGGGGACGACTACCGCCGCAGATCGCGGGGATGCGCGTCGAGTCAGCGTCCGGCCGGAGCTTCCGGGCGAACGCCGGGGCCGGACCTTGATCTGGTCGCGGCGCTCGCCGCCCTCGCCCTGCCGGCCTGGACGTTCGCGGTCGACGACCTCTTCGAGTAGATTCCTGCCCGCCGCGGGTGCTTGGCGGCGACCGTCGCTCGACCGTCGCGCTGAAGCTCGGAGGGCCCATGTACACCACGCTCGACCGCATCGACATCGTCACGAAGAAGGAGGACGGGCGGGAGGGCTACGTGCTCACCGACCACCGCTCGGCCGAGCAGATCGAGGCCGAGCCCGAGCTGAGCGTGCTGTTCGCCCTCACCCGGGTGAGCGCCGCGCGCGCGATGGGCGAGCGCGAGGGCGGGGCCGACGTCAGTTACGTCTGCCGCTTCGCGCCGCCGGGCTTCCTGCGCGAGGCGGTGGCCGCGGCGGGCGGCGTCGTTTCGGTGGACGGCGCCGAGGAGCCGGCCGGGGCGTCGCGCTCCCTGGACGACATCGCCGACGAGGCCTTCCGGAGCCTCGCCGCCCGGGTCGCCGCGCGCGAGGGGGCGAGCCTCGACGCGGCCCTGCTCGAGCGGCTCGAGGACGCGACCCTCGCCTCGCCGCCGCGCCAGGACGACGACGAGGGGCAGTACTGGGCCCGGGTCCTCGAGCTCGCCGCCCTGTGCGGAGAGCTGCTGCGCGCGAAGACCGGCGGACGCTGGACCGCGGCCCGGGACCGCGACGGCCTGTTCCCGTTCGCGTTCACGGCGGGCAAGGGCACCTTCAATGTCGTCGACCGGGCGCACCGCTTCCTCGACCAGGGGGAGTCGCAGCGGCCGGGCCGGCTCGTCCTCATGGCCGACGACGTGGGCCGCGACGAGGAAGGGCCGGCGATGCCGAACCTCAAGCCGGCCGACTTCCCCCGCGAGCACGGCGTCTGCCGGCCGCTCCTCGACGTGAGGGGCCCCGCGGCCGGGCGCATCCCGCTGGTGTTCGTCGGCTGGGACCAGCCGAACTCGTTCGCCTACCTCCCGGCCGGCAGCCCCGACGCCGATCGCCACTTCGACGAGGCGCTCGCCAACCTGGCGAAGCTCGACCTGCCGGCCGTCGCCCACGACGTCGGCGGCGTGAAGGTGCACGTCGTCAGCGACCACTTCTACGCGAGCGAGAAGATCCTCGACCGCGCCTTCCTGCGGGGCCTGCACCGCACGCTCGGGGCGGAGCTGCTCGCCGCGGCCGTGCCCTACAAGGGCGTGCTGCTCGTCACCGAGAGGGTGGCGCCGCCGGAGATCGCCGGCTTCGCCGCGGTCGCGGCCGTTCTGCACGCCGAGACCGAGGGCGCCCCGCAGCTCTCGCCGGTCGTCTTCCTGATCCGGGACGGCGAGGTGGTGGGGCACCTCGAGACCGAGGGCAAGCCCCCAAAGGCGAAGGCCGCCGCCCCGGCTCCCCGGCGTGCCGCGCCGCCGAAGCGCCCGACACCCCGGCCGGCCAAGCCGGGCATCTGGTCGCGGCTGTTCCGGGGCCACTGAGCGATGGCCCGATGCCGGGCCAGGGGCTTGACGACCCTCTACCTGCCCGCGGCGGACTACCGGCGCCTGAAGACGCTCGCGCTGCGCGAGGGTCGGCCAGCGGCCGAGCTCGTCCACGAGGCGGTCGCCGAGTACGCGCGGCGGCGGGGAGGGGCGCGCCCGCCCCGGAGCGTCGGGGCCGGCCGCAGCAAGCGTGTGGGGACGTCTCGGAGCGGGCCGAGGAGCTGCTCGGGGGCATGGGGCGGCGGTGATCGTCGCCGACACGGGCGCGATCGTGGCGCTCGTCGACGCCGACGACCGCCACCACGCCGCGCCCCGGCGCCTCTTCGAGACGAGCCCCGACGACTGGATCCTCCCCTGGGCGATCCTGCCGGAGGTCGACTATCTCCTCGCGGAGCACGTCAGCGCGCGGGCCCGGGAGCGCTTCTCGGGGGACCTCGCCTCCGGGGCGTGGGCCATCGAGTGGGGCGACCCCGCCGACCTCGTCCCGCGCGGAGGAGATCTCGCGGCGCCACCGCGGCCTGCGCCTGGGGCTCGTCGACTCGGTGGTGATGGCGGTGGCCGAGCGCCGCCGGGCCGACGCGATCTCGACCCCCATCCCTTAGAGTACGGCCGGATGCTGAAGCGGGGCCTCGAATGGGCGGCGGCCCATCCAGCCGAACGCTCGCCGTCCCGGAGCCCGGTCAGGTTGTTCGCGTTCGCTCCCGTGGCTCGATGGGAACTCAGTTCCAGGACACAGGCGGCGGGTCGTAGGAGGTGATCGGTGGCCCAGTTCCAGCGGTACGTCGGGATCGACTACTCGGGGGCCCAGGTTCCTACGGCGAGCCTGCCTGGGCTCCAGGCGTTCGTGGCGGGGCGGGACGGCGAGCCGACACGGGTGCCGCCTTCGGCTTCCCGATCGAGTACTTCGACAGGTACGGCCTGCCGCGCGACTGGCATCTCTTCCTCGACGATTTCCAGCGGCACTGGCCCACCGACGACGACAACCTCGTCTCTTCGACGATCTGCGGGACCGCCGTCCCGAAACTACCGCTTCCGCGAGCGCCTCGACGCGGCCGTCCGCAGATCGTCGGCTGCGATCGCCTCCGCGGTCGCGCGATGACTCTGCTGGACGCTCGTGGACCTGAGCGCCTCGAGGTCGGCGAGATCCTTCGCGCGCCCCACGGCCTCCTTGTTCCGCAGCAGCGCCTCGCGGCCGATGTAGCTCAGGCGGACGTTCCCGAGCGCGCCCTCGAGCCGGCCCGCCCAGGCCTCGTCGAAGGTCACGCCGTCGATGAGCGTGGTGATGTCGATGCGGCGAGGCGGGAGCCCGATCTGGCAGACGACGCCTGGTGTCACGAAGTCGTCGACCGTCACGCCCAGTGATTGCAGTGGCGCGCCGAAGCGCGCCAGCGCTGCGAACACCCGGGGAGCGTTCTCGTGGGTTGGCTCGACCCAGATGTCGAAGTCGCCCGTCGCTCGGGGGACGCCGTGCGCCGCCATCGCGTAGGCGCCGACGACGAGAAAGCGGGCGTGCGAGTCGTTGAGCGCCGAGACGACGTCGACGAAGTCCTGCAGGAGCTCCGGGGCCGAGCGGACGGGCCGTCGTGCGATGCCTGCCTGTCTACCGCCGCGGGAGGGGGATCTCGGTTTCTTCGCTGCCACGGCGCACCAGAAGGCGGACGGGAATGCGTCTGCGGCTGTAGCGAGGGAGCGGGAGCCCGGCAAAGCGCCAGGCGGTCTCCGCGAGCGGGGCCATCATCGCGATCCGCTCGGCGAGCGTGGTGCTCGCGGACAGGTCGTCGGGGGGCTGGTCCCTCAGGCTTGCGACGAGGACCGGCCAGCGGCTGCGGGCTCTAGCCCGTCGTGCGGCTGTGCTCCTCACACGCCGACTCTAGCACGCGAGCCGGAGCCGGCGCGGGCCGCCGTGGCATGATCCGGCGGGTGAAACGCCAGTTCGAGTCGCTGGTGACGGCGGGACGGCTCCGGCGGGGCCCTGGAGCGCGATGGGTCAGCGGCGCGCGAGCGCGGCGTCGAGCCGGATCGACTCCCCGGCCCGCGTCGGGAACGACGCGCGCTTGCCGGCGTACTCGACGACGAGCGACCCACCGCGGTCGGAGCGCACCGTGGCCGACTTCAGGCGGCCGCTCTCCCACTCCACGTCCACCTCGAAGGCGCCCCGGGCGCGCAGGCCCGCGACCCGTCCGGTCGGCCACGCGGAAGGTAGCGCCGGGAGCAGGTCGACGACGCCCGTCCGGCCGTCGGCGTCGCGGCGGTGCGACTGGACGAGCATCTCCGCGATGCCGGCGGTGACGCCGAAGTTGCCGTCGATCTGGAACGGCGGGTGGGCGTCGAAGAGGTTGGCGTAGACGCCGCCCCCGCCGCCGTAGCTCGTGCCCGTCGTCTCGACGAGGCGCAGGAGGTAGCCGATCAAGCGGTGGGCGCGGTCGCCGTCGCGCAGGCGCGCCCACAGGTTCACCTTCCAGGCCATCGACCAGCCGGTGCTGTCGTCGCCCCGCAGCTCGAGGGTCCGCCGGACGGCGTCGGCGAGAGCCGGGGTCTCCTGCGGGGTGATCGAGCGGCCGGGGTGGAGCCCGATGAGGTGCGAGACGTGGCGGTGGTGGGGCTCGGGCTCGTCGAAGTCCTCGCTCCACTCCTGGAGCTGGCCGCGGCGGCCGACCCGGTAGGGGGGGAGCTTCGCGAGCGCCTGCTCCATCTCGCGGCGCAGGGCGGCGTCCACGTCGAGGATCGCCGAGGCCTCGATCGCGTTCGAGAACAGCTCGCGCAGGAGGGCGAGGTCGGACGTGGTCGAGGCGGAGACGTCGGCCTTCTGGCCGTCCGGGGTGAAGAACACGTTCTCGGGGGAGACGGAGGGCGCGGTTGCGAGGCCGCCTTTCCCGTCGGGGACGAGCCAGTCGAGGGCGAACTCCGCGGCGCCGCGCAGGTGCGGCCAGGCGAACGCCCGCAGCCAGGCCTCGTCGCGGGTGAAGGCGAAGCGCTCCCAGAGGTCCATCGAGTGCCACACGGCCCCCATCGGCCAGTTGGCCCACTTGGGGTCGCCCTCGCCCCAGTTGCCCACGGGCGCGGTCTGGCGCCAGAGGTCGGCGTTGTGGTGGGCGACCCAGCCGCGCGCGCCGTAGTTGACCCGGGCGGTCTCCCGGCCGTTCCGCGCGAGCTCGGCGATCATCCGCAGCATCGGCTCGTGGCACTCGCCGAGGTTCGTCGGCTGCGCGGGCCAGTAGTTCATCTCGCTGTTGATGTTGATCGTCCAGTTGGAGCTCCACGGCGGGCGGACGTCCTCGTTCCAGAGGCCCTGGAGGTTGGCGGGCTGGGTGCCGGGGCGAGAGCTGGCGATCAGGAGGTAGCGGCCGTACTGGAAGACGAGGGCGACGAGGCCGGGGTCCTCGCCGTGGTGGTAGACGCGCAGGCGCTCGTCGGTGGGGCGATCGCTCGCGGGCGCGCCGAGGTCGAGGCGCACCCGTCCGAAGAGGCGAGCGTGGTCGGCGACGTGGGCGTCGCGCAGGGCCGGCCAGGCCTTCGCCGAGGCGGGGCGGAGCGGGGCCAGGGCCGCGGCGTCCGCGTCCTTCCCCTCGCGGGCCGGCGAGCGCTCGAATCCGTTGAAGCTGGTGGCCGCGGAGAGAAAGAGGACCGCCTCGTCGGCCCCCTTCACCTCGAGGCGGCCCTCCGGCGTCGTCCGCACCGTCCCGCCGTGCGCGACCACCTTCAAGAGCGTCGTGAAGCGCATCCCTTCGGCGCCCAGGCCCTCGTCGTAGCGGACCGGCTCCTTCGTGTCGCCGAGGTAGCTCGGGTCGACGTGGCTGGGGGCCCGGCCGCGCAGCGCGATCGTGTCCGCGCTCTCGGCCGCGGTCGCGTGGTGGAGCTTGCTGTCCAGTCGTGCGGTGAACGACACCTGGCCGGGGCGATCCGCCGCGACGCGCAGGACGACCACCTGGTCGGGGACGCTGGCGAGGGCCTCGCGGACGTGGGTCGCGCCGCCGGAGCGGAACGTGGACGTGGCGACGGCGCGCTCGAGGTCGAGCTCCCGCCGGTAGCCTTCGATCGGCCCGGGAACCTCGAACTCGAGGAGTAGGTCGCCGAGCGGCTGGTAGGACTGGTTGTACGGCCCCTGCATTCTCTTCGCGAGGGCGTCGGCCTCCGCGTAGCGGCCCGCGAAGACGGCCTCCCGCACCTTCGGGAGCCAGGTCTTTGCGTCGGGGTTGTTCCACTCCGTAGGGCCGCCCGACCAGAGCGTGTCCTCGTTGAGGGCCAGCCGCTCCCGGAGGGGGTCGCCGAACACCATCGCGCCGAGGCGGCCGTTGCCGATCGGGAGCGCCTCGACCCATGTGGCGGCCGGGTTCTCGTACCAGAGGCGCAGGGGAGCGTCGGCGGCCCGGGCCGGACCGGAGGCGAGGAGGACGAGGGGCAGGAGCGTCAGGCGGGACCGGGTCATGGACGGGAAGGTAGCAGGGCTCGGTTGCGGGCGCCGCCCGCTGCTGCTACAAGGCGCCATGTCCTTCCCCCGCCCGCTCGCCGCCCTCCTGCTGCCCGCCCTCGTCCTCGTCTCGAACGCCGCGTGCCGGGGCTCCTCCGCGCCCGACACCGACTGGGCGCACTACGGCGGACGGCCGGCCCTCGACCGCTTCTCACCGCTGCGCCAGATCACGAAGGAGAACGTGTCGCGCCTGAAGGTGGCGTGGACCTACGACACGGGCGACGCGTTCCCCGAGTCGGAGATGCAGTGCCAGCCGGTCGTCGCTCGCGGCGTCCTGTACGCGACGTCGCCGAAGCTGCGCGTCTTCGCCCTCGACGCCGCGACCGGGAAGCCCCTGTGGACGTTCGACCCGAGCGAGGGGCCGGCCGACAAGCCCACCCGCACGCGCATCCGCGGCCTCATGTACCGCGAGCGGGGCGAGGACCGGCGGATCTACTTCGCGGCGCGCCACTGGCTCTACGCGCTCGACGCGCGGACGGGCCGGCCGCTCGCCTCTTTCGGGCGGGACGGCCGGATCGACCTGCGCGAGGGGTTCGCCGGCCGCGACCCGCGCACGCTCACGGTCGGCCTCAACACCCCCGGCGTCTTCTTCGAGGACCTGCTGATCCTCGGCTCGATCGTGCCCGAGGGGCTGCCCTCGGCGCCCGGCGACATCCGGGCGTTCGACGCCGACACCGGCCGGCTGCGCTGGTCGTTTCACACGATCCCGCACCCGGGCGAGCCCGGCCACGAGACGTGGCCGAAGGACGCGTGGACCTACGCCGGCGGGGCCAACGCCTGGTCGGGCGTGTCGCTCGACGAGCGGCGCGGCCTCGTCTACGCGGCGACCGGGTCGACGTCCTACGACTTCTACGGCGCGAACCGCGCCGGCGACAACCTCTACGCGAACTCCGTCCTCTGCCTGCGCGCCGCGACCGGCGAGCGGGTGTGGCACTTCCAGGCCGTGAAGCACGACGTCTGGGACCGCGACTTCCCGCAGCCCCCGGCCCTCGTGACGATCCGCAAGGACGGCCGGCCGCGCGACGTCGTCGCCCTCGGTGGCAAGAACGGTCGGCTCTACGTCTTCGACCGCGAGACGGGCGAGCCCGTCTTCCCCATGGAGGAGGTCGACGCCCCGCCCTCCGACGTGCCGGGCGAGCGCACGGCGGCGAAGCAGCGGCTGCCGTCGCTGCCCCCGCCCTTCACGCGCCAGCGCTTCACCGAGGACCTCGTCACGAACCGCAGCCCCGAGGCGGCGCGCGCGGTGAAGGCGAAATGGGACACCCTGCGCAAGGGCGGCGAGTTCGACCCGCCGAGCCTGCAGGGGACCGTGCTCTTCCCCGGAATGGACGGGGGTGCCGAGTGGGGAGGCGTCGCCTACGACGCCTCGAGCGGCCTGCTCTACGTCAACGCGAACGAGATGGCGTGGATCGTGAGGCTCGCCGAGCGGGAGATGCCCGGCGGCAAGCCGACCACCGGCCGCGCCCTGTACGAGCAGCACTGCGCGGCGTGCCACGGCAAGGACCTCGCGGGGAGCCCGCCGGAGTTCCCGTCGCTCGTCGGCATCGCCTCGAGGCTCAACGCGGACGAGGTGGGGGACGTCGTCCACGGCGGCCGCGGCCGCATGCCGGGCAACGCCCACCTGTCGGGCCCCGTCCAGCGGGCCATCGTGCGCTACGTCGTCGACGGAACGTCGCAGGTGGTGAGCGCGGCCGCCCCGACGCCGTTCGACCTGCCCTACACGCTCGACGGCTACGCGCGCTTCACCGACCCCGACGGCTTCCCCGCCGTGAAGCCGCCGTGGGGCACCCTCACCGCGATCGACATGAACCGGGGGACGATCGCCTGGCAGGTGCCCCTCGGCGAGGTGCCGGGCTCGGGCCTCGCCGGAAGCGGCAGCGAGAACTACGGCGGCCCGGTCGTCACGGCGAGCGGCGTCCTCTTCATCGGCGCGACGTGCTACGACCGCAAGTTCCGGGCATTCGACGCGGCGACCGGAAAGCTGCTGTGGGAGACGACGCTGCCGGCCGCCGGCAACGCGTCGCCCGCGGTGTACGCGGTGGGCGGGAAGCAGTACGTCGTGATCGCGGCCGGCGGCGGGAAGTGGGGCGCTCCGAGCGGCGGCAGCTACGTCGCGTTCGCCCTGCCCTGACGCCTCAGGAAGCAGCTTCGCGTCGCCCTCGAAACGGGCGAGGCGCCGCGCGTCCTGCGGGCGCGCAGACTGCCCCGGCTCGTCAGTCACGATCCCGCGGCCGTGTCGAGCTCAGAGGCTGCGCAGGAAGCGGCGCACCTCGTCGTGCGAGCCGACGTGAACGAGAGTCAGCAGGTCGGGCTGCAAGGCGAACACGAGCCGGAGGTCGAGGCCCACGCGCGCCTCCCAGATCCCGGATGCGTGGAGCTTTCGGATTCCGAGACCGGCGTGAGCATGCGGCTCGCCGAGCGTTTTCGGCAGGGCCAGCAGCGCGTCGAACACGGCCGCCCGCCGATCGCCCTCGAGCCCCCTCGCCGCGCGCTGGAAGCGCTCGGTGAGCGCGATTCTCACCGTCGAGCGGCCGGCGGGCGTTTCGCCTTTCGGCGTGAGGCTCGCGGTGCACGCCCCCCGGCCAGGTGTCCGACGGCCTGCGCGGGCCCTTCCATCACGACACTCGACCCGTCCCGCAGCCCCGCCGCCAGCTCCGCCCAGAGCCGCCCGGCCTGCGCGTCGGTCAGGCGCGGAGACACCTCGAGGTCCGCGTCGGTCAGCGGAACGATCAGCGCCACGTGCTTCGAGCCCCGCATCAGGACGACCTGCTCCCCGCCCACGGCGGCCTCGACGAGCGCGTGCAGCCGCGCCTTCGCTTCTCGGATCGTGACGGCCTGCATCCTCTGACTGTGACTCGCTATGAGGTCTCTGTCAAGAGACTCGCCCATCCCTCCGGCACCCATCGCTGCGGTGATGCGGCAATGCGCGAGGGTCGTGCCGATCATCTAGCGAACGGTCTCGATCATGCCGATGTTCGCCTGCTGGACTTCCTGCGAGCCGAAGACCAGGTGGCGGCCGTCGGGAGAGACGTCGAGGTGGTTCGCCGCGAGCCCCTTCGCCGCCGCCCAGTAGGAAAGAAGATCTCGTCCCCGGGCCCGCGCGCGTACCACATGACCCAGCCGTGAAAGACCTGCCGGGGAGGGCTCTCGAAGTCCTCGACCCAGAGGCCGGCCAGGGGGTCGTTCTCCCGGCCGGCGGAAAGGAGATAGGCGACCGACTGGCCGTCGCGTGACCAGCGTAGCAGCCAGCCGCTCTGGCTCTGGGGAGAGACGGAGAGCTCCCGGGTCTGCTGGCTCGAAGGGTCGTAGGACTGGACCCTGCCGTCGGCATCCCTGAACAGCAGGCGCCCGTCGGGCCCGACGTCGAAGTTCCAGTCGGCCGCATTCCCGCGCAGCGTCTGAGGCGTCTCTCCGGAGATCGCCACACGTCGATACTCGGCCCGTCCGCCGCCGGTGTCGGACACGTAGATCAGATGACCGCCGTCCGGGCTCCACTTCGGAAAGATGTTGACGAACGCATCCCGAACGAGCGGCGTGGGGTCCGAGCCGTCGCCGCCGGCCATCCAGATCCCCTCCTTTTCTCCACGCCCTGGGGACGAGGCAGCTCAGGAGCGGTCCGAGCGGGCCGCGACGGTGATCGGGGGCATTCGGGCGCCTCTTTCCTCTACTGCGCGTTCTTCACGTGCTCGTCGAACCACCGGATCTGCTCCCACAGCACGTGCTCGATCGTCTCCCGGGCCCGGTAGCCGTGGTCCTCGAAGGGGAGCAGCACGAGGCGGGCGGTGCCTCCCGATCCGCGGACGGCCTCGAAGAAGACCTGGGACTGGATGGTGAGGGTGCCGGGGTTCGAGTCGGCGCCTCCATGGAGGACGAGCACCGGCTCGTTCACCCGGTTGGCGACGAAGGTGGGCGAGGCCTGGATGTAGGCGTCGCGGGCCTCGAAGAGAGACCGGCGCTCGGACTGGAAGCCGAAGGGCTGCATGGTCTTGTTGTAGGAGCCCGAGCGGGCGATGCCGGCCCGGAAGAGGTCGGTGTGGGCGAGAAGGGTCGCCACCATGAGCCCCCCGTGGCTGTGGCCGATGATGCCGATGCGCCGGGGGTCGGCCACCCCGATCTCCACCGCCTTCGCCACCGCCGCCTCGGCGTCGGCGACGAGCTGGGGCACGAAGGTGTCGTACGTGGTCTCGGGGTCGCCGATCATCGGCATCGTGGTCGCGTCGAGCACCGCGTAGCCCTGGAGCAGGAAGAAGAGGTGGGAGGCCCCCGAGATGCGGCTGAAGCGCCGGACCGACCCGCTGACCTGGCCGGCAGTCGAGGGGTCGGAGTACTCGAGGGGATAGGCGTAGAGGACCGTGGGCAGCCGCGTGCCCTCCTGGTAGCCGGGCGGCAGGTGGAGCTCGAAGCTCAGCGGCACGCCGTCCTTGCGCTGGTAGCGGACGAGGCGCTTCTCGATCTTGCGCAGCTGGGGCGTCGGGTCCTCGAAGCGGGTGACGGGGGTGCGGGTGTGGGCCCGGGTGGCCTCGCCTTCGGGCGCGGCGGTCGCCTTCCCGAGCGTCGCCAGCCAGTAGTTCGGCACCTCGGTCGCGGACTCGGAGCGCAGGACGAAGCGATCGTCGCCGCCGGCGAAGGCGACGAAGGCCTCGTAGCGGCTCGGGTCGCACCGGAACAGGCGCTCGGTCGCGCCGGTCTTCAGGTGGCGCAGGTCGAGGAACGGGCGGTCGCCCTGGTCGGTCGCGCCGCTGCCGGAGAAGAACACGGCGTCGCCCTGCTGCCGCAGCACCCACTGGCCGTTCGGCAGGGGACGGCGCACGGGCCGGCCGGGGGAGCGGTAGCGGTCGTCCTCGTTGAGGTCGAACCAGGGGCGCGCGGTGCCCGCGTCCACGTCCAGCAGCCAGGTGTAGAGCCAGCGCCGCATGCGCTCGCGCTGGGTGAGCACCAGCGTGCCGCCGTCCGCCCCCCACCCGCCCTGCCAGTCCTCGATGCGGTGCTCGGCCCGGAAGACCTCCTCCGCCTGCGCGGTGAAGGGGGCCCGCAGGCGCACGAGCCGGTCGCGGTGCGTGGCCTTCGCGACGGGGTTGCCGCCGTCCAGGGCCTCGACCCAGAAGAGCTCGTGCGGAGAGGTGGCCCGCCACGAGACCTCGCGCGGTCCGACCGGCACCCCCTGGATCGGGACCTGGTCGGCCACGGGCAGCGACGCCACGGTGGCGACGGGCGTCCCGTCGCTGGCCCACACCTCGACCGCGCGGGCGAAGCGCCACCAGGGCACCGCGTGCGACCACGGCGGGACGAGACGCTCCACGAGCAGGTAGCGCCCGTCCGGCGAGGCGTCGGCGGTGGCGTAGACCGCGAGCGGGCCCACCGTCCTGCGCTCGGCGGTCTGCGGGTCGACGACGACCAGCTCGGAGGCGGCGTAGTGGGAGAAGAGGGCGTCGTCGTGGGCCGTCTCGAGCAGGTTGCGGGACTCGTAGGTGGAGCGCGCGGCGGCGCCCTTGCCCTCCTGAATCTCCGGCCCCGCGGGGACGGCGGGCGGCGCCGGCGGCGCGCCCCGCTCCGGGACGCCACGGACCAGGAGGCGCTTCTGGTCGGGGAGCCAGACGGCTGCCGAGCCGAGAAGCGGGTTGACCTTCACGTCGACCTTCTTCAGGTCGCCGGCCACGGAGCCCACCCACAGGCCCATGTGATCGGCGTGACGGACCGTGAGGGCGAAGCGCCGGCCGTCGGCGGTCCAGTCCACCTCGTGGACCTCGGCGCCCTCGGGCAGGGGGAGGCGGATCTCGGCGCCCCCCTCGACCGCCACCAGCCGCGGGGAGGTGGCCCCGTGCCGCCCGTGGACGGCGCCGACCACGGGGTCCACCCGGATGCCGGCGAGCTTGTGCATCGGCCCCGCCAGCTCGGCGAGCGGCGGGTAGCTGACGGGGTCGGCGAGCAGCAGGTGAGCGCCCGAGGGCGCGGCGAAGACCCACGGCAGCTGCGGCGCGTGGAGCACCTCCATCACCTCGGGGGGCGGTTGCCGCCACCCGGTGGCGGGGCGAGGAGCGTCGTCGGCGCCCGCAGCGAGCGGGGCCACGAACAGCGACGCGGACACGAGCCTGCTCACGACGCGGAGCATCGGGGCCCTCCCGGGGTCAGGGCCGGCGAGAAGCCTCGCCGCCGCCGCGACGCTACCCCGCGCCCGCGGAGTGAGTCAATGGTGCGGACACCTCGGGCGGCTACTCGACGACCTCGAGCCGGACCGTCCCCGTGCCGGGGCCGATGAGGCCGATGGCCTTCGCCGCGCCGCGCGAGAGGTCGATGGCGCGGCCCTTGTGCGAGGGGAAGCGGTCGTTGATCCGTACGACGACGCTCCTGCCGGTGGCCGGGAACGTCACCTTCACGCGGGTGCCGAAGGCCCAGTAGGCGTGGGCCGCGGTGAGCGCGTCCTGGTCGAAGGTCTCGCCGCTCGATGTCTTGTTCCCGTGGTAGCCCGGCCCGTACCACGAGGCCACGCCCTCGACGACCGTCCCGACCGCGGGCGTCTCGGGCGGCGGGAACGCGTACGCCTTCGGCTTCGGGTTTCCCGAGCACGCCACGAGCAGCACCGAGGCCGACGCCAGGAGGGCCCCAGCCCGCAATCTCGTCGTTCGCCGACCACGGGGGGTCTGGGGGGCGAAGCTCCCCAGTTCAAAGGAAGCTGGGCGCAGCCTGGCCGTAGCGGCTTCTCTGTCCCCGGGCCTTCCCACCCCGCGGCTCTCGTCGGGGCTTTCCAGCCCCTGGCCCTCATCGGGGCCTTCGAGGTATCCCTCGTCGCCCGACTCGGACGGAGCTCCTCGGGATGGCATCACGAAACCGTGTGGACCCGCATCATGTTCGTGGCCGCCGCCGCCATCGAGTGGCCGGAGAGCATGAGGATGGTATCGCCACGCTCGACGAGCCCGCGCGCCTTGAGGCGCGCCTCGCCCGCGGCCAGGAGGTCGTCGGTGCTCTCGACGAACTCGGACTTGACCGGGACGACTCCCCACCACAGCGCGAGCTGGCGATAGACGCGGTCCTCGTGGGCGACCGCCACCACGGGCACGCTCGGCCGGTGCCCCGCGACCAGCCGGGCGGTGATGCCCGACTCGGTGAAGGCCAGGATCAGCTTGCAGCCGAGCTCCTCGGCCACCGAGACGGCGACCCGGGTGAGGCTGCGGGTCACGGGCGTGCCCGGGCCCGAGGGGGCGGCGGGCGCTTCGCTCCGGCGGGCGTCGACACGGCGGGGGCGAATGGAGCTGAGGCCGTGCTCCTCGGTGTAGTCGGCGATGCGCGCCATCGTCTCCACCGTCTCGACGGGGAACTTCCCGACCGCGCTCTCCCCGGAGAGCATGACCGCGTCGGTCCCGTCGAGGATCGCGTTCGCCACGTCGGAGGCCTCCGCACGCGTCGGTCGCGGGTTCTCGATCATGCTCTCCAGCATCTGCGTCGCGGTGATGACGACCTTTCCCGCGGCGTTCGCCATCGCGATGACCCGCTTCTGGACGGTGGGCACGTGCTCGGTTCCCAGCTCGACGCCGAGGTCGCCGCGGGCGACCATCACCCCGTCCGCCGCGGCCAGAATCGACTCGAGGTTCTCCACCGCCTGCGGCTTCTCGATCTTGGCGATGATGGGGGTCGCCTCGCCCATCGAGCGGATGAGGGCCTTGCCCTCCAGCACGTCCTCGGCGCGGCGCACGAACGACATCGCCACGTAGTCCACCTGGTGCTGGATGCCGAAGACGAGGTCCCTCCGGTCCTTCTCGGTGAGGGCGGGGGTCGAGAGCGCGACGCCGGGCAGGTTCATGCCCTTGTTCGAGCGGAGCGTCCCGCCGTCCACGACCTCGCACTCGACGAGCCCGCCGGAGACGCCCACCACCCGCAGCTCGAGGTTGCCGTCGTCGAGGAGGACCTGGTCGCCCGTCTTCACGTCGCGGGGCAGCGCCTCGTAGGTCGTCGAGATGAGCTCGGCCGTCCCCTCGACCTGCGTGTCGGTGGTGATGGCGACGCGCGCGCCCTTCACGAGCTCGATGCCGTTCCCCGCCACCCTGCCCGTCCGGATCTTCGGGCCGGACAGGTCCTGCAGGAGCGCGACCGGGCGGTGGAGCCTCGCCGCGATCTCGCGCACGGCACGGATCACCCCCTGGTGCTCCTCGTGGGTGCCGTGGGAGAAGTTCAGGCGGAAGACGTTCACTCCGGCGTGGAGCAGCTTCTCGAGCATCTCGGGGCTGCGGGAGGCGGGACCGACGGTGGCGACGATCTTCGTTCGGCGCATCGTGGAACGGAGTATAAGCTCCCCCTCCATGGGCCATGTGACGACGGATCGACGGGGCTTCGTGAAGGCGGCGGCGGGGGCGGCGGCGGTCTCGGCGCTTTCGCGCCCGGCACGGGGGCAGGGGGCGGCGTCGGGCCGCGCCGCGCCGCGGATCCGATTCGGGGTGATCGGCCTCAACCACGGCCACGTCTACAGCCAGGTGCGGGCGGTCCAGAAGGGGGGCGGCGAGCTCGTCGCGTTCCACGCCAGGGAGGACGACCTCGCGGCCGCGTTCCTGAAGGCGTTTCCGCAGGCGAGGCGGGTCGCGGAAGAGCGCGAGATCCTCGAGGACCCGAGGCTCGCGCTCGTGGTGAGCGCGTCGATCCCGGACGAGCGGGCTCCGCTCGGCGTGCGGGCGATGCGCCACGGCAAGGACTTCATGGTCGACAAGCCGGGCGCCACGTCGCTCGGGCAGCTCGCGGAGGTCCGACGGGTCCAGCGGGAGACGGGCCGGATCTACTCGATCCTCTACGGCGAGCGGCTCGAGAACCGCGCGGTCGGCCGGGCGCTCGACCTCGCCCGGGCCGGGGCGATCGGGCGGGTCGTGCAGGTGGTCGGCTTCGGGCCCCACCGCGTGAACCCGGCCTCCCGGCCCGAGTGGTTCTGGGACCGGAGGCGCTTCGGCGGCATCCTCTGCGACATCGCGTCGCACCAGGCCGACACCTTCCTCTCCTTCACCGGCTCGACGCGGGCGGAGGTGGTGGCCTCGCAGATCGGCAACCTGAACCACCCCGATCGCCCCGGCTTCGAGGACTTCGGGGACGTGATGTGGCGGGGCGACCGGGGCACGGGGTACGCCCGGGTCGACTGGTTCACGGCGGACGGGCTCGGCACCTGGGGCGACGGGCGGATCACCGTCCTCGGGACCGGCGGGCACCTCGAGGTCCGCTCGAACGTGGACATCGGCGGGAGGGGCGTCGGGAGCCACCTGTTTCTCGTGGACGGCCAGGGGACGCGCTACGTCGACTGCGCCGACCAGCCGCTCCCGTACGGCGAGCGGCTCGTCGACGACGTGCTGAACCGAACGCAGACGGCGATGTCCCAGGAGCACTGCTTCCTCGCGACCGAGCTCGTGCTGACGGCGCAGGCGAAGGCGCAGGTGCTGAAGATCGAGGGCTGAGCCGATTCCCTCGGCGCTCGCCGCGGGCCGGAGCGCCGAGGGATGCGAGCGTTGACACCCCGTTCGACCGAAAGCTATAGTGCCCCGGCTCACCGCCTTGCGGTCTTGCGGCGGTCCCCGGATCTCATGCCCAGCTATGCCCCGATACTGATCCTGGGTGCGGTCGCGCTCGGCTTCGGCGTCTTCACCCTCTTCATGTCACACCTGCTCGGGCGCCCCCGCCCGAGCGAGACGAAGCTCAGCACCTACGAGTGCGGCATGCCGCCGGTGGGCACCGCCCGGGAGCGCTTCCCGATCAAGTTCTACCTGGTGTGCATGATCTTCATCCTCCTCGACGTGGACGCCGCCTTCCTCTACCCGTGGGCGCTCGTCTTCAGGGACCTCGGCCTCTTCGGCCTGGTCGAGATGGGCGTCTTCATGACGCTGCTCGGGGGCGGCTTCGTCTACGCGTGGAAGTCGGGCGCCCTCGACTGGTAGGCAGGACCACACGATGCAGCTCTCTCCCGAGAACAAGGCCCGTTTCGACGAGATCGTGAAGCGCTACCCGGTCAAGCGCTCGGCGCTGCTGCCGGCGCTGCACATCGTGCAGGAGCAGGAGGGCTTCATCAGCCGCGAGGCGATCGAGCACGTGGCGGAGCTGCTCGACCTCTCGCCCGCGCAGGTCCACGACACCGCGAGCTTCTACACGATGTTCCGGCTGAAGCCGGAGGGGAAGACCCTCATCGAGATCTGCACCACCCTCTCGTGCTCGCTCGGCGGCGCGCAGGAGCTCCTCGAGCACACCTGCAGGCGCCTCGGGGTGAAGCCGGGGGGCACGACGCCCGACGAGAAGTTCACGGTCAAGACCGTCGAATGCCTCGCCGCCTGCGGCGGCGCCCCCGCGGTGCAGGTGAACGGCGAGTGGCTCGAGCACGCGACCGCGGGCGACATCGACAAGGTGATCGCGGGGGAGACGGTCCGCCGCCGCTTCGAGTGGCCCAAGAGCCCCGGCGAGCACATCCTGTTCGCCAACGTCTGGAAGGAGGGCTCGACCTCGATCGCCGTGTACGAGGCGTCGGGAGGCTACTCGAGGCTCGCCGAGTGGTTGAGGCTCGCGCCGGAGGAGATCGTCGAGACGGTCAAGAGGTCGAACCTCCGCGGCCGGGGCGGGGCCGGCTTCCCGACCGGGATGAAGTGGGGCTTCCTTCCCAAGGACAACCCGAAGCCGCGCTACCTCTGCGTCAACGCCGACGAGAGCGAGCCGGGGACCTACAAGGACCGGGTGATCATCGAGCGCGACCCCCACCGGCTGATCGAGGCCACCGTGGTGAGCTGCCACGCGATCCGCTCGCAGGCCGCCTACATCTACATCCGGGGCGAGTTCCACGAGGGGGCGCGGACGCTGGAGCGCGCCCTCGCCGAGGCGCGGGCGAAGGGCTACGTCGGGAAGAACATCCTCGGCACCGGCGTCGACGTGGAGATCCACGTCCACCGGGGCGCGGGCGCCTACGAGTGCGGGGAGGAGACGGCCCTCATCGAGTCGCTCGAGGGCAAGCGCGGGCAGCCCCGGATCAAGCCGCCCTTCCCGGCGGTGGTGGGGCTGTACG
This sequence comes from uncultured Acidobacteriota bacterium, assembly GCA_964561785.1. Taxonomy (GTDB): domain Bacteria; phylum Acidobacteriota; class Vicinamibacteria; order Fen-336; family Fen-336; genus DATBSL01. The sequence goes on along the minus strand of CAZLRF010000014.1, from coordinate 66,066 downwards.
GCTGCCCGACGATCGTCAACAACGTCGAGACCCTCGTGAACGTGCCCCTCATCCTCGAGCGGGGGGCCGAGTGGTTCGCGAGCTACGGGACCGAGAAGAACGGGGGGCCGAAGCTGTACTCGATCAGCGGCCACGTGGTCCGCCCCGGCAGCTACGAGGCGCCGATGGGCCGGATCACCCTGCGCGACCTGATCTTCGGGGAGGGCTACGCCCAGGGCATCCGCGGCGGGCGCAAGCTCAAGGCGGTGGTGCCCGGCGGCTCCTCGACCCCGGTTCTCACCGCCTCCGAGATCGACTGCGCGATGGACTTCGACGGGGTGGCGAAGGCGGGCTCGATGCTCGGCTCCGCCGGCACGATCGTGATGGACGACTCGACGTGCATGGTGTGGATGGCGAAGAACCTCATCTACTTCTACAAGCACGAGTCGTGCGGCAAGTGCTCGCCCTGCCGCGAGGGGACCGGCTGGATGCTGCGCCTGCTCGAGCGGATCGAGGCGGGGGAGGCGCAGATGTCCGACCTCGACCTCCTGTTCAAGCTGACCGACTCGATCGCCGGCCACACCGTCTGCCCCTTCGGCGACGCCGCGGTCGCCCCGCCGCAGTCGACGCTCAAGAAGTTCCGGGCCGAGTTCGAGTACCACGTGCGCGAGAAGAGGTGCTGGAAGTCGGTCGCACCCACCTTCGAGGAGGCCCTCGCCAAGAGCGGGGTCGTCGCATGAGCCCCTCCCCGGCCGTCCAGGAGGTGGTCCTCGCCGTCGCCAAGATCGCTCTCGTCGTGGGCGCGCTGCTCGGGCTGTTCTCCCTCATGACCTGGATCGAGCGGCGCACGCTCGCCTTCATGCAGTACCGGCTCGGCCCGAACCGCACCGGGCCGCTCGGGATCCTCCAGCCCATCGCCGACGGCATCAAGCTCTTCTTCAAGGAGGAGGTGATGCCGGCCGCCGCCAACAAGTGGGGCTTCCTCGCCGCCCCGGTGGTGGCGGTGACCACGGCCCTCCTCGCGGTGGCGGTGCTGCCCTACGGCCCGCCGTTCACCCTGCCCGGGTGGGGCATCCTCCCGGAGTGGCTGCGCGGCCGCTCCGTCCAGATCCAGATCGCCTCGATCGACGTCGGGCTCCTCTTCATCTTCGCGGTCACCGCCCTCGGCGTGTACGGCATCGTGCTGGCCGGCTGGTCCGCCAACAACAAGTACGCGCTGCTCGGCGGGCTGCGCTCCTCCGCCCAGATGTTCAGCTACGAGATCGCCCTCGGCCTCAGCTGGGTCGGCATCATCATGCTCGCGGGCTCGTTCCAGATCGCCGACATCGTGAACGCCCAGTCCGGCTGGTTCTGGCGGTGGAACGCCTTCGTGCAGCTCCCCGCCTTCCTCGTCTACATGATCGCCGCCACCGCCGAGGTCGCGCGCATCCCGTTCGATCTCCCCGAGGCCGAGGCCGAGCTCGTGGCCGGCTTCCACACCGAGTACTCCTCGATGCGCTTCGCCCTCCTGCAGATGGCGGAGTACATCAACATGATCACGGTGTCCGTGCTGGCCACGAACCTCTTCCTCGGCGGCTGGCACGCGGGCGTGCCGGGCCTGCCCGCCGAGGGCCTCCTCGGCTTCGTGTGGTGGGGAGCCAAGGTCTCGACTCTCCTCTTCGTCTTCATCTGGCTGCGGGGCACGCTTCCCCGCTTCCGCTACGACCAGCTGATGCACATCGGCTGGAAGGTGCTCATCCCGGTGGCCGCGGTGTGGATCCTGATCACCGCCACCGGTGTCGCCCTCGCGGGGCGGTGACCATGGACGCCATCCTCTTCTACGTGTTCGCCGCGATCGCGGTCGTCTCCGCGGTGGTCGTGATCGCCCAGAAGCACCCGATGTACTCGGCCTTCGCCCTCATCGTGACCCTGTGCTCGCTCAGCGTCATCTTCGGCCTGCTCGGCTCCCCGTTCATCGCCGTGCTCCAGGTGATCGTCTACGCGGGTGCGATCATGGTGCTCTTCCTCTTCGTGCTCATGCTCCTCGACGTGAGGAGGGAGGACTCCCCGGCCCGCGGCGGGCGCACCCTGCGGGGGATCGCTCTCGCCCTCGTGACGCTCATGGTGCTGCAGGCGGGGGCGGTCCTCCTGCGCAGCGAGAAGGGGGCGGCCGCGTCCTTCGACGCCTCGACCCGGAGCATGGCCGCGATCCTGTTCTCGCCTCACTTCCTCTACGCCTTCGAGGCCACGTCGATCCTCATCCTGGCCGCCCTCGTCGGGGCGGTGGCGCTGGCCAAGAAGGAGCTGTGATGGCCATGGACCAACCCGCCTTCGTCCACCACGCGGTCCTGCTGAGCCTCGTGCTGTTCGGCCTCGGGACCCTCGGCGTCTTCCTCCGCCGCAACGTGATCACCGTCCTCATGTGCGTCGAGCTCATGCTCAACGGGGTCAACCTCGCCTTCGTGGCGTTCAGCCGCGCGGCGGGGACGCTCGACGGCCAGGTGCTCGTGTTCTTCGTGATGGTGGTCGCCGCGGCCGAGGCCGCGGTCGGCCTCGCCATCGTCATCGCGCTCCACCGGCACAAGGACACGCTGGACGTGGACGCCTTCAACCTGCTGAAGGGGTAGGCCCGTGACCGAGCTCGAGGTCCTCGACCGCGTCCTGCCCTTCGCCGTGCTCCTCCTGCCCCTCGGGGGCTTCGTGGTCCTCTCGCTGTTCGGAGAGTGGATCAAGCGGGACAAGGAGGACGCGGGGGCGGGCTACCTCGCCTGCGCCACCGTGATCGGCGCCTTCGTCCTCGCCGCGTGGACCACCGCGCGCCTCTACGGGCTCGTGGCGGGGGAGGAGGGGCTGCGCTTCTCCCAGCCCTACCTGGGTTTCGAGTGGATGGAGGCGGGCGGCTTCCGCGTCCCGATGAGCCTGCTCGTCGACCCGCTCTCCTGCGTGATGATGCTCGTGGTCACCGGGATCGGCTCGCTCATCCACGTCTACTCGCTGGGCTACATGGCCCACGACGAGGACCGGGTCCGCTTCTTCTCGTACATGAACCTGTTCACGTTCTTCATGCTGCTGCTGGTGCTCGGCGGCAACCTCCCGCTGCTGTTCGTGGGGTGGGAGGGGGTGGGGCTGTGCTCCTACCTGCTGATCGGCTTCTGGTACAAGCGGGACAGCGCGTCGGCGGCCGGCCTGAAGGCCTTCGTGGTGAACCGGGTCGGGGACGCCGGCCTCATCCTGGGGATGATCTTCGTCTTCCACGCGTTCGGCAGCCTCGACCTCGTCGACATCGCCGACAACGCCGGCGCGCTCGCCCACGAGGGGCTGTGGCAGTGGGGCCCGGTGACGATCGCCTGCCTGCTCCTCTTCGTCGGCGCGACGGGCAAGAGCGCGCAGATCCCGCTCCACGTCTGGCTCCCGGACGCGATGGAGGGCCCGACCCCGGTCTCCGCCCTCATCCACGCCGCGACCATGGTCACCGCCGGGGTCTACATGGTGGCGCGCCTCGGCCCGCTCTACCACCAGTCCGAGACGGCGATGCTGGTGGTGGCGGTCACGGGCACGGTCACCGCCCTCGTGGCGGGCACGATCGCGATCGTCCAGACCGACATCAAGCGGGTGCTGGCGTACTCGACGGTCAGCCAGCTCGGCTTCATGTTCCTCGCCGCGGGGGCGGGCGCGTTCGGGGTGGCGGTGTTCCACCTGTACACCCACGCCTTCTTCAAGGCGCTGCTGTTCCTCGGCTCGGGCTCGGTCATCCACGCGATGTCCGGCGAGCAGGACATGCGGAAGATGGGCGGGCTGCGGAAGAAGATCCCCTGGACGTTCGGGACCTTCCTCGTGGGTACCCTCGCCATCGCCGGCATCCCGCTCCTGTCCGGCTTCTACAGCAAGGACGAGATCCTCCTCGCCGCCCTCGGGCGGGGGCACACGGTCCTCTTCGCCCTCGCCCTCGTCACGGCCCTGCTGACCGCGGCCTACATGGGACGGCTCCTCTTCCTCACGTTCTTCGGCGAGTTCCGGGGCGGCCACGAGGCCGAGCACCACGTGCACGAGTCGCCGTGGTCGATGCTCGGGCCGCTCGTCCTCCTCGCCGCGGGCTCGGTGGTGGCCGGCTACGAGCTCTTCCCGGGTCCGGGCGGCTCGCGGGTGAGGCTCCCCGGGGTCCTCGAGCCCGTGTTCCGCCTGGGCGCGGAGCCCGCCCACCACGTGGCGTGGCTGCCCGTCGTGGCCACCCTCGCCGGCGCGCTGGGGCTCCTCGTCGCCTGGTACCTCTACCTCTCGATGCCCGACGTGCGCGGCTCGCTCGCGCGGCCCCTCGCCCCCGCCCTGCGCCTGTTCGGGGCCAAGTACTTCTTCGACCACGTCTACGACGGCTTCGTCCGCAGGGTGGTGGTGGAGGGCAGCGACCGGCTCCTGTGGAAGCGCGTCGACGCGGGTGTCATCGACGGCCTCGTCAACGGCGCGGGGCGGACGGCCGCGGGGTGGGCCGAGCGCACGCGGCCGATCCAGACCGGGTTCGTCCGCCACTACGCGCTGCTCGTCCTCGCCGGCGCGGTCGCCCTCGTCTCCTACCTCCTCTGGTCCTGAGCGACGCCATGATCGCCCTCAAGTTCCACCTGCTGAGCCTGCTGATCCTCCTGCCCGTCGCGGGGGCGCTCCTCGTCGCCCTCACCCGGCGCGAGTCGCGCACGCTGCAGAAGGCGATCGGCCTCGCGGTGTCCCTCGCCGCCTTCGCGCTGTCGCTTCTCCTCGTGTCCGGCTTCCGCGACGTGGCCGGGATGCAGTTCATCGAGAAGCGCCCGTGGATCCCCGCGTGGGGCATCAGCTACCACGTCGGGATCGACGGGCTGTCGCTGTGGCTCGTGATCCTGACCACCTTCCTCACCCCGCTGTGCCTGCTCGGCTCGTGGAGCTCGATCGAGACGCGGGTGCGGGAGTTCGTGCTGTTCATGCTGCTGCTCGAGGCGGGGATGATCGGGGTGTTCGTGGCCCTCGACCTGTTCCTGTTCTACGTGTTCTGGGAGGCGATGCTCATCCCGATGTACTTCCTGATCGGGATCTGGGGCCACGAGCGGCGGGTGTACGCCGCGGTCAAGTTCTTCCTCTACACGTTCGCGGGCAGCGTCCTCATGCTGGTCGCGTTCCTCGTGCTCTACAGCGCGGCGGGCATCGGCACGTTCGACATCCCGCGCCTCGTGGAGGTCCCGGTCGACCCCTCGCTCCAGACCTGGCTCTTCCTCGCCTGCGCCCTCGCGTTCGCGATCAAGGTCCCGATGTGGCCGTTCCACACCTGGCTCCCCGACGCCCACGTCGAGGCGCCCACCGCGGGCTCCGTCATCCTCGCCGGCGTCCTGCTCAAGATGGGGGGCTACGGGTTCCTCCGGCTGGCGATCCCCCTCTTCCCGGACGCCGCGATGCACTTCGCACCGCTCGTCGGCGTCCTCGCCGTCGTCGGCATCGTCTACGGGGCGCTCGTCTCGCTCGTCCAGCCCGACCTCAAGAAGCTCGTCGCCTACTCCTCGGTCTCACACCTCGGCTTCGTGATGCTCGGGATCGCCGCCTTCACCACCACCGGGGTCGTCGGCTCGGTCTACCAGATGCTCAACCACGGCATCTCGACCGGGGCGCTCTTCTTCCTGGTGGGGATGCTCTACGACCGCCGCCACACCCGGCAGATCGCGGAGTTCGGGGGGCTCAGGACGGTCATGCCCTGGTTCTTCGCGGTCTTCCTCCTGATCAGCCTGTCCTCGATCGCGGTGCCCGGCTTCAACGGCTTCGTGGGCGAGTTCCTCATCCTCGTCGGCTCGTGGACGTTCAGCCCGTGGATGGTCGCCGTGGCCTCGCTCGGGGTGATCCTGGCCGCGGGCTACGTGCTGTGGATGGTGAAGCGGGTGTTCTACGGCGAGGTCACGAACCCGAAGAACCGGGACCTCCCCGACCTCTCGCTCCGCGAGGCGACCGTCCTCGTCCCCCTGGTGGCGCTCGCCCTCTTCATGGGCGTGGCGAGCCCGCTGTTCACGCGGCGGATCGAGCCCGCGGCCGACGCCCTCGTGCGCCAGGTGCGCGAGCGGACGCAGCCGGTGCGAGCGGCGGACGCCCCGCCGGCCCTGGGCGCGGAGGTGCGGCGATGAACGCGGTCCTCGACCTGCGCCCGATCGCCCCCGCCGCGATCGTCGCCGTGACCGGGCTCGTCGTCCTCCTCGCCCAGGCCTTCGTCCCGAAGGGCAAGGCCGCCCCCTCGACCGCGCTCTCGCTCGCCGGCCTCGCCGCCGCGCTCGCGTCGCTGTGGATGCTCGCCACCGGGCCCGGGCGGGGCGCGGTGATGGCGGGCGCCGTGGCCGCGGACGACTTCGCCCTCTTCCTCCAGGCCCTCCTCGTCGCCGTCGCGGCGGTGGCGGTGCTGCTCTCGCCCTCCTACCTGCGCTCGCAGGGGATCGAGCGCGGCGAGTTCTACGCGCTGCTCCTGTTCTCGACGGTGGGGATGCTCGGCCTCGTCTCCGCGCTCGAGCTCGTCTCCGTGTTCGTGGCCCTCGAGATCACGTCGATCGCGCTCTACGGGATGGCGGGCATGCACCGCGGCCGCGTCGAGAGCCAGGAGGCGGCGCTCAAGTACTTCGTGACCGGGGCCTTCGCCTCCGCCTTCTTCCTGTACGGGATCGCCCTCCTCTACGGCGTGAGCGGCAGCACCTCGATCGACAAGGTCGCCCTGGCCCTCGCCGCCCTCCCCGCGCCGCAGGTCCCCCTCGCCCTCCTCGGGGCCGGGCTCCTCCTGGTCGGCTTCGCCTTCAAGATCGCGAGCGTGCCCTTCCACATGTGGGCCCCCGACGTCTACGAGGGCGCGCCGACCACCGCGACCGCGTTCATGTCGGCGGGGGTGAAGGCGGCGGCGTTCGGCTCGCTCCTGCGCGTCTTCGGCTCGGGGCTCCCCGCGCTCGCTCCCCTCTGGCAGCCCCTCGTGGCCGTCCTCGCGATCGTGACGATGGTCGTCGGCAATCTCGCCGCCCTCGCCCAGACGAGCCTCAAGCGGATGCTCGCCTACTCCTCGGTGGCGCACGCGGGCTACCTCCTCGCGGCGATGGTGGCCGTGCCCTCCCTCGCCGGCGAGGCGATGCTCTTCTACCTCGCGGCCTACGCGGCGGTGAACCTCGGCGCCTTCGGCGTGATCGCCACGCTCGCCCGCGACGGCCGCGAGCCGGTCACCGCTCGCGACGTGGCCGGCCTCTCCGAGCGCCGCCCCGCTCTCGCCGCCGCCTTCGCCGTCTTTCTCGTGTCCCTCACGGGGATCCCGGTCACCGCCGGCTTCGTCGGCAAGTTCTACCTGTTCGCGGCGGCCGTCGCCGCCGGCTGGTGGGTCCTCGCCCTCGTCGGGGTGGTGATGAGCGTCGTCTCGGCCTATTACTATCTCCGGGTGGTGGTCGCCATGTACATGTGCGAGCCGGCGGGAGAGGACCGCTGGGCCGCCCCCGCGCCGGCTTCGGCGTTCGCGCTTGCCGTCGCCGCCGCGCTCACGCTTCTCCTCGGGGTGTGGCCGGCTCCCGTCCTGAGCCTCGCCCGCCTGGCCGCGCGCAGCCTGCTGCCCTGAGTCGAAAAGCACCCGCCCGGGGCTCGCTCGCGGCGGGTCAGCTTCACCGGTGGGAGGGTCGTCTCATGAGCCTTCGCCCCCGACACCCGGCGCTCCTCGGCGCGCTCGCCGCGGGCCTCGCCGCCCTCGCCGTCGCCCAGGCGCCCCCGGCCTCGAAGAGCGTGCCGCCCCCCGCCCCGGGGCCTGCGGCGAAGGCGCGCCCCTCTGCGCCGAGCCCGCCCACTCGGCTCGACGTGCTCGTGGTCGACCCGGCGGGCCGGCCCGTGGAAGGCGCGTTCGTGGCCGTGGCGCCGGTGACCGGCGCCTACCGGCCGGGCGGGGAGATCGCGCCCGAGAAGGCCCGCACCGGGTTCACCTCCGCGGACGGCCGGGTCCGCCTCGAGGCGCTGCCGCCCGGGCCGTGGAACGCGTGGGTGTCGGCGAAGGGCTTCGTGACCGCGCCCGTCCGGCGGGTCGCCTCGGGGCCGCTGCGCGTTCGGCTCGAGCGGGGCGGGGTGATCGCCGGCGTCGTGCGCGAGGGTGACGGGGGCCGGCCCGTCGCGGGGGCCCGGGTCGTGGTCGAGTCGGACGTGCCGTCCCTCGCGGTCGGGGGCGCCGACCCGGTGCACCCTGAGGCGGTGACGGACGCGGAGGGGCGCTTCCGCCTCGAGGGGATCGGGCGCGCGGCGGTGCGGCTCTCCGTGCGGGCCCCCGGCTACGCGCGCGCGACGCGCTCGGGCGTCCGCGCGGGGTCGAGCGTGGAGCTCTATCTCTTCCCGGGGGCGACCCTCTCGGGATCGGTCCGCGACGACGCCGGTCGTCCCGTACGGGGCGCCCTCGTGCGGGCGCAGGGGGACACGGCCTGGGAGGCGCCCGCCCCCGAGCGGACCGACGAGAGCGGGCGGTTCGTGATGGCCGGCGTTGCGCCCGGGGAGTACACGCTCGTGGCCCGCGAAGGGGGGCGGGCGCCGGGGATCGCGGTCGTCGTGGTCGAGCCGCTCGGCGAGGCCTCGGCGAGCCTGGTCCTCTCGGACGGGGGCTTCGTCACGGGGCGGATCGTCGACGCCGAGGGCAGGCCTCTCGCCGGCCGCGCGCGGGTCGAGGAGTACGAGGGCAAGGCCCTGCCGCCCTTCGCCTCCGACATGCTCGTCGCGGCGGCGGGCGCGGACGGCGCCTTCGCTCTCGGCCCGCTGCCCCTCGGGTCGCTCGAGGTCACGGTCTCCGCCCCGCGGCATGCGTCGCGGCGGGTGGAGGCGGGCGTCTCGGCGCGGGGGCGGGCGGTCGACCTCGGCGACGTGGCCCTCGACCCGGGCCTCGCGATCCGCGGGCGCGTGCGGGACCGCGAGGGACGCGGCGTCGAGGCCGCCGCGGTCCGGGCGACGACCCTGGGTCCGGGCGCGGCGGGGGAGGGCGAGGCGGAGAGCGGGGCCGCAGGCCGCTTCGAGATCGGCGGGCTGCGGCCGGGGCGCTACGAGGTGACGGCGAGCGCGACGGGCTACGCGACGGGCCGCGCGGTGGCGGAGGCCGGCGGCGAGGAGATCGAGGTCGTCCTCGACGAGGGAGGGACCCTGACCGGACGGGTGGCGGACGAGTCCGGCGCGCCGGTCGAGGACGCGCAGGTCACGGCCCGGGACGAGTCCGGGACCGAGCGCTGGCGGGTCGCGTCAGGCCGCTCGGACGAGGGGGACGGCCGGTTCGCCCTGCGCGACGTGCCTCCCGGCCGCTACGACCTCGAGGTGCGGGCGGGAGACCGCGGGGAAGCCTCGCGGGCCGGCGTGCGGGTCGCCGCCGGGCGCGCGACCGACGTGGGGACGGTCGTCCTCGCCCGCGGCGGCGTCGTGGAGGGCGTGGTGGTCGACGGCGAGGGGCGCGGCGTCCCGGGGGCGACGGTCGCCGCGGAGCGGGAGGCGAACGTCCGCACGGGGCGGCGCGAGACGCAGACCGGATCGAGCGGGGCGTTCGAGCTGCGCGGCCTTCCCACCGGGGCGACGTTCCTGACCGCGCGCCACCCCTCCTACGCCGCGTCCCCTCCCGTCGAGGTGGCGGTCGACCCCGAGAGGGAGACGCCCGCGGTGAGGATCGTCCTCGTGCGCGGCGGGCGGATCGAGGGGCGCGCGGTGCACCGCGACGGCCGGCCGTTCACCGCGGGACGCGTCCAGGCATGGCCGCTCGACGACCGCGGCTCCGTCGGGGAGTGGGGACAGGGCGCCCTCGACGCGGGCGGGGCGTTCGTCCTGGACCGCGTGCCCCCGGGCCGCGTGAGCGTCGCGCTCATGGCCTTCACGCCGGCGAGCCCCATGGCCGCGGGCGGGGCCGGGGCGACCGTCCTGACCGGCGTCGACTCGCGCGAGGTGGAGGTGCGCGACGGCGAGGCCGTGACCGTCGACTTCGCGTTGCGCGACGTCGTGGTGGCGGGGCGTGTGACCCGCGGCGGCGAAGGCGAGGCCGGCGTCCTCGTCGGCCTGATGAGCCGGCGCGGGAGCTCGGTCTCGGTATTCATGGGAGCTTCCCCGGCCTCCGCCGCGTCCACGGGGCCGCCCCCTCTCGCCGCCGTGACCCGCGAGGACGGCGGCTACGAGCTGCTCGTCTTCGCGCCGGGCCCGCACTTCGTCCAGATGAGACGGGGCGCCCAGTCCTTCGGCGGCCGCGAGACCGACGTCCCCGACGTCGAGCGGTTCGCGCTCGACCTCGAGATCGCCTCGACCACCGTCGCGGGCGTCGTCGTCGAGCGGGACACCGGGGCGCCGTTGGGCGGCGTCCGCGTGTCTCTGCGCCCCGAGGCGTCGCCGCCGGGCCGCGGCGCCGGCGGCGGGGCGGAGACCTCACCCGACGGCCGCTTCACGATCCCGGTCGAGCCGGGGGAGTACCGCCTCGTCGCGCGAGCCCCGGACCGCCGGCCGGTGGAGATGCCGCTGAGCGTCGGCACCGGCGGCATGGCCGACCTCAAGGTCGAGATGGAGGCCGGCCTCGAGATCGCCGGCCGCGTGCTCGACGCGGCGGGGCGCCCCGCGCCCGGCCACCTCGTGCTCGCCACGGCCGATGACGGGACGAGCGGCGGGCACGCGAACTCCACGGCGGACGGGACCTTCCGGATCGGCGGCCTCGCCGCGCGCCCCTACGCCGTCGTGGCGGGCTCCGAGGTCGCCGGCTTCGGCGTGCGGTTCGGCGTCGTCCCCGGCGGCGAGCCGGCTGCCCTCACGCTGAGGCCGGCGGGGCGCATCGCCTTGCGCGTGGTCGACCCGTCAGGCCGTCCGGTGGCCGGGGCCTATCCGCGGGTCGAGTCGGTGGACGGGGCGCGGGTGCGGCTGCCCGGCCGCACGTCCGGCCCGACCGACGCGGAAGGCCGGTTCGACCTCGCCTCGCCCCCGGGCCGGGTCGAGGTCGCCGTCGGCCACGAGAGCGGACGGGGCAAGGCGACGGCGATCGTTCGCTCGGCCGAGCGCGTCCCGCTGACCGTCGTCCTCGAGCCCTCCGCCGGGACGCGGTGAATCGCCGCGCGCCGCGGATGAGCAGATTCAAGATCTGACCCCTTTACAGGAGCGGGGCGAGGACGGTGGGGTCGACGGGGACGGCGTGGAGGTAGACCCGCCACTCGAGGAGGGGCTCGGGGGCGAGGCCGGTCTGGCCGGAGAGGCCGATCGGCGCGGCGGCGGGGACGGCGTCGCCCGTGCGCACGTCGGCGCGCGAGAGGTGGGAGAGGACGCTCACGACGCCCTGGCCGTGGTCGATGACCACCGTCTCCCCGGTCAGCACCAGCGGGCCCGCGAACAGCACCGTGCCCGTGCCGGGCGCGCGCACGGGGGTCGCCGCGGGAACCGGGTAGTCGATCCCGCGGTGGCGCTCGCCGTGGAGGCCGTCGGTGAGGCTCAAGACGCGGGAGGCGCCGGGATGGATTCGGGGCTCGCCGAAGCCGCGCCCGGGAGCGTCCACGGGCGGCAGGAGGGGACCGGGCTCCGCCTTCGTCGGGGCGGCGCGCAGGAGGGCGAGGAGCCGGCGGCCGTCGTGGGCGGCGTCCTCGCGCCCGGCGAGGGCGCGGAGCCGCTCGTCGAGAACGATCGTCCGCGGGGGGTAGGCGCGCGTGCCGAGGGTGATCGGGATCCCGATGCGCTGGGTGCCGCCCCGGGCCGCGATCTCGACGCCGAGGGTGACCGGCCCGGGCTCGGCCGCCGCGGAGATCGGCACGAGCGCGCGCGGGACGCCGCGAACGGGGAGAAACGGTGCACGGCGGCCCTCGAGCACGGCCCACGCGCCGCCGAGCCGCACGCGCGAGCCGAGGCGGATCGCGACGACGCCGCCGGGAAAGGCCTGCGAGACGTCGACCCGGAACGTCACGCTCCCCACCCGCCGCACGACCTCTTCCGCCCGGGCGGGGGCGGACCACGCGAGCGGCAGAAGCGCGGCGGCGAGAGGGAGCGCCCGGAGCGCGGCCGCCGTCCTCATCCCCGCCCGGGGGCCGCGAGGGCGGCGAGGAGCAGGCGTTCCTCGTCCGGGAGCACGGTTCTGAGGTCGAGGAGGACGCGGTCCTCCGCCACGCGCACGACGACCGGCGGCTCGCCGCGGCGCAGGGCGGCGGCCAGGCGGTCGGGGCCCGCGGGAGAGGCGTCGAGGGCCACCAGCACGGTGGGGACGCCGACCTGCGGCGAGGCCCCCCCCCCCACCGCGGACTCCGCGTCCTGCAGCGTCGGCCGCAGGGCGGGCGCCTCCGCCTCGAGGGCGCGGGCGAAGGCCGCCGCTCGCGCGCGCACCGTGTCGAGCGGGGCGTGGAGCATCCGCAGCACCGGCACCCGCTCGCCCGCCCGGCCCGCCTCGTGCTCGACGAGCGTCGCGTCGAGGGCGGCGAGCGTCATCTTGTCGACCCGCAGCGCCCGGTAGAGCGGGTTCTTGCGCATGCGGGCGACGATCGCCTCCCGTCCGGCCACGAGCCCGGCCTGCGGCCCCCCGAGGAGCTTGTCCCCCGAGAAGGTCAAGGCGTCGGCCCCGCCGCGCAGGGCCTGCCTCACGGTCGCCTCCGCGGCGAGGGGGCCGGGGAGCGGATCGAAGAGGCCGCTCCCCTGGTCCTCGACGAGGGGCACGCCCGCCTCCCGCGCGAGGGCCGAGAGCTCTTCGTCGGACGGCTGCTCGGTGAAGCCCACGATGCGGAAGTTGCTCGGGTGGACCTTCAGGATCATCCCCGTCTGGTCCGAGAGCGCGGCGCGGTAGTCCGCGAGGCGCGTCCGGTTGGTGGTGCCCACCTCGCGCAGCCGTGCCCCGCCCTTGCACAGGACGTCCGGGATGCGGAAGGACCCCCCGATCTCGACGAGCTCCCCCCGGCTCACGAGGACCTCTCGCCCCTCCGCGAGGGTGTTCACCGCGAGCAGGACCGCGGCCGCGCAGTTGTTGACCACGACCGTGGCCTCGACGCCGAGCAGCTCGCGAAGCCGCCTCTCCGCGTGGGCCTCCCGGTCGCCCCGTCGTCCCCGCTCGAGGTCGTACTCGAGGTTCGAGTAGGAGGAGGCCACCTCGGCCACGCGGGCCGCGGCCTCCGGCGAGAGCGGGGCGCGGCCCAGGTTCGTGTGGACGACGACGCCGGTGGCGTTGATCACCCGGCGCAGCGACGGACGGGCGGCGGCGAGGAGGCGGGCCCGGACGTCGGCGCCCAGCTCGGCGAGCGCCCCCTCGAGGCCGGCGGGGGAGGCGGAGGCGCGCTCCCGCAGCGCCTCGAGCGCGGCCCGCAGCGCGAGCACGACCGCCGCGCGCCCGTGCGCGACCACGAGCTCCCTCACCTCGGGTCGCAGGAGCGCCTGGTCCACGGAGGGGAGGAGTCGGCGCGCGTCGGTGCCGGTCGCGGAAGGCATCCCTCGCAATATACACGGGGAGCCGCGTGGTATCCTCGCCGCCTATGGGTCGGGAGCGCCCCCCGGACTTCGCGGACCGCCTGCCCCGCGTGGTCCCCAAGGAGGAGTCGGACATCTCTCACCTCTCGGACGAGATGGCCGACCTTCTCTACCCGGGGCGCCGCCCGCGGCCGTTCCGCATCGGGCTGCGCTTCGCCGCGTTCTTTGGCCCCCAGGGCGAGCGGGCGGCGGCGCTCGCCCGGCGCTCCCCCGTCTACCGGGAGGAGAAGGGGCGCGACGGCGCCGTTCACCATGCCGCCTTCGACGCGGGGGACGCGCGCGTGCTGCGTGACCTCTTCGAGATCGTGAAGGACCGGCCGGGGACCGAGGTCCTCGTGGACGGCCGCAAGGTGCCCTACGCGCACGAGCTGTGGCTGCCGCTGTTCTGGATCTTCGTGTCCGGGGAGGCCTAGGACCCGTGGGACTCGCCGACGACCTCGACCGGCTCGACGTCTCGATCCGGCAGCTGCAGGTGAAGTGGGACCTCTTCTTCAACGGGGCGGAGAAGAAGCCGCCCGCCGATCTCCAGGGCCAGGTCGAGCAGCTCGTGAGGCGCTACGCCAACGCGGAGATCCGCAACAACGGGGACCGCTTCCGCTACCAGAGCCTGTGCGCCCGGTTCTCGACGTTCAACGAGCTGTGGCAGAAGAAGCTGCGGGCGCGGGAGGAGGGCCGGGCGTTCGGCATGCACGGGCTGCGGGCCGAGCAGCTGCCCCCGCCCCCGCCGCCCCCCGCCCCGCGCCCGCCCGCCGGCGCCCCGGCCGGCGAGTTCCGGGTCACCGACGCCGGGCGCGACGTCTCCTCGGTGCGGGCGCTCTACGAGCGCTTCGTGGCCGAGCGGCAGCGGGCGGGTGAGGCGGGCGCCCCCGCCTTCGAGTCCTTCCGCGAGCTCATCGCGAAGCAGACCGAGCGCATCCGCCAGGAGAAGGGCGCGGCCGCGGTGGACTTCCGGCTCGAGACGAAGGACGGCAAGGTCTCGCTCAAGGCGCGGATCGTGAAGTGAGGCGACCGCTCGCCCTCGCCGCCGCCCTCCTCGCCGCCTGGCCCGCCGGCGCCGCGGCCTGGCCGGCGGAGACCACGACCGCCCTGTTCCGCGACGCGCGCAAGCTCCTCCCGCGCTCGCTCTCCCGGCTCCTCGGAGAGCGCGAGGTGCAGGTGAAGGACGAGCTCCAGCGCTTCCCCCCCGACCTCTCCCGCGCCCTGGCCCGCGACCTGCCCACGGGAGAGCTCTCCCCCGAGACCCTGCGCGCGCTGGAGGCGCAGGCCGACCGCGTGGTCGAGCTGCTGCGCGAGGGCCAGATCAGCCTGGGCCTCGTGCGCCTCGGCGGCCTGATGCGCATTCCCGCCGACCTGTCCGACCCCGTGCTCGCCGTGGGGCCGGAGGGCTGGCCGGCCGGCCTCACCCGCGAGTACTACGCCCTGTTCCAGGCCAACCTCCACCGCATGCCGGTGGTGCTCGACGACCCCGCGTCGCTCGAGATCTCCCGAAAGGACCTGCCCCGCCTGTGGCAGTCGCTGCTCGACCGCAGCCGGGACCAGGTCGGGATCGTGCGCGGGGAGCTCGTCCGCGGCGGGCGGGTCGTGGACCACCGGCAGCTCGACTACCGCTCGCCGGCCTGGGGCGTCGCCTCTCTCGCCTACTCCCGCGCCGTCACCGCGACCGCCGCGACCTGGCTCGCCGTCTGGCGCGAGGCGGGCGGGGACCTGACGAAGAAGCCCCGCGCCCGCGAGGTGGCCCCGCAGGGGCCGCCCGGCGCCCTCGCCGAGGACCGCCGCACCCCCCCACCGGAGAACCCATGACGAGAAGAGCCCTTCTGTCCGTGTACCGCAAGGACGGGATCGTGGAGCTCGCGCGCGGACTCGCGGCGCGCGGCTTCGAGATCCTCTCGACCGGCGGGACCCTCGCCGAGCTCGAGGGTGCGGGCGTCGCGGCGGCGCCCGTCTCGAAGGCCACCGGCTTCCCCGAGATCCTCGACGGGCGAGTGAAGACGCTGCACCCGGGCCTGCACGCGGGGATCCTCGCCCGCCGCGACGTGCCCGAGCACCTCGCCGCCCTCGAGGCGCAGGGGATCGCCCCCGTGGACGTGGTGGTGGTGAACCTCTACCCGTTCGAGGACAAGGTGGCGAAGGGCTGCCCGTTCGACGAGGCGGTCGAGAACGTGGACATCGGCGGGCCCACCATGGTCCGGGCCGCGGCCAAGAACTTCCGCCACGTGGCGGTCGTCGTCGACCCCGCCGACTACGGCCTCCTGCTCGAGCAGCTCGACCGGGAGGGCGGGATCGACGCCGCCACCCGCCTCTACCTCGCCCAGAAGGCCTTCCGGCACACCGGGCGCTACGAGGCGGCGATCGCCGCCTACTTCTCCCAGGTCGAGGAGCGCGAGGGGGCCTACGTCCCGGCCGAGGCCGACGAGACCTTCCCGTACCGGCTGAGCCTCTCGTTCGAGAAGGTGCACGACCTGCGCTACGGCGAGAACCCGCACCAGCGTGCCGCCTTCTACAGCGACCTCGGCTCGACCTTGTACTCGGTCGCCGCCGCCCGCAAGATGCAGGGCAAGGAGCTCTCGTTCAACAACATCCTCGACCTCGACGCGGCCTGGCGCCTCGCGACCGAGCTCGAGCTTCCCGCGTGCGTGATCGTCAAGCACACGAACCCCTGCGGCACCGGCCTCGGCCAGGGCCCGCTCGAGGCCTACGAGCGCGCGTGGGCCTGCGACCCGACCTCGGCGTTCGGCGGGATCATCGCCTTCAACGAGAAGGTCGACGCCGCGACCGCGAAGAAGGTCACCGGCCAGTTCGTGGAGGCGGTGATCGCCCCCGGCTTCGCCGCCGGGGCCCTCGAGGTGCTCGGCAAGAAGGCGAGCCTGCGGGTCATGAGCATGGACACCACCGGCATCCACAAGGTGAGCGGCTTCGACCTGCGCCGGGTCATGGGGGGCCTGCTCGCCCAGCAGTGGGACCTGCACCGGCTCGAGCGGGACCGCTGCGAGGTCGTCACGAAGCGCGCCCCCTCCGAGGAGGAGTGGCGGGCGCTCCTGTTCGCGTGGACGGTCGTCAAGCACGTCAAGTCGAACGCGATCGTCTACGCGAACGCGGTGCAGACGGTCGGGGTGGGCGCGGGCCAGATGAGCCGGGTCGACTCCGCCCGCATCGCGGCCCAGAAGGCCGTCCTCCCCCTCGCGGGGACGGTGGTCGCCTCCGACGCCTTCTTCCCGTTCCGCGACGGGATCGACGAGATCGCGAAGACGGGGGCGACGGCGATCATCCAGCCCGGCGGGTCCGTGCGCGACGAGGAGACGATCGCCGCCGCCGACGAGCACGACCTCGCGATGGTCTTCACGGGCGTCCGGCACTTCCGGCACTGAGGCCGGGCAGGGGGCGCCCGTCGGCCGGGGCCGGGGGCGGCAGGCCGAGCAGGGCGAGCAGCGTCGGCGCCACGTCGGCGAGTCGAGCCGGCCCCGCCGAGACGCGCAGCGGCCCTTGCGCCCCCGCCGGCTTCACGAGCAGGACGGTCCGGAAGTAGGCCGCCTCTTCGGCCACGAGCCCACCCTCCCGCGGCACTTCGCCCGAGCCATGGTCCCCGTGGACGAGGACAACCGAGCCGTCGAGGCGTCCCAGGCCGTCGAGCACGGAGAGCAAGCGCTCCACGAGCCCCAGCGTGCAGGTCGTCTGCCGGCCGAGGTCCGTGGGGGGCGCCCCCGGCGTGTAGGAGCAGTCGGCGCGGAGCAGGTACGGGTTGTGAGGGAGCAGCGCGTGCACGAGCGTGTAGCGCCCGCGGCCGGGCAGGCCCGGCTCCTGCTCGAGGAGGCGCTCGAGGCTGAGACGGGAGGCCACCGGCTGCGCATCGGTCGAGATGCGTAGCGCCTCGGCCGAGCGCACGAAGTCCGCCTCGAGGCCGAGCGCTCCCCGCCGGGCGAGCGCGCGGACCGCCGCCGCGGGCAGCGCCCGCCAGGCGAACAGGCGGGCGAAGAGGGAGCGGTGCAGGGCGCGCAGGTCGTCCGGTCGCGCGTTCTCGTCGTGGAAGACGACGGTATCGAGAGCGTCCGGGTGGTCCGCGTACAGGTAGCGGGGGACCACCCCGACCGTGACGTAGCCGGCGCGGCGCAGCGCCACCAGCAGGCTCGTCTCGCCCGCGAGCCCCTCGCGAACCCGCTCCGCCGGCTTTCCCGCCCGAGGGTCGCGCCCGGTGAAGATCGTCGGCAGGACCACGACCGTGGCCCGGCCCGGCGCCGCGGCGTGGAAGCGCACGAAGCCGTTCCAGGGCGAAGGCGAGGAGGGCTCGAACAGCTCGTCCTGGAAGGCGTCGAGGATCACGTGGTAGACGTTCGGCCGGTCCACGGCCGGCCGGTCCCTGAGCTCCGCGCCGAGGTCGCGGGGGACCGGCGGCTCCGCCCGGTCGAGCCGCGTCGCGAGCGCGTGGGCCTCGCGCGCCGCGAGCACGAGGGCGAGCGCGGCGAGGAACGGCTCGGCCGACCGGGGAGCGACGCGCCGCACCAGCGTGACCCAAGCCGCGACGGCGGCGCCGGCGAATGCGAGGCTGCCCGCGGCGGTGTCGAGCGTCCACAGCGCGAGGTGGTCGGCGAGGGGCAGGGCCCGGAGGAAGCTCCACGCGAGGAAGGCGAAGCCCGCCACGTGGTAGGCCCACAGCGCGGCGCGGGCGGGGAGCGCGGCCCCCGCGGCGCGGGTCCCGGCGGCGGCCAGGACCGCGACCACCGCCCCCAGCCAGAACGGGTGGAGCACCGCCACCGTCCGGTCGAGCTCCGCCTGGTTCCGCAGGAAGAGCTCGTGCGCCCCGGAAAGAACGACGAGCGGCGTGAACAGCAGGGCCAGCCATCCCAAGGGCGTCTTTCGGGACCTCCGCGCGGGGCATGTTAAACCCTCGCCCCCCTCGCCCGTTCCAAGGGATCGGGGGAAGGAGAAGAAGACTATGGCGAGAAGCCGAGGGTTCGCGACGGCAGGAGCGGTGGCGTTGGTCACGGCGGCTGCCCTGGCCGGTGCGGAGCCCCCCGCCCCCGGCGAGGGGGGAGGGGCGCCGCGGCTCGAGAGGCGCGTGGCGGCGCTCGTCGAGTTCCTGGGGCTGAGCGACCAGCAGAAGGAGGCCTGGCGAGGCCTCCAGGAGCAGCGCCGGCAGGAGATGAAGCCGCTCTACGAGGAAGGGCGCGCCCTGCGGCAGCGGCTGCGCGAGGCGCTCTCCGCCGCGAGCCCCGACCCCACGGCCGTGGGCGAGGCCACGCTCGCCCTCGACGCGCACCGGCGCAAGGCGAAGGAGCAGAACGAGGCCTTCCGCGCCCGGCTGGAGGGGCTTCTCACCCCCGAGCAGAAGGAGAAGCTCGCGGCGTTCGAGGCGGCGCGCCGAACGATGGGCGCGGGCCGTCGCGGCCCGCGGGCCGCGCGCCGGGGAGCCCATCCTCTCCCCGACTGAGCCTCCGGCTCAGGCCCGCGAGCGGCGGCGCGTCCCGAGGCGCGCCGCTGCGAGCACTTCCGCGGGTGTCGCCTGGGCGGTGCCGACCTTCCCGACGACGACGCCCGCCGCCGTGTTGGCGAGGACGGCCGCCTCGGGAAGCGAGGCGCCGGCCGCGAGCGCCAGGGCCATCGTCGCGATGACCGTGTCGCCGGCCCCGGTCACGTCGAAGACCTCGCGGGCCGCGGTCGGGACGTGCAGCGGCGCAAGGCCTCGCTCGAAGAGGGTCATCCCGTGCTCCCCGCGGGTCACGAGGACCGCGCGGCACGCGAGACGCGTGAGGATGCGCCGTCCCGCGGCGGCGAGGTCCCCCTCGGAGCGGATCGGAAGCCCGGTCGCCTGCTCGGCCTCGAGCTGGTTCGGGGTGACGACGCTCGCTCCCCGGTAGAGGCGGAAGTGCCGCACCTTCGGGTCCACGAGGACGTTCACGCCACGCCGCCGCGCGAGGGGCAGGGCGCGGCGCAGCACCCGGGCGGTCGCCACCCCCTTCTGGTAGTCGGAGACGACGACCGCCTGGCACCGGGGCAGCTCCTCCCGGAAGGCCGCGAGCATCTCCTCCTCCACCGCCCGCGGCACGTCGCTCGCGTCCTCTCGATCGGCCCGGACGACCTGCTGCCCGTGGGCCACGATGCGCGTCTTGACCGTGGTCGGGCGGCCCGGCGGCAGGTCCACGAGGCGGGGCACGACCCCGGCCGAATCGAGAGCGACCCTCACCCGCGCGCCGGCTTCGTCCGCTCCCACCGCGCCCACCAGCGCCGCCTCGCCGCCGAGGGCGCGGACGCCGGCCGCGACGTTGCCCGCGCCCCCGACGTGGAAGCTCTGCCTCGTCACGCGCACGACGGGCACGGGCGCCTCGGGCGAGATGCGCGAGACGTCTCCCCACACGAACTCGTCGAGCATCACGTCGCCGAGAACGAGCACGCGGCGGCCCCGCATCGAACGGAGCAAGGCAGAGGCGCGGGCGGGAGGCAGGGCCGCCACGTCAGGCCGAGGCGGGGCGGCCCTTCGCGAGGGCGAAGGGGACGGCGGTGAGCAGGAGCACGAGCATCAGGACCTCGGAGTCGCCGAGATTGTATTCGAACAGCCCGGCGAGGAGGACCGCGGCGAGCGCGGCGAGCGCGGCCGCCCCTGCCCACGCCTCCGCGTCGTCCCGCCGCGCCTCCTTCCACGCGGCGAGGACCGCGGCCCCCGCCCACCACGCGAAGAAGGCGAGGCCGGGGAGGCCGCGCTCGGCCGCGAGCTGCAGCACGTTGTTGTGCAGGTGCGGCTGCTGCGGGTGCGTGGCCTCGGGCCAGCGATAGCGGGGGTACGCGAGGAGGATCATCCCCGGCCCCTGGCCGAACACCGGCCGGTCGAGGACCATGTCGAGGCCCGCCTGCCACATGTAGACGCGGTCGCGGCTGCTCGCGTCACCGACGGTCAGCCGCGACTCGAGCGCGGCGGGCCGCGCCAGGACCAGGGCGGCGACCATGGCCGCCAGAAGCCAGACGAGGCGTGGCGCGCGGCGCGCGGCGACGAGCGCCAGCCCCGCGACCGCGCCGATCCAGGCGCCGCGCGTCTGCGCGACCACGAGCGCCCACGCAGCGAGGGGGGCGGCCAGCCAGGGCAGCGCCGCGCACGCGTCGCGGCAAGCGTCGCTCCTCGAGAGCGCGAGCGCGCCCGCGGACGCGGCGAGAACGAGCACGAACAGCCTCGTCGCGCCCACGCCGTGGCCGGCCGCCGTGGCGGCGGCGACGCCCCCCACGCCGGCGAGGGCGAGCGCGGCGACCCAGAGCCCGCGCGGCCGCGGCCGGCAGGGCGGGGCGAGGGCGATCCGGGCCGCGGCGAGGACGAGCACGACCATGGCGACGCCCGAGGCGGACATGTAGTGTCCGAGGAAGCCCGGGGGCCGGCGGTTGATCTCGTCGAAGCCGAGGAGGTGGCGTTGGAGGACCATGAGCGCGCAGAGCGAGAGGCCCCCGAGCAGCACGGCCGAGAGCACCCGCTCCCTCGCCTCCGCGCGGGCGAGGACCGCGACCCCCAGGTAGAACAGCGCGAACAGGACGAGCTTCTTGGCCGCCTCGTGGGAGCGGGCGGGGTCCTGGGCGAACGACGCCGAGAGCAGCGTCCAGACCGCCAGGGCGACGAGCGGGGTGTCGAGCGAGGTCCCGGTGAGACGGGTCTCCCGGCGGATGAGCCGCACCGCGAGCACCGCGAGGGAGAGCCCGAGCAGCGCCTCCGCGGCGAAGATCGAGACCGGGACGGCGGCGGCGAGCGCCGCGAGCAGGGCGAGCTGGGCCCGCTCGAGCCGCGGGGCGAGCCCGCCCACGGGCGGCTACTCCTCGATCGTCGCCTCGTCCACGAGCATCACCGGGATGTCGTCCTGGACGGGGTAGACCCGACGGCAGGTCGCGCAGCGCAGGCCGGCGCCGTCCTTGACCACCTCCACCGGGGTCTTGCACTCCGGGCAGGCGAGGATCTCGAGGAGCTCCGGGTCGATCGGCATGAGCGGAGTCTAGCCCAGGCCGTGGCCGGCCCGGTAGCCGGCGACCGGACCTCGGGCGGCACCCCCCTCGCGTTACCCTCGCGCTCGCCGGTCCCCTCTCCCGATCGGCGCCGTCAGAAACCCATTCAGGAGGATGCGATGCGCGTGGTTTTCGTGGAGAGGGACAACGCCCCGGAGCGCCTGGTGTGCGAGGGGGAGATCGTGTTCGAGGCCGGTGACGGGCCGCTCGCCGGCATGAAGCTCGTGGGCTTCTCGCTGTGGCGCTCGCCCGAGGGCGAGGTCTACGTGACGTTCCCGTCCCGGGCCTTCGGGTCGGGCACCGAGCGGCGCTTCTTCGACTTTCTCCGCTCGGTCGAGGGCACCGCCGCCGACGCCCGCCGGGTGAAGTCGTGGATGGTGGAGCAGTACCGCTCCCGAGAGGTTCCCGCGCTCGACCCGCGCGACGCGGGAACCCGAGGGTCCTCGAACGTCCCGACGAAGGCCCTCTCGAAGGCCCCGACGAAGGCCGGCGAGGACGGCCTCGAGCGGACGGCCTGAGGGCCCTCACGACGGTCGCGTAGAGGAGCACGGCGGGGACGAAGCCACCCGGGACGCCCACGGCCCTCGGCTGCTTCCTCCGTTCTGGGGGGTGCTGCGCACCCCCCAGACCCCCCGTTCTTTGCGTGTCCTCCGGGCGCGTGTGACAATGGCCGGGAGGGGGCCCACCCGTCCGCCATGTCACTGCTCGCCGTCGCGCTCGCGCTCGCCGTGTCGCCGCAAGCCGCCCCGGACGCCACGGCCGAGGCGTACCACCACTTCAGCCTGGGGCTCCAGGCGCGGCTCGCCGGGGAGCCCGAGGAGGCCCTCGCCGAGTACCGGCGGGCCCAGAAGCTCGATCCCGCCGCCTCCAGCATCCGGGTGGAGGTCGCGCGGCTCCTGCGGGAGATGGGCCGCCTCGACGAGGCGGCCGCGGAGGCTCGCGCGGCCGTCCTCCTCGACGCGGACGACGCCGACGCCCACCTCATGCTGGCCCAGCTCGAGCAGATCCAGGCCGCGGGCCCCGGGGCCGAGGAGTCGCTGCGAAGGGCGGCGCGGCACTACGAGGACGTCGTCCGGGTCCGGCCGAACGACGGCCAGTCCCTCCTCAACCTCGCGAGCCTGTACGGGCAGCTGCGCGAGCACGGGGACGCGGCGCGGGCGTGGGGCATGTACCTCGGGCTCGACCCGGGGAACTTCGACGCCCACGTGCAGCGCGGGACCCAGCTCCTGCTCGCCGGCGAGTCCGACCGCGCGGCCGAGGCCCTCAAGGCCGCCCTCGCGCTGCGGCCCGACTCGGCGAGCGCGTACCAGATCCTCGGGGACATCTACGCCCGCGCCGACCAGACCGACCAGGCGGTGCTGCACTACCGGCGGGCCCTGGAGATGGAGCCGGGCAACGTTCGCCTGCGGCTCGCCCTCGGCGAGGTCCTGCAGCAGGCGAAGCGGCCGCAGGAGGCGCTCGCGGAGGCGGAGGCCGTCCTCGGGGCGGATGCCGCCAACCGCTTCGCCCTCGACCTCAAGGGACGCTCCCTGCGCGACCTGCGCCGCTTCTCCGAGGCGGACGCGGCGGCCGACGCGCTGCTCGCGGCCGCCCCCGGCGACGAGAAGGCCGTCTACCTGAAGGTCACGATCGCCGAGGCGCGCCGCGACCACGCCGCCGCGGCCCGCCTGCTCGAGGAGGCCCTCGCCCGACCGCCCGCCGCCGACGAGGACACCGCGGCCACGCGACGCGTCTTCCTCGTCCACCTCGGCTTCGCCTACCAGCAGCTCGAGCGGTACGACGACGCGGCGGGCGCCTTCGCCCGCGCCCTCCAGACGGGGGAGGCGCCGGAGGCGAACCTTCTGAGCTTCCACGCCGAGGCCCTCTACCTGGCCAAGCGGAAAGACGAGGCGCTCATCGCCGCGCGCGCGGCGCGCTCGCGCTTTCCCGAGGACGAGAACCTCGCCGGGCTCGAGGCGACGCTCCTGCGCGAGAAGGGGGAGACCGAGGCCGCGGCGCGGATCGTCGAGGACATGCGCTCGCGGGCGCCGAAGGACCCGAAGGTGCTCGGCCGCGTGGCCGACTTCTACCGCCGCGCCCGCAACTACCCCGAAGCGGAGAAGGCGCTGCGCGCCGCCCTCGACGCCGACCCGCGGAGCCTCTCCGCCCTCTTCCAGCTCGGCGCGGTGCTCGAGCGCCAGGACCGGCACGACGACGCGGAGGCCGTCTTCCGCGAGGCGCTCGCGGTCGACTCCGAGTCGGCCCCCGTCCTCAACTACCTGGGCTACATGAACGCCGACCGCGACGTGAGGGTCGAGGAGGCGCTCGCCCTGATCCAGAAGGCGGTCGAGATCGACCCCGCGAGCGCGGCCTACCAGGACAGCCTCGGCTGGGCCCTGTTCCGCCTCGGGCGCTACGAGGAGGCCGAGGCCGCAGTGAGGCGAGCGCTCGAGAAGGACGGCGAGAACGCCGTGATCCTCGACCACCTCGGCGACATCCTCGCCCGGCGGGGCCGCATCGGCGAGGCGCTCTCTCTCTGGCAGAAGGCCCTCGTCGGCGAGGACGAGGAGGACGAGCTCGACCGCGCGCGCGTGGAGGCGAAGATCCGTGAAGCCCAGGGGACGCTCCGGGCCCAGCAGAGCGGCGCGGCGCCGCCCACTCCCTGACCTCGCCGCCGCGGTGGCGCTTCTCGGGGGCGCCGCCTGCGCCACCTTCGCCCCGCCTCCCCCCGGGGCGGCGGAGCGCGCGGCGGCCTCGTCCTCGTGGTCGGGCAGCCTGCGCGTGAGCGTGAAGGGAGAGTCCCTGCGCGGCCGCAGCCGGGCCCTCGTCGCCTTCCGGCGTCCGGACGGCCTCCGCATCGAGATCCCGGGGCCGGCGGGGGCCCGCCTCGTCGCCGTCGCGAGCGAGGGACGCCTCACCGCGGTGCTCCCCGGCGAGCGGGCCTACCTCGAGACCGGCGCGACGCCGGCCGACTTCGAGGCCCTCATCGGCATCCCCCTCGCGCCCTCGGCGCTCATGGACCTCGTCCTCGGGGTGGCCCCTCCCGGGGCGAGGGCCTACCGCGCGAGCTGGGGAAAGACGCTGCCGCGGCGCGTCGAGGCGACGCTCGCCGACGGGACGCGCGTGGCGCTTCTCGTCGACGACGCCGAGGCCGGGCTCGAGCTCCCGCCCGCCGTCTTCGACCCACCCCCCCACGCCTCCTTCCGTCGCATCGACGCCGACGAGGCGCGGCGGCTGCTCGGGGGGCGATCGTGAGGCTTCTGCGGCTGCGCTCCTACGCCAAGGTGAACCTCGGTCTCGAGGTCCTCGGGACGCGCGAGGACGGCTATCACGAGCTGCGCACCCTCTTCCAGACGATCGATCTCCACGACGACGTCCTGATCCGTCCGCGTCCCCGGGGCCTCTGCGTCCGCTGCGACCACCCCGGGGTCCCCGCGGACGGCACGAACCTCGCCCTGCGAGCCGCCGAGGCCCTGCGGGCCCACGCGCGGGTGGGCGCGGGGGTCGAGATCACGATCCGCAAGCGCATCCCGGTCGGCGGGGGACTCGGTGGCGGCTCGAGCAACGCGGCCACGGTGCTCCTCGGCCTCGACCGGCTGTGGAAGACCGGTCTCGGCCCGGCCGGGCTTCACCCCCTCGCCCGGCGTCTGGGGGCGGACGTCCCCTATTTCCTCCTCGGCGGCACCGCCCTCGGCCTCTCCCGGGGGGACGAGGTCTACCCCCTGCGGCGCCAGGTCCGGGCGCACGTCGTGCTCGTGGACCCGGGCCTCCACGTGTCGACCGCCCGGGTGTTCGAGAGGCTCGACGCTCGATTGACACCCCGTTTGAACAGTAATAGCATTTTCTACTTTGTATCGAGGGAGTTGGAGGGCCAGGACGCGTTTCGGCTCCTCGTGAACGACCTCGAGGAGGCGGCACTGGAGGAAGCTCCCGACCTGCGCGGGCAGGCCGGGCGCATTCGGGCCGTGCTCCTGAGGGAGGGGGCGAGCCTCGCCGCTCTCTCGGGAAGCGGCGCGTGCTACTTCGGGCTGTTCGGGGGCGCGCGGGCGGCCGAGAGGGCCCGCGCGGCCCTCGCCGCGGAGGGCTTCCGGGCCCTTTCGGCGAGGACGCTCACCCTCGACCAGTACCGGGGGGGGCGGGTTCGCTGACAGGGGGCGTCTTCGGGTCGAGAGGAGCGGTCATCATGGAGATCACCGACGTCAAGGTCATCCCGGTGGACGACGAGAAGCTGAAGGCGTTCGTGTCGATCGTCTTCGACCACAGCTTCGTGGTGACCGACATCAAGGTCATTCACGGACCGAAGGGCCTGTTCGTTTCGATGCCGAGCAAGAAGCGCAAGGACGGGACGTTCAAGGACATCGCCCACCCGCTCAACAACCAGATGCGCCAGTACCTCGAGGAGAAGGTCCTCGGGGTCTACAAGCAGCAGGCGGCCTCCGGCGCGGCGCCCGCGGCGCCGGGCCCTCCCGCGAACGAGGGCGCACCGAAGGAGGGCTCCGAGGGGTAGGGCCCCGTTGGGGCGTGGCCAAGTGGTAAGGCGCGGGGCTTTGGACCCCGGATCGAAGGTTCGAATCCTTCCGCCCCAGCCACCCCACGGCGCCTCGAGCATCCGGCCATGCGCAGAGAGCTGAGGATCTTCACCGGGAGCGCGCACCCCGCGCTGGGGGAGTCGATCGCGCGCGGCCTGGGGATGCCCCTCGGCCGCGCGCACCTCGCCCGCTTCAGCGACGGCGAGGTCTGGTTCCAGATCCACGACAACGTCCGCGGGGCCGACGTCTTCGTCGTCCAGCCGACCTGCGCGCCGGTCAACGAGAACCTGATGGAGCTGCTGCTGATGCTCGACGCCTTCAAGCGCTCGAGCGCCTCGCGGCTCACGGCGGTCCTCCCGTACTACGGGTACGGGCGGCAGGACCGCAAGGACAAGCCCCGGGTCCCGATCTCGGCCAAGCTCGTGGCGGACCTCCTGTCCACGGCCGGCACCGACCGCGTGCTGACGGTGGACCTCCACGCCGCCCAGATCCAGGGGTTCTTCGACGTCCCGGTCGACCACCTCTTCGCCGCGCCCGTCATCATCGAGCACGTTCAGAGGCTCGGGCTCGAGAACCTGGTGGTCGTCTCGCCCGACGCGGGCGGGGTCGAGCGCGCCCGCGCCTACGCGAAGCGGCTCGACGCGAGCCTCGCCATCGTCGACAAGCGGCGCGACCAGCCGAACGTCGCCGAGGTCCACCACGTGATCGGCGACGTCGAGGGCCGGACCGCCCTCGTGGTCGACGACATCGTGGACACCGCGGGGACCCTCGCCAAGGTGGCGGAGGCCATCAAGGTGGCGGGGGCGCGCGAGGTGATCGCCTCGTGCACCCACGCGGTGCTGTCCGGGCACGCGATCGAGAGGATCGAGCGCAGCCCGCTGTCCAAGCTCATCGTCACCGACTCCATGCCCCTCGGGCCCGAGAAGCGGGCCTGCGGGAAGATCGTGGTGCTCTCGATCGCGGAGCTGCTCGCCCGCGCGATCAAGAACATCCACGAGGAGACGTCGGTGACCAGCCTCTTCGTCTAGAACCGATCGCGCAGGAGTCAATGTCACATGCCTGAATTCGTCGTGCCGGCCGAGAGCCGGAGCGAGAGCGGAAAGAACGCCAACCGGCGGCTGCGCTCCCGGGGGATGATCCCCGGGGTGCTGTACGGCGCCGGCAAGCCGGCCGTCCCCGTGGCGGTCTCCCCCCGGGAGATCGGGGCCATCCTCAAGAGCGCCGCGGGCGAGAACACCCTCTTCGACATCGAGCTCGGCGGGGAGAAGCGCAAGGTCATCCTCAAGGAGTTCCAGCGGGAGCCCCTTCGCGGCCGCATCCTCCACGCGGACTTCTACGAGGTCGCGCTCGACCGGGCCCTCCAGGTCACGGTGCACGTCGAGCTCGAGGGCACTCCGGTGGGCGTGAAGCTGCAGGGCGGGCTCGTCGACTTCGTCACCCGAGAGCTCGAGGTCGAGTGCCTGCCCGCCGACATCCCGGAGAAGATCTCGGTCGACATCTCCCACCTCGAGCTCGGCAAGCACCTGCGCGTCTCCGACCTCCGGCTCGGGGACAAGGTGAAGGTCCTCGCGGACCCCGACGTCGTGATCGCCCACGTCGTGCTGCCGCGGGCCGAGGTCTCGGCCGAGGCGGCGACCACCGAGGCGGCGGCCGAGCCGGCCGCGGGCGAGCCCGAGGTCATCAAGAAGGGCAAGGCCGAGAAGGAGGGCGAGGCCGAGGGCGAGAAGAAGGCCGACAAGAAGGAGAAGAAGTAGCCTCGCCGCGCATCGTCGTCGGCCTCGGGAACCCCGGCGAGCGCTACCGCCGCACCCGCCACAACGTGGGCTTCATGGTGGTGGACGCGCTCGCCGGGCGGCTGGGGGCGGCGGGCCTCGCGGCGCAGGACGCGTGGCTCGCGCCGGCCCGGCTGGGAGAGGCGAGCGTCCTCCTCGTCAAGCCCCTCGCGTTCATGAACGCAAGCGGCGTCCCCGTCGCCCGCCTCCTCGCCGAGCGGGCGGCCTCGCCGGGCGACCTCGTGGTCGTGGTGGACGACGTGGCCCTCGAACTCGGGACCGTCCGCGTGCGCGAGCGCGGGGGGCACGGGGGCCACAACGGCCTGCGCTCCATCGTCGACGTCCTCGGCACCGAGGATTTCGCCCGGGTCAGGGTCGGGGTGAGCCGGGGCGAGCCCGGGGAGGACCTCGCGGAGTACGTCCTCGCACCGTTCCCGCCCGAGGAGTCGCTCGTCGTCCAGGAGGCCGTGGGCCTCGCCGCCGACGCGGTCGTGTGCCTCGTCGAGGAGGGGGCCCAGGCCGCCATGAGCCGCTTCAACGGGCGCCGGCTCTAGGCTATACTCTCCGTTCCGGCCCGCCGGGTGCGGGCCGACGTCAAACCCTTGCTCCCGGTAGGGCCCTTCGGGCCCCAAAGGGGCTTCCCGGGCGGCGCCTCCGGCGCGCCGGCGGGGATCCAGGAGGAGGACCAGTGAGCGACCGGACATACGAGATCCTGTTCATCGCCGACCCCAACCTCGGGGAGCCGGAGGTGGACGCCCTCGCCACCCTCGTGCAGGGCTACGTCGAGAAGGACGGAGGCCGGCTGCAGCGGGCGGAGAAGTGGGGCAAGAAGCGCCTCGCCTACGACGTGCGGCGGCATCGCGAGGGCTCCTACGTGCTGCTCGTCGTCGAGGGCTCGGGCGCGATGGTGAAGGAGGTCGAGCGCCGCCTGAAGGTGACGGACGGCATCATCCGCTTCCTCACCGTCCGGGTGGACGAGGAGCTGCGCAAGGCCGAGCGGCGCAAGGCCCAGCGGGCCCTCGGGGAGGAGAAGCGGCGGGGACGGGCGGGCCACGCGCCCGCAGGCGATGCGGAGGTGCAGCAGTGAGCTCCCAGACGATGAACGGCGACGACCGTGGCTCCCGCGGTCCGGGCCGGCCGGGCTCGGGCGGCAGGGGCGGTGGCGCTGGCGGCGGCGCGAAGGAGGGCGGGGGCAAGCGCTACTTCTTCCGGCGGCGCAAGGTCTGCAAGTTCTGCGCGGACAAGATCGACTACGTCGACTACAAGGACGTCAAGCTCATCTCGCAGTTCGTGCCGGAGCGGGGCAAGATCCTTCCCCGGCGCATGTTCGGGACCTGCGCCGAGCACCAGCGCAAGCTCACCGAGGCGATCAACCGGGCCCGCCACATCGCGCTCCTGCCCTACGCGGCGGACTGAGGCTCCCTCGCGGGGTCCGGGGATGGCCGAGCGGGGACCGGTGTCGGCGGGGACCGGGCTGGGGGCGGAGCCGCGCCTGGGCGGGGTGGTCGGGCAGGGGGTGCTCTCGGCGCTGCTCTTCGGGGGCGCCGGGCTCGTTCCGGTCCTCGCTCCGTTCGCCCTGCTGGCCCCCGTGCCCCTCGCCGTCCAGCGCCTGAGGGGCGGGACCTCGGGCGGGTGGCTCGCGGCGGCCCTCGCCGCCGCCCTCGTGGCCGCCGCGTCGGCCCCGGCCGCGGCCGGGGTCTACCTCGCCGTGCTCGCCGTGCCGGGGCTGCTCCTCGGGGAGTCGCTCGCCCGCGGGCGGGGGCTCCTGCGGGGGTGCGGCTGGGCGTTCGCCGCGCTCGTCGCCCAGGTCGCGGCGGGCCTCGCCCTCGCCCCGAAGGCCCTCGCCGCCCGCGTCCTCGCCCCGCTCGACGAGATGCGTTCCGAGGCCTTCCTCGCCCAGCTGCGCGAGGGGGGGCTCGCTCCCGAGCGCATCGAGGAGTACGTGGCGCAGGTCGGCGCGATGCACGACGCGCTCGCCGTGGTCTTCCCCGGGGCCCTCGTCATCGGCGCCGCGATGCTCGTCGCGGCGAGCGCCGCCGCGCTGCGCCTGTACCTGCTGCGCCGGGACCCGGGGTGGCTCGAGGACGGCGAGTTCGAGCGGCTGCGCCTGCCGCTCCCGCTCGTCCTCGTCTTCGTCCTGTCGGGCGCGGCGGTCGCCCTGCCGCTCGCCCGCCCGGCCGCCTACAACGTGCTGCTGGTGACCGCCTTCTTCTTCGCCCTCCAGGGGCTGGCCATCGTCGCGTTCTACGCGCGCCGGCTCGCCGGGCCGCCCGCCCTGCGCGTCGCGGTCGTGGTCCTGGTCCTGGCGAACCCCTGGGCCCCGCAGATCCTCGCCCTGCTGGGCCTGTTCGACAACTGGCTCGACCTGCGCCGCTGGGCCGAGCCGCCGCCCGGGGAGGGCGAGGGGACCCGCCCCGGCCGGCCGTCGTGATTGAATCTCGAGGAGTGTCATGGAGCTGATCCTGAGGGACGACGTCGAGACGCTGGGCCGCCGGGGCGACATCGTGAAGGTCGCCGACGGCTACGCCCGCAACTACCTGCTGCCGCGCGGGCTCGGCATGCCGGTCACCGCCGCGAACAAGGCGATGATCGAGAAGGAGAAGAAGGCCCACGAGGCCCGGCTCGCCAGGGAGAAGGCCGAGTTCGAGTCGCTCGCGGTGCGCATCGGGGCCCTGCGCTTCGTCGCCCCCCGCAAGGTGGGCGAGAACGACGTGCTCTACGGCTCGGTGACCTCCTCCGACATCGCCGAGTTCCTCAAGGCGAAGGGCATCGAGGTCGACAAGCGCAAGGTCCAGCTCGAGGAGCCGATCAAGCACCTCGGCGAGCACGAGGTGAAGGTCAAGCTGCACCCCGAGGTGCTGGCCACGGTCAAGCTCCTCGTCACCAAGGAGGGCTAGGAGGCCCCGCGTGTCCACCGAGGCGCCGGCGAAGGAGCGCACCCTTCCCCACAACCCCGAGGCGGAGAGGACCGTGCTCGGGGCGATCCTCGTGGACAACCAGGCCTTCAACTCGGCGGCCGAGATCCTCAGCCGGGACGACTTCTACCGCGAGGCCCACCGCCGCATCTTCGAGGCGATGAGCGCGCTCTCCGAGCGCAGCCAGCCGATCGACCTCGTCACCCTCAAGGACGAGCTCGTGCGCCTCTCCGCCCTCGAGGCGGTGGGCGGCGCCTCCTACCTCGCCGGGCTCGTCGACGGCGTCCCCCGGATCACGAGCGTCGAGCACTGGAGCCGGATCATCAAGGAGAAGGCGGTCCTCCGGAACCTGATCCACGCCGGCAACCGCATCGTCCAGACCTGCTACGAGGGCGAGGACGACGCGGCGAGTCTGCTCGACCGGGCCGAGAAGGCGATCTTCGACATCGCCGAGCGGCGCATCCGCGCCGGCTTCGTCAGCATGCGCGAGATCGTGAAGGAGAGCTTCCGCACGATCGACCAGCTCTCCCAGAGCAAGGACGTCGTCACCGGCCTCGCCACCGGCTTCGTCGACATCGACGAGATGACGAGCGGCCTGCAGAAGGGCGACCTCGTGATCGTGGCCGCCCGCCCCGCGATGGGCAAGACCTCGTTCTGCCTCAACGTCGCCCAGCACGTGGCCCTGCGGGTGGGGGAGACGGTGGGCTTCTTCTCGCTCGAGATGTCGAAGGAGCAGCTCGCGCTCCGCCTGCTGTGCGCCGACGCCCGCATCGACGCCCACCGCCTGCGCACGGGCAAGCTCAACGAGAAGGACTGGGCGCGGCTCGCCAAGGCGTACACCGACCTCTCGCAGTCGCGCATCTTCATCGACGACTCCGCCACGATCTCCCCCCTCGAGATGCGCGCGAAGTGCCGGCGGCTCAAGGCCGAGCACGGCCTCGGCCTGATCGTCGTCGACTACCTCCAGCTCGTGACCTCGGCCGGCCGCGTCGAGAACCGCCAGCAGGAGCTCTCCGCGATCTCCCGATCGATGAAGGGCCTCGCCAAGGAGCTCGCCTGCCCGGTGATCGCCCTCTCCCAGCTCTCGCGCGCCCCCGAGGCCCGCACCGACAAGCGCCCGCAGCTGTCGGACCTCAGGGAGTGCGTGACCGGCGACACGTTGGTCGTCCTCGCCGACGGGCGCCGCGCGCCCATCAGAGCTCTCGTCGGACAGACGCCCGAGGTTCTCGCCGTTTCGCCCGACCGGCGCATCGTCGCGGCTTCGAGCGACAAGGTGTGGAAGGTGGGCCGGCGGCCGGTGTTCGACGTGCATCTGGCGAGCGGGCGACGCGTACGAGCCACGGGCCGCCACCTCTTGCTCGGGGCGTCCGGCTGGGTACGGGTCGAGGACCTCGATCGCGGCGCACGGCTGGCCCTCGCGCGGCGCCTGCCCGAGCCGCGGGAGGCTCGGAGCTGGCCCGAGGACCGGATCGTCCTGCTGGGTCACCTCGTGGGCGACGGGAGCTATCTCGTCCACCAGCCGCTGCGGTACACGACGGCATCGGAGGAGAACAGTCGGGCCGTCGAGGAGGCGGCCCGGCGGGAGTTCGGAGCGACGGTTCGGCGGCACGCCGGACGGGGCGCGTGGCACCAGCTGGTGCTGAGCGGAAACGGCAAGCGATGGCACCCCGCGGGCGTCAACCGCTGGCTGCGGGAGCTCGGCGTCTTCGGGCAGCGCTCTCACGAGAAGCGGCTGCCCGGCGAGGTGTTCGCGCTGCCGAACCGTCAGGTTGCCCTGCTCCTTCGGCACCTGTGGGCGACGGACGGCACGATCTTCGTGCGCCGCCCGGGAAGCCGTGGCAGCAACGCCGTCAGCTTCTCCACGAGCAGCCGCGGCCTCGCCGAGGACGTGTCGGCCCTGCTGCTCCGCCTCGGAATCGTGGCTCGGATCCACACGGTTCACCAGAGGGGAGCGCGTCCCTGCCACGTCGTCGGGGTGAGTGGCGCGGAGCCCCAGCGCGCCTTCCTCCGAGAGGTCGGTGCGTTCGGGCCTCGAGTGGCGCCGGCACGGGCGCTGGAGGCGGCCCTCGCGACGACGACTCCGAATCCGAACGTCGACACGCTGCCCGCGGAGGTCTTCGCCGACGTGAAGTCCGCGATGGGCCGGCGCGGCGTCTCGCAGCGCGCCATGGCCGCGATGCGGGGCACCGCGTACGGCGGGACCGCGCACTTCCGCTTCGCGCCTTCCCGGAAGACGTTGTCCGGCTACGCCGAGCTTCTCGAGGACGAGGGCCTGCGGGCGCAGGCCGCGAGCGACCTCTTCTGGGACCGCGTCGTCGCGGTCGAGCCGGCCGGTGAGGAGGACGTCTACGACTTGACCGTTCCCGGGCCCTCGTCGTGGCTGGCCGACGGGGTCGTGAGCCACAACTCGGGGGCGATCGAGCAGGACGCGGACATCGTGATGTTCATCTACCGCGAGGAGGAGTACAAGCCCACCGACGAGAACCGGGGCATCGCGGAGATCATCATCGGCAAGCAGCGCAACGGCCCCACCGGCAGCCGCAAGCTCGCCTTCATCAAGGAATTCACCCGCTTCGAGAACCTCGAGTGGCGCCCCAGCTAGTCGCGTGAGCAAGGTCAAGACCGTCTTCGTCTGCCAGGCGTGCGGGTTCGGGAGCTCGAAGTGGCTCGGGCGCTGCCCGGACTGCGGCGAGTGGAACAGCTTCGTCGAGGAGCGGCAGGAGGTCGCCCCCCCGCCGGGGAAGGGCCGGCCCGATCCCCTCGCGTTGCCCTCGGGCCCCTCCACGCCCAAGCCCTTCGACGCGGTCGACGCCGGCGAGGAGCCGCGGGTCGGCTCCGGCATCGACGAGTTCGACCGCGTGCTCGGCGGCGGGATCGTGCCGGGCTCGCTCGTGCTGATCGGCGGGGAGCCCGGGATCGGGAAGAGCACGCTCCTGCTCCAGGTCGCGCACCTCCTCGGCCGGACGCACGGCACCGTCCTCTACGTGTCGGGCGAGGAGTCGGAGCGGCAGGTCAAGCTGCGGGGCGAGCGGCTCGGGATCGCGGGGGGCGGGCTCTTCCTGATGGCCGAGACGTCGCTCGAGCGGATCCTCGAGCAGGTCGACGCGCTCAAGCCCGCCGCGCTCGTCGTCGACTCCGTCCAGACCGTCTTCTCCTCGCGCTTCCCGTCCGCCCCCGGGAGCATCAGCCAGGTGCGCGAGGTGGCGACGCAGCTGCTCTTCGTGGCCAAGGGCCGGGGGATCACGACGTTCCTGATCGGCCACGTCACGAAGGACGGCTCGATCGCGGGGCCGAAGTCGCTCGAGCACATCGTCGACACCGTGCTGTACTTCGAGGGCGAGAAGCGCCAGCACCACCGCATCGTGCGCGCGGTGAAGAACCGGTTCGGCGCGGTCTCCGAGCTCGGCGTGTTCGAGATGACCGGGGCGGGCCTCGAGCCGGTGGCCAACCCCTCGGCCCTCTTTCTCTCGGAGCGGCAGGCGGGCTCGCCCGGCTCGGCCGTCGTGTGCACGATCGAGGGCTCGCGCCCGATGCTCGTGGAGGTGCAGGCGCTCGTCTCGCCCACGTCGTTCGGCACCCCGCGGCGCATGTCGCTCGGCATCGACCCCAACCGCACGAGCCTCCTCCTGGCCGTCCTCGAGAAGCGGGTGGGCCTCGAGCTGCTCGGCGACGACGTGTTCGTCAGCGTCGCGGGCGGCCTCGAGGTGGACGAGCCGGCGGCCGACCTCGGGGTGGCGGCGGCGGTGGCGTCGTCCTTCCGCAACCGGCCCCTGCCGGCCCACACGGTCCTCTTCGGCGAGGTGGGGCTCGGCGGGGAGGTGCGCGGCGCCCCCCAGGCCGCCCTGCGCGTGCGCGAGGCCGAGCAGATGGGCTTCACCCGCTGCATCCTGCCCGCCCGGAACGTGCCGGGCGACGCCGTCCCCGGGATCCGCCTCGTCGGGGTGAGCTCCCTCGAGGAGGCCCTCGACCGCCTCGCCGACGAGGACTAGAGACCCCTCGCGGGGAACGGCCCTGTTGCCCCGCCCGGGCGCGGCGGTATGATTCGGGCGGCTCAGAAGCCGTCGAGGAACGTGAAGCCCTCCGCCTCATCGCCGCTCGTCATCCCGGGCCCGGCACGCCGGCCCCGAAAGGCCTCCTCATGTGGCTCGTCCTGTTCCGCTCCCTGGTCGTCGCCTCGCTCGCGTGGGCCGGCTGGCACTACGCCCCGCTCCCGGGCCGGCCGGCGCTCGGCGCCGCCCTCGGCGTCGCCTGCGCGCTCCTGATCATCTTCCTCGAGCTGCGCCTCCACCGGGTCCCCGCCCACAACATGGTGGGGGCGCTCGTCGGGGGAGTGACCGGCCTGCTCGGGGCGCACCTCGTGTGGGGAGCCATCGCCGGCCTCGATCTCGTCGCCGAGGACTTCGTCCACTCGGTGCTCATCGTCTTCCTGATCTACATGGGCATCGTCATCGGGACGAGGCGCGGGGAGTGGTTCGAGCCGGCGCGGATCATCGCCGCGTTCAAGGACGCCTCCCGGCTCCACCAGTACAAGGTCCTGGACACGTCCGTGATCATCGACGGGCGCATCGCGGACATCTGCGAGACGGGCTTCCTCGACGGGACGCTGGTCGTCCCGCAGTTCGTGCTGCGCGAGCTGCAGCAGGTGGCCGACAGCTCGGACTCGATGAAGAGGAACCGCGGCCGGCGCGGCCTCGACGTGCTCCAGCGCGTGCAGAAGATGACGAACGTGCAGGTGCAGATCGTGGAGACCGACTTCCCGGAGGTGAAGGAGGTCGACCTCAAGCTCATCGAGCTCGCCAAGCGCCTGTCGGGCAAGATCGTCACCAACGACTTCAACCTCAACAAGGTCGCCCAGCTGCGCGGGGTGGCGGTGCTCAACATCAACGAGCTCGCCAACGCGCTCAAGCCCGTGGTGCTGCCGGGCGAGGTCCTGCGGGTGTTCGTGCTGAAGGAGGGCAAGGAGCCCGGGCAGGGCGTCGCCTACCTCGACGACGGGACGATGGTCGTCGTGGACCAGGGCAAGAAGGCGATCGGCCGCACGATCGAGGTGACGGTGACGAGCGTCCTCCAGACGACGGCGGGCAAGATGATCTTCTGCCGCTGGCCGGAGGCCGCCTCCTTCCCGGCGGAGCCCGAGCGACGGGAGGGCCGCGACGGGCGCGAGCGTCGCGAGCCCAGGAACGGCCGCGACTCCCGGGGCGAGCACCGGCGCGAGGCCGACCGCCGCGAGGGGCCGGCGGGCCAGGAGGCCGGGCGCTCCGAGGCCCCGGACCCGGCCCCCGCGGGCGACGGGCCGGTGGCGGGCGGGCCGAGGGAGTAGGCCGGGACCGGTGGCGCGCCGGGCGGCCTTCCTCCTCGTCCAGGCGCCGGTCGCGCTCCTGCTGACCCTCGGCTACGCCTCGCTCGCCTGCCTCGCCGCGCTCGCCGACCGCAGCGGGAGGACGACCCGCGCGATCGGCGGGGCGTGGAGCCGCGCGCTCCTGCGGCTCCTGCGGGTGCGGGTCGCCGCGCGCGGCCTCGAGAACGCCGTCGACGGCCCCGCGGTGTACGCGGCGAACCACGCGAGCACGCTCGACATCTTCGTGCTGTTCGGCCACCTGCCGGTCGACTTTCGCATCGTGTACAAGAAGTCGTTGTCCTGGATCCCGCTCGTGGGGTGGGCCATCCTTCTCGGCGGCCACGTCCCGATCGACCGCAGCCACCCCTTCCGCGCCCGCAGGAGCCTCGACGAAGCGGCCCGGCGCATCCGGGCGGGCACGAGCGTCGTCGTCTTTCCCGAGGGGACCCGCAGCCCCGAAGGCAAAGTGCGCCGCTTCAAGAGGGGGAGCTTCGCCCTGGCGATCGAGGCCGCCGTTCCGGTCGTCCCGGTGTCGCTCGTAGGCGTCAAGCGGGTGGTGCCGCACGGGCTCACCCGCGTGCAGCCGGGCACCGTCGAGGTCGTCCTCCACCCGCCGGTCCCGGCGGCGCTCCGGCGGGCGGAGGAGGCCGAGGCGCTCGCCGAGGAAGTACGGCGCATCGTCGCGGAGGGCTGCCGCCTTCGGGGGGAAGAGCATGGGTGAGCCGATCGGCGCCTTGGGCAGGGGGAGGCTGGCCGCGACGGCGTGCCTCGCGGTTGCGTTCCTGGCGGGGGCGCCGGCGGGCGCCGACCCCTCGCCTCGGCGGCTGCGCCGCGCGATCGATGCGATCGTCGCGCGCCCCGACTTCGCCGCCGCCTGGTGGGGGATCGAGGTCCGCAGCCTCGAGACGGGGCGCACCCTGTACTCGCTCGACGGGGGGAAGGCCTTCCGTCCCGCCTCGAGCATGAAGCTCGTCACCACCGCGGCGGCCCTCGACGTCCTCGGGCCCGACGCCCGGGTCGCGACCACCGTGGAGACGGCGGGCCGCCTCGACGCGCTGGGGCGCGTGCTCGGCGACGTCTACCTCGTCGGCCGCGGCGACCCGAACCTCTCCGCCCGCTTCTCGGAGGGCCGGCCCGCCGCGGCCTTCGAGGCGATGGCGGACGCCCTCGTCGCCGCCGGGGTCCGCCGGATCGAGGGGCGGCTCGTCGGGCACGAGGGCGCGTTCACGGGGGACCGCCGCGGCAGCGGCTGGAGCTGGGAGGACCTCGACTGGGGCTACGGCACCGAGGTCTCCGCTCTCTCGTTCGCGGACAACCGGGCGGAGGTGTCGCTCGCACCCGGGGAGCGCGTCGGCGACCCCGCGGTCCTCGAGGTGAAGCCGGACGCGGGCTGCCTCGCCGTGTCGTCCGAGGTCGTGACGGCCGAGAGGCGACGGGAGGGCGCGCCGGAAGGGGCGGACGACGGCGAGGACGTCTCGCTCTTCCGTTTGCCGGGGTCGAACGACGTGCGCCTCGTCGGGCGGGTCGCCCTCGGCGACACGTGGGAGGCGGGCCTCGCCGTGCTCGACCCGGCCCGCTGCGCCGCACAGGTGTTCCGCGACGTGCTCGCGGCGAGGGGCATCCGCGTCTCGCGCGGCCTCGCGACGTCGAGCGCGCCCCTGCCCGCGGGGGCCCGGGTCCTCGCCTCGCACGAGAGCCTCCCCCTCGCCGAGATGGTCCGCGTGGTGAACAAGGTGAGCCAGAACCTCCACGCCGAGATGCTGCTGCGCCTCCTGGGGGCGAAGGCGAAGGGCGAGGGCACGGCGAAGAAGGGAAGCGAGGCGGTCGCGGAGGTCCTTCGTCGGCTCGGGGTCGAGGACGCGGGCTTCTCCCGCGTCGACGGCTCCGGCCTCGCGCGGACGAACGTCCTCACCCCGCGGGGCCTCGTGAGCCTCCTCGTCGCCATGGACCGCCACCCCCACGCCGCGGCGTTCCGCGACTCGCTGCCGGTGGCCGGGCGGGACGGCACGCTCGAGAAGCGCATGAAGGGCACGGCCGCCGAGGGGCGCGTCCTCGCCAAGACGGGGACCCTCAGCATGACCAACGCCCTCGCCGGGTACGCGACGGCCGGGCGCGGGGAACGGCTCGCCTTCGCGATCGTGGTGAACAACCACGCCGGAAAGGGCCGGCAGGCCGTGGCTGCGATCGACGCCATCGCCGCGGTGCTCGCCTCCGCCCGCTGAGGGCCATGTGTAAAATCGATCGGTCCCATGAGGTGTTCGGCTGCTCCGGTCCGGTCGCCGTGCCCGCAGACCCGCTCCAGCGCATTGGAGCGAGCCCCCCGGCCTGCCTCATTGTTGCTGCACAGCAAGCTCTTAACCGATCCGGCTCTCTGGATGTAAGTTCAACGAAGTGCACCGTTTAGGGCTGCATGGATCCTATGGGCCGGGCCTTGATTTTTCTTGACCTTTCTCCAAGGACTTTCTAACCTCCGCTTGAGTCTGGCGTATCTCCGCCAGGCGAACTTGCAAGCGATCGCCCCGAGAGATGGAGATGCCGAGCGTGAAGGGTTGCCCACCGTCCAACCTGCCGGCCGGCGTTTCCGCACGCATCCAGACAGCTTCCCTATCCAGTGAGGCAAGGAGATCCAATGACGGGTAACCCACTTACGAGGATGACGAGGCTCGCGATCCTCGTCGTCCCCGTCCTGGCGGTGCTGCTGGCGCTGCCGGGCGTGTCGTACGCACAGCGCGTCACGGGCGAGCTGAGCGGCATCGTCACCGACGAGTCGGGGGGCGTCGTCCCCGGCGCGGACGTGACGCTGACGAACGAGGCCTCGGGCGCGGTGCGCCGCTCGGTCACCAACGCGGACGGCTTCTTCGCCTTCGCCGCGGTGCCCGCCGGCAGCTACAAGGTCCTGGTCTCCATCCAGGGCTTCAGCAGCTTCGAGGTCACCGGCGTCCAGATCCGGGCCGGAGACTCGCGCTCCCTGCGCGAGATCCGCCTCAAGGTCGCGACGATGGCCGAGACCGTGTCGGTCACGGCCGAGGTCCAGCTCACCCCGCTCAACAGCGGCGAGAAGAGCACGACCCTCACCTCCGACGTCATCGAGAACATCCCGATCGTCTCCTCGAGCGCGGCCGAGCTGCTGCGCATCCTGCCCGGCATGACGCCCACCACCCGCGGCGTGTCGAACCGGCCCAACTTCACCGGCGAGGTCATCGGGATCAACGGGAACGGCGAGTACCAGGGCGGCGGCAACAACAACCAGTCCGCCATCGGGAACTTCTCGGCCAACGGCGGCCGCACCCAGGCCCTCGACATCACGATCGACGGCGCCCCCGGCGCCGACCCCGGCTGCAACTGCGCGACCTCGGTCAACCCGAACACCGAGATGATCCAGGAGTTCAAGGTCCTCTCCTCGTCCTTCTCGGCCGAGTACTCGAAGGGCCCGAACGCCATGACGGTCGTCTCGAAGTCGGGCGGGCGCGACTTCCACGGGTCGGCCTTCCTGTACTTCCGCGACTACCACCTGAACTCGAACGAGTGGTTCGGCAACAAGATCGGCTCCGAGCGCGTGAAGAACAAGTTCGTCTACCCCGGCTTCACGCTGAGCGGGCCGCTCGCGATCGGCGGCTTCAACAAGAACCGGGACAAGGTGTTCTTCTTCGTCGGCTACGAGTACTACGAGCAGCGGCTCGACACCGGGTTCATCAAGTCCTGGGTGCCCACCCCGGAGATGCTCAACGGTGACTTCCGCAATGCGGCGTCGGTCGGCTCGGGCGGGTTCGTGAACACCGTCCCGAACTTCCCGGGCGGCATCGTCCCCGGCAACCTGATCGACCCCGGCGGCCAGGCGCTGCTCGCGCAGTTCCCGCGGCCGAACGCCGATCCCGCGGTGACGGGCGGCTACAACTACGCCGACAACCTGCTCGTCGACCAGCCCAACCACCAGTTCCTCGCGCGGCTCGACTTCAACCTGAGCGACAACACCAAGATGTTCGTCCGCTACAACCTGCAGCGCGAGACGCAGCCGTGGGCGATCGGCCTGTGGTGGAGGAACGGCCAGCGCCAGGTGCCCTACCCGAGCACGCTCAGCGCGCCGAACCAGTCCGACTCGGTCACCGCGTCGCTCACCCACGTGTTCGACCCGACGCTCACGTCCGAGACCATCCTCGCCGTCACCTACATCGACTTCCCCAACCAGATCGACGACCGGAGCAAGGTGTCCCGCCAGGCCCTCGGCTACCCCTACCAGGGCGTCTTCGGCCAGAGCAACGACCAGATCCCCTCGGTCGACGCGGGCGGCTGGGGCGACAACGGGCCGATCTACTTCAACCCCGGCGGGTTCGACCCGATCCTCTTCGCCACGAAGTGGCAGTACGCCTTCACCCAGAACCTGACCAAGGTCTGGGGCAGCCACACCGCGAAGGCCGGCTTCTTCTGGGAGCGGATCACGAACAACCAGCCCGGCAACGGCAACTCGAACGGGTTCATCAACGAGTTCACGTGGAGCGGCTCCAGCACGGGCAACACCTTCGCCGACCTCCTCACCGGGCAGGTGGGTGACTACGGCGAGCAGACGAAGAACGCGCTCCACAACATCGCCTGGAACCGCTGGGAGCTGTTCGCCCAGGACTCCTGGAAGATGAGCCCCCGCTTCACCCTCAACCTCGGCGCCCGCATGTCGATCTTCGAGCCGTGGACCGACCGCGAGGGCAACGGGATCGTGGCCTGGGACCAGAGCCGCTACGCGAGCGACGTCGCCGCGGGCGTGCAGTTCCCCGGCGTCACCTGGAACGCGCGCGACTCGAGCGTCCCGCTCCAGGCCGTCGACACGCGCTTCTACGTGCAGCCCCGCGTCGGCTTCGCGTGGGACATTCGCGGCACGGGCGAGACCGTCCTCCGCGGCGGCGGCGGCATGTACCTCTGGCACGACGCGCAGCAGCCGTACGACACCCTCATCGACGTGGGGGCCGGCGTGAAGAGCTACAGCCGCTGCTGCGGCGGCTTCACGCTCAAGGACCTCGAGGGCCTCGGGGGCGGCGCGCTCGTGTTCAACGCGTCCGCGATCGACATCAACGACGACAAGCAGCCGAAGACCTACAACTGGAGCCTCACCGTCAACCAGAAGCTGCCCTACTCCATGAACCTCGAGCTCGGCTACGTCGGCAGCAAGAGCGTCGACCAGATGAACTTCGACGTCGCCAACTACAACGCGGTGCCGCTCGGCGCGATGCTGAACGACCCGAACGGCGACGAGAACAACTACCGTCCGCTGCCGCAGTTCGGCGACTTCAACGTGTTCCAGCACAGCATCGAGTCGACCTACCACGGCCTGCAGGCGCTGCTCGCGCGCCAGCGGGGCAGCTTCAACTACACGCTGTCGTACACGTTCTCGAAGGTGCTCGGCATCCGCTCCGGCCGCGGCCCCGCGGTCGGCTCGGAGTACGTGCTGCAGCCCTACCGGAACTACAACTACGGTGTCCTCGCCGACGACCGGACCCATGTGGCGACCGGCAGCTTCTCCTGGCTGCTGCCCGAGCCCAAGTCCGAGGGCGCGGTCAAGCAGATCCTGGGCGGCTGGCAGCTCGCCGGCATCCTGAGCTAC
Organism: uncultured Acidobacteriota bacterium; assembly: GCA_964561785.1. GTDB lineage: Bacteria > Acidobacteriota > Vicinamibacteria > Fen-336 > Fen-336 > DATBSL01. The sequence continues at coordinate 24,589 of CAZLRF010000014.1, read as the reverse complement.
GTGAGCGGCGCGCCGCTCCCGTACTCGGCCACCGGGACGAACTTCAACATCCAGGGCACCAACGCGGCGGGCCAGAACATCGACTCCCGCCTGTACTCCGGCTCGCCGGACATCCCGGTCCAGCCGCTGCTGACCTGCAACCCGGCCGAGAACGTGCCGAGCGGGTACTACATCAACCCCGCCTGCTTCTCGCTCCCCGCGGTGGGCACCAACGGGACCTACAACATGCCGTACATGAAGGCCCAGCCGTACTTCAACACCGACCTGTCGGTCTTCAAGAACTTCAGCCTCGGTGGAGACAAGAAGCTGCAGCTCCGCGTGAACGCCTACAACGTGTTCAACCACCCGATCTCGTTCCCGGACAACGGCACCAACCTGACCCTGCGCTTCACGAACGGCGTGCTGTCCGACCCGAACTTCGGCAAGAAGAACGAGGACAACAAGTTCGGCCGGCGCATCGTCCAGCTCGCGGTGCGGTTCACCTTCTAGGCTGATCCGTCCGTCGGACCGTCTCGCGGGCGCCGCCTCCGGGCGGCGCCCGCGTCTTCGTCTTTCGCGGTTTTCTCACCCCCGCGGCGGGCCGACTATAATCAGGAGCGAGAAACCGTGCCGCTCCTCCTCCCGTTCCCCCTGTCCGGCCTGCTCGCGCTCGCCGCGCTCTGCGCGCCCCTCCCGTCGCCCTTCTCCGCCCCGTCGCCGGGCGGCGAGTCGTTCGACGAGACGGCTCGACGGGCCGCGGAGGCACGGGACGCCGGCCGGACGGAGGAGGCGCTCTCGCTCTACCGCAAAGCCCTGCGCGAGCGTCCGTCGTGGGACGAGGGCCTGTGGTGGGTCGCGACGCTGCTCTACGAGACGGACCGCTTCGCGGAGGCGGGCGATGCGTTCGCGCGGTTCCTCGACGTCAAGCCCGACGCGGCGCCGGGCTGGGCGATGCGCGGCATCTGCGCCTTCGAGCTGCGCGAGTACCCCGCCGCCGTCGAGCACCTGACGAGATCGCTCGACCTCGGCCTCGGCGCGAACCCCGAGCTGCAGCGCAGCGCCCGCTACCGCCTGGGGCTCGCTCTCGTCAAGACGGACCGCTTCGAGCTCGCCCTCCAGCCCCTGACGCTCCTCGCGCGGTCCTCGCCCGAGAGCCCGGGGCTTGCCGACGCCCTCGGCGTCCTCCTCCTGCGGCACCCCCTGCTGCCCTCCGAGGTGCCCGAGGAGAGGAAGGACCTCGTCCGGCGCGCGGGACACGCCGCCTATCTCCACCTGGCGCTGCGCGGCGAGGAGGCGGGGAAGGCCTACGCCGCTCTCGTCGAGGCGTATCCTCGGGAGCCCTGGGTGCACTACGCCTACGGGGTCTTCCTCGTCCGGGGCGACGGCGAGCGGGGGATCGCGATGCTCCGCAAGGAGGTCGAGGTCTTCCCGGGGAACGTCATGGCCCACCTCGAGATCGCCTTCGAGCTGCTCCTGCGGGGAGATCCCGCGGGGGCCCGCGCGAGCGCCGAGCGCGCCGTCGAGCTCGCGCCGAACCTCTTCGCGGCGCGCAACGCCCTCGGGCGGGCGCTCGTCGAGCTCGGGGAGGTCGAGGAGGGCGTGCGCCACCTCGAGGAGGCCGTGCGCCTCGCCCCCGAGTCCCCCGAGATGCACTTCGCCCTCGGCCGGGCCTATGCCCGGGCCGGACGGGCGGAGGACGCCGCGCGCGCGCGGGCCACGTTCGCCGAGCTCGACCGCCGACGGCGCGAACGGCGCGTGCCGGAGGCGCCGCTGCGCGACCCCCGCGCGGAGGAGAGCCGACGATGACGCGGACCAGAGCCGTGCTCGCGGCCGTGCTGGTGGCCTCCTGGCTCCTCCCGCCGCGGCCGATGCGCGCCCAGGAGCCTCCGCCGCGCTTCGGCGGCGGCACCGAGGTCGTGCTCCTGGACCTCGTCGTGCGGGACAAGAAGGGACGCACGGTGCGGGACCTGCGCCCCGAGGAGGTCCAGCTCCTCGAGGACGGCGTTCCCCAGGAGATCCTCGCGTTCCGCCTGCGCGGCGCCGGCGACGACGCGGCAGAGGCCTCGCCGGGCGAGACCGCGGCCGCGCCCGCCGCGGAGGAGCCGGCCGCCGCCCGCCGCGACGCGGGCGCTCCGCCCGCGAACCTCGTCACGCTCGTGTTCGACCAGCTCGGCGTCGACGGCCGCAAGATCGCGCGCCAGGCCGGGCTCGCCCTCGCCACCCTCACCCACCGGCCGGACCTGCTGGTCTCCGTGTTCAAGGTCCGCGAGAGGCTGGAGCTCGTCCAGCAGTTCACCGCCGACCAGGCGGTGATCGAGCGCGCGGTACGCGAGGCGACCGGCGAGGTGAACACGCAGTACGTGAGCGCCACCGACCTGCTCGAGCGGGCCACCGCGCGGGAGGCCGAGGCCCGACAGCGGCTCGACTCGGCGATGGGCGGCGCGACCAGCGTCGACCAGGCGCCGATCCTCGCCCAGCTCGGCCGCGAGGTCGACATGGCGCGCATGGCGGTCGACGCGCTCCGGCTCACCGACACCCTCCAGCGCGAGCAGCAGGGCCGCTCCTCCCTCTACTCGCTGCTCGCCCTCGCCCGCCAGCAGCAGCGGCTCGCCGGCCGCAAGACGATCCTGTTCTTCTCGGAGGGCGTGCAGGTCCCGCCGACCCTCGAGCACGTCTTCCGGGCCACGATCAGCGAGGCGAACCGCGCGAACGTGGCCATCTACGCGATCGACGCCCGGGGGCTCACCGAGGAGCGCAACCTCGAGGCGGCGAGGCAGGCCCTCGACCAGGCGGCGGCGGCGTCGATGCGCCAGAACCTCACGCGGGGGATCGGCCCGGTGTCGAAGGAGCAGATCCTGTCCCTCGACACCGCGGAAGGGGCCCTGCGGATGGACCTGCAGGGCGTGCTGCGCGACCTGGCGTCGAGCACGGGCGGCGCCCTCATCGCCAACAGCAACGACGTGCGCCGGGGCATCGAGCGGGCGGTGGGCGACCTGCGCGGGTACTACGAGGTCGTGTACGCCCCGCCGCCGCGGCCCTACGACGGCCGCTTCCACCGCATCGAGGTCCGGGTCTCGCGTCCCGGCGTGATCGTCCAGGCCCGCAGCGGGTACTTCTCCCTCCCCCCGGGGGAGGGCACGGCCACCTTCGCGTTCGAGGTCGATCTCCTGCGGGCCTTGAGGCAGCTCGAGCTGCCTCAGGATTTCGAGGTCGAGGCGACCGCCTTCCGCTTCGGCCCGGAGGGGGACGGGGTGCGCCACAGCCTCGTCGTCGAGGTTCCCCTCGCCGGCATCACCTTCGAGCCCGACGAGCGGGGCGAGACCGACCGGGCCCACTTCTCGGTCCTCGCCGTGCTGCGCGACGGCGCGGGGCAGGTGGTCGAGAAGTGGAGCGAGGACTCGCCGGTGTTCCTTCCCCGGGAGAGGCGCGACGCCCTCAAGCTGGGCAACGCGGTGTTCCTCCGCTCGTGGACGGTCCCCCCGGGGCGCTACACGCTCGAGACCGCGGTGGTCGACCAGCTCGCCAAGCGCTACAGCGCGAGGCGCGCTGTGCTCGAGGTGCCGAGGCCGCCGGCCGGCCTCGTGGCGAGCGACATCGCGCTGATCAAGCGGGCGGAGGCCGTCCCGGAGGGGGCGCTGCCGAGCGAGGACCCCTTCCGCGTCGACGGGACGCGCCTCGTGCCGTGGCTCCAGGAGCCGCACGTGCGCCCGGGCGAGGCGCTCTCGCTGTTCCTGGTGGCCTACCCCCGGGGCGCAGGGCGGGCGGACGTGCTGCTCGAGTTCCTGCGGGACGGGCGCATCGTCGGCCAGTCGCTGGCCGAGCTGCCCCCGCCCGCGGCCCATGGCCGTTCGCCGTTCGTGGCCACGGTGCCCATGCAGGGCCTCGAACCGGGCCGCTACGAGGTGAGGGTCCTCCTGAAGCAGGGAGGGCTCGTCGCCCAGAGGAAGACGCGCTTCGTGCTCGACGGGTCGGGCAGCTAGGCAGGACGTCACGAACGAGGAGGCAACGATGAGATCGCGGATCGCGGGAGGACTGGCGCTGGCGCTCGTCCTGGGTGGAGCGTCGCTCGGGCGCGCGCAGGCCGTCTGCACCGCCGAGGGGTACGTCCTCGACGCCGAGGGCAACCCGGTGCCGGACGTCAAGGTGCTCCTGGACTACAAGGGGCACGACCCCCGCAAGTACCGGACGAAGACCGACAAGAAGGGCAAATTCGTCCACGTCAACGTCTACGAGGGACCCTACGACATCACGTTCACCAAGGAGGGTGTCGGCGAGGTCCAGGTGAAGGACTTCCGGATCCGCGAGATCCAGCCCCTCGAGAAGGCCCCGACGTTCCGCCTCGGCTCGGCCCGCAAGCCCCCGGAGGCACCCGCCCCCGGGGCCGACCCCGCCGGCGCGGCCGCGGGACCGGCGGCGCCTGCCGGCCCCGACCCGGCCGTGATGGCGGCCGACCTCCAGAAGGCGGCGGAGGCCTTCAACGCGGGGCGTCTCGACGAGGCGGCGTCGGTCTACGAGAAGGTGCTCGCCGAGGCCCCCGGCCTCGCCCTCGCCCACCACAACCTCGGGCTGATCTACAAGAGGAAGGGGGACCTCCCCAGGGCCGAGGCCGAGTTCCGCAAGGCGGCGGAGCTCAAGCCGGACTTCGCCGACGCCCACGGGGCCCTGAGCGTCCTCCTCGCCGGGCAGGGCAGGACGGAGGCCGCCCTCGCGGAGGCCCAGGCGGCGGTGGCGGCTGCGCCCCAGAACGCCCAGTACCTCTTCAACCTCGGCATCCTGCAGAAGGACACCGGGAAGGCGGCCGAGGCGCTCGAGACGTTCACGAAGCTCGAGGCCCTGGATGCGGCGAACGTCGAGGTCCAGTACCACATCGGGACGCTCCTCCTCGGGCAGGGGAAGGTCGAGGAGGCCGTCGCCCGGCTCGAGAAGTACGTCGCGGCGGCGCCTGCCGACGCGCCGAACGCCGCCGCGGCGAAGGGGATCATCGCCGCGATGCAGAAGAAGAAGTAGGGCGGGTCAGCTCGCCGCCACCTCGAACGTCTCGCGGGCCTCGACGTCCCGTCCGGCCAGCTCGTCCCGGACCCGGATGACGAGCTCGTAGGTCCCGGGGGCCGCGCCCGCGAGGTTGATGCCGCTCAGGCGCAGCAGCGAACCGATCGAGGTCGGGATGATCGGGGTGGGCTCCGACCTGCGGAAGAGGGTCCCGTCCGGCCGCCGGATCTCGTAGCCCGCGCTGACGCGAGGGAGCTGGGTCGCCTCGCTCTTGCTCGCCCCGAGGACGCTGTACTGGACCCACAGCGTTCCCCCCGCGGGAACCCTGCGCCGCAGCTTCAGGACCGGGCGGGGCGGGCCGGTCTGACCGGGCGGCGGGCTCTCGAGCACGTCCGAGACGATCGGGCTCGACAGGCGGAACTGCGTGGCCGGGGGGACCTCGAACTCGTGGATCACCGACCCGATGCGGCCGCCCTCGAGGTCCCGCACGACGACCTTCACCTGGTAGCCCCCGGGGGCCAGCGAGAACTCGCGGGAGACCGTGTGCCCGTCGCGCAGCACGCGCGCCCGGGTCTCGGGAGAGAGCGACATCTCGATCTTCTCGTCGGTGCGGTAGTACTCGCCCGTCTCCCGGTGCTGGGCCTCGACGAGGAACGCGAGAGCGCCCTCGAAGCGTCCCTCCTTCTCCTCGAGCCGGACGTCCGTGAGGTCGATGTCGACGGCGAGGACGACGTTCAGCCGGTCGGTGAGCGACTCGTCGAAGGACAGGGCCGACACGCGGAGGGGGATCTCGCGCCTCTCGAACGGCGAGTCGAGGGCGCGGACGATGTCGGGATCGCTCTTCAGATCCGACACCGCGACGGGCCGCTCCCCGGGGGCGTAGTAGCCGCGTCGGGCCCGCACCCGGAGCCCGCGGGCCTTCGCGGGGTCGAGCTTGACCTCGATCTTCCGGAACCGGCCGTCCCGCGCGGGGTTCGTGGGCGTGTAGCCCAGGAGGTAGAAGGCCTGGGACTCTGCGGAGATGCGCAGCATCCCGCGCTCCACGTCGTTGGTGTTCTTCACCACCAGCCCCCCGGTGTCGAGGGCCATGCTCTCCGCGCCCTCCGACTCGCGGGAGATGTCGGCGAGGACCGCGATCGTGTCCTGGACGTCGAAGGGGGCCTTGAAGCTCGCGGTCATGAAGTCCGGCAGCGCCTTCAGGCCCCGCGTGTCCACGAAGTGGACGGGTGCGTTGGCCCGCGTGGAGGCGTCCACGAGCTCCTTGACCTGGGCGAAGCCCTGCTCGTGGATGAAGCCCTGTGACACGAGGATCATCGCCTTGCGGCCCTTGACGTCGGTGAGCGAGCGCAGGGCGCGCGCCATCACCCCGAGGGTGATCTTGCGCCGCTCGGTGGCCTGCCGGTAGGCGTCCTGGGCGCGGGCCCGGACGTAGGGGTCCACGATCCCCACCGCGGAGTTCGTGCGGGTCGTGTCCGCGTACGCCCGCTCGCCCTGCTTCTCCCGACCCAGGGCACCGTAGGAGTCGAACCGGCGCTTGACGGCGTAGGCGACCTCGGGGTCGTCGTAGACCATGATGCGCATGGCCTCGTAGTCGGTGAGCCGGTCCGGGGAGCTGTCGGGGATGAAGCGGCCGTCGAGGCGCTGCAGGATCTTGACCAGCTCCTCGCGCCCCTCCGGCATGCGGGCCGTCCACCAGGCCCCACCCGCGGTCGCGATCAGCGTGACCCGGTCGCCCTCCCGCACCCCGGTCCGGAGGAACTCGCCCACCACGGCCTTCGCGCGCAGGGCCTGCTCGGGGCTGAGGTGCACGTCGTCGAAGACCACGACGAAGCTGCGCACCTGCTGGGCCTCGGGCCCCACGTTCGTCGAGACACGGGCCCGCTCCACGCGCCTCTCCGCGGGGGGCGGGAGCGGGGGCAGCTCCACCGCCTGGAACGTCGCGATCGCCTGGCGCTGCCCGTCCTCGAGGACCGTGAAATCCCGGGCCTGGAAGCCGGGCACGGCCCTCCCCTTGCCGTCGACCACCACGACGTCGACCGTGACGACCTCCACCCCGGCGGGGAAGGCCGGGGTGGGCTCGGACGGCGCCTGCGCGCCCGCGGGGAGGAGGAGCGCGGGGCCGAGGGAGGCGGAGAGAAGGGCGGCGAGCGCCGCCCGGGGAGAGAAGGCCATTCCTCAGTTATACGGCCTTTTCGGGGCCTACGGGACGATCGTGAAGACCTCGTGCCCGGCCGCCGTGCCGCCGCCGTGGGCCAGGCTCACCTTCACGTCGTAGTCTCCGGGGGTGAACTTCGCCGTCGGGAAGTTGCCCACGTAGCGGATGTTGCCGTCGGGGTCGGGCGCCGGCAACGGGCTCTCCGCCCGGGCGATCGTCTTTCCGTCGCGCAGGAACTCCAGGGTGGCGACGGGCGTGCCCGTGGCTCCCTTCGCCGGGTAGGCGATGAAGAAGAGCCACAGCTTGGGGTTGACGGCCAGCGAGATCGGCGCGCCGAGGTTCGGCACGATCCGCGCGGGCAGGATGTCGAGCGGGTCGTCCGACTTCGTCTCGGGCGGGAGCTGGTCGATCCGGCGGATCAGGGTCAGGCTGCTGATCGCGGGACCGCTGCCCGCCGCGGGGACCTCGAAGGCGACCTTGCGCGTCGCGATCTTCCCCGTCTCGCGGTCCTGTCCGGAGGCCTCGAGGGTGTACTTGCCGGGCGGCAGGGCGAGGCGCCGCTTGAAGACGATGTTCCCCGCCTTGAGGGCCGGCGCCTTGTCGGCCGGGCCCTCGAAGGGGTAGTCCTCCGAGTAGCGCTCCACCACCTCGCCCGCCGCGTCCTTGATCATCGCGACCAGGGAGAAGTGCAGGCGGTACTTCCCGGCCGTCGCCGGGGGCACCGGGGGCTCGTCGATCATCTTGAGCGCGGCGATCGGCACCTCGACGAAGACCTTGTGGTCCCACCCGCCCGCGGTCTCGCCGAAGCGCATCGCCGCGGCGCGCATCTCGAAGTCGTGCGACCCGGAGGGAGCCGACAGGGCGCCGAGGAGCGGCACCTCGTAGGGCAGCACCGCCGAGGCGTCGCCGGGGGGCAGGGCGAAGTAGCCGCTGCGGGTCTGGACCACGACGTCCTTGCGGTCCACCTCGACCTCGATCCGCCGGAAGCGGCCGTCGAACGGCGAGGGGGGAGGCGTGTAGGTGAGCTGGTAGTACCCCGCGATGTCGGCCGCGATCTTCTCCGCCCCGGGCTTGAAGTTGTTGGTGTTCGCGGTCAGGAAGCCGCCGGTGCTCTCCGAGAGGTCGCGCAGCACGCCCTCGACGCTCGCGCGCAGGGCCGACTCCGCGGTCTCGGAGAGCTTGATCTCGTCCTTGCTCACCGCGCCCGCCCCGCGGCTCTCCATGGTCTCCTGGCTCACCCGCTGGGCCTCGGCGAGCGCGTCGCGCGCGCCCTGCATCTCCTGGTCGGCGGTCAGGCCGCGGGCGTCGATCGCGTAGACGGACACGTTCGCCCGGTTCGCCTCGCTGATCACCGAGCGGAACACCGCGTCGAGGTTCGGGGGGACGTCGAGGCGCTCGGTCAGGTAAACGAGCGTCTTGCGCCCGGCGAGCGTCTGCTGCCCCTTCACGAGGGCGAGCAGCGGGTACAGCGAGCTGCCGCCCATCTGCTGCCGCTGCAGCGCGTTCGCCATGCGCAGCATGTTCGAGAGGGCCTGGGCCTGGGCCCGCGAGGCGAAGCCCCCGCCCTGGCCGGCCGCGCCCGGGCCCGAGGCGGAGCCGAGGGCCTGGGTGCGCTCGAGCTCGGCCACCGCCTGCTCGAGGGTCGCCTTCTCGTCGGTCACGCCGATGAACGTGCCGGAGGTGGAGCGGGCCACCGCCTCCTTGAGCTTCGCCCGGTCGTTCGTGAACGGCTGCACCATCGAGAGGCGCTGGTCCACCCGGAACACCGCCATGTACGTGTTGGGCCGCAGGCCCCGCTCGAGCAGCGCCTCGGCCGCGCGCTGGGCCTGCCGGCGGCCGGTCTCGCCGAGCTGGTCGAACACCATCGTCACCAGGTTGATCTGCCGGGCGGCGTCCGGGGTCGCGACGGGGGGCGGGGCGCCGGGCACGGCGACGGTCTCCGCCTCCACCCGCTTGAACGTCTCGACCTTCTGCGGGACGCCTTCCTCGCGCACCCGGATCTCGCCCGGCTGGATGTCGAGCACGGGCCGGCCCTTCTTGTCCCGGACCACCACGTCGAGGACGACGGTCGCGGTGCCGGTGGCGAAGGTGGGCGTCGAGGACGGGGCCGGGGCCTGGGCCGCCGCGGGGGCGGCGGAGCCGTGGGCGAGCAGAGGCAGGCTCAGGACGAGCGGGACGGCGCCGCGGCGCAGGGACATCGCGAGAGCTCCTTCCGGCCGCGCACTCCACCCGCGGCCGACGCAGGGAGCGTATGCGGGCCCCGGGCGCCCCGTCAACGGGCCGTATAATCCAGTCGCAGTGGCTCTGTGCGCCCGTCTCGCCCCGGCCCTCGCGGTGAGCGTCCTCGTCCTCGCGGGCGATCTCCGGGGGGAGACCTTCGACGCGCTCGCCCGCCGGGCCGCCACGGCCCGGGAGGAGGGCCGCCTCGACGAGGCATCCCGCCTCTACCGGGAGGCCCTGCGCCTCCGGCCCCGGTGGGCCGAGGGGCTGTGGTACCTCGGCACGCTCGCCTACGAGCAGGACCGCCACGCCGAGTGCCGGGACTCGTTCCGCAAGCTCGTCGCCCTGCAGCCGAAGGCCGGCTCGGCCTGGGCCCTGCGGGGCCTGTGCGAGGCGCGGCTTCAGGAATACGCCTCCGCCCTCGCCCACCTGGAGAAGGGGCTCTCCCTGCCCCCCCTCGAGAGCGAGGCCATGGAGCGGGTGACCCTCTACCACCAGGCCCTCCTGCTCGCCCGGGCCGGGCGCTTCGAGGAGGCCCTCGTCCCCCTCGGGCGGCTCGTGCGCTCCCAGGCGGAGAGGCCCGAGCTCGCCGACGCCTGCGGGCTCGTGCTCCTGCGGCGGCCGGCCCTTCCCGACGAGGTGCCCGCCGCCGAGCGCCCTTTTCTCGCCGAGGCCGGGCGCGCCTACTGCTCCTGGCTCGCCCGACGGACCGACGAGGCGCGACGCCGCTTCGAGGCCCTGCTCGAGCGCCGCCCCGCCGAGCGCCACCTCCATTACGGCTATGGCCTCGTCCTCGCCCAGCAGGGCGCGCCCGAGGCCCCGGCCGCCTTTCGGCGGGAGACGGAGCTGTTCCCGGACCACGCCCTCGCTCACCTCGAGCTCGCCTTCACGCTCCTGCAGTACGGGGACCCGGGAGGGGCGTTGTCCGCGGCCGAGACCGCCGTCCGCCTCGCCCCGGAGGTCTTCGCCTCGCACCTCGCGCTCGGCCGGGCGCTCGTGGAGACCGGGGACGTCGCACGCGGCGTCGCCGAGCTCGAGAAAGCGGCGAAGCTCGCCCCGAACGTCCCCGAGACCTTCCTCCATCTCGGCAAGGCCTACGCGCGGGCCGGGCGCGACCGGGACGCCGAGGGGGCGCGCCAGGTCTTCCGCACGCTCGACGCCGCCCGCCGCCGCAAGCCCGGGACGGACCCGGCCGAGGGGCCGTGACGCGGGCTCTCGTCGCCTCTCTGCTCGGGTTGGCCGCGGCGGGCGGACTGCTCGCGGCCGCGCCGTCGCCCCCCGCCCCCCCCGTGCTCGTCGACGTCACCGAGGAGGCGGGCCTGCGGTGGGGGATCCGGCAGCTCGCCCTGCGGGGCTTCAACCTCGTCGAGACGATGGGAGGCGGGGGAGGCTTTCTCGACTACGACGGCGACGGCTGGCTGGACCTCTACCTCGTCTCGTACTCGACCCGCCCCCAGGCCGACGGCCGGGCGGTCGGGGACGCTCTGTACCGCAACAACCGCGACGGCACGTTCACGGACGTGACCCAGAGGGCGGGCCTGCGGGGCCTGCGGCGGGGCATGGGCCTCGCCGTGGCCGACTACGACGGCGACGGCCGGAGCGACGTCTTCGTCAGCGCCTACGGCGAGAGCGTCCTCTACCGCAACCAGGGCGACGGGACCTTCCGCGACGTGACCGCGCGGGCCGGGGCGGACAACCGGCTCTGGGGCTGCAGCGCGACCTTTCTCGACTACGACCGTGACGGCCGGGCCGACCTCTTCGTCTCCAACTACCTCCAGTTCGAGCCGGAGAAGGAGGGCTCCTACCCCTGCGACATGATCGACGAGCACCCCTTCTGCACCATCGCGAAGTTCCGGGGTCAGCCGAGCGTCCTCTACCGCAACCGCGGGGACGGGAGCTTCGAGGACGCGAGCGGCAAGGCGGGCATCGCGAACCTCGTGGGCAAGGGCATGGGGGTCGTGGCCGCCGACCTCGACGACGACGGGTGGGTCGACGTCTTCCAGACGAACGACTCGGCCCCGAACTTCCTCTTCCGGAACCTCGGCGACGGGCGGCTGCGCGACGTGGCCCTCGAAGCGGAGGTGGCGTTCGACCCCGCCGGGCGCACGACGGGGGCGATGTCGACCGACGCCGAGGACGTGGACGGGGACGGCCGGCTCGACCTCCTCGTGACGAACTTCAACGCGCAGGGGACGTTCCTCCACCTCAACCAGGGAGGGATGTCCTTCGCGGACCGCGGCGCCCCGCTGGGCCTGAGCATGGCCATGTTCAAGGTGAGCTCGTTCGGCGCCCGCTTCCTCGACTACGACAACGACCGCGACCCCGACCTCTTCGTGGCCTCCGGACACCCCTTCGCCCCGGTGGCGAAGGTCTGGCCGGACGTGCGCTACGCGGAGCCGCCGTTCCTCTTCGAGAACGAGGGGGGCCGCTTCCGGAACGTGGCGCCCGAGAGGGGCGAGGCGCTGCGGCCCCCACGGGTGGGGCGGGGGGTGGCGGTGGCCGACTACGACAACGACGGCGACCCCGACGTGCTGCTGCTCACCGTGGGCGAGCCCCCGCGGCTCCTGCGCAACGACGGGGGCGACCGGAGGAGGTGGCTGGGGATCCGCCTCGTGGGGACGAGGAGCGGGACCGATGCGATCGGGGCGCGGGTCGCCGTGACCGCCGGGGGGCGGACACAGGTCCGGGCCCGGGTCGGCGGCGCGAGCTACCTCACCTCGTCCGACCCGCGGCTCCTCTTCGGCCTCGGGGACCTCGCTCGTGCGGACGGGGTCGAGATCCGCTGGCCGAGCGGGCACGTGGACAGGCTCGGTCCCGTCGAAGGGGGACGCTACGTGACGATCACCGAGGGAGGGGGGGTGGGTCCATGATCGACTTCCGTGTCGCGCCCGAGCTCGCGCCGCGCGTGCGCGTCGGGGTGCTGGTGCTCGAGGGCGTCTCGGTGCGCGAGCGGGACCCGGGCCTCGACGCGGACGTCGACGCGACGTGCGCCTCGCTCCGCGAGCGCCACGGCGGGGGGCGCAGCTCGGAGGTGCCCGGGGCGGGAGAGGCGCGGGCCCTGTACAAGGCCCTCGGGATCGACCCGACGAAGACGCGGCCCTCGAACGAGGCGCTGCTGCGCCGGGCCCTGAGGGGCGAGGCCCTCTATCGGATCAACACCCTGGTCGACGCGCTCAACCTCGTGTCGCTGCGGGAGCAGCTGCCGTTCGGCCTGTACGACCTCGACCGGGTGCGGCCGCCGGTGCTGCTGCGGATGGGCGCGCCGGGCGAGGCGTACGAGGGGATCCGGAAGGGGGCCGTGAACGTCGAGGGGCGCCCGGTCCTCGTCGACTCCGAGGGCCCGTTCGGGAACCCCACTTCGGACTCGCTGCGCACCTCGATCACGCTCGACACCCGCGCCGCCCTCGTCGTCGCCTACGCCCCCGGCGGGTTCCCCGCCGCGCGCCTTCGCGGGGTCCTCGACCGGACGGCCGAGACCCTCTTCCGCCACTGCGGTGGCGGGGAAGTCGAGAGGTCGCTGCTGGGCGTCTGAGCCGCCTCCGCTCCCCACCGGCTCGTCTCGGGATGCTGGCTCCGCCACGCGTACCACAGCGCGTACGTGAA
>CAZLRF010000014.1:0-11543 GCA_964561785.1 uncultured Acidobacteriota bacterium | reverse complement strand
CCCAGGTCGAGCCGGTCTCCCGGTCGGTCATCCGGTCGCCGGGGGCGGCCGTGAACGTCAGCGTGCGGCCCTCGAGCGTGCGACGCCAGGCCGTGGCCGTGACCTGGTCCTCGGCGACCTGGACCACCACCGGCTCGCCTCCGACGGAGTCGTTCACCACCCTCTCGAGGACCAGCTCCCGCAGGACGTACGCGCGCGCCGCTCCTCCCACCTCCACGCCGAGGACGAGGTCCTCGTTCACGACGGGCCCGCGCCCGCCCAGCGTGATCCGGCTGAGCGTCTCCTCCGTGAAGCGCCGCCGGCTCTCCCGGACCGGGTCGACGAAGACGGTGGTTTCCGGGTGGAGGCGCCGCCACACCCCCCAGGTGGTCAGCGTCGACGGCCGCCGGGCCAGGTCCCGGCCCTCCATCGGCCCTCGCACGCCGCGCCCCGCCACCTGGCTCCACCACGACCGGGTCGTGCTGTCGTAGAGGATGAAGACGCCGTTTTCGAGGCCGACCGCGCCGAGCTCGGGCGGCGCGCCCCCGGGCTGCGCCCCCTCGATCCGGCGCTCGTACACGACCGCGCTGTGGGCGACCGGGCACCACGTCGCCGCGATCGGCGTCGCTCCGAGCGTGTCGTTGAGCACCTCGTTCTCGGGCCTCCACATCTGGTTGACGGGGTAGGCCCGCGCCTCGCCGCCGGCCACCACCCCGATGACGATCTCGTCGTCCCGCAGCCGCGCCTGGCCCGCGGGGACGACCGTAGGACGCCGGCGGATGGGAAAACCCTCTTCGTGGAGCTCGGTGTAGCCGGACTGGTCGCGGTTCGTGGCCTCCTGGGCGGGGGCCGCGACCAGGAACGGCAGATGGACGAGGACGGCGAGGGCGGCGATCCTTCCCGCGGGAGCGACGCGAGGCACCCCTCGATTCTAGCGTCCGACCCGGGTCGGACCCCCGGACGCCCGGGCCGCCGATAAGATTCGGGGGTGAGCGTCCCCGCCTCGCCCCTCTCCCCGACCGCCGAGGAGCGCATCCTCGAGGGCCTCAACGAGGCCCAGAGGGCGGCGGTCGTCCACGGCGAGGGGCCGCTCCTCATCATCGCCGGGGCCGGCACCGGCAAGACCACCGTCCTCACCCGGCGGATCGCCCACCTCATCGCGACCAAGCGCGCGCGGCCCGAGGAGATCCTCGCCCTCACGTTCACCGAGAAGGCCGCCGCGGAGATGTCCGAGCGGGTCGACCAGCTCGTCCCGTGGGGCTACGCGGAGACCGCGATCTCGACCTTTCACGCCTTCGGCGACCGCGTGCTGCGGGACAACGCGCTCGAGGCGGGCCTCGACCCGCAGTTCCGCGTCCTCTCCCCGCCCGAGCAGATCATCTTCCTGCGCGAGCGGCTCTTCCGCCTGCCGCTCCGCCGCTTCCGGCCGCTCGGCGACCCGACGCGCCACCTCGCCGCTCTCGCCGCGCTGGTGAGCCGGGCGAAGGACGAGGACGTCTCGCCGGCCCGGTACCGCGCGTTCGCCGAAAGTGCGGCCGCCGCCGCCGCGACCGACGAGGAGCGGGACGAGGCGGAGGCCCAGCGGGAGCTCGCCGCGTTCTACGAGGCGCACCAGGCCCTCCTCGCCGAGGCCGGCCTCGCCGACTTCGGGGACCAGATCCACCGCACGCTCGCTCTCCTCCGCGAGCGGCCCGCCGTCCTCGCGCGCCTGCGCGAGCGGTACCGCTTCGTCCTCGTCGACGAGTTCCAGGACACGAACCACGCCCAGCTCGAGATGCTCAAGCTGCTGGCGGGGGAGGCGGCCAACCTGACGGTGGTCGGCGACGACGACCAGGCGATCTACCGCTGGCGGGGCGCCGCCGCCGCCAACCTGCTCGCCTTCCGGCGGGTCTACCCGGGGGCGCGGGAGGTGGTGCTGGTCGAGAACTACCGCTCGACGCAGGCGATCCTCGACGCGGCGGCCCGGCTCGTCTCCTACAACAACCCCTACCGGCTGGAGGCGATGGCGGGCATCGACAAGCGCCTGCGCTCGCCGCGCGCGGGCGGGTCCCCCGTGCGCCACCACCACTTCGACACGGTCTCCGCCGAGGCCGACGGCGTCGCGGCCATGATCGACGAGCGCGTGCGGAAGGGCTCGCGGCCGCGGGACTTCGCGGTGCTGGTGCGCAGCAACGCCGACGCCGACCCCTTCCTGCGCGCCCTCAACGTCGCGGGCCTGCCCCACCGCTTCAGCGGCAGCCGCGGCCTGTACGCCCGCGAGGAGGTGCGCCTGCTCGTCTCGTTCCTGCGCGCGCTCGCGAACCCGGACGACTCGGTCTCGCTCTTCTACCTCGCCGCCTCCGAGGTCTACGCGATGCCCGAGGTCGACCTGCTGCGCCTCAACCACCACGCGCGCCGCCGGTCGCGCCCGCTCCTCGAGGTCCTGCGCGGGCTCCCGCACGACGAGGAGCTCGCGTCGGTCTCGGGGCGCGCGCGGGAGGCGGCGGCGCGCCTCGTCGCCGATCTCGAGCGGGCCGCGGCCGAGGTGCCGCGGCGGCGCACCGGGGAGGTGCTCTACGGCTTCCTGCAGTGGTCGGGCCTGCTCGGAAGGCTGGCCAGGGAGGCCACCGCCGAGGCGGAGGCGAAGGTCCGGAACATCGCCCGCTTCTTCGAGACCGTGAAGGCCTACGGCGACGTGGCCGAGCACGACCGCGTGGGCGCGTTCGTCGCCCACCTCGAGTTGCTGCGCGAGGCGGGGGACGACCCCGCGGTGGCGGAGGCCGACCTCGACGAGGACGCGGTCCACGTGCTCACCGTGCACAAGGCGAAGGGCCTCGAGTTCCCCCACGTGTTCCTGGTGGGCTGCGCCGAGTCGAAGTTCCCCCTGCAGCGCCGGGGCGACCCCCTGGCCCTGCCCGAGGCCCTCGTCCAGGAGGACCTGTCGGGCGGCGGGGCGGGCGGCCACCTGCTCGAGGAGCGGCGGCTGTTCTACGTGGCCATGACCCGGGCCCGGGACGAGCTCATCCTCACCTCGGCGGCCGACTACGGCACCAGCCGCGCGCGCAAGGTCTCGCGCTTCGTGGTCGAGGCCCTCGACCTGCCCTCGCCACGCCCCGTCCCCCGCCGGACCTCGCCGGTCGAGGCCCTCGCCCGCAACGCTCCGGCGCCCGAGCCCCCTTCGCCGGTGGACGTCCCGATTCCCGAGGACGAGCGGCTGCGCCTCTCCCATGCCCAGATCGACGACTGGGAGACCTGCCCCCTCAAGTACCGCTACGTCCACGTGCTCCGCGTGCCCCTCCTCGTCCACCACGCGATCGTCTACGGGCACGCCGTGCACGAGGCGGTCCGGCGGCACTTCGAGGCCCGGCTCGCCGGGCGCGCCTTCTCGGCCGACGACCTCGTGGAGGCCTTCCGCTCCGCCTGGGTCTCGGAGGGCTTCCTCTCCCGCGAGCACGAGGAGGAGCGGCGGCGGGCGGGGGAGGCGATGCTGCGCCGCTTCCACGCGGAGGAGGCGCGCGCGCCCTGGGCCCCGACCGCGGTCGAGCAGGACTTCGCCTTCGACGTCGAGAGGACGCGGGTGCAGGGCCGCTACGACCTCGTGATCGAGACGGGCGGCGAGGTCGCGATCGTCGACTTCAAGACCGGCGAGGTGCGCGACCAGAAGGCGGCCGACCGGCGGGCGCAGGAGAGCCTGCAGCTCGACATCTACGCGCTCGCCCATCTCCGGACGAAGGGGCGCCTGCCGGAGCGCGTCGAGCTGCGCTTCCTCGAGTCGGGATTCGTCGCCTCTCGCCGTCCCACCCTCGAGGAGGCCGCGGCGACCGAGGAGCGCATCCGGGTCGCCGCCGCCGCCATCCGGCGCCGCGAGTTCCCGGCGAAGCCGACGTTCATGGCCTGCGCCCAGTGCCCCTTCCGGGACATCTGTCCCCACACGGCCTGGGGGCCGGAAGGGGACGCGTGAGGTCCCCCGCTTGCGGCTTGCGGGATGTGGTGATGTAATTTCAGTGCGTATGTGTAGTCGGGGTGTGGAATGAGGCGTGTCCAGGTCCTCCTCGAAGAGGGCGAGCAGGAGCACTTCCGCCAGCAGGCGGAGCGGGAAGGGTTGTCGCTGTCGGCCTGGCTCCGGCAGGCGGGCCAGGAGCGCCTCCGGTCGCGGCGGCAGCGACGCCTGTCCACCCTGCGCGACCTGCGGGACTTCTTCCGCGCGGTCGATGCTCGCGAGAAGGGGCGCGAGCCCGACTGGGACGAGCACCTCGCCGTCATCGAGCGCTCGCGCGCCTCGGGCAGCAGCACGACGTGACCTTCGTCGACACCAACGTCGTCATGTACGCGGTCGGACGCCCCCATCCGCTCAAGGAGGAAGCGCGAGCCTTCTTCGAGGCCGCCCTGCGCGACCGCGTTCCCCTCGCCACGTCGGCCGAGGTCCTCCAGGAGCTCCTCCACGCCTACCTGCCGGTGGGCCGGCTGGAGACGCTGGACGCGGCCCTGGAGCTCGTCGCATCACTCGTCGAGACCGTGTGGTCCGTCGAGCCGGAGGATGTCGCGCTCGCACGGTCGTTGGTCAGCCGCCATGGCGAGCTCGGCGCCCGCGATCTCCTCCACCTGGCGTGCTGCCGGCGGCGCGAGATCCCCGAGATCAGGACCTTCGATCGTCCCCTGGCTGCGGCGTTCCGGCGGAGATGACGCACACCGAGGAGCGCGAGACATGAGCAAGAGGATCGGCTTCGCCGGGATGGGGCTCATGGGCAGCCGCATGGCCCGCAACCTGCTGAAGAAGGGCTTCCCGACCACCGTGTGGAACCGTACGGCCGAGCGGTGCCTTCCGCTGGTGAAGGAGGGCGCGAGGCTCGCCCGCACGCCCTTCGAGCTGGCCGAGAGCGCCGACGTGGTCGTGGCGTGCGTGGCCGACCCGCCGGCGGTCGAGCGGCTGGTGTTCGCCGAGGACGGTCTCCTCGGGGCCGCGCGTCCCGGCTTCCGCTACCTCGAGTGCTCGACCGTGAGCCCGGATCTGACCCGCCGCGTGCAGGCCGCGCTGCGCGAGCGGGGGGGCGACGCCCTCGAGGCCCCCGTGACCGGCTCGAAGAACGGGGCGGAGAACGGCACGCTGCTGTTCATGACGGGCGGCGACCGCGCGGTCCACGAGGAGCTGCTGCCGGTGATGATGGCGATGGGGACGAAGGCCATCCACTGCGGGGAGATGGGCCGGGGGTCGACGGTGAAGCTCGTCGGCAACACCGTGATCTCGTTCATGCTCGAGGCGCTGTGCGAGGGGATCGTGCTCGGGAGGAAGGCCGGCGTCCCCCTCGAGACGATCGTCGAGGTCATCCAGGCCTCGGGCTACGCGTCGCCGTACTACGCCTTCAAGGGCCAAGCCATCGCGAGGCGCGACTTCGAGGAGCACTTCGCGATCGACCTGCTGGTGAAGGACCAGACGCTCATGCTCGAGCAGGCCGCGGCCCTCGGGGTCCCGATGCCGGGGCTGGCCGCGATCCGCGAGGTCTTCCAGGCGGCCCGGGCCCAGGGCCACGGCCGCGAGGACATCTGCGCGGTCGTCAAGGCCCTCGAGCGGGCCGCCGGGCTGTAGGGCCTCCCGGCCCGCTTCAGGCGGCGGCCGGGCGGGGCCGCTTCGCCCACGCCCCGGCCACGAACGCCGCCTCCGCCAGGGCCACGACCAGCATCCAGGTGACGACGCCCCCGCCGCCGAAGCCGTAGGAGTGCAGCCCCGAGGCGAGGACGAAGTTGACCCCGAGGTACGTCATCAGGACGGTCTGGAAGGCGACGATCGACCACGCGGCCACGCCGAAGTCCCCGATGAGCCGCTCGGCCCGCGCGTGGAGGATCGCCATGTACGCGAGGAACGCCACGAGCGACCAGACCTCCTTCGGGTCCCAGCCCCAGTAGCGGCCCCACGACTCGGCCGCCCACATCGAGCCGGTGAGGATGCCCGCGAGGAGCAGGATCGAGCCGACGTGGATGTACCAGTACTGCAGCTCGCTCATCCGCAGGGCGAGCGAGCGGCGGGAGGGGAGCAGGGCCTGCGTCGCGAGCTGCATGTGGGCGACGACGACCCCGAGGGCGAGCACCGCGTAGCCGACCATGATGATCGGCACGTGGATCGCGAGCCAGTAGGTCCCGGAGAGCACGGGCGGCATCGGGTGGACGAACCGGTCGATCGGGAGGAGGTCGGTGAGGGCCATCGTCACCGCGGCCCCCGCCGCCGCGTTCAGGATGACGATCCGGTTGCGCATGAAGACCGTGGCGACGAGGGCGAAGACGCCCACCCCCCAGCCGAGGAACAGGAGCGACTCGTACATGTTCGAGGCGGGGATCCGTCCCGCCACGCCCCACCGCAGCCAGATCCCCCAGCTCATGACGAGGAACCCGGCGAGGAGGAGCGCCCCGGCCGCGACGTCCAGCACGCGGCGCTCGGTCGCCATCGCCGCGATCGAGAGAAGCAGCGAGAGCGCGAGGACGATCCAGGCGACCCGCGTGGGCCGGGCACGGTTGTAGAGCAGCTCGCGCTCGATCGCCTCCGCCGAGAGGCGCCCCGCCCCGGGCGCGGACGCGGCGAGCGCTCGAAGCTCCTCGAGCGAGTGCAGGTGCTCGGGCACGCTCCACGCGTCGCCGGGCCTCGCCGCGGGGACGAAGCGCAGCGCGCTGTGGTCGAGGACGTGCTGCATCCAGAGCAGGCGCCCCTCCACCTTGTCGGCCGACTTCTGGAGCGGCGTCAGCGGCCTCTCCTGCTGCTGTGCGGCCCGAGCCGCCGCGAAGAGCTCGAGCAGCCGCCGGTTGCCGGCCAGCGCCTCGAACGACGCCCAGCGCGTGCCCGCCGGCAGGGCGATCTCGGCGGCCAGGCGGTCGTCTCGCACCGCGACGATCGGCTGCACGGCCCACGCGCGCGGGTCGAGGGCCCACCCGAGGGCCATCGCGGCCGGGTCCACGCCCCACACGCTCCTCTTGCCGGTCACGTTCCAGACCGCCTCGCGGGCCAGCGTGTCGAAGGGCATCACGCGCCCGTCGTGCTGCACGGGGAGCCGGCGCAGCGTCTCGACATCCGGGGCGGGCGGGAGGGGCGGCATCGTCTCGGCCCGGGCCGAGGAAGCGGCGAGGAGGGCGAGAGCGGCGAGGGTGAGAGGTGCGGCGGCGCCGGGGCTCGCGGGGCGGGAGGCGCGGCGGCGCTCGGCGATGCGGGTGGTGAGGACGACGATCATGCCGATCACGAGGCCGTAGTAACCGAGGAACACCACCGCCTCGCCGGGGTCCCTCGAGACCGACAGGATCGTCTGGTCTCCGCCCGGCGTCTCGCGGTAGCTGCTCTGGAAGAACGCGAAACCGCCGTGGCGCAGCTCGCGGTTCATCTCGATCACCGCCTTCGTCTCGCGCCCGGGCTCGACCACCGTGACCCGGCTGCGGAACTGGGCCGGCCGGCGCGTGCCCTCGTAGTAGTCGACCTCGAAGGCGTCGAGCCGGACCGAGAACGGCAGCGTCGCGACCACCGGCGGCTCGGCCTCGGGGCTCGCGGCGCGTCCCCGCACGTCCGAGGCCGCCTCGCCCTCCCAGATGGAGAGGCTCCCCTCGACCTTGGCGACCTCGGTCAGCAGGGCGCCGGCCAGGATGACGAGCATCGAGCCGTGTGTGAGGACGTAGCCGATCCGGCGGCGCCCGTACGGCCAGAGGCTGACCAGCGAGCAGGCGAGGTTCAGGCCGAAGACCGCGAGGAGCGCCCAGAACCAGGGCGCCCGGTAGACGGCGCGGGCCGCCTCCTCGGCGCCGCTGCGGGACTCGACGATCGTCCCGGCGGCGAGGGCGACGAGGAGAAGGACGAGGAGGGTGACGGTGACGCGCAGCGAGGCGAAGCGGTCGACGAGGGCCTTCATCACGGCAGTCTAACCCGTCCCGCGCCGGCCGGAGGACGGACCCCGTGCGCCCGGATGCCGTGGCACCCTCCTGGGCGATGGACACTCCCGGCCTCCTCCTCGCCCTCGTCGCCCCCGTCCTCGCCGGCCTTCTCGGCTACGCGCTGGCCACCGCTCGCCGGCCCGCCCCCGGGGGAGAGCCGGCCCGCCTGCAGGAGACGCTCGACCGTGTCGCCCGCCTGCAGGAGCAGATGCGCCTCGAGGCCCAGCGCTCGCGCGAGGACGCGCTCGCCTCGCTCGCCGGGACCGCCCAGGACCTCCAGGGCCGGATCGCCCTCGCCCAGCGCGCGCTCGCCGAGGTGAAGGCCCTCGAGCAGGCCCGGCTCTCCCAGCTCGACCGGGCCACCGACAGCCTCCGCCGTCTCGAGCTCGTGGTGGCGGGTTCGACCACCCGCGGCGCGGCGGGCGAGCGCGTGATCGGCCGCGCCTTCGCCCCCCTGCCCGCGGACATGCTCGAAAGAAACGCGTCCTTCGAGGGGAAGACCGTGGAGTACGCCCTGCGCCTGCCGGGGGGGCGCCTGCTCCCGGTCGACAGCAAGTGGACGGGCGTCGCCGAGCTGGAGGGGCTGGAGACGGCGGACGATCCCGCACAGCGCCGGCGCCTGCGCGAGCACGCCGCGCGCGAGGTGCGCCTGCGGGCCCGCGAGATGGCGAAGTACCTCGACCACGAGCGCACGCTCGGCCTCGCCGTCCTCGCCGTGCCCGACGCGGTGCACGCGGAGACGATCGATGTGCACGGCGAAGCCGGCCGGGACGGGGTCCTCGTCGTCCCCTACTCGCAAGCCCTCGCCCTCGTGCTCGCCCTCTACCGGCTGTCCGCGCGCTTCGCCGCCGCGCCCGAGGCGGCCGAAGCCGCGCCCCGCCTGGCTCGGCTCGCCGAGCTGCTGCAGCGGCTCGACGAGGAGGTGGAGGGACGGCTTTCCCGGGCCCTCGTCCAGGCCGCGAACGCCCGCGACGCGCTGCGCGGCGACCTCGCGGAGGCGCGCCACGTCTGCTCGCGGCTCGCCGGGTTTGACCGGCCGGAGGCGCGGGGTTAGTCTGGCCGGCACTCGCATGCAGTCGCTCGCCATCCTCGTCGCCGCCGGCCGCGGAGAGCGCATGGGCGCGGACCGTCCCAAGGCCTTCCTCGACCTCGCCGGCGAGCCGCTCCTCAGGCGCGCTGCCCGCGCCTTCGAGGAGGCGGCGTCGGTGGCGTGGATCGTGGCGGTGGTGCCCGGGGGCGAGGTCGAGCGCGCGCGCGCCCTGCTCGCGCCCGTGCGCAAGCTCCTGGCCGTGGTGGCCGGCGGCGAGAGGCGGCAGGACTCCGTCCTCGAGGGCCTCAAGCTCGCGCCCCCCGGCTTCGACGGCGTGGTGCTCGTGCACGACGCGGCCCGGCCCCTCGTGGACGCGGCGCTCGTCGAGGCGGTCGCGCGCGAGGCCGCGGCGGGGGGCGCCGCCCTCCCGGTCCTGCCCGTCGTCGACACCGTCAAGCGGGTGCGCGACGGGCGCGTCGTGGGAACCCTCGACCGGAACGAGCTGGGGGCCGCGCAGACGCCGCAGGGCTTCCGCCTCGCCCTGCTCGTCGAGGCCTACGAGGCCGCGTTCCGCGACCGCGCCACGGTGACCGACGAGGCGATGGCGGTCGAGCGGCTCGGCGCGCCGGTCCGCGTCGTGCCGGGCTCGGCGCGCAACCGCAAGATCACGACGCCCGAGGACCTCGCCTGGGCCGAGGGTGTCCTCGCCGGGCTCGTCCGCACGTGAGGGGCCTGCGCGTCGGGAGCGGCTTCGACGCCCACCGCCTGGTGGCGGGCCGCGCGCTGCACCTCGGGGGCGTCGAGGTCCCGCACGGGCGGGGCCTCGAGGGCCACTCCGACGGGGACTGCGTGCTGCACGCCGTGTGCGACGCTCTGCTCGGCGCCGCGGGCCTGGGCGACATGGGCCGGCACTTCCCGAGCCGCGAGGCGCGCTGGCGCGGCGTCGCGAGCCGCGTGTTCGTCGAGGAGGTCCGCCGGCTCCTCCGCGAGGAGGGCTTCGAGGTGCTCAACGTCGACGTCACCGTCGTCGCGCAGGAGCCCGTCCTCGCCCCCTATCTCCAGCCGATGGGGGCGGCGATCGCGTCCCTCCTCGGCGTCGAGGGGACCCGCGTCTCGGTCAAGGCCAAGAGCACCGACCACCTCGGCGCGCTGGGGCGGGGCGAGGGCATCGCCGCCATCGCCACGGCGCTTCTCCACAGGGAGCCCCCGGGCACGCCATGAACCTCATCTGCGGCATCAACCCCGTGCTCGAGGCGCTCGCCTCCGGCACGCGCCACTTCGACCGCGTCCTCGTCGTGAAGGGCCTGCGCAACCGGCGGCTGGCGGAAGCCATGCGCCGCGCCACGCGTCTCGGCGTTCCCCTGCGCTTCGAGATGCGGGAGACGCTCGACCGCCTCGCGGGCGGCGTGCCCCACCAGGGAATCATCGCGGTCGTGTCCGAAAAGCCCGTGCTGACCCTCGAGGCGCTGCTCGACGCCGCGCGTGAGCCCGCGCTCCTGGTGGTGCTCGACGGCGTCGAGGACCCGCGCAACCTCGGCGCGATCCTGCGCACGGCGGAGGCGGCGGGGGCGGACGGGGTCGTGCTGCCGGAGCGGCACAGCGCGGGGCTGTCCGAGACGGTGGCCCGGGCCTCCGCGGGCGCGCTCGAGCACCTGCGGGTGGCGCGGGTCGGGAACCTCGCGCAGGCCCTCGAGGCCCTCAAGGAGCGCGGCATCTGGGTGGTGGGCTTCGACGCCGCGGGGACCGAGCGGTGGGACGCGGTCGACCTCCAGAAGCCCGTGGCGCTCGTCCTCGGCGGCGAGGGCCGCGGGATCCGGAGGCTCGTCCGCGAGCGTTGCGACCACCTCGTGTCGATCCCCCACTTCGGCCTCGTGAGCTCGCTCAACGTGTCGGTGGCCGCGGGCGTCGCGCTGTACGAGGCGGTGCGCCAGCGACGCGCGGTCCCGAGCCTCGTGCGCCCGATCCCTGCCCGCCCCGCGGGATCGCTCCAGGTGATCGGGCCGGGGGCGGACGACGAAGAGGTCGATCCGGGCGCCCGGCCGGGGTGGCCGCAGGACGACGCGGCCTTAGGCGACCACGAGGCCGACGTCCCCGAAGCCGACCCCCCCGCGTCGGTCACCCACCTCGACCTCCACGAGGACGTCGCGTGGGGACAGGGGCCGACGGTCCTCAAGCCCGTCGGCTTCGCCCGACGGGTGCAGGACGGACGGCGCCGGCGCGGGCGCCCGCGCCCAGCGCGGCGCGACGCGCCCTCTGGGGCCGCGCCCGCCGAGGGGCGCCCGCGGGACGAGCGCGTCGACGATGGCGCTCAGGGGCGGGGGGAGCGACGTCGCAAGGGCCGTCGACGCCGGCGCCGAGGCGGTGGTCCCCCGCCGGGCACCCCGGGCGCCGCCGGAGGGGGCGCCCCGCAATCGCAGGGCGCCGACGCCCCGGCCGGTCCTCCCTCGCCTCGTCCCGAGGGGGAGCGCTCGCCGGGAGGCGGTCGTCGTCGCCGTCGCCGCCGCCGGTAGCCGCCGCGGCGGGCCCTTTCGGCAAGGGCCCGGGCTTGCACCACCCGGACCCGTTTGCTACCATCACCGTTTGTCGCTGGCGTAGCTCAGCGGTAGAGCGGCTGATTTGTAATCAGCGGGTCGGGGGTTCAATTCCCTCCGCCAGC
>CAZLRF010000013.1:0-96489 GCA_964561785.1 uncultured Acidobacteriota bacterium | reverse complement strand
CTAAGCGCCTCAGCGTGATGCCGTCGCGGTGGCCACGCCTACACATCGCATCGTGTCGGAGCCGAGCCTGCTCTGGTGCAGGTCGGGTCACCGGCCTGGTGACCGGAGCTGACTGATGACGCTGGTTCTCAGCGCGATCTGCTCAGACGCCGTTGTCATGGTCGCAGACCGCAGAATGACGTGGAGGCCAGCCGGCCCCGCTCCGGAGGAGCGCAACAAGCTCGTGGTATACAAGGATCGCTTCGCGTTCGCCTTCAGCGGCCTGGCCGAGATCGAGGGGCTGCCCGTCGACGGGTGGCTCGCTCGCGGATTGAGAGCTGATGACGACTTCGAGGCCGCGCTGCGCGGCATCGCGAGGAGAGCGTCGGACCTCTTCGCTCGGCTGCCCGCCAGCGTTCCGAAGCATCAAGCCTTCGTCGGCGTCGGCTGGCGCAACGTTACGGCGACCCGCGTCAAGCCTCTCTGGACCTGTATCTCGAACGCATGGGATCCGAGGACGAGTACTTGGCTGAAAAGACCGAAG
This sequence comes from uncultured Acidobacteriota bacterium, assembly GCA_964561785.1. Lineage (GTDB taxonomy): Bacteria > Acidobacteriota > Vicinamibacteria > Fen-336 > Fen-336 > DATBSL01. The sequence continues at coordinate 95,966 of CAZLRF010000013.1, read as the reverse complement.
CCTCAGTTCTCGATTACCGCACTGGAGCTACCTCCCGGGCGGCGGTGGATCCTGTGCCCGCCGATCGGCGTCGCGTTGAGCCCGAACGCAGCCAACGACATCCAGCGTCTCGTTCGGCCAGCGCTCAAACAAGGCGGCCGGGGTCCGCGCGCCGCTAAGCTCCTGGGCAGGGCTGTCCAAGACGTCGCCAAGCGCAAGCCATCCGTCGGTTCAGAGCCGACATGCGTCGTGTTGCCCCGCCCCCGTCTCGGCCAGGAGTGCCGCATACTCGCGCCGCCCGTCGTGGGTGTCGACCGTTCGCCGGGCCCAGTCGCCTTCGACCTGATCAACCGCAAGGGGGCTTTCAGGTGGGCGCCGCCCATCGTCGTGTTTCCTGGCGTGATGCTCGTACCGGAAATCAGCTTGGGGCCCGAAGGTACTCTCGAGTCGTTCAGGGTGAAGACCATTCAGAGCGTGGCCGGCGTCGGCAGCGGTGTGCGCTTTGGCATTGGGGTCACCAATGGCAAGAAGGAGGGCCTAGTCTCTCTCGACCGAGCCGGCACACCGCTCGTGGAAGGGCGCGAAGGTGACTGACGAGGGGAGCGCCTACCGCGGAGACTCCTGGGTGCTGGGGGTCTCGGTCCGCCATCTCGGGCCGTTCGGATCGTACGCGTAAGTGACGCGCCAGTTCCCGAAGTCATCCTTCGTGAAGCGGGCCTCCTCCGCAAAGTCCACGGCCTCCGCCTTGTCTCTCGCACTTGCGTCAACGAGGCCGAGTTGGAACGGGTTGGTGATTTTGATCCTCGCGCCACCCTTGACCCTCACACGAAAGGACCAGTAGCCACCATCCTGACGGTAGCGGCCGCGCTCCCGGACCTCGACCAGGTCGACGGAGGCGAGATACGTCGGGCCGAGCGTCGGCGGCGCAGGTGGCGCTCTCTTGACCGCTGCGATCACGTCCGCATCCGTCGGGCCGCGCTCCAAGGCGCGGCAGGCCATGCCGGTTGCCAGGAGCACCCATACGGGCACGATCGCGAACAGGCTCCTGGACATCTCTACCCCCGACCAGTTTCCTAGGCAGCGAGCCGCATGAGGAAGCGGACTCCGTCCTCCACGCGTCGCTTCACAGCCACCAACTCCGGCAGCACGAACCGTCCCGCCGGCCCGTGCGTGCCCGCGTTGAACACGCTGAAGAGGTCGACGATGTCGTCGAGGTCATGCTCGACGAACTCCTCCGCCTCCGGTACGCCGCGTCTGGCGAGGAGGAAGCGAATCCTCGAGCGGCGGGTCGGAGAGCCGTCGTGAGTCCGATCGCACCCTTGGACGGCCTCGCTTACGACCGCCTTCGGCGCCCTGAGGTCGAGGATCCCATCGAAGATCTCGCGGGCGCTGGTGCAGAAGTGGCGTGCCGCATCGGGGTTGGAGGGGTGGAGCGCGAAGAGGGCCCCTTGCCATCGGTTGTCCAGGTCCGCTGAGAGGCTACGCAGCTCGTCTGATATGGTGCTGGCGCGGAGGGAGTCGTCGCCCCCGGTTGCGCCTGGCACCTCTTCGGCGACGAAAGCAGACGCCACATCGAGACTGTTGGCAGCCTCCCGTTCCGAGAGTTCGAGGATGGCCTCCTGCTCCGGTGAAGGCGCGGGTCCAAAGTGGTGCTCCAGACGCTCGAAGGAAGCGTGCAGCACATACGCCGACGAGGAGAAGCGCTGGTAGCGGGCGCTTCGGGCCTGACTCTGTAGACGCGAAAGCGCCTGCTGCAGCCTCGATCGGGCTGTGCGCACCCGAGCGTTGTGAGCCCTGACCTCCTGGTTGTGGCGGCTCACGGCTTGGTTGTACTTGCTGACGAACTGCCGAACGCCCCGGTTATAGGCGTCGATGCTCCGCTGGGCGCGGCCCGCAGCCTGCCGGAGCTGACTGCGGAACTGGGAAGGGGACACTCGTCGCACCATAGTCGCAACACTACCCTCCCCCGCTACCAGGGTAGGTCCGAGGGCGTGGGGGAGGGGGCAGTCTGGATGGGGCCAGCGGTACCGAGGCAGCCACCTGGTCCCCGGGACACTCATGAGACATTCCTGTTTCCGCCTCGGGCTCGTGCCACCTGTGCCCATATCCCGAATGCGGCCAAACTCAGGCCCGCGATCACCACGCGCCACCGGCTCACGGATACCGATGTGTGCTCGTAGGGCCCGGTGGAGGCCAAGAGGCGCGCCTGCGCCCTCTCCAGCGTGCGCACGAACCTCCCAGGGCTTGGACGGGCCCGCGGATCCGCAGTCAGACCCTGCAGGAGCACGGCCTCAACTGCCGCATCGATACTCGGCGCGTGTTCCCTCAGCGGCCTCGGACGCCCTGTGGTTTGAAGCCGTCGCAGTTCCGCCAAGGAGGCATCTTCGGGCACCGGGTACGGCGTGCGGCCCCCGGTCAGGAGCACATACAAGCTCGCTGCGAGGCCGTAGACATCGTGGGCCGGGCCGACTGCCTCCCCGGCCAACGCCTCGGGTGAGGCAAAGCGTGGTGTTCCCACGATCGTTCCCGGCGGCGTCGCGGATGCGAGATTCGCCAAGCGAGCGATGCCGAAGTCGCTGACTTTGGCGGCCGGCCGGCCGGAGCGGGGCAGGAGAACGTTCGCCGGCTTCACGTCGCGGTGAAGGACGCCATGGCGATGCGCGTGCCAGATGCACCGGCCCACTGCCAGGGCGATCTCGTAGGCGCGGACGAGCGGGAGACGTTCGCCGGCGGCGGCCAGTCTGCCGAGCTCCTGCTGCAGGTTAGGCCCGTCAACCAGCTCCATCTCGAACCAAGCGATCGGCCCTCGGTCGAAGAGGCTGTACGTGTGGACCAGGTACGGTGTGGCCAGCACCTGGACGGCTCGGACTTCCTCCCGGACCCGCTGAAGAAGAGCAGGATCGAGGTTGAGGAACACCTTGACCGCGAGCTCTCGCCCGAGGTCCCGTGATCGAGTGCGGACCACCGTCGCCCAGGATCCCCGGCCGAGAACTTCCCAGCCTTCGTACCGCTCGCGGAAGACCGGGTCTGCGAAGCACAGAGCGGCGAGAGCGTCCCCGCCGGACACCCCTGGCTCCAGTTCCAGCACCCGCTTGGCTTCCACGACCTGCGACCCCGTTTAGGGGAACCGCTTCGCGTCCGACCAGTACCTGTAGAACGTCGGTCCCGAGATCTTCAGGCTCGCCGCAGCCTCGACCGCGCTGCCGCCGTGCCGGCGGAGGCGGTCGAGGATCAGCCTCTTTCGAAACGCCCGGATCGCTTCGCTGTACGTCGCGTCCTCGCTTTCGAGGTACGCCTCCGGGTTCGGATTCCTCGGCCCCGAGAGGACGTCGGGGCAAAGGCGACGGACGTCGTCCACGTCGATCCATGCGCCCGGCGCAGCGTGGGTCACGAGGGAGGAACACACGTTGGCGAGCTGCCGCACGTTGCCGGGCCACGAGAACTGCAAGAGGGCGCGTAGCGCGCCCCGCGTGAGGCCCATCGTCTTCTTCTTCAGGGCCCGCTCGTGCTTCGCGAGGTAGTAGCTGAGGAGCGGCCGGATGTCCGCGATGCGCCGCGGGTCCCGCAAGGGAATCAGTTCGACTTGGAGGCCGTGAACTCGATAGTAAAGATCCTCACGGAACCGCTTCGCCGCGACCTCCTCTTCGAGCTTTCGGTTCGTGGCAAGGATGATCTGGACATCCACCGGGAAGACCTTGGTCTCGCCGACTGGCTGGACCGTGCGGGTCTCCAGCACGCGCAAGAGGAGGGCCTGGCCGTCCGCGGGCAGCTCGCCGACCTCGTCGAGGAACAGCACGCCGTTGTTGGCGGCTCGGAAGAGGCCCGGAGCATCCGTGATCGCCCCGGTGAACGCGCCCTTGACGTGCCCGAAGAGCTTCGACTCGGCCAGGTCGCCGCGCATCCCGGCGCAGTTGAACTCGCGGAAGGGTCCGCGGCTTCGTCTCTGAGAGTAGTGGTGCAGGTAGCGGGCGACGAGCTCCTTGCCGGTCCCCGACTCACCTGTGACCAGGACCGGCGGGGCGTCGGTGCGGGTCGTGCTCGGCAGGAGTCTGTTCAGGGTCTCGCCCAGCTCGCGCGTGGCTTCGCTCTCTCCGACGACCTCGGGCCCGTCCGCGTCCTGCACATGCCGCCACTCGGCCTCCAACTCCCGGACCCGCCGTTGCCCTGAGTCATGAAGTGTCAGGGCCTGGCCGAGGGCGGCCGAATAGGCCGTCAGCCACTCCAGATCCTCGGGCTCGAAGGGCCGGCGCGCCTCGTTCTGGAAGTAGAGGACCGCGACCACGGCTCCCGTGAGCGAGTCGGTCACTGGGGCGCACAACACGCTGTACGGCCGTCCGCGCAGAGAGGGCGTGGTGTCGAGCCCGAGCACGTTCGAGTTCTCGATCAGCCGCGCCTCTCCGTCCTCGATCGCGCGGCGAATCAGGGTGGGGCTCACACCCGGCGACGACCGCAGGTCCCGGAACGCCGCCTCGTTCTCCGGATTGAGACCCGTGGCGTAGAGGATCTCCACTTCCAGCGGGTGCTGTTGCCTTACCTGAATCAGTACGGCCTTCTCGGCGCCCAGACCGGTCATGGCGTGGACGAACGTCTCGCGGAGTGCCGACTCCTGAGCGCCGCTGCGCACCAGTACGGCGAGGGCCTTTCTCAGCGCATGGAGCAGCGCCGTCTCGTCGCGCCCGCGCTGGTTCGTCCCGAACGCGAGCGAGCCCTGGCCAGACGGGTCAGCGTCCACAGGCCCGACGCACGGCGGGGACACCCGCTCCCTTCGCGCCATAGGCTGATCCACACGCATGAAGCGGCGGAGAACTCCACCGATAGCACAAAACGTTCCAGTCGGGGCGTAATCTCGATCACAAACGACCGTCCCGGGACGCCACGGGACATCCCGAAACGGCGCGAGAACTTACGGCCGGCCCAGTGTCCTCCGGCGTCTCCGGCGACCATTCTGGTCGGTCCCGGACGCCGCCCTTTCCCTCAGATCTGAAGGGTCACCCGTCCCCTTCTCAGGACTGAGAAAGGCCGCCCCGAGCATCGTCCTTCAGGTGCAGGAACTTGGGCGGCCGAAGGGGCGGGCGGAGCCCGGGACGGACCTTGCATTGTGGTTCCGTCCGAAAGGAAGGCCCCGTATGACCAACCGGCCCACTCCCGCTCTCGCCCTCGGCCTGCTGTTGGGAATCCTGCTTGTCGCTGCTGCCCCGGCGTTCGCTCAGGATCCCTTCGCCGGGCTGACCAACACACTGAACTCCAGCGCGCGCACGTGGGCGGCGGCGCTCATGCTCATCGGTGCGCTGATCGCGGGGGGCGCGATCATGATGGGCTCCCGCGAGTCCGGTCACCACACCCGGAACTTCCTCTTCGGGGCCATCTTCCTGGTTCTCGCGGGCGCCGGCCTCGCGATCTACGACCGCGTCGCTGGCCTGCTCAACTGACCCGACCGCCATGACGCGCCGCCAGAGCGAGTGCTTCCGTAACCTCGACGACCCGCTGAAGGTCTTCTCCCTGTTGACCGTCAAGTCATGCGGGCTCGTCCTCCTGTTCTACGCGAGCACCGTCCTGCTCGAGCTGCTCTTCGGACTCTTCACGCTGCTCTTCGGCGGCTGGAGCTTCCTCGCGCAGATCGGCGCCGCGCTCCTGCTGGCGGCCCTCCTGGCGCACGCCGAGCGCCAGGACGACGAGCACCTTGTTCCCGCGGCGATCCGGTACTACGCCTCTCGCCGGTGGCGGGTCCTCTACAGCGGAGCCCTGGGAGACCGCTACGAGGGCAACCCGCTCGAGGAGTTCGTGGAGGGTGGCCCATGGCGGCCGTGACCGAGCGGTCCCTCGCTCCCGAGGTCAACGTCGTCGACATCCACGACGACGTCGTCTGGAGCCGATCCGGTCACCTGTCGGTCCTCTACCGGATCGACGCCTTCCACGAGCCCGGACTCGACGGCTCGGACTTCGATTCGGCGGCGCTGCTGGCCGAGAACTGCTGGGCCGGCCTGCCCGAGGGCACGTTCTACCAGTTCTATGTCTTCGTTGATCAACGCCGCGGCGTGCGCCGGCTCGAGGAGACGCTGCCGCCGATCTCCGGCGACGGTCCGAAGGAGCGGCTGCTCGAGGAGTTTCGGAAGGCACGGCTCCACGAGCTGAGACGGATCGAGGAGAACGGGAACGCGGCCAACCTGGTCCAGGACCGGCGGCACTACCTGTGCGCGACCTTCCGGCCGATCGTCACGACCGCTTCTCCCTTCGACAGCGCGCTGCAGGAGGCGGTGAGCCGGCTCAAGGGCTGGACCGGCCAGGAGCCCAAGCGCCCCTCGAAGGCCCGTTGGGAGACGACGTACGGCGGGCTCGTCGACGAGGCTGGCCGCTTCGCGCGCCGAGTCGAGGTAGGGCTATCTCAGATGGGCCTTGGCTTCGAGCGGTGCCGGACTGCCGAGATCGTCCGGCTGACGTACGAGCTGCTCAACCCGACGGCCTCGTGCACCGTGGACGTCGATTCCCTATCCGAGCGAGCCCGGACCGAGCGCGATGGGCTGCCGCGGTCGATCGTCGAGGAGTTCCCGTACGCCGCCGACTCATCGCCGGTCTGGAGCCTCCTGAACGACGACCTCCTGGTACGACGCGACCACCTACGGCTTGGGGACCGCTTCGTCGGCGTGATCTCTCTCAAGGAGCTGCCCGACCGGACGGAGCCGGGCATCCTCGTGCCGCTCCTGGCCCTGAACCGCGAGCGCTACCTGCTGTACTACCGGATCGACATCCCGCGAGCCGGCGCAGAGCTCGCCGCCCTGCGGGCGAAGGCCACCCTCGCGGCAGGCCTCAAGCTCGAGAACTTCATCGTGAAGTCCGATCGCACCGACCCTCAGGCGAACGCGGTCGAGAAGCAGAGCGACGCCGCGATGGAGAGGATCATCTCCAGCACGCAGCGGATCTTCGGCACGACCCTGCAGCTCGTGCTCTACGAGTGCAGCGCCGGAGGGCTGGAGGAGGGGCTGCAGGAGACCCTTGGTGTGCTCTCGCGCGCACACGGCCTGCGTGGTTACCGGGAGACGTACCTCCTGAAGGAAGCCTACCTCGCGCTGCTCCCTGGCGCTCCGGCCCTCGTCGAGCGCCGCCGCAAGACGCTCACGCCCGTCATGGTCGACATGCTGCCGGTGTGGGGATTCCAGTCGGGGGAGGGGAAGGTCCCCTTTCTCACCCCCCACAACGGCCTCGTCCTCTACGACCCCTTCGACACCGGCTCGCAGCCGAACGCCAACATCCTAGTCACTGGCACCTCCGGCGCGGGGAAGTCATTCGCGGTGTCGTACCTTCTCTCGGCCTACGAGGTTGCCTGCGCGGCCCGCGGCGAAAAGGCCCCCTTCACCTTCATCCTCGACAACGGCGCGTCGTACCGCAGGTACATCGAGCTTCGGCCCGACGGGCGCTACGTCGCCTACAGCTTCGAGCAGCCGCCCGGCGTCCAGCCCTTCCTCTGGCACGAGGACGAGGAGGACCTCGACGAGCACGTGAGCCGGCTCGAGTGGCTCCTCCTCGACTTGCTCCACGTCTCCGAGGCGGAACCGGAGCGGTTCGAGCGCAAGAAGGCGGCCATCGAGGCGGCCCTCTACAAGGTGTACCGGGACGACCTCGACCAGGACTTCAGAGGCTTCGCCCGGGCACTCGAAACGATCCCCGAGGGCAAGGCCTTCATCACGGCCCTGTTCCCGTTCACCGAGGGCAAGTTCGCCAAGCTCTTCGAGGCTCGGGCCGACGCGAACCCTGCTGAGGGCATCCACGCGTTCTGCTACGACTTCCTGCATCTGACCGAGCACCGCGACTTCGCGGCCTTGGCGCTGCGGCTCTGCGTCTACGAGATCCGGCGGTTCGCCGCCCGAATGAGCCGGCGGCACCACCGCACCTTCCTCGTCATCGACGAGAGCTGGGCCCTTCTGGAGGGAAGCAACGGGGGCGGCGTCGCCTCCATGGCCGGGCCGTTCCTGTCGGCTTCGGTACGCATGGGGCGCAAGGAAGGCATGAGCGTCATCGGGCTCTCCCAGGTCATCGAGGACTTCGTCCGGTCCCCCTACGGCGCCGCCATCGTGGGCAACAGCAGCACGAAGCTCGTCGGTCAACCCGGCGGCGAGTCCGTCGAAGGCCTCCGGTCGCATCTGCGGCTCAGCGACCGCCAGGTCGAGCAGGTTCGGCGGCTGTCGCGTACCCAGCGCTACCACGAGTTTCTGTTGATCCAGGGCGACCGCTGCAACGTCGTCCGCGTCCCGGCGGATCCGTTCAGCAAGTGGATCTTCACCACGAGCCTGAAGGACCGCGAGCGGTACGCGCGGCTGGCCGAGGAACGGCCTGACCTGTCCCTTCTGGATCAGGTGCGCCTCCTTGCGGCCGAGGGTTAGCGCGGCGGCATCGCTCCGGCTCGCGATCGCCTCCGCACGGGCCGGGAGCGCGCTCCTTGGCGGTGCTGTGATCGCGGCGTCGCTGGATCCGCCGACGGTGCTCGCGCTGATCGGCGTCATGGTGCTCGTAGCCGGCGGATCCATCTGGACCGGGGGGCGGAACTGGATCTTGATCGTCAGGGTTCTGGCTTCCCTGGCCACGGTGGCGTTGGCTCGCTATGCCGGAGGGCCCGCCGCGGCGCTGGTGGCTGCCGTCCTGCTGGCCCTTGGCGCGTGGCTTCAGGTGCGGGCCGGCGTGGCCATCAGCGGGCTCGCGGTGTTCGGCATCGCCGTCGTCTTGCTCGGCCGGGCCAGGCTCAGCATCGTCCTCCTCTTCTGGCTCGTCGGGCTCGGCCTTGTCGTGCTGCGGCCCGCCGCGGCGTGGGTTCGCCGAAGGGTCCCACTTCGGGCCTCTCTCACGATTGAGAAGACCGCCGGCCATCCTGTCGCGCCTGAGAGCTGAGGCCGCCGCCGCCCTTCACTCCCACAAGCACTTCCGCCCCCGAGGGCCTTGGCTGACGCCTTGCAGATCTGAGAGACCGGAGGTCCCCCATGAGGAAACGCGTGCTGGCCGGGATCGTCGCCGTCGTCATCCTGTTCGGGTCGTCGGCCGCTTCGGCCGATCCCAGCAACTGGGCTCACCTCGCCCAGATCATCCTGTGGCTGGAGCGCATCGACTCGACGCTCCGCGACATCAACGACCTGATCGACGGCGTCAAGGAGAAGCTGTTCATCGTCTACCCGGAGGGCGCCCTCCGGGAGATCCAGACGTTCTTCGAACCCGTCGACTCGATCCGGACGGAGCTCGAGAAGCTCTCATGCGCCTGGCGGTTCACGCCCCGGGTCGACCGGCTCCGACTCGCGCTCTACGGCGGCGGCTCGTTCTGCCGCTCCGACTGGAACATCGTGTTCGGGCCTCCGACGTTGACGACGGACTGGGACCTCGAGGGCTACTACGACTTCTCCGCGGTTCGGCGGCTCAACCTCATCAAGACGCGGAACGAGAAGAGCGCGCAACGCGCGGACGAGGCGCACTGGCTGGCCACCGAGGCCCTCAAGGGAAGGAATCCGCTCGACCCGACCCAGCCGTACTCGCCCGGCTACGCCCAGCGGCTCTCGGCGCTCGGGGCGGCCCAGCTCGGGAACCTCATGGTCGAGATGGGAGACACGCAGACGGCGATGCTGGAGCTTGATCAGGAGGTCCTCAACGATCGCCGTCGGCGGCGGCTGCTGGACCACCAGACGGCGACCCTCGTCTACGCGGGCCTGACCACGCTCAGGGACACCGCTCCCGACCCCGCGCTTCTGCTGCTCGGAGACCGGCCGTGACGCCGTTCGTCCGGCGAGTGGCTGCGGTCGCGCTGATCGCCCTTCTCGTCGCGAGCCCCGTGCAGGCCATCATCCCCGACCCGGTGGAGAGCGGGCTGCTCGCGAAGATCGCCGCCGCGCTGAAGGCAATCGAGGAGTTCCGGATGCAGGTCATGGCCAGGATCCAGGAGCAGGTGAACACGCGCATCAACGCCTATGCATTCCCCACGCGCCTCTTCGGCGCGATCCGTACTACGGCCACAACCGTCGTCGACATCCGGCGCGAGCTAGAGCGGCTCGGCTGCGATTGGCCCATGCTCCCGCGGACGGCTCCGCTCAAGGACATGCTCCTGAGGCGGTCGCAGTTCTGCCGCCCCGGCTTCCAGGCGGTCTGGGGCTCGCACGACATCTTCTGGGACGGCCCGCTGCAGGAGACGAACGACTACGTCGCGACCATGACGGCCAACATGATCTCTGAGCGGGCCGAGCGGACGAACACGAGCTGGGTGCGCGCGCACAAGGACCTGTTCGACGAGCACACGATCCTCCGCAGCTCGCCCGGCGAGGCCAACCGCGCCGAGGCCGCGGCCCTGGCCTGGGCGAACGAGGTCGCGGTCGGCAACAGCCAGATGGCCACCCAGCAGCTCCTCGTCCGCCAGATGGCGCGCGACTTGGAACGCTTCGATCAGAAGAAGGCGGCCGACGCGAGCTTCTACGCCTACCTCGGCCTCACGACTCTCGCGGGCGGCGACTGGCGCCGGACGCCGCCCGACCCGACGGAAGAGGTCCTCCGATGACGACGCGACGCGGCGTCCGGGTGGGCCTCGTCCTGGCCGTCGCGCTGCTGTCCACGGGCTGCACGGCGGACGTCCTCGGGCGAATGAAGGGCTTCGACGTCATGCAGATCATTCGGAGCGCGCCCGTGGCCGAGGCAGTCCAGAAGGCCAAGACCATCGGCCAGGTTCTGGCCGGCATCGAGGCCCTGATTCTCGCGTTCGTCTCCTGGTACCGCATCCACACCGGGACGCCGTGGCTGGCCGTGACCAAGGACTGGTTCCTCGGCATCTTCGTGTGCGCGTTCATCCTCACCGCCGCCGGAACGCCCGCCGGGCTCGAGCAGTGGATCTGGAACGTCGGGGTCTACCTGGGCCAGCAGTTCAACCCGGGCCAGGGCTTCCTGATGGAGAACTTCAACAAGGCCGTCGGCCAGCACTCCGAGCTGATCCTGACCCTGCAGCGGCTCGCCCCGAACCTGGACGAGGAGACTCGCCGCATCGTCGAGGCGATCACCTGGCAGTTCTCCAGCCCGTTCATGGCCGGCTTCGTCGGCCTGAACGCGATCGCGATCTACCTCATGAAGATGGTCATGCAGGTCAGCTACGCGTGGCTGATCTCGTTCTACTGGATGCTGACCCCGCTCGTCGCGCCGATGGTCATCCTGCCGCAGACCCGCGGCGTGTTCCTCGGCTGGCTCAAGACCTACGTCGCGGTCGCCCTCTGGCCGATGTTCTTCGCCTTCGCCGAGCGTCTCGCCCTCGCCATCCCCTGGAGCGCTTGGCTGGGCGAGTTCGACGGCGCCGTCGGGAGCTGGGAGATGGCCACGAATTGGTTCCAGGGAGAGCTGATGCTGCTGGTCTTCAACATCACCTTCTTCTTCGTCTACCTGTCGATCCCGATCGCCAGCTACCTCATCGTCTCGGGCGCGTCGAGGCCCTTCCGGAACTTCTGATCGACACACGTATGGCCCGTGCCCATGCAGTGATCCCCGCTGGCACGCCGACGGATTCCGGTTTGGCGGGGACTCGAGACGCTACCAGGGTTTGGGGCGCCAGGCGTGCCGGTGCCCCTCCTCAGATGGAGCGTCCCTTGAGCGCGACCAGGGCAGCGAGAGCGGCATCCTTCTGGTCCTTCCCCCAGGGAGGGCCGACGGATCTCCCGAGAGCTGCAATCGTCTTCGCGAGGCCGCTCGCCGGCGCCCCAAGCGCCTTCTCCGCGTGGTCCGCCAGCCGCTTCTCGGGGATCGCCACGAGCCTCAGTTCGCTCGCCTTGGCGGCGCGGACGAGCGCTTCCCGGAAGAGGGCACCCTCCGCCTTGTGCATGCGAAAGTGCACGGCGAGGATCTCGTCGACGCTCCAGTCGGGCATGGCCTCGCCGACGAGTACCGCGCAAGCCGTCACCTCGTTACCCCGTTCCCCCTCCCGCGTGAGCGCCGCCCGCATCTCTCGCGCCGCTATCCTGTGCGCCGACTCCACGCTGCGCTTGACCAGCTCCCGGGCGCGATCCCTCCGCACGCCCTCTGCGGCGTGATACGGCTGCCTCGCTCCCTCGACGAGGTTGATCTGGCGCCGATCGACGATCGCCACGTCGCCGTCACGCCTCCCGACAACCACCAGGACGGCCCAGCCGGAGTGAGCCTTTAGCCCGAAGGCTACCTTCATGGGTCGACGCACGAGGGTGAGCAGCGAGGATAGGCGATAGGGCAAGTCCTCGGGAACTGCATCGTGGTGAGTCTGGTGGCAAGCGCCGGTCGCCGCGACTACCTCCGCGTAGTCGAGCGAACCACGGCATCGTAGCGATGCCTAGGCGCCATCCGGAACCGCGGCACCAACTGGACCATTCTGGGGCTCGTGTGTCTGACCACGTTGGCTTCCGCTTCTTGGTCCCTTCCGTGGAGTGCGAGAGCAGGCCGAGCGCCGAATGGCCGGCGGGCGGCACCCTCACGCCGCAGCCGTGGCACTACTGGCGCGGCGGGTTGAAGTAGCCCAGAAGGTAGGCCACGAGGCCAGTCGCCAACAGCACAAGCAGGAAGAAGATCGGGATCCAGAACGCGGTGGCCACGGCGTGGTTCATCGTGCGAAGGAACAAGCCCTCGCGGGGGGCCGGCGTGCGCAGCGGCCGCGCGCACGTGGGGCAGGCCTCGGCCAGGCGGGAGACGAGCTGCCCGCAGTCGGGGCAGGGGACGAGAGCGTTGGACGCCATGGGACCTCGCCATGGTTTCGAGGCTTCAGGCCACACCTCTGTCCCGACTGGGACCGGCCGGATCGACTACGTCAAGAATACCGCCGCTGGGGATCCAGCAAGGTCCGGTGCTGCACCGCCATTCCGTAGTAGCCGTCGTGGAAGTCGCCCCTGGTGCGCCGACCCCCGAAGGGCGGCCCCTCAGGGACCGCTCGCCTGGACGCAACACTGACCGGCGCACCCACCCGGCTCCGTGCCCCCGCTCGGGGATCTCGGCGCGCGATCCTTGCCCGTCAACTGCCCTTCACTTCCTTCGCGCGAGCGTGTCCCAGAATCCACGCATACCTCCGGGTAATGGCCTTGAACCGCTGAATACGGCAAACTACGAACCGCCCCCGGCCCCCATGAGCATTCGGGTTCGTCACAACGCGGCGTCGGACACTGTCGTGCTGCACGAGCGCGCGCGGCGGTACGAAGGACGGTCGCGCGAGGGCGCCTTGTCCATCAAGTCCATGTCCGGGGGCGTCGCGACCTACGTCACACGCAGAGGGCGCTACCGTGTCGACGATGGCTCCTACCTGGTCCTCAATCACGGCACGAGCTACTCCATCTCGATCGACGAGCCGCGACCAGTCGAGTCCTTCTGCATCTTCTTCGCGCCGGGTCTCGTCGAAGGGGTGCTGCGGGCGCTGACGACCCCGGAGGAGCGGCTGCTTGGCGAGCCAGCCCCCGTGGATGTTAGCCCGGCGGACGTTTGCGAGCGCACCTATCCCCACGACCGAGCGCTCACGCCGCTCCTGATGCGCCTCCGCGAAGCCTCCTCTCGGTCGTGGGCCGAGTCGGGTTGGTGGGACGAACGTCTCCACACACTCGCCGCTTGCGTTGTGAAAGTGGATCGCGAGTCTCGGCGGGAGGCCGCCGCCATCAGCGCGGTGCGCAGGTCCACCCGAGAGGAGCGTTACCGCCGCCTTCACCGCGCACGGGACTACATGGAAGCGAGCCTCGGGGAGCCGCTGCGGCTGGCCGACATCGCGGATGTCGCTGCGATGGCCCCGTTCCATTTCTTGCGCGCGTTCAAAGAGCTGTTCGGTGTCACACCACACCGATACTTGGTCGCTCGGCGCCTGGAGCGAGCGAAACGCCTCCTTCTGACCACGGATCTGTCGGTCACCGAAGTCGGCTTGTCCGTCGGTTTCGATAGCCTGGGCTCGTTCAGCTCGTTGTTCCGTCGTCGGACCGCGGCCTCCCCGGAGGCCTATCGGAGGCGGCAAACGACGAAATAGCAGTTTCCGAGAAGCACCGAGGGGACCGCGCGGCTATCTTGTCCGCCCATGAGCGATTCCAATCGAGCGTACAAGGTGGCCTTTGGGCTGGTCGGTCTGGCTGGTGTCCTTCAAGCGGGGCTCTTGGGGCCTGGCGTCGGACTGGCTGTGGCGAAGGAGATTCGGCGAACGGAGGCTCCCATGACTGACGTCGGCTTTCGGCTGAGTAAGATCGCCGTGGTGATGCTGGGCGTCAAGGACCTGCCCCGGTCCGTCGCCTTTTACCGCGACACGCTGGGCCTGCGTCTCCAGGGCGAAGTGCCCGGAGAGTTCGCCTTCTTCGACCTCGGACCCACCATGCTGGCCCTGAGTACTCCCCTGGCCGATCCCCGCATGACGCCCAGCACGGTTGGCGCGATGGAGGTCGTCTTCGGCGTCGAGGATGTGACCGCAGCCTACGAGACCTTGCAGTCAAGGGGCGTGAAGTTCCTCACGGAGCCCCGCAATGTGTCGGGCGCCAATTGGTCCGCGATCTTCACGGACCCAGATGGCCATCGGCTCTCCGTCTTCGGGCCGAGACTCTCGCCATCCCGCCAGCAGTAGCGGCCTCGCGCGGTCGCCTCGCCGGGGACGATTCCAGCTGGCACTATTGTCCGCTGACCGGCAGCAGTCCGGCCTGGCGCAGCACGCTGAGCATGTCGATCACGCTCCACTCCTCGGCGATGCGCCCGTCCCGGAACCGGAAGACGGTGATCCCTCGGGCCGTGATCTTGCGGCCTGTGGCGGGGAGGCCGTTGCCCTCGCCAGTGTTGGTGCCGGAGCCGATCCACTGCACCGCCACGAGGTCTCCCTCCGCAACCATGCGCTCGATCCGCATGACCAGGTCGGGAGCCGCCGCCCTCCAGCCGATCACGGACTGACGGTTCTGGTCCAGGTTCCAGTCGCTCTTCGCGCCGTGGGCGACGAAGTCGGGGGTATGGATCTTGTCCACCAGGTCGATCCGCCAGCTGGGCCCGAAGACATCCTCGAAGAGCTGCCGCGCGACGCCCTTGTTGCGCTCCGTTTCCGCAGCTCTCCCGCCGGCGGTCAACAGCATTGCTGCCAGCGCGATGGTGAAGGCGTTGGTCATCTCATCCTCCTCGCGTGCCAATATACGAATGTCGCCTTGGAGTTCCGCCTACCTCCCGGTAATCGCCCTAGCCCGCGACGTCGCTCAAGCTATGGTGCCCGTGGCTCAGGTCGGGAGTCGAGACTTGATCAACTGGAAGCCTCGAGTAGGCGTCGCCCTTTCGACGTTGTTGTTCGAGGGTGTCCTGGTGGCCCTGATCGCTCTGGGGGGACTCGCCTTCGTGTTCCTCGCGTTCCAGGAGGGATGGACGAGCACGGTTGAGCGGCACGCCGATCTGATGGTCGGCACGGCGTGCGCAACCGCGACCCTGTTTGGCCTGGCCGCACCTTGGCTGGCGGTTCGTCTCGTGAGCATGCTCCAGCGATCAGGAGCTCCGCCGTCGGCCGGGGGCGCCGTTGTCGGGACGTTCATCGGCTTTCTGCCCGGACTCGCCGCAGCGTTGGCGCTCCGGCACCTGACGCTCTCGTTCGCGAACGATGAGCTTCTGCACTGGGCCGACTGGTATCTCGTGGCAGGCAGGCGGCACGTCCTGCTGATCACGGCCGTGGCGTGCACCTTGGCATGCGCGTCCCTAGGCTCGTTCGTGGGCTCCGGTTCGCAGTGGCGCCCCACCCGGCGCTCACTCCCCCTGTTGATCTGCTGCCTGGCCGCAACTACAGGGACGGTCGCGCCGGCATCTTTGCGCCTGGCGGAATGGATGGCGACCTCGCGCATCGCCCTTCCGGTGCCGCTTGGGCCGCCGCCACCGCCCCTGTGGAGCCGGCGCGTCCCGGGCGCTCACCTATTCCCGTCGGAGCCTCTTGCGGGCGTTCCGCCTCCGTCGATCGTCCGCGACGCAAGCGGCCGGCTGTACTTCGCTGCACCGGAGGCCCTCGTTGCTCTCGACTCCCAGGGGACGCTGGTATGGGAGTTCCGGCCCCGGAGTTTCGACCCACGGATCGGCCAGCCCGTGCTCTTGCCCCAGGGACTTGTCGCGATCGGAACACGCGAAGGACTGCTCGCCTTCGACCGTGACGGTCGACCGGCCTGGGCGGTCGCAGGGGAGGCCGCTGCAGGGCCCGTGGCCCTCTTCGGAGCCTCGCGAAACCTCGTCTACGCCGCCTTCCCCAGAAGCGACCCGCAGCCAGGCCAGGATAGCCTCATCGTGCGGGCCTTGGATGCGAGCAACGGGACGGAGCGATGGTCCGTCGGCGTGTCCACCGCCACCATCTCGGTCGCACTCGATGCCACCGGCCGCACATACCTCGCTGACGACCACCTGAGGGTGTTCGACGCCTCCGGTGTCCTCGCATGGCGGTATCCAGCCGGAGGTCGAGTTCAGCTTGCGCCGGACGGCTCCGTCTACGTATCGGGTCGCGGTGGACTCGTGGCCCTCACCGCGAGCGGCGACGAGGCATGGACGATCCGGACCGCCCGCAGCGATGAACCGTTCTTCCCGCTATGCGCGGAGTCAGGCATTGCGCTGGACGGCGACGCCATCTACTTCACCTGTAGTGGACGCCTCTTCTCGTATGGTCGAGATGGCCGCGAGAGATGGCATCGCCGTCTCGCGGGAAGCCTCACGAGCCACGTCAGCCGTCCGGTTGTCGGCCCAGACGGGACCGTCTACCTGGCCGGCCGATCCCTCTGGGCCATTACACCCAAGGGCGACGTGATATGGAGACAGCGGCTTGTCGGGGAGCCGGGTCACGGTCTCGCCACTCTCCAACCGGCTTCCTCCGCGCCCGTCCCGGCACCCGACGGGTCGGTATGGATCGGCTGTGGCGACGGGAGGGTCATGGTCTTCGAATCCGATGGGCGCCTACGTTGGGAATACCGGCCAGGGCCTGGTGAGCCGTTCGTCGGACCTGTGACCGGGTTCTCTTGGGTGAATGATGATGTTGTCGCCGAGTCCGGGACGCTGAGGGCGTTCCCCGGCACTGGTGCCGCGCCGACTGCGATGGAACCGGAACGACCGGCGTTGTCGCAGCACCAGGGCACGGGCGTTTCAGTCTCGAGAGGGCATGACAGATCATGCCCACAGAGTCGGCATGCCTATGTTCGATGCGCGTCGCGGCGTTGTGGGGCACGAGACCCTCAGCCGCATCGCCGACCAGGCGTACCGCGTGTTTGGCGATGCGAACGTGACGATCGTCGGGATCGTCCAGCTCCCCAGCGGCGAGTTGCCCTCGGGTTCGCGGCACGGATCAACGAAAACGATCTCCGTGGCTTGCGGGAGGACAGTGCGGGATGAAGCGGAGCGAACGGCAAGCGATCGAGACGGTGTTCCTGGACGCGGGCGGTGTGCTGGTGCACCCGAACTACTCACGGGTGAGCGAAGCGCTCCAGCGCCACGGCGTAATGGTGGCAGCAGCGGGTTTGGGGCGGGCCGATCTCCTCGCCAAGCGGGAGCTGGACGCGCCGCAGATGATGCGCGACACCGCCGAGGCACGGCGTGGCTGGCACTACTTCAACCTCGTGCTGAAGCACGCTCGCATTCCCTTGACCGAGGCGACGGACGCGGCGCTCGCGGAGCTCAAGACTTACCACCAGTCCCACAACCTCTGGGAGTCCGTTGCCGACGACGTCGCCCCCACGCTCGCGCGGCTGCGAGCGCGCGGATTGAGGCTGGTCGTCGTTTCGAACGCGAACGGCATGCTGGCCTTCCTGATGGAGCGGCTCGGATTGGCACCTTCCTTCGACGTGATCCTGGACTCGCACGTGGAGGGCGTCGAGAAACCGGATCCACGGCTTTTCCGGATCGCGCTCGAGCGCTCCGGAGGGGATCCCCGTTCGACGATTCACGTGGGCGACCTGTATCACGTCGACGTGCTCGGGGCTCGCGCCGCGGGCCTGCGCGCCGTGTTGTTCGACGCGGGAGGCCTCTATCCCGAGGTCGACTGCCCACGCGTCGCCTCGCTGCGCGAACTGGAGGGCGGGATCGGAGCAGGGCCTCTCGTCTGAGGCCCACCGGCGCTTCACCTTCCGGCGTCGTTTCTTCGGTGCGGGGGCAGGCCACCCGAACCGAGGGCACCGTAGGAGCAGTCGCGGAAGCCGAAATCATGGTCGCCAGCGGTCGCCACGAAGCCTGCCAGGACCGTCCCCACCAGAGGGGCAGAATGTCACGGGCCAGCCGGACCACCCGCCTGTCGTCCCGCCGCCTCCAGCGCGGCGAAGGGCCCGGAGAGCCGTGACCCCGCGCCGAGTTGCGCTCACGTTCGTGGAGCGGATCAACGAACACCATCTCAGAGGCTTGCGGGAGCTCATGACCTCGGATCACGCTCTCGTCGACGCCTTGGGCATCCGAACCCGAGGGAGGGAAGTCGTTCTCCAGGCTTGGGCGGAGTACTTCCGGATCGTGCCGGACTACTGGGTGAGGATCGACGACATTCTTCAGCATCGAGACATCGTGGCGCTGTTCGGCGCGGCAGGAGGAACCTACTCGGTCGGCGGCCCCGGCGGCGCGGGCGGCAAGTGGGAGGTCCCTGGCGCCTGGCGAGCTCGCGTGAGCGGGGGGCAGCTCGTCGCGGCGTGGCATGTATACGCCGACAACCTGCCGTTACGACGCCTCATGGCACTCGGCGGTGCGTGACGAGAAGCCGTTGCTCGTTCCCGGGAGACACAGGCCCGGTGCTCCATGGTTCGCTCAGATTCCGGATGAGAGTGTCCGCGCTCCAAAGAGCGCTACTCCACAACGCCGTCGATAGACTGCGAGCGCCCGGTGCTCGCCGAAGAGCGAGCACGCCGAGCCCGAAGCGGTAAGGTGAGGGGGTTTCGTACGCTCCGTTGTTCGACGGTCCCGGCGTCGTCACACTGGCCTCACGACACTGTACATGACAGCGTCTGAGGGCCCGCTGGGCAGAATCAGGCGATTCCGCAGCACGCCTTCGCGCACAGCCCCAGCCCTTTCCGCTACACGCTGGCTTCGCGTATTCGCCACCGCGCAAACGATCTCAAGCCGGATCAGGTCTGTCTTCTCGAAGGCATACTCGATCGCAAGCCGCGTCGCGCAGGACGCTACACCCCTCCCCACAGCGGAAGTCCGAACCCAATACCCCAGATTCGCGAAACGATGTGCCTTGTTGACCTGGCTGATCCCACACCCGCCCAGGTACTGCCCGCCACCGCCATAGATGGCGAACTCGTGCGCTGCGCCATCGCGGGCCAGTTGCTGCCGGGACACCACCCACTCGCGCGCTTCTTCGATGGAGTAGTTCGGATGGCACCAGGTCATCCACAGCGCCAACTCCGGCAGAGACTCGCGCACCGCCGCGTACATCTCCGGCGCATCTCGGTCCTCGTAAGGACGGATAACGCAGATGCTCACGCGGAGCGCCCCTCCTCCGTGTCCCGTCGGGCCGGGTCGGCGTCCCGCAGGACCGTGCCCTCCTGCACGTCGGTGTCGCTCTCGAACTCGACGCGGTAACCATCAGGATCGGTCAGCGAGGTGACCCACATTCCGTTACCCACGAAGGGTCTCGACGCCTCCAGTCCTCGGCTAACGCTCTCCTGATAGATCGCGAGGGCGTCATCGCAGATGAAGACGAGCGACACGCCAAGCCCAAGCGGACCGGGGGGCGACCAGCGCGAGCCACCTTCCCTTCGGAAGTCCTGCAGCATCAGGCCCGCGCCTCCCCGCTGGAGGCGACACCAGCGAATCGTGCCTTCGTCGACCCACCTGTCAGCGATCGCGAAGCCGAGTCCGTCCACGTAGAAGTGAAGGGACCTTTCGATGTCCGAGACCGCCAGGAACGGCAGCACCCGGACAACGTTCGTGTCGATCGGCCTGTCGGACATTTCGTGCTCTCCTGCCCCCCTTGCGCTGGGGTTCCATCGGCCACTTGTCGGCCGTTGCGGCCCGGACCTCCTTGTCAGCATCTTCGCGCGCGCTCGTTGACTAGGCTGGACACAACAGGCTCCGTCAGGAGGCCGACACCGGTCTCAGCGGTGGACACCGGACATGCCAGGAGGCAGTCCGGCCGGCGATGGATCGCGGCGGCCCGTATCATTCCTCACACACGCCGAAGGCGCTCCGAGTTGGGCGGGCGCCCCTCCAGACTCTCTTAGACTCGTCTCAAGACCCAGATGGCACAGATTACGTCGGTGCCAAGGACCTGGGTCTCGTGCTCTTGTCTCGCCACGTACACGTCGATCAGCTCGGTCAAGTCGGGACGGCTGGCTTTGACGATTTGCGCACGCCGCCGGATCAGGTCAGTGTTCCTCTCGTTCACGGAGCGGGTCTCCTCGGCTGAAGACTGAACCTCCCGAACCAGCTCATCACCACAGGCCGTCAAGCGGCGAAGCGTCTCCGAGCGGCTCGAATAGCCGTCTGCCCCTGGCAGCTGCGCAATGTCATCCGCCAGGAAGCCATCCTCGATCACGATGTGGCCGCCTTTGCGAACCAACGTTCGTATCCCTGCGACCGTCTGCTCGTAGTCGCCGGCCACCGGTCCGACACTCACCAGGAGGACGGCGTCGTACTGTCCTTCCTTCCCGAGTACCTCGCGGATGTCGCCCTTCCGAAAGCTACATCGTGAGGCGACGCCGCGCTCCTCCGCCAGCGCGCGCGCGGACCGGAGGAACGGTGGAAAGGCGTCGATCCCTTCGACCCGCAGGCCGAGGCGCTCTGCCAGCGCCACCGCTACCGCCCCCTTGCCGCAGCCAAGATCAAGAACGAGGGACTCCGGTTCCACTCCGACAGCCTGGAAGGCGGACACGATCTGGTCAGGCGAGGGACCCAGCTCCGATAGATCGACCAGGAGGCTTGGGAGGACGGGCAGAAGCCGAATGTCGGTCTCCATCGCTCGCGCGACCGACTCGTCTACATCCGGGGTCATCTCCGCCATCTCACTTCTCCACGAGATTGCGCTCCGCCCAACACTGGCGCTCACCTGCGAGCGCCGCCCGGCGGTTGCCACTCGGCGCTCGTCAGGTGCAGCGCCTTGTTAGGCGGCACCCACTTCATATTCGCTCTGAACCAAGCCACTCGGATAGGACCGCGTCGCGACGTGACGAAGTCGGCTGTCCTGCGGCAGGCTTCCGAAGAGCGGAATCCCGTCGCCAATGAGCACGGGGACGCGAGTAATGATGAGGCGGTCAATGAGCTTCGCCCGAAGGAATCGTTGAATCGTGATTCCACCGTCCACGTAGAGGTGCTGAGCGCCGCGCGCAGCAAGGCTCGACACGATCTCTGGCGGCGAGCCGCCCATGTGCTCCACGATGCCTCCGCGGGCGACCGCTGCCGAGAAGTCGACGGGTTGGCTACTCAGAACCACGACACGCTTCCCACCGTATGGCCACGCCTCGAAACCGAGAACCGTCTCGAACGTCTTCCGACCTATAACGATCGTGTCGACAGTTGCGATGAACTCGTCGTAGCCATGTGGTTCGCCGCCACCCGCGGGCAGCCAGTCGAGATCGCCGTTCTGCCGCGCGATGAAGCCGTCGACGCTCGTACCGACGAATACCGATGCCGTCATCGCGCACTCCTCACCTCTGTCCGCCTAACACTGTGGAGTTAAGCTGCGAAGCTCCATCATGCTCATATGCTCGGCGTCGTCAGCTTCAACTCCTTGTGCGCTGCCTCGTCATCGCTTGAGCCGCTTGCTCATCCGAATGCACTGAAGTTCGATTCCTGTGGGCAGCCGGTGGAACGCAACATGCTGCCGTGCATAGCCAGCCCGCTCGTAGAAGTCGGCCGCGTTCAAGGTCGCCGACAACTCTAGTGTCCCGTCTCGTAAATGTCCATAACACGGCGGATCTGTCGCTTGATCTGACGGGCGGACTTTGTCCAGCGGAACGGCTTGGCCGTCTCGTTCCAGTGTGCGAGGTAGCGGTTGATTGCTCGCTCGAGCGAGCGGACGCTGTCGAAGCTGCCGCGCCGGATCGCCTGGCTGGTGATCAAGGCAAACCACCGCTCGACCAGATTGAGCCACGAGGCGCTTGTCGGTGTGTAGTGGACATGGAAGCGCGGGTTCGAGGAGAACCACTGGCGCACGGCCGGATGCTTGTGCGTCCCGTAGTTGTCGCAGATGAGATGGATGTCACGACGGGGGTACTTTCGTTTGATGGAGTCGAGGAAGCCGGTGAACTCCAGGTGGGTGTGCTGGGGAAAGCAGTGGCCGTGCACCTTACCGCTGGCCACCTCCAAGGCCGCGAACAGGCTCGTCGTGCCATTCCGCTTGTAGTCGTGCGTCATCCGGGCCGGCAAGCCGGGCCGCATCGGCAACAACGGTTGCGTCCGGTTCAGCGCCTGAATCTGAGACTTCTCATCGACGCACAGCACCAAGGCCTTCTCGGGGGGGTCCAGATACAGCCCAACGACGTCCGTCAGCTTGCGCTCGAACTCCGGATCGCGACTGAAACTGAACGTCGTCGTCCGGTGTGGCTGCAGATCGTAGGTCTGCCAGATGCGGTGCACCGTCGCCGGGCTCAGCCCCACTTCCTTCGCCAGGCTTCGACAGCTCCAATGCGTGGCAGCCTTCGGCCGACTCAGCGTCTTGGCTACCACCGAACGCTCCTTCGCATCGGTGATCAGACGTGGACGGCCCTGCCGGGATCTCGTCCGCAGGCCAGCCAAGCCCTCACGGAGGTACCTGGAACGCCACTGGCAGACGGTCGCGGGAGTCACTTCAAGCCGGCGGGCAAGCTGTCTCACCCCTTCGCCTTCGCCGCTTGCCACGACGATTCTCGCCCGCAGCACCCACTGCTGCGGCATCGTTGGGCTGCGAATCCATTGCCTGAGCGTCTCCCGATCCTTACGGCCAACCACAAACGGCTTCGACCTGAAGGGCATTGGGTCAATTATGCCACGACTCGGGCTCGTGTTATAGCTATTTCAGAGACGGCACACTAGCGCCGTGACCCCACGCTCACGAGCCCGCTGCTCAAGTTCAGAGAGCAGCATGCCCCCGATACCCTCACCTTGGCGCTCGGGCAGCACGTACACGGCATCGACCTCGCCTACATCAGGGTTCAGCTGACCGAACCCGACAACCATGGTCCCGTCCGTGGCCACCACCATGACCCGCGCTTGGAGGACGACCTTGTAGCTGTCTGGCGATAGGAGGCCAGCCCACGAGGAAATCTGCTCCGCAGAGTAGGAACGCGAGCACGTGCCGCGAATCGCCCGCACGTGCACCGCATGGATCGCTGGTCGATCCCCGTCAGCCGCTGGCCGTATGGTCACTGCCACGCCGTCCTCACGCCCTCGCATAGACGGCAGCCCACCACAGCCCGAGGATCCGGTTCTGCTTCGAGGCGAGGGCCACCATAAGGAGTGGCAGGCCGTAGTACACAACCGAGGGCACCGCTCATTGGCCCTGGCACCAGGCGATGACCTCGGCCTTGTGCGAGGTGTCGTGCTCGTGCATCAATCGCGGAATGTCTGACAGGCTGACCTCGCCCACCCCCTCCTGAACGCCGCCTCGTGACCAGGCATCCTCAGGCACTCTGCGCAGAAGTGCCACGTTGGACTCGCGAGCCACCCGAAAGGCTTGGATCCCCTCGACGAGAGACCTCGCGCCGTAGTCCCTCTCACGCGCAGCTGCGGCACCATCGAAGTTCGGTAAGAACGGCCGCGTTTCGTCGAGGAGGCGCCGAATCCGCACCCCGAATCCCTCGACCTCCAGATCCGCGAGGTGCCAGCACTGCTCGACAGGCGAGAAGGTCCCTCGCGGGCCACCGCGGCGGGCCGCTTCGCTCGAGAGGTCGCCGAACATACCTGCCAGGAAGTCGGGCATGCCCTCCAGTTCAGCAAGCAGCGCTTCTCGCCCTGCCACGCTCAATCCCTTCATCAGCCGAACGCCGCGGCTTTCGCACGCCGGTTCAGGTCCGTCGACACCGCGCTTGATCCTGCGTACGCGATTCGGGGACGGTAGTGGTTCTTGCCGTCACCCGCAACTACCAGCTCGTAGCGGACGCCGGGGTCTGGGCATCCATCCCTAGAAGTGGAGGGCTGGTGATGACTTCGCCTGAGCCCCTCCGCCCGGCTACCCCCGCGTAATCGACAGAGCCTCTCGAAGCGGGCACCCTGGGGCGACTCGGCGTCGCCGGCAGCAACAGGATCGCCGGCACTCGCCGCCCGACTCGTGCCCGCCCACCTGAAGCCCAACCCGCGATGAGGAGTGAGGAGCTGTACCGGGTTCTCCGGCAGGAACTCGGAGGCTGGTTCAAGAGTCGAGGATTCCTGCGGTCCAAGCGCGGCCAGCTCGGATGGCACAAGGGCCGCTTGTTCGTGTGGTTTCAGTGCGATAAGTGGGGCTGGGATCCGTATGCCGGATCCGGCTTCTTCGTCAACCTCCAGATGTCCGGCCCTCCGGAGCCCTGGGGCGGGCCAAGCGAGAGGCTCCAGCGTTTCCTGTCTGAGACCGAGCTCGACGAGGCGCGCACCCTTCAGAATCGTGTCATCTCGAAGCTGAGCCCGCCGCCGGCTGCGGAACTGAGTGTGCTGCGCGAGGCCTTCGCGAAGACGTCGCCGGATCCCGACGCCCTCATCAGCGCGCTTCTGCGTGAGTTCGAACCCGTTGGACAGCGCTACCGGCCCAATCAGGACTTCAGCCTCCGATACCACGATGTCGACGACGTCTCTCAATGGGCCGAGTTCCTCCTCCGCGTGCTGCCGGGAATTCTGGAGAAGGTAGGTGTGGCCTAACGCGCCGATCGAGCTCCGACGGAGGATCTCGCACGCATACGCGGAGAACCCGCCGCTGCTAATGAGGCCAGCGGCGCGTGACGTGCAGCCGTCGCTCGCTCTGGCCCCAGCTGGAGGTTCGGATACGTGGCACGGGGGTCTTCGCCGCTCGTTTCCATCGCCAGCATCCCGCCGATCGAGCCGTATCTTTCTCGCCGCCGACGCTCGCCCGACGACCACGCGGTGCAGCTCGCGTTTGCCGCCGTCCTCTTCGAGCGCGAGCTCTACTACACGGCGCTTTATAGGCCGCATGGACCCTGCGGCGACGAGCCACCTCCGTCGCACGTCGCCGCCTGGCTACCGTACCCCGCGACCGAGGCCGGCCAGGCCGCGCTCCGTGCCCGCCGGGATCTCACCCTGCACGCTGCGGCGCTCCCGCCCTACGATCTGTTCGGGCTGAAGACGGAGGCCCTTCGAGGGCTTCGTAAGACCATCGGCTCCGCTGGGCGGAAGCCGCTGGGCGCACTGCTGGCGTCCGCGTTCTCGGCCGACCTGGGGGAGCACGAGGCCGCCCTCGACTTAGCCCTCGCCGTACTCGCCGCCCACCCTGGCCACAAGGGCGCGCTGGCGCGCGCGGCCGATGTGGCTCTCTCGGTGGCGCAGGGCGAGCCCCGTGCCGGCTCCCAGGTCCGCGCCTTGGAGCGCCAAGCGCGCTCGGCCTTCGGAGAAGGCTGGATGAGCGGCCTCGCCCGAGCGAAGGAAGCGCAGGAGTTGCAGATCCGCCGGGTCGCCTGGCGTGCGCGAGCCGACGTCGAGGGAGAGCGCTTCACGAGGTTCCTCAGGACCGATCGCCAGTTCTGCGAGGAGGAGCGTGATCGGGCCATGGTCGGTTTCGACCCGGCGCGGGTCCCGCCCGGCCTGCGGGAACTCATCCCCGTCGCACACCGGTTCGGCGTGGGAGACGACGTGTGCCGCGACCTCTTCATCCAGCGCACCACCGCTCGCGAGCGAAGGGAGATTCTGCGCCTCTCCGGGCCTTGCCTCGAGGAAGCACAGGCCTGGGTTGCGACCTTCGATCCGGCCTCGTTTCCCCCTGAAGTCGCCGCCTTCTTCTGGCTGCTCGAGGCTCTGGAAAGCATGCGGGACCTTTGATCGCGCCCCCCCCAGGTCGCAGATCCGCTGGCACCCCAGCACCGGATGCGTTCATCCAGGAGCGTAGGCGTCGAACTTCGACAGGATCATGCGGCCGTCCACTGCGCCGAGAGCAAGGGTGTGAACGCCTTCGCTCGGGACGTCGACAACTCCTCGCCAGGCCAGCCGCCCTTGCTCCAGGGTCAAGGCGAGTCCGAAGCATCGCGGCGTTGCGCGGCCGGTGCCCATGACGAGCTGCGTTATTCGGTCGCGCGCCTCACCGGGCTCCACGACCAAGTCCGACAGGTCGAGTGCTCTCGGTGGGAACGGGTACTCCTTGATGGCTGCCAGCGCCCGGTACTGGTCGCGTCCGTAGGTCCCGTGTGACCTGACCGCCGCGTTCTCTAGGCCTGCCGCGACCTGGACCTGGCACACATCGAGGAGCGCGCGACCCCACCAGCGACGGCGCTCCTGCTGAAACCCGCAGTCAACTGCGTACACCGGCTCGATCGCGTCTTCGAAGGCGACGACCACCGAATAGAGGGACGGCCGTCGCATCACTGCACGCGCGGCTCGAATCGCCCATTCCACACGAACACGGAGAGGAGGGTGACTGTCTGCCGAGTCGGTCATAGCTCGGCGTGCATAGGCGGCCCGAGCTCATTGGACACGCCGGGGTCGCTCATCGGATGGATGCCACAACAAGGAGAACGAACGCGGCGCTCACCACGGTGGCGAGCCCTGGGTTGAGCCGGCGAGCCCGAGTCGGGTCCCGCCCCGTCAGCAGCGTCACCAGCGCGGCGGATGCCAGCGCACCTGCGCTGACGACAAAGGCCGCCCCGCCGCCGAACCACCACGCGCCAGCGGCGCTCGCCGCGGCAGCGGCCATGGACGCAATACTCCAGGCATACCCCGCACCCGGGAACGTCACCGGCGGCATGCCGCTCAGGGTGGCCTGTACCAAGCCGCCGGCCGAGAACCCGCTCAGGACGACGGCCATCGTCTGTAGCTCCAGGAGAGTCACCAAGCCACCTCCGTCCCATCCGCCGGGACGCTGTCGGCGAGGCCGTTACCGTTGATCGCAGGACGGTGTCCTACTCCCTGGCACGATGAGCCTCGATGACCATGAACTCGCTCCAGGTCTTCCCGTCGTCCGATCCCTCGCCTCGCCAGGTGAAGTGGGTCTCCGAGACGCTCGTGTAGGTGGCGCGCGTGTAGGTCTGAGTAGCCATCGGTTCCTTGAACGCGTAGATGATCGATGGGCCGTCGAACCGGACGCCCCCAAGCTCCTCGGGTGCGAGATCCACCCACGTTCCAGACAGCGCGTTCAGCCACTTGATGTTCCAGGCTTGCCCCTTCACGTCATACGCGCGGAAGTTCATGCCGAGCACGATGAGCGTCCCGGAGGCGTCCGTCATCCTGTATTCGTCCGCGATCGCGTGGCCGTCGAGGATGAAGCGGCCGAGCCACTGTGCTTGGTAGGTCTGCCATCCTCCATCGGCGGATTTCACTCGTGCCACGCATCGCCACCTCCCGACAAGAAACGCGAATCGAGACAGCGCCGCTGGCGCATTGGGGTTGGGTGTGCCGAAATCCTGATCGAGCTGGTTCATGGGACCCTCTGCTGCGACCGCTGCCGGTTGCCTTGGCTCGATCACGGCCAATAGCACAGTGAGCAGCCCGGCGACCGTTCGACTCCCAATCATGACGCCTCGGCGCCCGGCATGGGCGAGATTCGCGACGCCCCCGGCGCTACTCACGTGGCATGGAACGGCGAACCTCGACAGGAGGGCGGTCGCGGGAGCGGGCCAGGAGTTCGCCGACTCGTGCGACGAAGGCATCGGCATCCGCCACGAACCAGATCCACTCCCGGCGTCCGCGGCCGGTGACCGTCATCCACAGCAACCCCGTACCAGGACCCTCGAGTGTTCCGGACGTGTCTTCCCACGCCGCCATCCTTGCGGTCGTCTCTGAAGCGGGCATGCCACCGCGGCCCTCTTCGTCGTAGAGCCAAACGATCTCGACGGACGCGGGATAGGCCTCGGTTGTCATTCCTCGGGGTGCACGCGATCTCGTACGCACAACCACGGGCTGGCCGTCCTCCACGCCGGTGGCGACCGACCACTCGCCAGGGCTCCCGGCGCGGCGCATCAGGCCACGGAGCCATTCGCTCATCTGGTCCCTCTGCGGCGAGCGGCATAGCCCGCCGACGCCCCCTTACGTCGCCTTGCTGCTCGATGCTAGGACGGCCGCGTCGGAACCCGCACCTACCTCTTGGTAGCCGAACGTGCAGGTCCTTCGCAGCCCGCTACCAACTCTCGTGCCGCGCGCCGCCTTCGCCCCTGCTATGGCTCGGCGGGAGAATTCGGGATGAGCGCCGCAGACTCGGCGTGGTGTCAGCGTCGCCGGGGCGCCAGGCCGCGAGCTTCACGAGAGCCCGCGTTGCGGCCTCATTCGCAGGATGCAGCATCTCGATGCGCAGCCCGGGGTAGGCGGTCGCCCACGCGGTCACCAGACTGAACAGCCGGATCCGTGCGCCTCCTCCCAGCCGCACATCGACCCGGATCGGGAAGAGCGGCTCCTCGCAACTCGCGTCGGGCAGGCCCGCGCCTTCGGTCGCGACCTCGCGGAGCAGGGTGTGCAGGGCTGGATCCCTCGAAAGATCGGCCTCCAGGCGCGCCCGCGACAGCGCGGCCCTGGCGACCTCGTGCCAGTTCAGGATGGCCTCGCGTACGCGAGGGTCGATCAGCTCGCGCAACCGGTTCGGGCGCGGCGCGTCGGTCAGCTCGAGGGCTCCACGCGGAAACGGCGACGAGCCCCTGAGGACGGTACTCAGCCGGACATAGGCTGCATTGGGCATCAGCAGGTCCCAGCGCGCGTCGAGCAGGATCGCCGGAAGCGGCTCCAGGCGCGCCAGGATCGCGCGAATCGGCCCGACGAGCGGGCCGAGCTGCCGTGCCGACGGGGCGCGTGCCGGCGCCTGGGGGGCCTCGAAACCAGCCGCGGCGAGCAGCGCCTTCTGCTCGTCATCGGAAAGCTCGAGGGCGCTGGCGAGCCGCAGCAGAATCTCGCGCCCCGGCCGAGCCCGTCCGGTCTCCACGAAGCTGACATGGCGAGAGGAGACCCCCGCCGAGAGCGCGAGCGCCATCTGACTGAGCCCACGCGTCCGCCGGAGCCGCCGGAGCTCCCGCGAGACCTCGGTCAACTCTCTCTCGCGAGCGGGCGTCGGCGCGGTCTCGCGGAGTCGGCGACTCGATCCCCGATCGCGGCGGCAAGCGGGCTCACGAGTGGTCCTCATCGCGCGGCGACGGTGATCGAGCTGCCGCTCGAGCTGAACCCGGCCTCCTGGACACGCTCGAACTCGACGAGGCTCTTCCGATAATCGACGATCGCCCGCAACTCGTTCACCGCGGCCAGCTCCAGGTCTCGCTGAGCCTGCGTTACGAAGAAGTTGGTCGACATTCCCGCCGCGAACTTCTTCTCCTCGGCGTCGAGGCGCTGCGCCTGCAGGGTGCGGGCCGCCCGCGTCGATTCGACGCGCTTCAGGTTTGTCTCCACCGCGCGGCCCGCGGCTCGCACCTCGGAAGCGATGTTCATCTCGAGCCGCGCCAGTGCCGTCTCGGCCTGCTCCCTGGCGAGACGGGCCCGAGCCCGGTTCGCCCGGCCGGCTCGGTTCAGGATCGGATACGTCAGGTTGACCGCCATCGACCAGGTCGGGAATCGCAGCCCGAGCGCGTCCCCGAGGGCGTCGGCGTAGCCGCCGGGCACGGTTCGGAGGATCGGCCCTGGAACCAAGGAGCCCGGCACTCGCTCCCGTTCAACGAAAGTCCCGCCGACGCCAGTGGCTCCATACGAGAAGCTCAGGTCGACGCCTGGCAGCGCTTGGTTTCGTGTCAGACCGACCGTGAGGGTGGCCTTCTCGAGGTCCTTCCGAGCAGCCTCGATGTCGGTCCGCTGCGCGAGGGCCCGGGTGACGGCCCCGCTCGTGTCGACCACGACAGGATCCGCCACCAACCGCTCCGTCGGAACGATGCGGGTCGCCCACATGGCCGCGTCGTTTGCAGGGAAGATGGCGGCCTTGACCGCGTCTTCCGCCTGCGCCAGAAGCGCGTCGGCGACGATCACCCCCTCTTCGCGGCTGGCGACCTCGGACTCGGCCGCCACGATGTCGAGGGGCGCCATCGTGCCGACGCGCACGCGGATACGGTTCTCTTCCAACAGCTTCTTGGCGAGCGCCAGGCTCTTGCGCTGAACTTCGATGTTGTCCCGAGCCGCCAGAAGCTCGTAGTAGAGGGTCTTCACGTTCGCGAGCGTGGCCGTGACCGTCGCGCGGAATTGCAGGTCGGAGATTTCGCGATTGCGGCGGGCGACCTGGATCTGGTACCGGCTGGAGTCGATTCGGAAGCCGCGCAGGAGGGGCTGCGTCACGCTGAGCGTGGCGCTCGAGGTGAAGGAGGGGTTGTAGTCCTCGTAGATGTTGTTCGTCCCGGTCCGGTTGTTGTTCAGTGTCAGCCTTGCCGTGGCGCCGCTCGGCAGGTACTGGCCCAGGCCGAGGTTCCAGACCCGTACGTCCGTATCCACCTCGGCGGCGCCCGCGAAGACGTTCGTCGCCTCGTCGGTCCGGCTGGTATTGCTGAGCGTCGCGGTCAGCGCGGGATCGTACGCTCCCAGCGCCTGTTCCACCGCGAGTTCGCTGGCCTCAGGACCATACCGCTCGACTCTGATGTCGAGGTTGTTGTCCAGCGCCCGCCTGACCGCCTCCTCCAAACTCAGCTCGAGGGCGGGCGGCTCCTGCGCGAGAACGGGCAGCGCGATGGCTGTACATGTCACGAGTACGGTGCAGGCTACCCGTGCTCCTTGAACGTGGGCGTGCCAGCGCCGGCCCCGAGGGCGCTGGGGACCCGGCAACCGGAGCGGCCAGGTCGAAACCCTCCCCCCTGCGATGGAACGGCTGGTCACGAGCGCCATGTGGACTCTCTCACTCAGGAACGCCTGGGGCGCTGGTTCGGTTAACAGATGAAAGGGCCCTCAGTCGCCGGCTCGGAACGTGTCCCACCTCCGCATCGATAGCCCCAGCCCAACGATCGTGATCGCGAGGAGCCCAAGATTGATCCTTACGCCAGGCGGCGTGCCAGACCTGGCGATCGGCTGCGAATGCAGGAGCCCCCTCCTGCCGAGCTGCTCGAGCAGGAGCAGACCAAACATCAGCGGTACCAGGCTCCGATAGCGAACCAGCACGGCGGCGCAGAACGACGCCAGAACCAGGTGCGCGAGACCCCAGATCCCGAACAGCGACACCACCGTTCGAGCCGCGTCGGCTGTGAAGGCACTCAGGGGAATGCCGTCGGCGGACGTCGCCACGGAGTAGCCGTTGAAGATGCAGTTGAGGCTCATGGCGATCCTGGCCAGGACGAGGGCGCCGAACAGCCACAAACCAATCCTGTGGCCCGGATACGCGCTGTCCACGACACGGGGCAGGAACAGGCCGAGCATCGTCTTTCCCTCGGACCTACGCCTGCTCCCCGGACTTCGCTGCCGCGTCCGTGCCGCTCGGTTGCGGCCAGCGAGGGCGCACGTCCGCCCCCTTGATCAGGAGCCACAGCATGAGCGGGAACTCGCCCGCGGCCTTGGCGAGCAGTGTGATCCGCTCGAAGAGCAGGATGCGCTCACCTCCTAAGGCCAACGAGGTGACGCTGTGGATGACGTAGGCAGCCCCGGCGCTGATGATCAGGCGGCCCAGGAAGCGGGGCAGGAACCCGGAGCGCAACACCAGAACCCCGAGCGGCAGGAACCAGAGCCCCCAGAAGACCTCCACCGCGAGGACTCCGTGCGAGTGCAGGCGGAGGAACAGCATTCCCAACGCCTCGCGAGTTTCGGCCGGGATGCCCGCGACCACGCTCGCGCCGCTCAGCAGCCACTGAGCTGCGACGTAGTTGAGCGCCACCACGAACGAGATGGGCATCGCGACGATCAGCAACAGGGCCATCAGGAACGCCTGCGTCTTGTCGACGCGTTTCAGCAGTTGGTAGAGCAACAAGGCCACGGGCACGGACGAGACGGTCGTGACCAGGTCCACCAGCACCCCGATTCGGAAGCGAACATCGGACCTGACGAGCGCCCGTGCGAGAGCGTGGAGGTCGCCGCCCACCAGCGGCGCGTGATAGAAGCCAAAGACCGTCGCCAGTGCCCACACCGTGTAGGCGGCGCCTGCGATACGGGCAAGCCGCCGGGTTGCCTCCGGTGAGCCCTCGTGTTGTCCGTTTGTCACCCCGGCCTCCCACCCCTGCGGCGGTGCTCTTGGCGACGAGATCTCGCCCGACTCGAAACTCCGCCTCGGCTACCCTCGGGCACAATAGCAGCACGAGGAGCCGCAGGACATGACGTTGCGTATCAATGAGATGATCGGTCGTTGCGAGGGAGTCCCGGATGCGTGACTTGACGGTGCGGGCCGCCTATGCCGCCGCCCTGATCAAGGAGGCGGTCGCCCGGGGAGCCCGCGCCGGGGTCCTCACTCAGCGCGCTGGCATTGATCCCGCGGAGCTCACGGACGCCGACAACCGCGTCTCGTTCGGCAAGTACGTGGCGCTCATGCGCGCGGGCCAGGCGCTCTGCCGTGATCCCGCGCTCGCCCTCCACTTCGGAGAATCCCTCGACGTCGCGGAGTCCTCGATCGGGTTCGTCGTCGGCGGTTTCGCCGAAACGATGGAGGAGGGTTTCGCCCTGCTGAACCGCTACGCGCGGCTGACCGTCGAGGTCGACGCTGACGGCGACAGGTTCGTCCCTCTGCGGGACGCGAGCGGCGTGTGGATCATCGACACCCGCCTCGGCGCCAACGAGTTCCCGGAGCTCACCGAGTCCACGTTCGCCCGGATGGCCTGTCTGGGGCGGCGGAGCCTCGGTGACGACTTCGTCAGGGCCGTGCATGTGACTCACGAGAAGCCGCGGCACGCACCCGAGTACACGCGGGTGTTCCGAGCCCCCGTGGTCTTCGGGAGCGAGCGCAACGCGTTGCTGACCACGGACTGGACGACGTGGAAGCCGCCCAGACCGTCGCGTCTGGTGGTGGCGAGCCTGGCCGCGACGGCGGACGCTCTTCTGGAGCGGCTCGAGACCTTCAGGTCGACCAGGGGCAGAGTGGAGAGCCTCTTAAAGCCCCTCCTGCATACCGGAGAAGCGAGTATCGCGAGCGTCGCCCGTGGGCTCGGGCTCAGCCGTCAGACGCTGTTCCGGAGGTTGCGAGCCGAGGGGACGACCTTCGAAAGAGTGCTGGATGAGCTGCGCAGGGATGTCGCACTCCGGTGCCTGGGCGAGGCCGGAGCTTCCGTGAAACGGACCGCGTACCTCGTGGGGTTTTCGGAGCCCGCGGCGTTCTCTCGCGCGTTCAAGCGCTGGACCGGGTCAAGCCCCGTCGAGTACACCGCGCGTGAGCGGCGGGAGCCGAAACGCGGCTGAGGCGTCATCAAACGGGCCGCCTGCGCAAACCGTAAGACGACAACCCGAGGATCGCGCCTTTGCCGTTCCGGGGGGGTGCGCTCGTACCGGAGTGTCCTCGCCGGAGGACGAGCTGGAACCTGGCGCATCCGGGTCGAGAACACCGTGATCGCCGCATCCTGCACGCGCACGGCTCACTGGTGCGCGTCCGCCGGACGATTCGTCCCTCGCGCTCAAACCCTGGGCGCTGGTATGCCTCTTGCTCGCGCCCGGTGGGATGACCCGTTCGATGCTCTCGCTCTCGCTGTCGGTCCTCTGGTGGGCGACGGCACAGTCCACTCGGGACGTCCCGACCATTCCGGTTCAGGCCGAGATCGTCCTCGTGGAGGTGTCAGTCACCGACAAGAAGGGACGTCCCGTGCGCGATCTGAGCGCTCAGGACTTCGAGCTGTTCGAGGATGGTCAGTCGAACCCGATCGCCCGCTTCGATCCGCCGGCGTCCGCGCCCTCGGTGTCCTCGCGTGACCCGCGCGGAGTCCCCGAATCCGAAGCGGCCGAGCCCGCGCGCATCCAGCCGTCACCGGATGCTCCCTTGCTCGTCGTCTACGTCGACAACCGAAATCTGACGCCGTCCGGCCGGCGGCGCATCCTCGATGGCTTCGCGAGCGTCCTCGAACGCCAGATGACGGACGGACACCTCAGCGTGCTCGTCACGGCAGAGGCCCAGGGCACGCACGTCATGAGCGCCGCGACGTCCGATCCCGCGGCGGCGACGCGCGCCCTCGCGGAGGCGGCGACCGCGCCAGCTCAAGGGAGACTCGCCGCCACGGACGAGCGGGCGACGCTCGACACCGTGCGGAGTATCGTCGAGGGGGCCGAGGCCTCGAACCAGAGCTGTCTCGACGTCTTCCCGCTCCTGCAGAACGTCGTCCGCGCGCATGCGAGCGCCCGCCTGTTCCACCACCAAGAGACGATGGCGCGCCTGGGCGCCCTGCTGGCGGCCCTTGGCGCCTTGCCTGGCAGCAAGTCCCTGCTGTATTTCACTGAAGGGCTCGAGCAGCGGCCCGGGCTGGCTCTCTACCATCAGCTCGGCGACATCTGCCCCGAGGTTCTCGGGCGCGACTCCTCGGCTTTCAGCGCCCCGATGTTCGAGAACGACCTCGCCCGGGCGCTGCGGGAGCTGTCGGCACAGGCCAGCACGGCCCGGGTGACGATCTACCCCGTCGACGCGGCGGGGCTGCGCGCGCCCTCGATCGTCGACGTCTCGCACGACAGCCGGCGCTTCGCGCCCTCACCCCGCAACGATTCGGTGCGCGAGGCGAACCTGCGGTCGGGACCCTGGATCCTCGCGGAGGAATCGGGTGGGCTCCCGCTGTTCGACAGTAACGCCGTCGACCGGCTGATCGAGGACCAGCGCGACCGCTACACGCTCGGCTTCGCGCCCGCACGCGAGGCCGACGGTCGTCGGCACACGCTTCGGGTGGAGGTACGGCGCAAGGGTCTGCGCGTGCGGCATCGGCTCTCGTACTGGCATGCGCTGCCGGCCGAGGCGCAGATCCGCAAGACCTACGCGGCCCTCCTGTTGGCTACCAGGAGGACACGCTCGGCGCCCGGGTCGACGTGGCGACACCAACCGACACGGACCCGGCGGCTGCCGAGACCGAGGTTCGCCTGTCGCTGCCGCTCGACCGACTGGCGACTCGGCCCGAGGCGGACGGCCGCCTGGCGCGGGTGCGGCTGGTGATGGCCGTTCGCGGCGGAGCGCGCGGCTCGCTGGGGGCGCAGGCCGAGGGCCGCGAGAAGACCATCGACATCCACCTGCCCACCGGCGAACCGCCCGGCGATGGATCGAACCTGCGCCATGAGATCGTCGTGCGTCTGCCGGTCCCGCTCCGCGACCAGGAGATCGCCGTCGGCATTCGCGACCTTCTCGGCGGTCTCGAGACGTATCGGAGGATCGTGGTTGGCCGCTGAGGAATGCGAAGCGAGACCGGGATGCGCAGAACCTGGTTGTCGCCCTGCTGGTCATGATCCCCCGATCTGCGCACGCGCAGGAGCCCACTCCGGCGCAGAGTGGCGTGGATATGCGGGAACGCGATCCTGTTCGACATCGGTGAAGGCCGGACGCGGATTCCGCGAGCGCACTCCCGAGCGGCTTGTCGGTGAGGCGCGCAATGGTCGCGCTCGGCGAGCCGACCTCTGGCTCGCGGCGGGTGTTTTCTAATGGAGCCTCAGCGCGGCACCCGGATCACGACACTGCGCGTGGCGGAGTCCTTCTCGACATCCGCCCTGGCGAGGTCCACCACCAGGCCCGGTGCCCGCACCGCCACCTCGTCTTGCTTCCGCGTGACGACGGGGGTCTCGAGCCCTGCCACGACCACGCGCCGCACCCCATCGAACAGCGGATGCGGCCCAGCGCTCTCGGTCAGCGCCACCACATCGGCTCCCGGCCCGTCCACCGCCAACACGGTCCCGGCGTCGCAGCCGAGCTTCAGGAACCGCGTGTGCAGCAGCCCGCCCTCCACCTGCTCGAGGTTCAGGGGATCGAAACCCTGTGGCCAGAGCGGAGCGTGGGGGCTCTCCACCACGACACGCCAGCCCGGGCGCGCGTCGAAGTCGTCCCGCCGCTGGCGGCGGCGGTCGAGCATCTCGTCCACGTCCCGCGCCGCCCGCACCTCCACGCTCTGGAGCTCCTCGGCCGTGAACCCGCAGCGCGCCATGTCGGCCCCGGAGACGGCGGGGGCGAGTAGCTCGTCCAGAGCCTGCCGGTCGTCGCGCTCCAGCTCCGGCGCCCAGCCGGGGCGCAGCCGGTCCAGCAGCTCTGCCAGTGCTGGCCCGACGCCGTAGGCGCGGTGCCGCACCTGCTCGGGAGCGAACCCGCCCAGCGGAAGTTCGATTCCGGGACCGTGGGCGCGCCCCTGCACCCACGAGGCCAGGCCCTCGTTGAGCTCGTTTGCGCGCTCGTAGGCCGCGGCCGTCGCGCCCAGCGCCGCGAACCGGCGTTTCCGTGCCGCCAACGCCTCGGCCGCCCAGCAGCGCGCGATGGCCTCGTCCGGTGCCGCCACCGCGCGCCGCAGCGCCTCTGTCTCGCGGCGCCTGAGCGCCAGCGCGACCGTGTCCCCGACCGGGTACGTCATGAGGACGCCCTCGTCGCCAATCCATGTGGCGTGGTGCTGCCGCTGGTAGACGTGGAAGGCCTCGTGCAGCGCCACGGCCGCCAGCGCCGTGGCACCCTGCGCGGCGCGTTCGCCGTCCGCCAACACAGTAGCTGTGACCACGCCGCCCAGCTCTGCGCTCGAGTTGGACGTGACCACGGCGTGGCGACCCTCGTGGACGTGGGCGCCAGCGCCCGCGGGCACGAAACCTCCAGGCGGAGACGGGTGACGGAACAGCCAAGTGGCGGCCCCCGTGTACACAGCCAGCGGGACAGCCAGCGGCTCGAAGCCGGGCCATAAGACCTGCGTACGCGCCAGCCGCTCCTGCTCGCGGGCCACGGCGCGGGCCAAGTCGGACTCCGCGGCGGGCGCGGCGGCGCGGGCACCCTGCGGGTCAGTCCCCGCAGACGATAGCAGCGCGAAGGCTGCGATCACGTGGATCACCCCTGCACCTCCGCTCGGCCCCCCCCAGCAACGACCCATGTCCTCCGGCGTACAGAGTCTCACGGGCCGCCGGCATCCCCGCAACTACCAACCCGTAGTCGACACGGAGAGCGTGGCCACTCAGCTCCCACTCGAACAGGACGACTTCAAGCGCCCACGCCCCTACGGCGCCTCGCGCCCAGCCGGGTCACAGTCTTCCGCACAACCACCGCATGACGTTGCGCACGAAGAGCATGTTGTCGTTGTCCTTGGCGCTGACCCCGTACGGAACGCCACGGTACACCTGCGCCGTGACCATGCCACCCTCTCCCAGGACCACAACTCGCCCTCGCCCAAGTTCAACCGCGAGCCCCTGAGCGGGCCCGGCGGGGCGCTCGAGCAGGCTGTCGTGGTTGGAAGGCACTGCCTCGACCGCGTTGCCCGGCAGGCGCAACAGCACCGTGGCGCCAGGAGGGCCGTCCAGGGATTGGCCTGTGTAGGTCATCACCCGGGAGACCCTTCCGGCACGCCGGCCACCGGCGATGATCGGATGCTCGCCGAGGCGTCCGTTCTGCGCGGAGAAGACCAGTGGGTCGGACGGTTCCCCCGGAACCTCGACGAAACCCTTGTGCATGGTCACGCCGAGCGCGGCCGCGAGGCCCTCAGCCGCCTCGCCGAACGGCGCGTGGTCGGCGATCAGGAGAAGCGACCCGCCTTCCTCGACCCACGATCGAACGACCCTGATCTCGGCCTCGGTGAAGGCCGGGTCACCACGGCGCCGACGTGTTTCCAACGGGAGGTTGATGCCGAAGAACTGCGGCTTCGGCGCCCCGGACGCGTTCGCTATGACGAGTACGTGCACACCGCGCAGGAGGCTCGGCGTGAACGCAGCGTTCCCCCGCTCCACCGTGTAGCCGTCGGCGCGCAGCAGCCTCGCGAACGGCCAGTAGCGGCCGCTCAGCCCGATCGTGGAGGCGTTGTGATGCCCCTCGTCGAACAGGACTCGCGGGTGCTCTGCGGTGAACGTCGGGCGGCCTACCTCGGGATACCAGCCGTAGTCAGCGCGCTGCGCGGAGAAGAGAGTCGCCCCGAGAGCGAGCGTTACCGCGAGCCCGATGCCGCCGCCGACAACGAGGAACCCCTTCATTGCAGCGCCTCCCGATTGCGTGTCATCCCGCGATGGCACCCGCAAAGTCCCCACCGTCTGACCGGATCCCTATGTCCGCGTCAGACCTTCATAGGACGGGGCGTTCCGAGCAGGCGCGCGACCGCCGCGATCGCCGGAACGAGCGTGAGGGCGACGGTGAGCGCGGCGAAACGGCCGCCAGCGCCGGGCGCTGGCTGCAACGCCCACGCCAGAAGAACGACGACCATCGGTGCGAGGCTCGCGACGGTGAGCAGAGCGAGGGTTCGGTGCGCCGCCATCTCTGAACGGCGGCGGTCGGCCAGGATCCGGACGACCGCGAATGGCTTGGGCGCGGGCGCCGCCGTCACCGTGCTCCGGGCAATCGACGCCAGGTGCTCCGCAACAGGGTCGTGCGCAGGATTCATGGCGTCTCCCTCCGTGCGAGGACCTCCTGAAAACGTCGCCGGGCCCGGTACAGCAGCACCCGGACGCTGCCGGTCGCGATGCCCAGCAGGGCCGCGATCTCAGCGTGCTTCCACTCTTCGACGTGAGCCAGCCAGAGCAGCTTGCGCCCGCGCTCGGGCAGGGCTGCCAGGGCCTCCGTCGCACGACGGCTGACCGGATCCGCGGGGGCTGGCGCCGCGGGTTCGGGCGTCGTCTCGAGGGGGACTGTCCTTTCGCGTGCGCGGCGGCGCGCCGTGTCCCGGACCAGGTTCTCCGCGATCCGGAAGAGGTACGCGCTACGGCCGGACTCCGGCAAGGCGGCTCCTCGGCTGGAGAGGAGTCGCACGAACGCCTCCTGCGTGAGCTCCTCGGCGAGCGCCTGCTCCCGCGTCGTGCGCACGAGGTAAGCCCAGAGTCGGGGGTACACCCTGCGGTAGAACCCCTCGAGATCGGGGTCGGTCATCTCTCATCGGCTCTCAGCGGCGTCGCGCGAACCCGACCCAGAGGCGCCAAGGCCCCAACGCCGCGCTAGCCGATCGAGAGCCGCCAAAGCGGCCAGGGAGCCAACCCCCAGGCCGACGAGCACCGTACCCCACCAACTGCTGGTCGCGGCGTCGGCCGCTCCAGAGAGCCAGGAGCCGTTGACCAGAAGCGCGATACCCAAGGCCAACGACAGAATCCCGAGCAGGGCCAACACGAGCAAGCCTCTCGCCACGCGGGTCTCGCCCGAGTCTGCCCGAATCCATGTGAGTCCCACCTCGCTGCGCGCGAAGGCGATGAAGTCGCCGGCTTCGGCGAACTTCTCGATCTGGGCCTCGACAACGCGAGCCCGGCGCTCTCGCTCGCGCGCGCGTTCCGTTGCGTAGCGGGCGACGAGCCATGTGACGAACGCGCCGAAGCTCAAGATGGTCAGGATGAAGATGGTTTCCTCGTAGGGCGCCATCGGATCTCTTCTCCTCTACCTGAGCCTCAGATGGCTGTCCGAGGTCTCGTCGTACCAGAGGACGTCCAGCCGCGTCGTCTGCCCTTCGTCAGCCTGGAATCGGAGCCTGAAGTCGGGGCGTCCATCAACGGCGAAAGTCCGATCCCCCAAGTACGTCATTCTTCGGATAGCGTCCCCACTGACGAAGTACAGCCCATCCTGCTGCACGACCGCCTGGCCTCCATCGTATTGCCCAACGCACGCCTCGAGCAGACCTTGAGGGGCCGGCTCCGCCGAGACGGCGGCTGCGTAGCCGTCGGCCATGAACGCCAAGCGCTCCTTCTGCGTCTTGACGGGTTCGCCCTCCGCCAGCCTGCGGAGGGCGTGCGCCGTCGCTGCCTCGCGTGCCTTGCCCCGTGCGACGACGATGTCAGGGGTGACACCGACGCCCTCCCAGTTCGTCCCGCTGACCGAATTCCGGGTGAGTATGGTCGGGACCATCACGAAGAGCCTATCGTCGATCAGGAAGTGCTGTCCGGCGTTCGCCATACCCTTCGACCGCGTGCCAACGACGATGGCGCGCTTCGCCTGCTGGAGGCTGTACGCGACAGCCTCGGCGGCGGAGGCCGTGCGCTCGCTCACGAGTACGTAAACGGGGATGTCGAGTAGCGGCTTCACCTCCGGGGATCGGGTCACGGTCGAGACGGTCGTCTTGTTCGTCACACGGTCCCACGACTCGCCGATGCGAGTCCCCTCTGGCAGGAAGTAGCTGAGCAACAGGTCGGCGGCCTCTGACGCGCCCCCGCCGTTGTCCGACAGGTCCAGGATGAGAGCGGCGGAGGCGTGCACCATGTTCATCGCCCCGACGAAAGCCTCTCGGGCGAAGCGCGGTTCGACGAAGTTGTCGAACTTGAAATACCCGACGTTGCCGTCGAGGGACTCGGCCCGCTTCAGCCGGAAGTTGCTGCCCTTGAGCATCGCCAGGAACTGCGGAGAGACCTCCCCGGTTCCGGCGGCCTCCTGCCGGAGTTGCGCGGCTATCCGCGGGTTGTTGATCACCCTCAAGTGTTTGTCGTTCGCTGCCGCCTCCATGTCCCCGTTCAGAGCGTCGAGGAAGCCGTCCCATCCGGCGAAGGTGTCGTACTTGCCCGCCCGGATGTTCTCGCGAAGCGCTCGCTCGACCGCCGCGACCCGCGCAGGGTAGACGTAGTTTGCTCTGACGTACTCGAGCGTCTTCTCGATGATCGCCTCCCGACGCTCTCGATTCAGCGGCATTTCGCCGGCGTGAGAAACCAAGGGACGAACCAAGAAGGCCACGAGTCCTAGGCTGGCTGCGAGTCGCATTCGTTCTCCTTCCAACTCTTGAAACGATGGAGGAGAAGCTCGGGTTAACAGGGTCGCGAATCCGGGTGAGGCCGACCCCGCCCATGTCGGCTGCCGCGGGCCACTACCAACAGGTAGGTGCCCCGCCCTCCCGCCCCCTCTAGACTTACCTCGAGACACCCTTCCGCTGCTTGACGTGACAGGAGAGAGACCACATGCCGAAGCTCACAGGGGTGTTCGACGGATATGACGACAGTTCTGAGCGATGCCGTGGACCAACCGGTTGGAGTTGACGAAACGCCAGAGACGTTGCGGTGCCTGTCCGGCAGGAGGCGAGGATGAGCCCATTCGCGGCGGCGGCGGCTCTGCTGATGGCGTCGACGGCTGCTGACCCGTCCGCGGCCCGCGTGGCGGGGATGGCGCGGGCGTGGGGGTACGTCAAGTACGTACATCCCGCCATGGCGACGTCCCGCATCGACTGGGACGGCGCCTTCCTTCGGGCCCTTCCGGCGGCGGAGCGCGCCTCGTCGGACGACGAGTACCGGGCGGTGATCGCCACGCTGCTCGCCGAGCTGGGGGATCCGGTGACACGCCTGCTGAACCCTCAAGTCGAGCCCGCGCCAGCTCCCACGCCCGAGCCGAACCCGGTGCGAATCGAGATGGTGGGTCCGCAAGCCGCGGTCCTCGTGATCCCCAACGATCGCGCGCTCGAGGGGACCCCCGGCCTGCGTTCCGAGGTCTGCGCCCGCGTCGAAGAGGCGGCGCGCTTCGAGCGGGTGGTCCTCGACCTGCGAGGGGCGGTGACCCGAAAGCCCGGTTGGGAGCTCACGGACGCGATCACGCAGTGCCTCCCGCTGCTGCTCGACCGGGACGTCACGCTCGCTCCGGCCCGCTTCCTAACCCACGCGCTCTACATGATGCAGAGCATTCACGGCGGACCCGGTGGAGGCCTCGGGCCGTGGGAGTCCGGCCTGACGACGGTCAGCTCCGGCTCGGTGCGCGGTCAAGGCAGGACCGCGCCACGACTCGCGATCATCGTCGACCGCGGCACCGGCGACCTCCACCCGCTCCTAATCGGGCTTCAGTCCGCGGGCCTGGCGGCGATCGTGGCCGACGCGCCGGTTCCGGAGGCGGGCGTCATGGTCGCGACGTTCGAAGTCGAGCCGGGGCTGTCGATCTCCGTCCGGCACGGCGAGTGGCTCCGCTCCGACGGCGGCGCGGGCTTGTTGCCGGACGCGGTGGCGGGGACCATGTCCGCCGGATCCGCGATCGACCTCGCGTTGGCCCTCACGAGCACGCCGCGCAGAGAGCGCAGGATCAACGGCCCCGTGTCGGCGTCGTTCCGCTACAACGCCTTCGTCGAAGACGACTTCTCGGAGACGCCCTATCCTGACCCGCCCCACCGCCTGCTGGCGCTGGCTCGCCTATACGCCGTCATCGAGTACTTCTTCCCCTACAAGGACCTCACGGACCGTCCATGGGCCGAGACGCTCCTGGAGTTCGTCCCCAGGATGCGCGATGCACGCGATGCGACGGACTACGCCCTGGCCGTGGCAGAGCTGACGACTCGGATCCAGGATCCACACGTCACCGTGTCGGCTCCCGCGCTCGATGCCTACTTCGGCACGCACCGCCCGCCCGCCCGCGTCGACCTGATCGAAGGGCAGGTGGTGGTCACTGAGATCCCGGAGACCGGCCCGTCCGGCCTTCGCGTCGGCGACGTCGTCGTCTCGGTTGATGGCGAAGACGCACTGATTCGCCGCCAGCGCCTGCGGCGCTACCTCGCCGCCTCTACAGCGGGCCGTCTGGAGAACAAGATCGATGCGCAGTTCCTGCTGGGGCCCCTGGGGACACCCGCGGCGCTCGAGATTCGCGGCGAGGATGGTCAGCTCCGGCGGGCGACGCTGGAGCGGACGCTCTCTGGCCCGGCCCCGCGCAGCGCCGCCCGCAAGGGACCGGGGTACGCCGTTCTACCTGGAGGCTACGGTTACATCGACCTCGCGCGGCTCGACGCGAGCGATACGTCAGCGGCGTTCGAGACGATCCGGGACACGCCGGCGCTCGTCCTCGACATGCGCGGCTACCCATCCAGCGGGGCCCGATCATTCGTGACGCGCCTCGCGCCGCCCGGCTTTCGGCCGACCGTGCTCGGTGGCCTCCCGCGCTACGACGGCACGACCGGCAGCTTCTGGCTCGACGAGAAGCCCTGGAGACACCCCGAGTCTGCTTCAGCCGGGCGCTATGGAGGCAAGGTCGTCGTGCTCGTGGACGCCGGTACGCAGAGCGCCGCCGAGCACATTTGCGCCCTCATCAAGTCCGTCGCCAAGGCGACATTCGTTGGCGCCCAGACGAGCGGTGCCGACGGAGGCGTCACGCGCACGATCCTGCCGGGCGGCATCGTGGTGAACTTCACGGGCCAGTCCGTCCGACATGCGGACGGAGGTCAACTCCAGCGCGTCGGCATCGTTCCGGACGTGAATGCGCGTCCCACGCTCAGGGGCATCCGCGAGGGCCGCGACGAGGTGCTGGCCCGCGCCCTAGAGTTCATCGAGGGCGGGGAGTGATCCTGGCCGGCAAGACGGACGGCGTGGCTCGCTCGCGGGCCCCTCTCCGCTGTGTCCTCCAGTCGGCGTGCCACGGAGAGGGCTCGGGGTGGCTTCGGGACGCGGATCCTCGATCAGAAAGCCGGCAGGGAAGTCTTCAGCACCATGAGCACCAGGGGCAACACAGCGGCCGCGATCGAGAGACCCCCGAAGACCTCCCATTGCCGGTACAGGGCCCCCACACGGCCCCATCCTTCCTCCGCCCCAGCCGTGTTCCGTGCGAGATCTCCGCTCAGTGCCAGGTCCCGGATCTGCCTCTGAAGTGGCGCCACTCGCAGGACGAACAGCAGGCCGGATACCGCGAACGACGCGCTCGACCACAGGATCCAGCCCGTTCCGAAGACCGGCAGACCCGCGCGCCCCGCGACGATGATCCCACTGACGAGTACGACGAGCACGGAAGGGAGGGTGAACCAGCGATCGCTCCGAATGATGCCGTCGAAGACGGCCCCGACCACTCGCAGGTCCCGCGTACGCCGTGCATGCGCTCCCCAGAAGAGCCCGGTGATGATGTTGCCCAGGAACAGGATCACGGCGACGTTGTGCGCCAGCTTCCACACCAAGTAGCTCAGCATGAGGACCCTCTCGCGTCCGTCGAACCGGGAACTACGACGTCACGCCCACAGTGCTGCCGAGGTACCGGGGATTGGCGAGCTCGTCCAGTATGAACCGCGCCACATCGGCTCGAGCCACGCTGAGCGTCCACAGCGGGCTGCCGACGGTACGCCCGTGCCGGCAGCTCCCGCGGGCGGGCGCGTTTGAGAGGGCGCTGGGCCGGACGATGGTCCACTGGGTCTGGCTCTCTTCGATGAGGCGCTCCTGGCGTGTCTTGTCCCAGAAGTAGAAGGGCAAGATCACAGGAATCACGAACAGCGTGTAGTACAGGCCCATGCGGCCGGCGCTGTTGCCGATCCCGAGCGACGTCTGGCAAACGAGTCGGCGGACGCCATGGGCGCCCATCGCCCGCAGCAGAATCCTCGTCCCCGCGGAGAGCACTCGCGTCGGGTAGAAGAAGCGCTTGTGGCCAAGAGCGCAGATCACCGCGTCCTGGCCGCGGACCGCCTCGGCCACGGACTCGGGATCGAGCACGTCGCCCCTGAGCACTCTGAGGTTGGCGTGCTCGATCGCGAGCCGGGCTGGGTCCCTCGCGAGACCCGTCACGATGTACCCGCGCTCGAGGGCCTCAAGAACGAGTGCTCGGCCCGTGCCGCCGGTCGCACCGATGACGAGCAGCTTCGATACGGTCGGCATCGTCCCCGTGAAGCCGCGAGGCGCGACGGCCTTGCTTCCCCGGAGGTACAGAGCAGCCAAGAGGCCCAGCGAATACGCGATGTACAAGAGAGACAAACTCATCCCAACCGTTCTCCTCCTCCGGCGCCCGCCCCTTTCAAACGTTTGGGGCCAGTCTGATCCTAGGACGTTCGGTTCGCAGGCTCACCTA
Source organism: uncultured Acidobacteriota bacterium (assembly GCA_964561785.1). Classification (GTDB taxonomy): domain Bacteria; phylum Acidobacteriota; class Vicinamibacteria; order Fen-336; family Fen-336; genus DATBSL01. Next base: position 51,307 of record CAZLRF010000013.1, on the reverse strand, counting down.
CCTGCTGGTAGGCGGGGCATACTCAACGCCGGCAGCCCCAAGGGCACGCTCGCCCTAGTCCGAGTCGACTGACCCGCTGGCGGCCTTCACGCTTTGGGGCTTTCGCCCTCTCTCACGGATCCGTCGCCATGCCGGCCGCGCCACGAGCACGGGAACGATCAGACAGCTAGCCAGCCGGCACCCAGGACGACGGGTTCCAGCCATGAAGGAAGCAGGCCCGCGTGGGGACCTGCGAAGATCATAACGATGACGAACGCCGCGATCGCCGTCGGCACGAGCGTGCCGACGTAGACGACTGCAGTCACCACTACTCGTCCCGTCATGTCCCCGCCCTCACCCTGTTCACGGCCCGGCAGCCGATCCCGGCGAACCGGGCAGCACGTCCACGAAAGCGAACCCATCGCGCTCCACGGTCACGCCCAGCCGTATCGGAACTGGATGGTGGAACGCTGGGCCGTTCCAGGCGAAGGTGTGAAACTCACCGTTCTCACCGCATGGGTCGGTGCCCGCCGGCAGATCCGCTGCCAAGGAGGCGTCGAACGCCCGGCCCACGAACTCCCGCGGCAGCTTCCGAGTATCGACGCAGGTGATCACCGCCATCTGTCCCGCGGCCAGCATCTCCTCGGCCAGCTCCCTGGTGGGCCGACCCCAGATCGGGAAGAGGGCGCGTAGCCCGGTGCCCGCCATGCGCTCCTCTCGGTAGCGTCGCACGTCCTCCAGGAACAGATCGCCGAACGCCACGGCCGTCACCCCCTGCAGCCGGGCCAGGCTCACCGCCTCCGTCATGGCGGCTTCGTAGGCTTCGTTCGGGCAGGGCGAGGGGAGTCGGACTTCAGTCAGCGGCAGCCCCACGGCCTCGGCCTGAGCCCGCAGCAGGGACGTCCGAACGCCGTGCATCGCCACGCGATCGAAGGCGTCGTTGATCGTGGTCAAGAGGCCCGTCACTTCCACGCCTCGCCCACGCAGGACATGCAGGGCGAACGCGCTGTCCTTCCCACTGCTCCACGCGAGCAGCACCCGCTGACCTCCGCTCACAGGCATGCGGGCCGACCGCCGCCGTACCCGTACTCCCGTCCTGGGTAGGGCTCGTACGCTCCACGCGTGCGCCGCCTCGACCGGACCAGGCCACCCGAGAGGAGCCTCAGCGATCCCGGCTTTCGGCGCCACGCTCGCGGGCTCACCTGCAGAACTCCGCGGTACCTTGAACGACGTATTCAACAGCGGTCCGGCCTGATTCGCCGAATCCGGAGGCGAGAGTTTCCCGGACGACGTTGCCATTGGCATCAAGCGTCACGGACTCGCCGTTGGACGCCTCGACCTCCCGCGCGGCGTCGTTGTAGGCAAGGGTGAACAGGCCGGATCGGTCGCCGACATGCATCGTGCCGCTAACCGGCCGGCCCAGGCTGTCCCACGAACCGAATTCCACACGATCGAGTTCGAAGCTGCCAATGGTGTAGTCGTTCGTGCGCCGACGGCTGATCAACCGACCCGCGTCGTCGTAGCGGTACTCCGTGAGGAGTGTCCGAGATGTACCTACCATGCCAAGTGCCTCGAACCTACGGGCCCGAACCCTGAGGCGATTCGGCACGCGTGCCTCGTCTACGAAGTCCGCGGCGCTGGCGTACTGCCAGTCGTCACTGAGGCTGGGGCCGCTCCTACACGAAAGAAGGGCGTTTCCCGGTGCGAAGGCGCAACGATAGGCGGTTCCGTTGGCAGCGTACGCCGACGCGTATCGCCGGCAGACCCCAGTCGGCTGGGCTGGTGAGCCCCCGCAGGCCACGACGCAGCAGAGCAGGTCGACGAGAAGAATGTTCACGACGCCACTCCTCGCGCCTTCCTGAAGAAGTCGGAGCGGTCCTCGAGCGATTCGGCGGTGGCTCACTGACTGCGGCAACCTCGAGACCATCATGTCTGCTCCTCAAGACTGAAGTCCCCCGCTCGAACCCAGCAGACTCAGCCTCTGGCCTCGGTCGCGGGCTGCCCGCCGGTCTTCCTGAACAGGATGGCCAGCGCCGCCTCGGCTTCGCTGGCGTCGAGCAGAATCTCGATTCGGGCGTCAGCGGCCGAGACCGGCGGCCGCGCACTCGCCGCCGCGAGCAGGGCGGCACAAGCCGATGACCTGATCATGAGTCTCCCCTCGGCGAACATGCGCAAGTGGCGCGGCTCAGCCTATTGCGAGTGGCACGAGGGCTCACCTACCTGTGCGTAGGTGCGACGCGGCGGCTTCCACTCTACTGATGTTAGGACGAGAAGCAGGGACTCTCACACGCGCTGGCAGGCGGGGCGACCTGTCCTTCATGCTCCGCGGCGATGGTGCTCGGTGGAGGCCGGGCGGCCGGGCTCCCGCTGTGGTGGCTCATCGCTCCATCGCTGGCCCTGCCGGCGGTTCTATTACCCGAGAGTAGGTGCAGTTGGCCGGGGGTGCGCTATCGTAGCGACAGCGCGATGGCCACGTTGGATCCTATCGAGGCCGAGAGGCTGCGTGATCTCGCCCGACTCCTCATCGGTGCCTGGAACCAGGGCGACGCACGAGCCTTCGCGGGACTATTCACGTCCGATGCCGAGTACGTTACTGGGTCTGGCGAGCGCGTTCGGGGGCGCACCGCAATCTCGCGGCTTGTTGAGCCGGCGCCGCGCGCTCAGGTGCGCTCGGTTGGAGACGCCTCGGTCGAGTTCGAGGCGGGTACCGGCCGCCTGACCTTCGCCTGGTCCATGCCGCCGGATCTCGGTGGCCGGCGCGGTCGGATCTCGTGCACTTGCCGACGTCACGAGTCCGGTTGGCTGATCGAGGCTCTGCAGAATGTCGAGGACGGACCGATCGCCTAGTCACCAGGAGAGCCGACAACGAGTCGGAGCGGGCTGACGTAGGCTCGCGACCGGGGCGGCACACGAGGTGACGTGTGGATGGGTTTGCACTCTTCCGCTTGGTGACGGGCCTTGTCGTGGTCCTCTTTCTCGCGATCGTCATCCTTAGTCGCCGCGCCCGCAAGCACGGCGGGTCGTATCAGGCGGGCGTGGTGGGGGGGTGTACGAGTTGCACAGCCGAGACAAGCAGAAGGCTCTCGATGCGATCGTCGAGGGGAGGGCCGCAGAGACCCGGGCCGAGTCTCCCGATGGCAATCTCCCGGACCTCGAGTCTGCCGGAGATCATCCTTCCTGGGCCCAGGAAGGCGACAAGTAGCCGACGATGGCGGACGCCATCACCGCTGCGCGAAGCGCACGATGAGGCCGACGACGCTGACCAGCAGCGTTTGGGCAGACACTCGGCCGTGAGGCCCGGCAAGTCACCGACATGAGCGACAGGCTTGATGTCGAAGCCAGAGCGCAAGAAGCCAAGCTGCTGACGGCGATGCGGGCGCAGGACATGCGCGTGTTATCCAGCTCCTTCGACTCGGATTGCATTATCACGGGTAGCGTCGGCGAGGTATGGGGGCGCGAACGGGCCCTGCGGGACCACGCCGATCCTGGGACATCGTTTGCGCGGCTCGATGGGAGATCGAGCGCGTGGTGGAGGATTCTCGCCACGCACACCTCACGGCAGACCGCGCCCGCGTGAGGGCAGGAGGAACACGTTGCTGCCCAAACCTGGAGAGTTCCCGCGGCGGCCCTCGTTGACGCCGACCCAGGGCCAGGCCTTCGAGCTTCCAGTGCTCTTCATGCGGACGCCATCAACGCCCCGCGAAGCGCACGATGACGCGGCCTAGCCCGTAACCGGAGACGCTGGCCAGGAGCAAGTAGAACGGCAAGAAGATGAAGCCGATGGACGCGGTCGACGAACGTGACGCGAAGATCGCTATGTTGCCCCACAGGCTCACCGCGACCATGAGCAGCGCCCCGGCGAGCGCGCCACCCAGGCGCCGAGCTGCACCCGGACGATCATCCACGGGCGCCTTGCCGAGGTGCAGCAGGCAAAACGCACCGAATGCCACGAAGGGCGCCGCGTGCAGCGCCGTCATGAACACAAGGCCCGGCTCGGCGCCGGTGAAGGAAAGCCAATAGTCGCTCAGGACCTCGGACGCCGGGTGGCGCCTGGCGAGCCACATCGACAGGGCGGGCAGCAGCACGCCGGCGAGCGCGCTACCCCAGAACAGGGCGACCGCGGGGCGGTCCAGCCGACCTGGCCGCGTCTTCTCGAGAGTCACCGGCGCCCCGTCGCCGCGGGTGACGCGCTGTCGCTGATCACCGCGACGGCCTCGGCGGCGGCGCGTCTCACCAATGCGTCTTCATCGCTCAGTCGCGCGCGTAGGGCGGGGAGCGACGCGGCGGCGGCTGGACCGATTGCCGCCAGTGTCTCTGCCGCGAGGTAGCGGTTGAGGGGGCGGGTGTCGCCCAGCGCGGCGGTGATCCCGGGGAGCGCAGGTGCGGCCGCCGGCCCCAGGCTGGCCAGCGTCCGGAGCGCGTAGCCGGTATGGGTCCCGCCCGACGTGAGAGCCCCCGCCTGCGCCCTCACCTCGACATCCGGCTTGCGGGATTGCTCCAGCGATCGCAGTACGAGCGCGGCCGACCCCGCGTAGCGTTTGTCTTCGCCTAGACGCCGAATGGCCGGCGCCGCTTGGGCGAGTGCCGCGCGCGGCAGGAAGCCATACGAGAAGGCCAGTAGCGCATCGTGTCGCACTGTCGCGCTCGGGTCCGCGAGCGCGGCGACCAGCGCCTGAGTCGATTCCAGCGTTCCCGTCCCGATTCGCCCGAGCGCGATGACCGCCCAACGCCGAACCAGATCGTCGGACTCGCGCGCTGCGGCGAGCAGGGACGGTATCGCGTCCTTGCCCACCGGCCCCAACTCCGCCAGCACCATGGCCGCCTCGTAGCGGCTGCGCGAGTCCCCGCGCCGGAGCCACCCGGTGTAGAGAGGAATCAACCCATGCGCTGCGGCCGGGGAGACCTCCACCAGCGCGGCGACCGCCGTGGTGCGGTCGTAGAGCCCGCGATCCGGCTGCGCAAGCGTCAGCAGTGCCTCGACCGCGGGTGCCGCTTCCGGACCAAGGCGGGCCAGGCTCGCAGCGGCATGCCTCCGTGTCTTCTCATCTTGACTACCCAGCGCGCGAATCAAGGCCGGCACGGCGTACGAGCTGTGGAAGAACCAGAACGTAGCGATACCAACCAGGATCAATAGTACCAAGGCGCTGAGATGAAGGCCGATTCGACGGTTGGTCATGGAGGTCCGTGCGCGATCCCCACGATAGCCTTGCCGAGCCTGCAGCGCACGGCGGCGAGTGCGGGCGAGCGGAACAGACACGACGAGTGATTGACAGGCCAGCATCACCGAATCTACGCCAAGGACGGCCCAGTCCTGTGGGCGCGGAGATCCGATCTCGCGATAGAGAACGGCAGCCCTTCCGAAGGTCGCGGCGCCGAACATCACGTTCGTGGCGAGACCCGCGGCGATGGGCCGACTCGCCAGCAGGCACGGAAGCACGGGTAGCAGCCAGCCGCCCAGGAGCAGGATTCCCGCCGTTGCCCAGCCCGCACCCCCCGCCCAGTACCATCCCGCCGCCGCACCGAGGATCGCACCCCCGAACGGCATGAATGGCCCGAGCGTCCCCTTCGTCAGCGTATGCCTCCATGAACTGCGGCGGCTGTCAGTACCGTCACGTTCATCTCACCCTGATGCCGTCAGTCTGAGGGCCGGCTCGTCACGCCGCGACTACCTGCAGGTAGTCGCCGTCTCGCCTCAGCCGGGCGGGGGGGTGCCCTGCGGCCGAGTTCTGGGCCAGCACCCCCCTTTCTTGGCGGGGGTTTCTCAGCCGCGAGGTGCCACCGGCCGGATTCTCAATCCTGAGAAGGGCCCGCACGGCCGCATGACACGGTCGCAAGCCCTTCCGAGCCAGGACCCGCGCCCGGACCCTGGCCACCCCTTTGCACTCCGCCAGGGCGGAGGTCGTCATGCAGAACCCCGCCGACGTTTCGCCGGGCAGGGCCGGTCGCACGGCACGCTGCTTCGGCTGCAGGAACCGGTTCGGCTTCGTCAACCTCGTCGTACTGGACTCGGGCCTGCTGTGCTGCCGGCGTTGCTGGCGCAGCCGCGACCTGCTCGAAGTGCCCGGCCGCCGGACAGCCGTCGAGGTGGTGGGTTGAGCGCCTCGGACAGCCGCCTTGTCGCCATCTGGGCCTCCCACGAAGCGCGAGCACGCCTCTGGTTCCGGCTCTTCCTTCTCGCGTCAGCAGGCATGGCCCTCAGCCTCGTCACCACGATCCGCGTGTGGAGCCGTCCCCGCGAGGTGATCCGGATCGGTTGCGACGGCATCCCCCAGGTCGTCCGTCTCGACAACACGGCCTACTCGGAGCCGAACGAGCGCGAGATCCGGGCCTTCGCCACGCAGTTCGCCGTCTTCTATGCCCGAAGCGACTCGTACTCGATCCTCAACGACCTGGTCTGGTGCGCCAACCGGATGGCGCCGGAGCTGCGCGAGCGCTTCAAACGGGCCGTTCGCGGCGCGCCCGAAGCCCCGGGCGTAATCACGGTCATCGAGAAGCTGAAGCGCCGGACCCAGATCGACCCGGCGGCACTCGAGATCCACGTGGACAAGGGCCCGTACCCGTGGAAGGTGCAGGTGAAGGGGATGCGTCAGGTCGTCGGGGAGGAAGGCCCTGGGGAGACCTTCGAGCTCGAGATGTCGCTCGTGCGTGCCTCTCGCGAGGAGCAGCTCGAAGGGCTTCTCGTCTGGGGTATCCGCGCCAAGGGCGAGCCTATCGACACCGTGCTGGCCGCGGTCAGCGCGGAGGGAGGACGGTTGCCATGAACTCCACGCTGCCTTCTCGCTGGCAGGAGATCCTTCGCCGAGAGGCCGCGGAGAACGTCGGCACCGTGCTCGCCCAGGCGCGGGACCAGCCGGCTCCGCGGCGCCTGCCGCGCTGGACCGTCCCCGTCCTCGTCGTGGGCGTGGGCTCGGTGTCGCTTCTGAGCGTGATCGGGGGAACGGAGGCCACCGGGAAGGGCAGCGTTCCCTTCGATCGCTCCACGGTCATCTCGACCCGCACCGCAGGCCTTGCGGCGAGCGCCGAGGAACTGGCTCCTCGCACGGCGACGCCTCCCACACTGCCCACGCCTCCACCGCCGGCTCCTCGCCCGATCCAGCGGCCCAAGCGAGCCGAGCCGCGGCGCGACGCTCCCGGGGCGTGCCGCGACTGCGACAAGCGACGAGCGGCTCTCGAGCTGCCGGACGCGCCGCTGCCCGTGGACGCTTCGCCTTCGCCCTCGCCGTCACCTTCCCCAGAGTCTCCGCTCACCATCAACATCGGAACGCGCATCGAGGCCGTCCTCACGGATCCGGTCGTGACGGGCGCGGCCTTCGCACCGGCGACCGCGACGATCGCCAAGGACGTCTACGTCGGCGATCGCTTGGCGATCGCGGCGGGAACCGTGCTCGTCGGCGAGGGATTCGCCACCCAGCAGGACGACCGGGCCCAGGTCGTCTTCAACGCGATGGTCCGTGACGGCAAGACGAAGCAGCTGGAGGGCTGGGCGCTGCAGGGCGGGGAGATGGGCATCCGAGCCAAGGTCATCCGCAAGGGCTCGAAAACCAAGAAGGGAGCTGGCACCGTCCTCGGCGCCGCCGCCTCCGCCCTCACGTACGGCCTGGCTGGTGCCGCATCCGGCCCCGAGGGCGCGGCCCTCGCCAGCCTCGGGCAGACGGCCGCGACAGACCTGAGCGGCCTCGGCCGCGACTGGCGTCGGTCGGACAAGGTTGTCCGCGTCGAAGGCGGCGTTGCCATCCACGTGTACCTGCGGCGCGACCTCAAGGTCGAATGAACCTTCTCCTCGGCCTGCCGTTCATCGTCGTCGTCTGGGGCTTGCTGCTGCCGCTCCTGTTCCTCGACGGCGCCGAGGCATACCTCAGGTTCCTGTGGGAGAACCCAGTCCTCGTCGCCGTCCTGACCGCCAACCTCGCCGTCCCCTCGTACTGGCTGGCGCGGCGACTGTCACAGGCCCTTCTTCTTCGGGGAACCGGGGCGAAGCTGAGGGCGACGCATGAGCCGCCGTGAGTGGCTCGCCTGCGCTGGGGCGACGGTGGGGCTCTTGGCAGCTCACCGTGCACCCGCCTGGCTGGCGGCGCTGAGCGGCTGGCCCGAGATCACGGCGCAGGAGCCGGCGTCCGCTCGGTATATCGCGGCGCTCATCCTCCTGCCGCTGCCCTTCGTCGGGGCCGCCGTCGCCTGCGCGCTGCTGAACTTCGCCGAGGTCCACGGCCTGGCCGGGCCCCAGCGCGGCCGCCGCCGTCCCCTGCCCGCCTACCCGTTTGAACCGCGGCGCACGCAGCTCGTGATCGGCGAGACGCATCAACAGGACGGCTCGCGCTCGGAGCAGCCAGGTTGGCTCGTCCTCCCGGAGAAGGGGCTCTACACCGGCATCCTGATCACCGGGGCGACGGGCTCGGCCAAGACTTCGGCCGCGCAGTACCCGTTCACAGCGCAGCTCATCCACCTTCACGCGGCCGATCCGGCGCGCAAGATGGGCGGCCTCATCATCGACGCCAAGGGCAACTACGCCGACTTCGTGCGCGACCAGTGCGCACACGCCGGCCGCCTGGCCGACTACTACGAAGTGAGCCTCACGAGCGGCGTCCGCTGGAACATCATCGGCCGGCCCGATCTCAACGCCGCAGCGCTCGGCGGCCACATCGCGGACATGATCGAGAACGTCCAAGGGACCTCCCTGGCCGATCCCTTCTGGCACCAGGAAGCGAAGGACCTCGCGTCCCAGGTCATCCGAGTCCTCCGCCTGGCCGAGGGCAGGGAGCCGACCATGGCGACCCTTTACCGCGCGGCCACGTCGTACGAGGCGTTCGAGGACTACGTCAAACTGGCCGAGAAGCGGGTCAGCACGGGCGAGCAGCAGGACGAGCTGAACTCCATCAAGTTCTGGCTCGAGGCCAAGGCGGCCAAGCTCGACGCCAAGCTGCGCGCTTCGATCGCGGCGGGCCTGAACGGCGTGTGCTCCCTCTTCGACGATCCGAAGATCCGCGAGGTGTTCGCTCCCGACCCCATCTGGGAGAACTTCAGGGGCTTCGACCGCCTCATCGAGGAAGGGCAGATCGTCGCCCTTCGCGTGCCCAAGTCTCAGCTCAAGACCGTTTCGACCATCGTCGGCACCATGACCAAGCTCAACTTCTTCGACTCTGTCCTCAACCGGCTCGCGCGAGCCGAGTACGGGTCGGAGGACGTCGGTCGCGGCGTCTTCTTCGTGGCCGACGAGTACGACGGGTACACCACGCAGCCCGGCGACGGCGACTTCTTCTCGAAGTGCCGCGAGGCCAAGTGCTGCGCGGTGATTGCCACGCAGACCTACGAGAGCTTCGTGGCCAAGCTCAAGAACGAGCACGTGGCTGCCCAGCTCATCGCGAACCTGCGCACGAAGATCTGGCTCTGCGCCGAGGACAACTACACGGCCCGCCAGGCCGCCGACCTGTGCGGTGAGATCGAGCGGAAGAAGGTGAGCCGCTCCCGGAACGAGGCCGCCAAGCGATCGGCGTTCTCGTTCCTCGACGGTGACGTCATCGCGGCCGACGCGGGCTCGGTGGGGGAAGGCATCACCATCAGCCTGCGACGCGAGCATCTCTTCACCCCGCGGGCCTTCACCAGCCTCAAGGTAAACCAGGCCATCGTGAAGGCCTTCGACGGCGTCCGCGTGCTCGAGCCCTGGGTCGTCTACCTGAAACCGATGCACGAGAACCCGGAGCTCTCCTGGTTCGACACCACCGGCCGCATTGGAACCGACACGACGGCAGCACCCCGCCCGCGGCGTCTTCGTGGGCGAGGAGCGGCCGTGTTCGAAGAGATCAGACGCGCGCTCCGCCAGGTCAGTCGTCGGCAGCGTCGGCGTCCCGCGCAGGAGCCCGCACCCCCCGCTGAGACCCAAGACAGCGAGAATGAGCCAGACCACGGTCACCGCGCGGATCCCTGAAGGACATCGAGCGGACGCGCGAGCGCGAGCCTGCGCTGCCGAGTCCGCGAACGCCTGTCGGTCCTGGCGCTCGCGTCGGGCTGCCACGGCAGTCCTTGAGCTCGGAGCCGCATCCACTGCTCAACGGAATCGAGCAGGTAGCCTGCGCTCCGCTCCGTAATGCGCACCGGTCGCGGGAAGCATCCCGCCTGGACCATCTTCCACAGCGTCGTCCGCCCGACGCCGATCATCTGGAGCACCTGCCGGGTTCTGATGAACCGCACGAGCCACCTCCTGCCGTACGCACCACGTAACAGCAAGACCGCGGCCAATCAGGACAGTGGAGGCCTCGAAGGTAAGTCCTAGACACCGAAGGCCCAGGCATCAGCGGTGTGTCTTGCAGCTGAGAGGGTGCGACCTGCCACTTCACGCTTGAGAGGGCGGCGGCGAGTCAGGATCTGGGCACCGCGAGCACGGTTCGCTCGTAGGGCAGGAGTGGACTCCACAGCCTAGCGATCCCACGCCGGGGTAGCTGGCCGCCTGCCAAGCGGACGAGCACCTCGGACCAGGCGAAGGCGGCCGCCACTAGCCCCAGACTCGGTGCGGACGCTGTCACTCCTGCGAACGTGAGCCAGCCGCATCCTCCGGGCGTCTTGCGAAGCCGCTCGAAGAAGTCACCTGAGAGGCTGCCGGGTTCTTCGCGCCTCATGGACGACCTCGGGAAGAGGTCCAAGAAGCCTCGCCCTCCCGGCAAGGAGTGCCAGGTCACGAGCGGCTCGGTGAAGGAGTCACGCAGCCCGGCATCAACGATCCAGTCATACCCTGCGGACAACGCCATGCGCCTGGCGTCCATGTTGTCGAAGCCGAGCATGGTGAGTCCGGGATCTCCGATGCGACGCTTCGTGTCCCACGTGAACTCGTCCGCGCGCGCTGCGACGTCCCACCCGTAGCCCCTCGCCTTCTCCGCCAGCGAGAGTGCTTTCGAGAATCCAATCTGCGAATCATCGTCCAGAAGAATCTGAGTCGCCCCGTTTTCTGGGCCGAACGGGTCCTTGTCCAGCAGTACTAGTCGGACCGGGCCAGGGAGATGACGCGGCTGGAGGAAGTAGAGCTGAGCCAGATAGGCTTGCCCGAGCTGGCCCAGACCACACATCGCCAGCCCGTCGCTCGGAAACCCGACGCCGTTCTCAACCCCAATCGTCAGGCACTTCACCGCCAGGTCTTCACGAAAAGGCGGGATGCCAGCTCGCACCGCAAGTGCCGCAAAGCCGAGATACCCCGCCAAGGCGAACGCCCCGATCGGGTGCGCGGTGCCCGAGCTTGGACAGGCTTCGCCGAAGGCGAAGTTGTCGCCGCGCGCGTCGCCCCACAGGTCCCCACGCCCGGAGGGCGCACCCACGCCGATGGTGAGGAGAGGCCGCCCTTCGTCGCGGCGTGCGGCGCCGTCAAAAACACAACGAGAGCTCAGGCGCGCCGGCGACGGCAAGGCCTCGCTGATGCCTGCGCGGACCATGACACTGCCTTGGAACTGCCGGCTGCAGACCGCAGCTAGCGCCCATACGCACGGCCAGAGATCGGTCACCCCACCGCGCTCCTCGGGCACCACGATCTCCACATCGGTGTCTAGAAGGTCGTGGACGGCCTCGGGCGTCCTGGCCGTGACTCCAGCCTTCAATAGGCCGTTCACGATCCTGTGCTCGTACGCTTCCATCACGCTCCTTCAGCCATGCAACAGCAGCCGCGACGCGGCCTCCGCGGCGGAGAGCCGCTTCCACCCCTTCTCGGCCCGGACGTGCACACCGATGTCACCGTGGTTCCATCCAGACGGATGCCCGTAGTAGGGAAGCACCAGCGACCACACCCCAACCCGCGAGGAGATCTGGTTTTCCTCGTCGATGGGGCTGAGGTCGACCCAGGAATCAGGGTGGGTGTGAACGAGAGCAACTACGCGGAGCCCCGTTCGCTCCAGATGCTGATACAAGCGGATCTTTCCCGCCTCCGAAAGACGAACCGAGAAGGCGGTGCCGTGATCCTCGCCAAGGTCATCGTGGAGCAAGGCTGCCGTCGCTGCCCAGACGGGCTGTGCGATGCGTCCGAGCAGTAGCCCAGCGCTTTCACCCCTACCGCCTCCCACCCGCCACAGCCGAGTCAGAGTTCGAACAGCGAGCCGGCGCGGCACTACTAGGCGGCTTGCTTCCTCGCCGTGTAACCGTAGGCCGGCAGCTGCACCAGCCGGCTCAAGAACGTAAGGTACGCGACCAGCTGGTTTGGCGTCCGGGTCCATTTCTTCAGCGGCCTCCACTCCGCATGGCGTCTGATCCCTCCCCGGTCTTGATCCCAACACACGAACAGGTCGGACCCCGTGAACTTGATCCACTGCGAGAACGTTCCGTTGCCTCGCGGCCAGGCCTTGTCGACGCAGGTGTCCGTCTCCGAATCCACGAAGAGCCCCTCGATGGCCTCCTCGCCGTAGTCTCTGCAGTCAAGCCGGAGCAGGTACTCGGTGCCGTCGAACGCGAGCAGGGTCACGTAGAGGGTGAGGCCATCGCGACGCTCGAGGCTCCAGAACCGCTGGTCCACGCCCGCCCCGAAGCCCGCCGAGCCGAGGTCCCGGTCGAGCAGGTCAGCGGCGCCCATACGGCTCAGGGCCAGGCTTGATCAGCCAGACAGGGCGGCATCCCGGGAACGTGCCGATCGGCAGCGCCTCGTTGAGTCGAGCTCCGTCTGGCGCGCCGTCGCGGAGCTCCAAGTTCGCACACGCGTCGGCTGCCACATGGAAGTGTCGGCACCCCCACCGGTGCACTCGAGCCCACTTCGCCCGAACTGGGAAGCGATGGGTTGCCACCTCCCCTTCGAAGTGAACCTCGATGCAGGCGCGCCGCAGCCGCAGCATCCGGGAAGGAAGCTGCGAAACCAACGCATCGCGGCTGAAGCCATGTTCCTCCTGCAGGGCTTCGAGCAGCTCGCTCGAATCCAACTCCAGCTGACCGGCTACCCGCTCGGCGAGCGCGGCCACCGAATCGAGATCGGACACCTGGAACGAGAGCACCTCAGCATCGGCGCCCTCTTCGGCAACGTCGACGGAGACATCCATAACGACCTCCTAGGATCGCTGTTTCACGAGTGGAGTTGCGATCCGCTATAATCATACGGAGGCCGGTTTCGCAGGTCAAGTCCGGTTTCTCAAGAATGGAGGGTGGATGGCACGACGAACTCTGGCGACGCTCGGACCCATGGTCAAGGAGCGCAGAGGCGAGAGGAAGCTTCGCGACGTCGCGCAGGAGATCGGCATCGGCCCGGCCACGCTGATGCGAGTCGAGAACGGTCGGATTCCAGACGTCGGTACCTTCGGGAAGCTGTGCCATTGGCTGGGAGTTGAACCGGGCAGCTTCCTAGGCTTCGAAAACGCCAGACGTCAGGAGGCTCCGCTGGCCGTGTCCGCGCACCTTAGAGCAGACCAGGCTCCGAAGCCGGCGACGGTCAACGCCCTGGCCCAGATGATCCTCTTCGCGTCACAGAGACAGCCGAGTCCCAAGGAGACGCCGACCGACGACAATGCTTGATCGCGGATTCAAGGCTTGGGCCGAACGTACTGCACGAATGATCCGCGGAGAGTTGGGCCTGACCCCCACTGAGGCGCTGCTTCCAGCGAAGCTCGCGGCGTACCTCGGTGTGGAGCTGCTAACTCCGAAACATATTCCTGGCCTTCCGCGAAATGTGGTCGATCAGCTTCTTGTCCACGACCCCTGGGGCTGGTCTGCGGTGACCATAGCCGACAGCGGGCGGCCTCTGGTCATCTACAACCCACGCAAGTCGGATGGACGGCAAGCCAGCGACATAGCACACGAACTGGCTCACCTCGTGCTCGACCACGAGCCCGGCACCTTGATTCTGTCGGGCGATGGCCAAATGGCCATGCGGAGCTTCAACCAGAAGCAGGAGGATGAAGCGAACTGGCTCGCCTGGGTGCTGCTGTTACCCCGCGAGGCGCTCGTGCTTTGCCGTCGGCGCGGCCTCGCGACGCACGAGATCGCGACCACCTATGGCGTCACAGAAGTGCTCGTGAGCTTCCGGCTCTCGACCACCGGAGTGAACCGCCAGTTGGAGTATTCGGCTCGGCGCCGGCCCGGGCGGCGGCGTGGGGCAACCTAGGCGCTCCGGTGCCGTCGGCGTTCGTTCATGCCCACCCCCGCGCCCGCCCGCCGCGCGGCCCCCTGAGGGGGCCTTCCCCCACGGCCGCATCGCGCGGCGTCATCGGAGCGAGGGTGTCCTCGCGGCTCCGCAAGTCCAACCGTGGGTCGCCTCGCCGCGAGCACGCCGAGGTGGCGCCATGCGGCCGTTCCGCCGCCCTTCCTGACCGCCTGACGCAAGCTCGGGGCCGGCAGCTAAGACAGTAGAGCGCTTCCTGGACAACCCGAACCGGGCGCGGGCCGCCGTGCGCACAAGTCCTCACGAACGCGTCGGCCCCGCACTGCGAGCATGTCAGCAAGTCCAGCGGTTCATCGCATGCGTCGCACTCGGCCTCGTCGAGGTCGGTTGTCCTCTCGCCGCGTTGGCGCAGGATCGAGGCGATCGCATGGCAGGCGTCCGCGACGCTCGCGTACTCACGCTCCGTGTAGTGGGCCCCATCGATCTCGACCTGAATGACCCACCGCGTCCCCTCGCGCCAGAGCCGGGCGTTCGCTCGCTCCATGCCCGTCAGATTCGTAGAGCGAGGGCAAGAACGCAACCCCTCGGATGCGCCTCAATGGCGGTGCGGACCAGCCCCGGCGCGAAGGGCCTGCGCCGCCTTCACCAGCGCAGCGACGTTCCCGAGGCAACAGCTCCCTTGCGGATTGCGGACTTCGCAAGCGCAGCGGCCGTCCCGAACTAGGCTCTTGATTCGCTCGGCGGATGCCGAGACGCCCGTCCCCTCGACTTCGCGGCGAACCGCATCCTCGCTGAGGTCGAAGCAGTAGCAGACTGTGCGGCGGCCTTCTGGACCCTTCTGGAACACCGGCACGAGCACGTCGTCCTGTCGGAAGACCTGACCCTCGCCGAAGTACACGACCGAGCACGAAGGCTCGGCGCAGAAACGATGGTCCCCGCTCGAGAGCGTCTCGAGGGCCGCCGGTCGCAGGAGCGCCTTCAGCGTGATCGTTCCGACGCGCCTTCCCGCGCCTCCACAATCGGGACAACGTCGAGTGTCCGGGACTTCGGCCGGGCCTGCGGCTGCGCAGCAGCTCTCCATCGAGGCTCCGATGTCAGGACGGCGACTCGTTGGGAAGGGCCTGGAATCCCTTCTCCAGGGCACTCTCGTACACCTTGAGCTGAGCCGGGGCGAGGTACTTTCCGGCTAGGTCGAGCAGGACCTTGGTGTCCCGCCCACCTCGGCCGAGGAGCCACTCGACGCAGAACTTCCGGAGGTCGGCGCGCAGGGCGTCTGCGCTCGCCGGGGGGAGCTTCACCTGGCCCTCGACGCGCTTCGCCATCCGCTCCGAGAACACGAGGCCTTCCTGCTCGCTCAGCCGGTTGACGTCCTGGCCCCGGTACCAGCGCGAGCGAGCAGCGAAGTCCTGCAGCGCGTCGTTCGAGGCGGCACCATCGAGGGGCGTCACGGTAAGGTCCCTGGACCGAAACAGGGCCCCGACCACGCTCGTCGCGCGAGAGCGCCTCTGCTGCTGCTTCCAGACCACGGCCAGCAACGTGCCAGGGTGATTGAGCCAGGCCCCGGCGACATCCGCATGCTTCTCCAGGTCAGCCATGAACGGGCGGGCCTTACCTCCGCAGCCGAGCCCCTTGACCGCCGGACACATCAGCGGGACCTGGAAGACGGTCACGCGTTCGAGCGGGTCCTCGCCCCGCGTCCCCATCGTCATCGAGGCAGCCGCCTTGGCAGCTCCGGGATCGTGGCCCTTGACCAGGGCCGCGTAACCCGTCCGCGTCACCGACTCGGCGATCTGCGCGGGGGTCGTCTTCGAGGGGTCGTAGGTCACCAGGGCTTCGCCCTTCTCGAAGCTGACGTCGTACGCGATGACGCCTTCGGTCCTCTTGAGCTGCAGGTTGACCGCGGGCACGCAGCCGCCGCACGTCATGCCCTCGATCTTCAGCGTCGTGTTCGCCGTCTCGCTCGCGGCGGCGAGCGCGGCCACGGCAAGGGCTGCGATGGCAAGCGAGCATGCCCTCCTCATTCGACCCTCCTCAAAACAGGTACGGCGAGTAGAGCGGGAACGTCGTCGTCAGCAAGACCACCACGGTCGCGATCCACAGGACGACCTTGGCGGCGGCACTCGACTGGGGCACGGCGCACGCCCCGTTCGCGGCGCAGCCAGCCTTCGCGGGTCGGTAGGTGAGGTAGAAGGCGCCGGCCAGCAGGCCGTAGGTGACGACCAGCAGGTAAGGGCGCATCGGCTCGAGACGGACCGCGAAAGCCGCGCCAGAGAGTCCCAGGAACGCAAAGGCGAGCGGCACGATGCAGCAGACCGAGGCCAGGAACCCTCCGACCACCGAGCCTGCGAGCGTTGCCGTCCTTACCTTCATCGCTTGCCCTCGTCCGTCTTGCTGCTGCCGACCAAGTCGAGCACGACGGGGCAGCAGCTCGGCTCGGCGCCGGCCTTCTCGCAGTGCCGGAGGTTGCGCGCCAGCTCGGCCCGAAAGGAGCGAAGCTCGGCGATCTTCTGGTCGACCGCGTTGACCCGGGCCCGGAGCCGCGCGGCCACGCTCCGGCACTGGTCCGCGGTCTTGAGCGTCTGGGCCCGGAGCAGTTCCTGGATGTCCTCGAGCGTGAGGCCCATCGCCTGCGCGCGGCGGATGAAGCGCACCCTGCCCGCGTCGTCCTCGCTGTAAAGGCGGTAGCCGGATGCGGTGCGCCGCGGAGCGGGCAGCAGCCGCTTCCGCTCGTAGAAGCGCAGCGTGTCGCGCGAGACATCGGAAGCCTCCGCCAGGGCGCCGATCGTGAGCCTGTCTCTCATCTGCCTCATATCGAAGATAAACCCTGGACCGCAGTCCAAGGTCAAGTCCCAATCCTCGCCTGGCTGCGTCTCTTTCGAAGCCGCCCGCTGGGCTCCTTTGGGGGCCGAGTCGCTGCGCGCGCGCGCCAGCCCTTCGGGGTTCCCTCCGCTTCGCTCCGGCTGTCACGCGTGCTCCCGCCTCGTCCCCGTCGTCGCCACGGACATGAGGCGGGCCTTCGGCCGTCGTCTCTGAGTCCTTCTCCTCCCCCCCGGGTGGCTCTGCGAGCCGGGGGGGAGGTCGAAGGAAGTCGTTAAAGGGCCAACCCCGAGACGGCGAAGCCGAAGCGCCCCGGCGAAATCCCAAGCGGCGCGAGGAGACAGAGCGATGGCGAAGAAGGGAATGCAGGTTCAGTTCGTGGCGCGCGAGAACGGTCCCGAGCGCCTGGTCACCGAGGCCGAAGTGCTCTTCGATGACGGCCCGCTCGCGGGAACCAAGCTCGTCGGCTTCAGCCTGTGGAAGAGCCCCGACGGCGAGATCTACGTGACGTTCCCCTCGCGCGCGTTCGGCGCCGGGTCGGAGCGCCGCTACTTCGATTACCTCCGGTCCGTCGAGGGCACGGCCGACGCGATCAAGGCCGTGAAGGCGTGGATCCTCGGCGAGTATCGCAAGGTCGAGGCCGCGGCCTGAAGGGCGGGGCGGGGGCGGGGGGAGAGACCGCCCCCGCCCGTCCTTCTTGCGTGACGCCATGCCGTCCCCGAACCCAACCCGGCCGTACAGCATCCCCGGCTTCCGGATCGCCCTGGTCCGCGAGCCCGGCGTGAAGCTCGCCGAGCGGCCGCAGCTCCGCGTCCCCGCCGAGGCCGCGCCGCTCCTGGCCCAGTACATCGGCGAGACCGACCGCGAGGTGTTCGCCGTCGCGCTGCTCACGATCCGGCACCGCGTCCTCGGCCTGCACACCGTCTCCGTGGGTTGCCTGACAAGCTCGCTCGTCCACCCGCGCGAAGTCTTCAAGCCCGCGATCCTCGCCGGCGCCGCGGCGCTGCTCCTGGCGCACAACCACCCGAGCGGCGACCCCGAGCCTTCGGCCGAGGACATCGCGCTAACCCGCCGCCTCGTCTCTGCCGGCCAGCTCCTCGGCATCGAAGTCCTCGACCACCTGATCCTCGGCGAGTCCGGCCGCTTCGTGAGCCTCCGAGAGCGCGGGGTCCTGTAGAGGCGCGCCATGGTCCGAGGACTGCGCGTCGTCTTCAGCCCCAACCCGGTCTCGCTCGCGCTCTACTCGCACCGCGTGCCCGATGCCGGCGCCCGCGGGAGCGTGACCGCCGCGCACACGGCCGGCGGTCTCCGGACCTACCTCGACGGCCCGGGCGGCGGGCTCGTTTTCGTCGAATGGGACGGCGACGGCCTGGTGTGCGCCGTGTCCATGCGCGACCTGAAGCTCGAGCCGGCCGAGGCCGCCGCCGCCCGCTGACGCGCGGCAGGCTTCGGAACTGAGACCGGCCCTCCTGGCTTCTCAATCGTGAGAGAGCCCCGGCCGCGAGACGGCCGGAGCCTCGCCGTAATCCCTTGCCGGCGTTCACTCCCCGTGGCCGGCCGCGGGGCCCACGGGCGGCACACCCCTTGCCCCTTCCCTTGCCGGACTGCCGAAGCAGAAGGCTTCGGGGAAGGAGGCAAGCGTGGCCCGACGTCGCATCCAGCCCAAGCTCGCGGTCGAGCTCGAGACCGTCAGCCTGCGGCTTCCCGTCCGTCTCGTTCGAGCCGTGGAGCAGTACGCGAAGTACCTCGGCGGCAGCAGCGACCGCACGCACGTGATCACCCAGGCGATCGAGATCGCCCTCGCCCAGGACGCGGACTTCCAGAAGAGCCTGGACGCGCGCCACGCCGCACCCGCGGCCGGCCCCGTCCGCGCCACCGCGTAGCGCCGTGCCGCACAACCCCCACCACGTCGTCTCCGCCGGCGAGGCGCTCCCCGCCTCGCCGGCACCCTCCCGTAATACGGCCGTAATCACCGACGGCCTCTCCGCCGCCCTCGGCGGAGCTTCCTTCCTCACCCGCCCGTAGGAGCCCGCGCCATGCACCCCACCCCGAAACCGGCCCGAACCCTTCCGCGCTGCAAGATAAAGGCGGTTAACCCGCCCTTCCGCTCCGTGTCCACTCCGCGGAGTACGAAGGACTTACCCAAGCCCGGCCCGGTTAACCCGAGTGGCCCTCTCGGGAGTACGTCCGGATCGTCGGCGGCCTCCGAATGGGAGGCGGGGCGTCTCTGCGCGCGGCTCCGACTTGAGCTCGCTCCCGCTGCCTGGAACCGTCTCGTGCGCGCCGCGCAACGCCGGGGAGCAACGCTGGAGCAGCTCCTCGACGCGGGTCTCTCGGAGGTCGCGTGACGACGCGCCAGGAGCCGCGAACGGCCCGCAAGCGGGAGCCGAAACCCCCGATCGCGCGGGCGATCTCGGAGACCGGGAACGGATCGCAGGACAGCCGGCTCTGCCTCATCGGCGTGAAGGTCGACACCGCGCTGCGGCGCGAGATCGACGCCTACGCAGAGGCCCACGGCGTGAGCCGATCACGCGCGGCCGGCCAGTACCTCGCGATCGCGAGGGAGACGATCCACGAGCGAGAGGGCGTGCCCGCCGGCAGGGCGGACGAGCTGATGGAAGCGGTCGACGGACTGCGCGCCGCGGTGGACATCTTGGGCCCGCCGACCTTCGGAATGCTCCGCCTCCTGGCCCACTGGGCCTCGCAGGGCGGGACGGTGAGGGTCAGCGAGGACGAGCTGCTCGCGGAGCTGCGCTCAGTCGGCGCCGACGAGTGGGAGCAGGCCGTCGCCGAGGCGGAACGCGATCTGCAGGAGACGTCGAGCGGCACGGCACACAAGGGGAGGCACTGAGTGTTCTTCGTCGAGGCGCGCTACCACCACAGCCCGAAGCGAGCGGCCGACCAGGTCCGCTACATCGCGCACCGTGAGGAGGGGCTGCGCGACGGCCAGCGCCGCGAGCTGTACGGGATCGGTCCCCGATATCGCGCTTTCCGCGGGGACGAAGGGGCCATCCGTCGTGCTCTCGTGGAGGACGCCGGAGGCCTCAGGAATCCGGTCTACTTCCGCTTCATCCTCACCGTCGACAACCGCACGGCGGAACGCTTCGCCCACCTCGACGGCCGACTGGCCGAGCGCGTCCTTCGGGACTCAGTCGACCGGACATTCCGCGGAGCCGCGCGCGGCGTCCAGGGGGTCTTCTCCATCCACCAGCACGGCGGCGAGGGGCGATCTGCCCATCCCCACGTTCACGCGTTGCTCAGCCCGCGGCTCCAGAACCGATCGCCGACCCACCTCTCGCCGCGGGCGATCCAGGCGGTCCGTGAGCGCTGGGAGAAGGAAGTCCTCCGAGCCCTCGAGCGCCAGGAGAGGCGGATCGAGCACGCTCGCCGCGAGCACACTCCGACCTGGGCGCTCACGCCCTACCAACCGCGGGATCGGGAGCGCCAGCTCCCGCTGATGCCACCCCGGCCTCGCACGCGCCGTCGCCTGGGCCCGTTGGGAGTGTTCTTCCTGCGGACGAAGCGGGCCCGCCGGCTGGCCGGGCTCGGAGGGCGGTGGCTCGGGCGCCTGATGCGGCCGGGCGCGCGCCTCAACGCGCTGACCCGCGATCCGGAACGGGCTGCGCGCCGCATGACGTTTCGGCTGGCCACGGGCCTGATGCCGGGGCCGATCCGGGACGCGCTGTGGCTCCTGCGCGGCGCGAGGTCGCTGGGACTGAGGCCGCGATAGAGAACGGAGGCACGAATGGAACCGAAGCGAGACGATGTGAAGATCAGGCTCGACGAGGGCCTGCAGCAACGCGTCGCGGCCTACGCGAGCCGCGAGGGGCTGACGCAAGGCGAAGCGATCTCGGCGCTGCTGTACCTGGGCCTCGAGTTCGCCGAGCGGCAGCGCGCCGGGCTCAAGGAGGACATCGAGGACTTGCAGCGCGAGCTGCGCGACGTCCGGCAGATGGTCGACGTCCTCGGGCCGGCGGCCCTGGGGACGCAGCGCATCCTGAGCCACTGGGCGGCGCAAACCGGCGGCCTGCGCGTGTCCGAGGACGAGCTCCTGGCCGAGGGCCGGATGGTCGCCGAGGAGGAGTGGCAGGGGCAGCTCGCCGAGCGCGGGTTGTTCTCCCCGGGAGCCCTGGCCGGGAAGCTGGAGGGCTAGGTGGACCGCGTCTCCATCCGGAGCTTCCGCGCGCCCGAGCTGGCCGAGCGCGGGCTCAAGGACCTGGCGCGGAGCCAGCTCGACACGACGCGGGAGGCCGTGTTCCAGCCGATCGGTGCCCGGTTCTTCGAGGCACGGGAAGATGCGGCGCGGATCGCCACGCTCTTCCGTGAGGACGCGTTCCACGCGCCGGATGGCCACTTCACCCGGATGGCGCTGCGCGTCGAGCCTCAGCTTGCAGGACGGCTGTCCGCCATCGATCCCCGCGCAGTGGAGGCACGACTTGCGGAGGCGGCCCGGAACGCGATCGTCCGTGAGTGGCCGCGCGCGCAAGGCGTCTACCTGGTCCGCTTCGAGCCGTCGGGACGTGGAGACCTCGAGCCCGTCGCGCACGTTCACCTCAGCAGCCGGCGCACGGACGGAGGTTCCGCGCCGGCTCTGACACGGGAGGACGCGAGGCGCTTCGAGGCCGCCTGGACCCGCGAGGTGGGGAGAGTCCTCGGCCCCGCCCGCGAGGCGCAGCAGGAGCGCGGCCGTGTCGCCGTCAGCCCCGACGCCGAGCGGGCGCGGCAGGAGTGGGCCAGGTCCTCGGCGCGTCTCTTCGCCGCCTACTCCGAGCGGCTCGCGGGGAAGGCGACGCACGAGGAGCTGAGAGACGCCCTCGCGCAAGCCCGAACGGCCCGCGCCACCTGGAGCCGAGAGGTGGGCCCACCGGTCGACCTGCGGGACGTGGAGCGCCGCCAAGAGTTCGACCTCGTCCGGCTTCGGATCGAGGGCGGCAGCCGCTACCTCCGCGGGCCGCTCGAGGGCCATCGCCGGAGCATCCTGGAGACCGCCGCCACTCGTGCCGCGGAGCTTCCAGACGGACCGGAGAAGCGGCTCGCCGTCGTCGCCTGGCCGGCCGGCCACGACCTCCACGCCACCGTCTACTTCAACCAGCGGGCCAAGCCCGGGCGCCTGGCAGGCGGCATCGAGCCCGAACGACTGCGCGCGGCGCTCGCGGACCGGCTGCGCGCCGAGGTCCAACGTCTCGCCCCCAGCCTGGATGCTTCGGCGCCGGCGCGTGCCGCGGAACTGGGGCGGGTCGAGGCCCGGATTCCGGAACCCGTGCCGCAGCGGCCGGCGCCCGCGAGGCAGGCCGAGGCCGAGCGCGTGCCGACTGCGGGCGCGATCGTGGTCACACTCGATCGAGCCGACATTCCGGAGCGAGTGGGCGCTACAGCCCCCGGGCGAGCTGAGGCGGAGGCAGGGCCGGACCGGCTCCAGCCGCAGGATCGCGATTGGAGCAACGAGCGCGTCTTTGCGGTACGCCTGCGCATCCCCACGGGGGCCGAACAGCTCGACCGGATGGACCTCGGCGGCGAGGAAACCGCTCACGTCATCCAGCGCGCCGTCAACCGCGCCTACCCTTTCCTCGAGCGCGAGGGCCTCCGGAACAACTTCCTCTACTCCGCGCGCGGCAAGGCGCTCGACGTCCAGATCGTCATCCCGGAGAGGCTGGGTTGGACCCCGAGCCAGCTCCGCTCCCCGCAGTTCCAGCAGCGCTTCATGGCCGGCTTCCACCAAGCCTTGGCCCAGGTTGGACCGACCAGGATCGGCCCAGAACGGTCGCTCGGCGCTGCTGGCCTCGCTCGCGGGGCGACCCTCGCGCGCGAAGCGCCCCAGCTCCTTCGGCGCGCCGAACAGGACCCCGAGCGCGCCGCGAAGGACCTGACCCGCGCCGTCTTCACCAAGCTCTCGGAAGCGCTCCCGAAGCCCTTCCGGATGATGCGGGATCTCGGCCGCACGGTGAGCCGGTTCGTCCCCCGAGGATAGGAGGAGGCTGTCCCATGGCACTGTTCGACCGATTCCACCTGAGCCAGGAAGAGGCGGAAGCCAGGCTCAAGCGCGCCCTCACCGGCGACCCCACGCGCGGCGAGATCGGGCTCCTGGCGGCCCTGAGCGGGAACAAGCTCGACGACGTCCAGGGCCGGCTCGCACGCGACACCACCCTCGGCCAGGACCTCCGCGAGCTCGTCGCCGAACACCTGCAGAAGTCCCGCGCCCGCTGGGAAACGCGACGGGCCTGGTCCGTCACCCTCCCGCTTCCGGTGTGGGACGAGTACGCCCGCGAGGCGCGGGTCACGGGCCGTTCGATCACCGAATGTCTCGTGTCGGCGATTCGGCGTGACTACGAGCGGAAGAAAGGAACGTTGGAGCCCGTTGAGACGCTGGACCAGAACGTGCGGGCCTTCCACTCGGCGGCCACGCAACTCCTCCTGGAGGCTCGCCAAGTGCTGGAGCGAGTGGGTCCGCTGCAGGAGATCGGGATGCGCCTCGCCCGGATCGAGAGCGCAATCGGGGGGAGAGTGGTGCGATAGCTCCTACTCGTCCCCTGTCACGATCTGGACGTGATCCTGCAGCCCCAGCTCCCTCAGTGCGGCGCGCATCTCGTCGACTTGCTGCTGCGACACGCCGCCGGGCGGCTCCACGAACACCTGAAGGGCCACGTTCAGTCCTGGTTGGGTCGCGAACCGGGCGAGGACTTTGGTGTAGAAGTTCATCCACTTCTGCGGAGGCACATCGCCCTCCCAGGCAACGCGGGCGAAACGCTGGGCGCTGGGCTCGCCAGGCCCGCCCAGCGGAAGCTGTCCGGTGCTTCCTCCCACAGGCGTCGGAGGCGACAGCGGCAGTGTCGGAGTCGCCGTTCCGGGAGCCGGGGGCGGGGTCGCTCCGGCAGCAACGGCCTCGGCGGTCTCCCGGCGGATGATGAAGACATCATCCGAGACCTCGACCTCCTCTGGTCGGATCGCCTTCTGTGAGCCCTCCCGCCAGATGAAGGGCTCATAGCCACCGCCGGCCTTCTTCCCGACGTAGGCGAGGGCGCCAGACTCAACGCCCTTGGAGATCGTCCGCTTGATGGCCTCTGGATCAAGCAGGCGCGGGAACTGCGGCGATGCATAGCACGCGTCCCTGACCCCGCCTGTACTCCACTCGAGAAACGCGGGCGGCCAGTTTCGGACGAGAAACTGGGGGCTCAACCCGTCTTCGATGTCCCCCTGTTCCTTCAGGCGATTGATGACCAACGTCACGAGCGTGTCTGCGGCGCTCGAGTGAACGAGGCCCAGATCGACCGTCTTCCAGCTCGAGTCCTTCGCCAGGAGGAGGACGTTCTTGTACGTGCGCCACACCGTCTCCCGCAGGTCGCGTTGGGCCTTCTTCACATTCTCTTCGAGCTGTCTTCGATGGGGCTCGTCGAGCTTCAGGTCGTCGCTTTCGTCCTCGATGTCTTCCCAGGCAAGGGTCTTTCGGGCTTCCTGCCGCAGCGCCTCGGGGTTCTCAGGAACGGACCAGAGCAGCGCACTCTTGAACGTCCTTCCGGTGTTTCCGTGTCCCCGGGTCGCCGTCTCGATAAACTCGCGCGTCAGGGGATCAGCCACCTCTTGGTCGGGCGAGAGGACGACGAGAGTCACGGCCGGGCGGTCGGGAATCTGCGCACTCTTCTCAGGAAAGTACAGGCGATCGCCCGGTGCGATCGTCCCGCCCAGGCGGTCCACACCCTTCGGCAGCTCAGCGAACACCTTCTGCACGTCCTTCTTCACCCGCTCCGCGACCCGAGCGGGCTGCACGCTGGCCCTCCGGTCCGCCAGGAGCTTGTTGAGATTGGGTGTGAGGCTGAACCGGTATCGGTTGCGGTCGGCCGTGAGGTAGTAACAAGTCTCGGTGAGCGCCTCGAGCGCCGTCTCGGCGTTCCCGATGTCCAGGTCCGGCTCCGCCACGGCCAGACGGATCTCAGGCAAAGTCGCTTCGGCTTTCGCCTGACCGCCGTTCGACTCGAAGAAGATGGCGGTCGCGACCTTCTGATGCAGGCGCGCCTTGCGGATCGCCTCCACGGCGGCGGCATCCAGGGCGACTGCGTGCGCGTCCTTCTTGCCGCAGATATCGGTTGTGACGGCCGCTTCGAGCTGGCCGCTGCCCAACTGTTCGAAGGCGGCGACACGGAACAGCGTGTCGTCGAGCGGGGCCGTCCCCATGCCGATCAGGGGGTCCTTGTGGGCCCCCTTGTAGCCCGTCAGATAGGCATTTGATACCCAGAGGGCCAGCAGGCGGAGGATGCCGCGCGTTTGTTGGAAACGCGGGAGCGCCCGCCATTTGCGCTCGAAGACCGAGATGAGTGATGGGTGAAAAGGGTAGGTGGCCGCGAACGCCTCTCGCGCGGTGTCAGCCGAGAACCACTTGGGGATCTGCTCGCGGTGCTCCAGGATCCAGTCCGCGTATTCGCCGGCTGTCTTGCGAGCCTCGTCCGGCAACCCGCCCCATTCGAAGAGCCGCCGCCGGATGATCTCGGCAGTCTCGGCTTCAGCAGACATAACGATCGCCTTGCCGAGCCGATCGAGGAGCTTCTGGAAACGCTCGAAGTCCGCCTCGTCCTCGGGTGTCATTTCGTCAGCGAGCGACGGCAGTGACGCCGCCAGCACAACGCGGTCCTGGGCCCGTGCCTCCTCCGAGAGGTTCTGCATGAAGCTGTAGAGCTGCGTCGTGAGGCCGGACTTTCGATTCCGGCTCATGTAATTGACAAGCTCGTCCATGAGGATGAGGACCGGCCGGTCCTTCGGAAGGAAGCGACGGATCACGTCGTTGGCCGGCGAAGTGCGCTCCGCGTCGTGTTGGGAAACGGTCGAGAACGCCTCCGCGCCGCCGAGCTGGAATGCGATCTCGCCCCAGGGCGTGTGGCGCTTCGGCGTTCCATCCTTGCCACCGCGCCCGGCCAGGGAGTCGAACTCGGTCCCGACGAACACGGCCACCGCCGTCTCGGGGATCGCCTTGACCTGGGCGCGATCCAGAATCGAGGAAACTCCCTTCCAGGCGGAGGCGCGTGGCCCACCCTTCGCCAGGTGGTAGAGAAGCGTCAAGGCGTGAGTCTTGCCCCCGCCGAACTGGGTGCTGAGGTTGAAGACCGCTGACGTCTCGACCTTGATCCCATTGAGGCGCCTGGCCGTGCTGACCGCGAGGTCGCCGAGGGTCTTTGTCACGTAGGTCCGCTCGAAGAACCGAGCTGGATCCTGATAGTCGGCGGGCGCGCGCCCCTCCCTGACGTGGTCGAGGTGGACCGCAAACTCCGAAGCATCGAGGGGCCGACCCTCTCGGAGATCCTCGCGCGGCGTGACGACCTTGTACCAGGGCTTCGAGGGCATCGTTGTCTCCAGTGACTTTAGGCTCGGGAGAACCGCCCGTTGCGGCTGTCTAGGATCCAGGGCTTGAAGAAGCCGAATGGGAACGCGTCCTTGTCGCTCCTGGACCCCACTACCACCAAGCATTCGCCGGCGATCGAATTGCGGCCGTCGATTCCCAACGCTTTGACGACGCGTTCGGCCAGATGTCCAATCAGGGCGGAGCCCTGCCGAGAGTCGCCTCGATAGCAGATGACCACCCGAAGCGCAGCACGTACCGCAAGGACCTTCCACAGGGAATAGGCGACTGTGTCATCCCGTCGCGCGTTCTCCAGCTCGAATGCGGCGACCGGGAACTCCCATTGCCTCTCGGCCCGAGTCGCGAACGCCACCGCGTCCAGCGACAGATACTCCTCGCGGAGGACGGGAAGTACACGGCAGCGGTGCCCCTTCGCAGCTCCCGCCCAGCCCATTCCCACGAATGTGGAAACGACGACTTCAGTCAGGGCGCGGGTCCACGGCTCCAGCCGTTCGTCGATCGCAGCTTGCCGGAGCCTGGCCGATGCCTCGTGGCGCTGGAGGGTCTCAGTGAAGACGGTGAACCACTTCGTCGCCAACGATTCACCCATCGAGCTAGAACCCCAAGCCCCTCTTCCGCGCCAGCACGCCCTCGACCCAACGGCGCTCCTCGGTGCCGGCTGGGTATAGGGCCGCAAGA
This sequence comes from uncultured Acidobacteriota bacterium, assembly GCA_964561785.1. Lineage (GTDB taxonomy): Bacteria > Acidobacteriota > Vicinamibacteria > Fen-336 > Fen-336 > DATBSL01. Next base: position 24,440 of record CAZLRF010000013.1, on the reverse strand, counting down.
GCCTGTGCTAGACGCCAGAAGCGCCCATCGCGACCAGCACCCTCATCGATGAGGAAGCGCCGCAGAGCCTCGCCGCGACCCGCGGCAAACAGAATCATCGATTGGTGGACGCGGTCGAGTACGGTCTGACCGAGCTTGGGAGCGCCCTTCTGGCCCCAGCCGCCGGTCTCCTCGGCCTCCTCGAGCTCCTGCGCGAAGCCGAGGTTCATCTGCTGCGCCTTCTTCTTCCGACGGGCCGTGGGCGCTTCAGCGTCGCTCTTGCCGAAAAGGGCGCGAGTGCGTTCGGCTACAGGCAGGAGCCGTGCCGTCTCGCCTTTGAGTTCGACGAGCGACCTTAGGTCCTCAAGGTGGGCGCCGAGGCCCTGCGCGATCTTACGGGCCGCGTCATATTCCAGTGCGAAGCCCGCAACCTTGGTCTTCTTGCCTCCCTTCGCGTCGTCCTCGTCATCCTCGGGTTCGTCCGCGTCGTCAGCCCGGGTCGACTCGGCCTTCCCGTTGCCGCCGCCCGCTGACAGCGTCCACAACCACATGGCAGTCAGGCGCGCGTCCTCCTCGAAGCCGGTGGTTTCGGCGCCCGCGAAGATCATCGAGAGGGCTTCCTTAGCGACGGCAGCCCAGACGTGCTCGAGGTATTCCTTGAGCGCCACTTTCTCGCCCGACGCCTTCTCGACGGATGAGTGGCGTGAGAAGACCTCAAGGGCTGGTCCAAGGCAGGCGAAGATCGCATCGGCACCGACCACGCCCTCTGCAGCGAGTCGGGGCATCCATTCGTGAATGCGCCGAGGCAGTTCGGCGAGGATGTCGCGCCAGTCGCCAACGACTTCGGAGCGAAGGGAGCCGTCGGAATTCTCACGCGGACGACAGACAAGATGTACGGATGAAGCCAGCGCCGCAGAATTCTTCGCCCTGAGGCGGTTCTCGCTCTCCGTGTCGATTGGCCACGATGCGGTGACGATCCAACCAGAGTCCACCAACGCCTGAAGTACGCTTTCCCACCCAGCTGTTGACTTGTGAGCAAAGACGACAACCCCTACGCCAGTGGGCGATAGCACGCGGCGCCCCTCTGCCAAGGCCTCTCGCGTCTTGGCCTCGAAGAACGCTGCGCTCTTGTTTCGCAATAGGTCGACTATGCACTCCTCATCCTTCGGCGTCAGCGGCGCCCGTGACTCGAGCTCCGGAACGAGTCGCCTGAGCCACACGTAGAAGAAGTCAGAGAGTTCCGCGTAGGGGACAGAATCGTAGTATGGCGGGTCGGTGATGAAGGCCTGACAAGAGTCGTCGGGCAGTGGGATTCTCGCGGCGTCCGCCTCGTGGGTGCTACCGGGCCGCTCGATAGAGACGTTAGATAGGATTGCTTTCTGCGCGTACTCAAGACAGGTTGCGAGACCACTCCCCTCGTCGGCGATCGGCACCATCTCGGCGAACTCCGGCCTGAACGGAAGAGACTGACCCTGATTGAAGACCTGCATGATGCAGAGAGTCGTAGCGTCCCAGATGCAATTGGCTGTGCACCGTACTAGCACACGATCGAATGCGGTAGCCAACACCGTGGCCACTGCCTTCCTCAGCTCCGGAGTCGCCGTCGGGAGCCTATCGGTAGCCGTACGAATGAGCCTCAAGAGCGTTGCGAGCGCGAGCAGCTGACGAGGGGAGAAAAAGTCGGCGTAGGTCTCATAGCCGTACTTTCTCGTCCGGTAGCCCCCTCCCTTGCTGCCGGTTCCGTCTGTTGGTGTTGGTTCATTCGGAATCAGTGACAGCCCGCTACCCTGGTCCCTCAGCAGCCTCGCGAACGCCTCCTTCGCCCTTTCAACGCCAGCGATATCCTTGGCCGAGGGCTCTCTAAAGAGACGACCGACCCGCTCCGTTGTCTCAACCACGCATAGAAGCCGCGCGTCGGCCGCGCCCCCGCGTCGCAGGCGGAGTTGTTCGCGGACCCGCGTCACGGGTGTCGTGTAATCGCAGACGGGGCAGGTAACCGAGCCGAGCCGCGTCGTTCCTCTGCCTCCATCGGGGGGCTTGCCGTGGACGATCTTTGTTGTGACCCGCTTCGAGGCTTTGTCCGCACCTATCTGAAGGGATACCGCCTGCCGCGGCTTCTTGGCGAGCCACGCAGATCGAATGAGGGGCACTTCCGCGCCGCAACCGGAACCCTCGCACCTGATCGTTCGGGCCCACAGATAGGTAAACGGTGACGATCCAGCCGAGTCGCTCGGATAGAACTCAGCCAGCTCCTTTTCGGCCTCGGTCCTTACCCACGTGCCCAACCTCTGAACCTCTTCTGCGAGCTGCTCACGGTACTGGGGGATGTACTCGATCACCAGCTTGTTGAGCAGCACAGCGACCGGGTTGAGATCGCTGGCGAAGGCGTCGGTTCCGACGCGCAAGGCCTCGAGCGGAATCGAGCCACCACCTGCAAACGGATCGACGACGAGTGGCCGTGTGCCCTGTGCACCCCCTAGGGCTTCGTGTGCCGCTTGGGTCAACGCCCGGGCGGCTTCCAGATACGCGGGATCCATCGCGTTGTCCCAACTCGCGAAGTCGGCTATGAAGTCAAGCAGGCAGTCCCGCAGCTCGACCGCGTTGTCCAAGAGCCGCTCGTTCTTCTGGATCCGTATGAGTCGGTCGAATGACTCGGGACTCCCCCTTGACGCACTGTCACGAGCCCAGCGGAACATGCGGTCTCGAGCTTCGTGTTGAAACCGAGGAGGGCAGTGCTCATCAGCCGGATCTGGCCAGAGCGCTCCGAGGATCACGGCGCGGCAAGCAGCGAGAGGTCGGCGAGCCCACCAGAGGTGTAGCGTCGAGATGTGCCCGTGCCGGATCGACTTCTCCCGGCGCGCATGCGCCGAGATGCGCTTGATCGGGAGGTCGACCTCGATGAGGCGCTTCGGGTAGGGGACGGTCACGCTGCGCCTCCTGGCGAGTCCTGGGCGTGGTCGAGGATCTCTCTCGCCACCACGTGGTAGTGCGCGACTTGCACGACGGGCTTCCAGCCGAGCCGAGAGGGATCCTGCACAGCGTGCAGCTCCGGCGTCGCGCCACAGTTGAAGACGACGTAGAGCCAGTAGTCTTGCTTCAGACGCTCGGCTGTCTTGTACTCGTTGGCCGAGAGTGCGACCTCGCCGACGCCGGATCGGCCCTTCACTTCGATGAACCGAACGTCCGTGAACGTCTTCTCGTCGTGGGGATGCGGCTTGCGCGAGATCAGGTCGAAACCCCGGTTGTCCGTCTCTACGCTCTCGACAACCCAACCCCGCGCTTCCTCGTAGCGGATGGCTTCGGCCACCGCAATTCGTTCGATCTCCTCGTCGCGGATCATGGGCGCAATGGCTGGCGACATCCGGGCAGGGTGCGGGAGGACCCAGGCGCGGCCGACTTGGGTGATCTCACCGATGGCGACTTGGCGCTCCATCGCGAGGTCGGCGCGTCGTGTCTCCAGACGGCGGATAAGCTCGTCCAGATGGTCCTCAGCCTGCTTGATATTGCCCTCGAGGCCCGGGACGTTGACGCCTGCCTCACGACGGCCGACGAGCTCGGCGAGCTGCAGGTTCTGGCGGTGAATCAGCTCGTTGAGGGAGATCTCGACATGGCGCGCCACGGTGTCGAGCTCGCGGGCTCGCTCGGCGACGACGTCGGCGAGGAACGGACGCAGGCCGGATTCGACAAGTTCGCGTTCGACGGCCGGCCGATCGGGCAGGCCGTCGCCGGTGGGGACCGCTGTTCCCTTGGGCGCGGGATTCAGGTCGAGAAGCAGAGTTGGCTGGCGCAGGCGTAGCGCGCCGCCCGTTTCCGCTTGAACGATGAAGAGGCGCCTATGGACGGTCCGGCCTCTCCCGTCTTGGATGGCCGCAGCGAACACGTCCAGGCGATAGGGGGCGCTGGCGTTCAGGTCGAGAAAGACGGCTCCGCGGTGCAGATCGTCGGCCACGCAATCGGCTGCCTCGTCGCGGACGGCCTCGAAGAGCGGGTGGCCCGGAGTCACCCACTCTGCGGTGACGTCGGCGGCCAAGAGCGCCTTGTCGAAAACCACCTTGGCGTACTCGCGACCGAGCTTGCCGAACCGTGGCTCGAGCTGCTCACCACGCGTCACCAGCGGGCGTGGGAGCCGGCCGATCCGGTAGACATGGCCGTCCTTCTGGACAGGCCGCGGCGTCACGCCTGCTATGGGCCCCGCTTCCTTGAAGAAGTCCTCGATCACCTCGGGGACGAGGCGCCGCTCTCGGGCCTCGGCCGATTTCCCAACGAGGACGCCGAGGTTCAGCTCCCGCTTGGCCAGCCCCTCGAGGGTCGAGTCGGTGATGCGACGGAAACGGCCAGCATCCACTTCCTGAACGATACGGGCCTCGATGTCCGGGAGCGCCGTGCGCTGGGCGTACATCTCACGGAACAGCTTTTCGAGGAGGTTGGACGGGAAGACCTCACCCACGACGTCGAACACCTGGTCGCTTCCCAGCTCGTCGCGAATCTGGCGAAGCCGTTCGAGGAGTTTCTGGAGGACCCGACCCTCCCGCGTGTTGACGGCGGCGAAGTTGAAGATGAGGCAGTCGTGCTCCTGGCCGTACCGGTGGATCCGGCCCATTCGCTGTTCGAGCCGGACCGGGTTCCATGGGATGTCGTAGTTCACCATAAACCAGCAGAACTGGAGGTTGATGCCTTCACCAGCCGCCTCGGTGGCCACGAGGACCTGCGCCTCTTCGCGGAACTCGCGCTCGGCAGCGATGCGGGTGCCCTTCATGTCGCGATCGCCGATCTTCATTCCGCCGTGGATCTGCGTGACCTTGAGGCCCCATTGGCGCAGCCGTCCGAGGGGTCGTCCCTCTCGGCCATCGCCCGCGAGGTAGTCGAGGGTGTCCTTGTGCTCCGTGAAGACGAGGAGCTTCATGTCGGGGTTCGAGAGGACCGCGTTGTCCTGCAGGACTTGGCGGAGCCGGGTCAGCTTGGATTCAACCTCGCGCTGCTCCAGGGCGCAGGCCTGATCGATCAGCCGACCGAGCTGAGCGATCTCGTCGCGCAACACCGCCGGGTCGATGCTGATCGTCGCGTTCTCGATCTGCTCGAGGTAGTCCTCGCGTTCCTCTTCGGGCAGCTCGTCGAGGTCATCCGGAATGTCGAGCTGTTTCAGGACGAACGCTCGCGGGTCGTCGAGGACCTTCCGCCGCTTTTCCCGCATGCGCTCCAAGCTTCGCCGTACCGCATAGATGCTGGAGGCAAAGCGGCGTTGAAGCATCGCCATCGTGAAGGTCAGGGCTCGGCCACGCGCCGAGTCGTCCGACGTTGCCTTGATCGACTGGTCTTCGACGTAGCGAGTGAGCGCGTCGTAGAACTCGTACTCCTCGCCGTCAAGGTCGAACGATGCGGTGCGAACGTCGCGCTTCGTGAAGAGCTTCTTCACCTGGCCCGTTTGCTGGTCGGGGAACGAGACCAGGGCTTCCTTGGTCCGCCGCAGATAGAACGGCGCGTGGTTGCGCCGCATCGCCTCTTCGAGGCTCTTCACGTCACCGTAGACGTCCCGATCCAGGAGTTCCAGAAACAGGCAGAAGTTGACGGGGTCGCCCTTGTGGGGCGTCGCGGTCATGAGGAGGTAGTGGTCCGTCATGCCCGAGAGGGCCTCGCCCAGCTTGTAGGCCAGCGTCTTCTTGTCCGCGCTGTAGGCGGCCATCTTGTGGGCTTCGTCGACGATGATGAGGTCCCAGCGGCTGCGGAGGAGGCTGTCGCGAGCGTCCTCCACCCGCGAGACCCAGGAGATGGAGGTGACGACCTGGTGCCGTTCCTGCCAAGGGTTCATCCCGTAGTTGGCGCGCAGCACGTCGCTGCGGACCACCTCGAACTGCTCCCGGAACTTCTCCTTGAGTTCGCGCTGCCACTGGAAGGACAGGTTGGCGGGCGTGATGATCAAAGTCCGCTTCACCAGGCCGCGGATCTTCAGCTCCTTGAGAAGCAGCCCAGCCATGATCGTCTTGCCTGCGCCGGGGTCGTCGGCAAGTAAGAACCGGATGCGCGGCAGTCTCAGGAAGTAGTCGTAGACCGCCTCGAGCTGGTGTGGGAGCGGGTCGACGCGGGCGATCGAGAGCGTGAAGTAGGGGTCGTACTCGTGAGCTAGGGCCAGGCGCTTGGCTTCGACGCCGAGCCGGAAGCGCGCCGCATCGCCATCGAATGGCTCCGTTTCGGGCGAGGCCGTCAGGTGGGCGAGCTGGGTTTCCGTGAGGACACGCTGGTGGACCTGGCCGCTGCTCTTGCCGGCCCCCGTTATCTTGATGTCTGAGCCGAGGGGTTGGACGACCAGGATCTCCACTGGTTCGGGAAAGACCGGACCTCGGACGACCGCTCCCGGCTTCAGCTCCGCCCGGTTCAATCGCGGCCTCTACATTGCCCGCTGGGGAGCGTGAGGGCGGTGGCAAACGACTCAGTCGCGCGCACAGGGACCCTCATCGCTCCGTCCTCCTGGCCTTGCGGGCGGCCTTCGGAGGGCCGCTCGCGATGAAGCGATGACCTGCGGCCGCCTGATGAGGGACCAGAAGGACCTGCACGTAGTCGCCTTTTCGACGGGCCGTGACGTGGACGGGGAAAGACGAGAGGCGCCCTCCGTCGCTGCTGGTCCACCACGACAGGTCCTCGTCCGCCTCGCCAATCTCCTCGCTCCCCGAGAAGACGCGATAGATCACAGATCTCTCGGGCACGCGCATATTGAGGGGGATCGACAGGCCGGCGGCAATCGCGGGGTCGTTCGCCGTCACCTGCACGGCGCGCAGAGCCGGGCTCGGCGGCGTCCGGAAACCGAACGACGCTTGGGCTCGGCCAGCCTGTTCGGCTTTCTTGAGAGCTGGCTGCGCGCGGAGGAGCAGGGCCGGCTGCGGCCACGCGCGGGCGAAGCCGAGCAAGGAAGCCTGTTCACTTGCCTCTGCGCAGAGCTGCTCGCGCAGGGAAAGGACCTTGTCGAAGGTGAGCGCGCCTGCCGCATGCGGCGTCACGAGGTCGAGGAAGAACCCGGCGTCCCCAGCAAGGACGTCCATGACGGCTTCCTCCGGATCGCGGTGCTCCGGGTCCGAGTGCGTCCGGCAGAAACTCAGCCGAGCCTGATCCGTCAGGGTCAGAAGGTGAGCGAGCTCATGCCACTTCGAGAAGTAAGCGCGCGAGGCCTTCTCGCCGCGACAGTCAACGACGGAGACGAAGCCGCGCTCTCCGGGCAGGGCCCGTCGCCGGCGGAAGGTGATCGCGAATGTCTCCGGTCCCAGTTCCTTGTCCAGGGTGGCGAACACGACCTCGCCCTTGGCAACGTACTCGCGCTTGATCTGCTCTAGCTGCTCGTCGCTGCGTATCTCGACGAACAACGTGTCCAGGTGTGCCGTCGCGGTGTCGAGCAGCTCTCGGAGCGTGCTGCAGCGGAAGTCCCGGAGCAGCGCTCGAAGCCGCTTCCTACAGAACGCCCGGATGTCCGCCACCGGGTCCGCTGTGGGGCGGAGCCCAAGGTCAGCCGCCAACCGCCAGACCTGGGGGTCACTCTTCAGTCGCCGGGCCACTGTAGACCTTCAAGATCGCGGCGTGGAGTTGCATCCACTCGTCCTTCGTCAACGGCTTTGTCGACCTGTTGCTGCGGCGGGCCACGACAGACCTGTTTGCATCGAGGAGCATGAGGGTCTCGTTGTAGCTCAACTTCAGCTCTTGGGCAGCCGCCGACAGCTCCGGCGGGATGCTGACTGGTTCTCGCTCAGATTCCCTCGTGCCGGGCTCGCCTCGAAGCAGGTAGTCGAGGGACGCGCCCAGCGCGTTGGCGATCCTCAGCACGTACTCGGAGCTGATGTTGCGCTTGTTGCTCTCGACATCGCTGAGGAAGCCCTTGCTGATGCCGGCCTCCTGCGCGAGTTTCTCCTGGGTCCAACCCTGCCGGTCCCGTAGCTCCCGAATCCGGTCGCCGGTTGTCGGCATGACCTCCTCCTCGGCGGCGGAACGCCTCCGTCGGTTGATCGACGATAGGTTAACTCGGTTCTCGATCAACTACTAGCTCTCGCTTGACGTGCCGTCCGGAGTTCGCTACAGTAGATTTATGTTCGCTATGCGGGATGGCGCTGAGGCCAGTCGCCAGGGCCTCTCCCGGCACGTCCGCATGGCACTGTAATTAGCTGGGCGTGGGTGGGCCTTCGGGCCGCTTGTGCCCTTGTCGCCCGGGTTCCGGGTGTCGGTAGTTGGAGGATCTGCATGCCGAAGTTGACGTTCTTCCCGCTCGGTAACGCGGACTGCTGCCGCATCGACCTTTCAGGCGGGGAGAAGCTGGTCTTCGACTACGCCAACACGCGGTGCGCCGACGACGAGGAGGACAAACGTGCCGACCTGCCCGCGCTCCTTCGCGAGGACCTGGATAGCGCGAAGCGAAGGCCGCCCAATCGGTACTACGAGGTCGTCGCCTTCACCCACCTCGACGACGATCACATCTGCGGATCCAGCGACTTCTTCTACCTGCGGCACGCCAAGAAGTACCAGGATGACGAGCGCGTCAAGATCAACGAGATGTGGGTTCCCGCCTTGGCCATCACCGAGGAAGGCTGCACGAACGAGGCCAAGATCATCCAAGCGGAGGCCCGCCACAGACTGAAGGAAGGCGAGGGGATACGCGTGTTCTCTCGTCCCGGGGCGCTGAAGGACTGGCTGGGGGCGCAGGGGCTCACCCTGGAGTCGCGCAAGCACCTCATCACCGACGCGGGCCAGATCATCCCCGGCTTCACGAAGGAAGCCCAGGGCGTCGAGTTCTTCGTGCACTCCCCGTTCGCATGGCGTCAGGACGACGGCACGCTGATTGACCGAAACACCGGCGCCCTGATCGTCCAGGCGACGTTCGCCGTCGACGGCGTCGAAACGAAGCTCATCCTCAGCGCCGACGCGGAGCACGAGGTGCTCTCCGACATCGTCAAGATCACCCAGCGGCACAAGCGTGAGGAGCGGTTGGAGTGGGACGTCTTCAAGCTGCCGCACCACTGCAGCTACCTGTCCTTGGGGCCCGACAAGGGAAAGGACAAGACCGAGCCAGCTCCTGACGTCGCGTGGCTCTTCGAGGCGCGGGCTCAGCCCAAGGGGATCGTGGTGTCCACCAGCAAGCCGATCCCCTCGGACGACGAGGACCCGCAGCCGCCACACCGCCAGGCGGCGAACTACCACCGTGACGAAGCGAAGGACCGGGACGGCGAGTTCAAGGTCACCATGGAGCATCCCAAGGTGTCCTTGCCTGAGCCACTCGTGATCATCATCGATCGGTTCAAGGCCACGATCGAGAAGCGGGCTGCCGCCATCGCCGCCGCGGTGGTTTCACGGCCGGCTCCGCGGGCGGGTTAGACGGCACGGTCACGACAGCATGGCATCCTTCCTCGAAGCTGACGGCGAACCTGTAGGCCACGATCGCCTCTCGATGCCCAAGGCGCGGGACGTGGCGGAGTTTCTCGCGCGTGGTCATCCGTATGCGCGGCTGGTCGAGTCGCGCGTCACTGACACCGAGGACATCGTGGTCGTTGACCTCGATGTCGAGGTGCCGCAGGCGCCGGTGCACGACATCCGCCGGGTCGAGCGGGTGTCCGTCGGGTTCGATCGCAAAGACCAGCGAACCCCTGAGGTGTTGGCGCTCAGGGTCGACTTCCCGGTCACGCCCCACCAGAACCTCAGACCACGCGAGCGGCCCCGCAGCCTCTGCCTCTTCGAAGAGCACTACATCGATCTCAAGCGCCGGTGGACCCCCGCGATGCTGGTCGAGAGGCTCCGCGAATGGCTCCGCCTCACGGCTCGAGGAGAGTTGCACGGCGAGGATCAGCCGCTCGAGGCGCTGCTGCTGAACACCGCGGGCACGATCGTCGTGCCCCACCAGCTGTTCGACATTCATGCGGACGGGCCGGCTCAGCTAGTGGACTTCCAACTTAATTAGACTAGAGTGTGCTATCCTGTCCCTGGAACAGGGGGACGGGATGGCGAAAGCGGTCCAGCTCCGGGCGCTCAGCCGTGCCGAACAGGGTCTGCTGCGCGGGAAGCTCAGAGATCTGTCTCTTTCGGCACGCGTCCACCAGCGATACAGGATCGTGAGCGAGGTGCTGAAGGGCCACGGCATCACTGAGGCGGCCGACCGTGTCGGTTGCCATTTCACCGTTGCGTACGACTGGATCCGCCGCTTCAACAAGACCGGCTTCAAGACGTTCGAGCAGGTCCCGAATCCGAGAGGGCGACCGCCGATCCTGAGGGCTGAGCAGTTACGGGAGCTGGTCGAGGTCGCGCTCTCGAGCCCCGCGGAGAGGGGTCTCCCGTTCACGAACTGGTCGGTGCCGAAGCTGTCGGAGTACTGCCGCCAGCGCCGGCTGCTGCCGCCGGTCACCGATGAGTGGGTTCGACGGCTGTTGCGCCGTGAGGGGCTGACCGCACAGCGGATCCGGACCTGGAAGACTTCCCACGATCCCGACTTCGACCGGAAAAAAAACGCATCCGGAAGCTCTATCGGCGCTGTCCGAAAGGCGCGGCCGTAGTCTGCTTCGACGAGTGGGGTCCGCTGGAACTGCGACCGATCGGTGGCGTCGCCTGGGCCCGCAAGCGCCTCCCCCTGCGTCGCCGCGCCACCTATCGCCGGCTCAAGGGAACCGAGCAGTTCCTGGGCTTCTACGACGTGCACCGCGACTGCCTCAGCGGCATCTTCCGCAAGAACAAGCGCTTGCCCGACCTCTTCGACGCCTTCCGCCGCCTCCGCGCCTGCTACCCCAGCAAGCAGCTGTTCGTGGTCATGGACAACCTGCACAACGTCCACGATCACCCGCGCTTCCTCGCCTTGCTACACAGGCTCCGGATCCGTCCCGTTTTCACGCCCACCGAGGCCTCCTGGCTGAACCTGATCGAGGCGCATTTCGGCGCGCTGAAGCGATTCACCGTGGCCAATACCGACGACGCCGAACACGTCGTGCGCCGGCGCCGCGTCTACCGCTACCTCCGCTACCGCCACACCCGCCTCGGCAACGCCAGCCACCCCCTCAACCGGATCCGGTCGCTTAGGCCGGTCAAGTTGGAACAGCACTAGTCTCGCTCGAAGCGTGGCAGGACGAACGCGGACGCTGGATGGTCATCGCCCACAAGGACGCAAGCCCCCGGTCGGGCTCGGAGCGCAGGCAGGGGCCGCCGTTGCTAGCAGCCAGGTTCAGGGCTGCCGTTCGTCAGCATGGCGCCATCCGGAGAACACCTGGCACGCTCGCCGAGCTGCACGACCTGCTCGCCGAGGGCGGGGACGACATCCTCGGCCACATTCGAGGCGAGATTCCCGGTTGGAAGGAGGCCTCGGCACCTGTTGATCCACGACTCCTGCTGCTGGTATCGGTGCCCAAGACCCGGAGAGCGGGAGGCGAAGTCGAGTCCGTCGACCTCTGGGCCTTCCTGACCCAGCACACCATTCGCCAGATCGGCGAGGCGGTCGGCAGGTGGCAGATCAAGGCCGGCGAGATCGGCCTTCTCCTGTCCGTCGACACGAGCAAGCGAGGCCAAGCTGTCAACCTCGAGCTTCTCAATGTAGTTCAGACGCTCTCGCGTGCCAGCGCGGCTTGGCTGAGCGGGCGCTCGGCTCCCAGCGATGTCCGGCTGACCGCCATCGGCGCCGGCGCCCTCGGATCGCAGGTCTTGATGAACGCGGCTCGTTCGGCCTTCGGCAAGTGGACGGTCATCGACGACGACTTCCTCCTGCCGCACAACCTAGTTCGCCACGCCTCGGATCGTCGATTCGTCGGCGGGGCCAAGTCACTGGTTGTGAGCCTGGTCGCCAATGACATCGTGGATGACCCTCCGGCCTTCACGCCGATCGCCGCCGACGTGTTGTCGCCCGGCGATCAGAAGAACGCCGTGGAGACGAGCCTTCGTGAAGCCGACGCCATCGTGGACATGTCGGCCACGCTCTCGGTGCCGCGCTTCTTGGCGCGCGATGCTCCCGGAGCGGGAAGGCGCATCGCGGCCTTCCTCAACCCGACTGGATCGGACGTTGTCCTCCTAGCCGAAGACATGGCCCGCGCGATTCCCCTCGATGTCGTGGAGATGCAGTACTACCGCGCGATCCTCAGGGACGACGCCCTGGCCCGGCACCTGGAGCCGCCACAGCGTCGTGTGCGATACGGACGCTCCTGCCGCGACGTCTCGTTGCGGCTTCCGCAGGAGCTCGCGTCGCTTCATGCCGCCCTCATCACCCGGGCCCTCCGCGAGACCCTCGACTCCGGCGACGCCGCCTGCCGCGTGTGGCAGGCGGGAGACGGCGAGGCGGGAGTGCGGGCGCTCCGTTTCAACGTGGCCCCGGCGCGCCAGTACCGCTGCGGCGATTGGACAATCTGTACGGACGAGATCCTGGTTCGCCAGCTCGCTCAACTCCGCGACGAGCGCCTGCCACGGGAGACCGGCGGCGTCCTGATGGGAGCTTTCGACATCGACCGGCGGATCGTGTACCTCGCGGATACGATTCCGTCGCCGCCCGACAGCTCGGAATGGCCGACCGCCTACATTCGCGGCTGCGAGGGCCTCGAAGCTCAGGTGAGGCGGGCGGAACAGAGGACCGGCCATCAGCTGCAGTACGTTGGGGAGTGGCACTCCCACCCAGCCGGCCATGCATGTCGACCCAGCAAGGACGACATGACGCTCCTCGCCTGGTTGTCGCACCATATGGGGAAGGACGGCTTCCCAGGCGTCGTCCTCATTGCGGGCGACGGCCCGGCAGTCGGCGCTTACGTGGGAACGTCAGCCGTTGACGGCACGGTAACCGTCGCCGAGGGCAAGCCTGAATGGTGAACGGGGCGCTGGAGCTTCGTGTCTGGAACGTCGAGCACGGGAGTGCGGCCTTCCTCCGGACGCCGAACGGCCGCACCGTCGCCTTCGACGCCGGCTGCAGCGAGGACTTCTCACCCGCGGAACACCTGAAACGAAACTACGAGGCGTTTCAGTATCCGGGCAGCCGCCTCGACCAGCTCGTGATCAGCCACCCGGACCAAGACCATATCAACGACCTTCAGCGGGTGTGCGAGTTGCTCCAGCCGCGGGTCTTCAATCGGAATCGCTCGATTCCGGCTGACCTGATCTACCCCGGTGGTGACCCGGAGAGGGCGACCACGGCGAAGCGCTGGTATCACTGGCTGGACACGACGTACACGGACACGGTCGGGCCCGTCGACACCTTTGTGCCGACGAACTGGGGCGGTGTCGAAATCGAGATCTTCTGCAACACACCCGCGCAACTCGCCCAGCCCTCCACCAATGATCTCTGTTTGTTGACGTGCGTGCGCTACGGCGGCCTTTCGATCATCTTCCCGGGCGACCTCGAGCCGATAGGCTGGAGCCTCCTTCTTCGCCGTGCCGACGTCAGGGCGGCGTTGGCTGCCGGAGAGATCCGCGTCCTGCTGGCACCGCACCACGGGCGCGCCAGCGGAATCAAGGTTGGGGAGACGGTGTACTCAGGCTTCCTCGACGCCATCTCGCCGCACTTGGTCATCATGTCCGAGATGCACGGCTGCGAGTACACCTGCCGGGAAGCGTACGAACCGCGATGCCAAGGCTTGTGGGTCTGGCGGCGCGGTAGCCGTGATTGGGTTCAAGGGCGCGTCCTCACGACGAAGACCAACGACTACGTCCGCGTTGCCCACGACGGGCGCCAGGTCCTGGTCGTTGTGCCATGAAATGAAGATCGGCCTCGCGTTGTCTGGTGGAGGCTTTCGAGCCGCTAGCTTCCACCTTGGCGTCCTGAAGCGGCTGGAAGAGCTCGGTGTACTGCCTCGCGTCGCTGTCGTCTCGACGGTCTCCGGCGGCGCGATCGTCGGTGCAATGTACGCATTGCGGTGTGCAACGCGCGGGGACGGGACTCCAGGCTCCTATCCGGTTGAGCAGCTCATCGACGAGATGCGCCCGCACCTGACGAGGAACCTGCGTGGTCGAGCCCTGTTCGGTCGGCCTGACCATGCGATTCGGACCGCTCTCTCCTTTGTTCTTCCGTCGATTTCGCGGATGCCGATGATCGTCGGTGCGTTAGATCGTGCCCTCTTCGCGGGGAGCCGCCTTTCAGAACTCCCGAGCTGGATATTGATCAACGCAACGAACCTTCGCACCGGTAAGGCCTGGAAGTTCTACAAGGACCGCGCAGGGGACTACCTCGCCGGTGCAACCGACAAGACGGCAGAGATCCTCGTGGCAGAGGCAGTCGGGGCATCCGCCGCATACCCCCTGCTTGTTGACCCGTACCCGTTTCGCAGCCGTTGGGAGGACTTGCGCGCCGATCTCCTGGATCGGGATCGCTGGCAGAGACCCGACGGACGCTCTGCTACAGCTTTCAGCCGCTGGCGGCGACGATACGGCAAGCCATCCGGCGAAGTGGTCTTCCCCCTGGTGGATGGGGGTGTCTACGACAACGAAGGGCTTAACGGCCTCCGGGGCGCCAGCGTGACGCACGCCATTCTGTCGAACGCATCCCCTCCGGAGAACGACCTCTCGCGTGCGGGCACGCTGCAGGCACTGCAGCAGACCGTCGACGTCATGCACGCTCGCCTCGGTGCAACCACGCGTCAAGTCGCTCACGAGATGACACACGGAATGCACCCAAACGCTGCTCGGTTCAGTCTGGGCGAAATCGCCGGAGAGATCCGGCAGGCTGCGCAGGAGGCACCGACGGTCGCCGAGCGGCTACTCGCGCTGGCGGCGCGGGTCGAATCCGCCGCCGCTGTCGGCTGGCCACCGCGAGGTCATCAATTCGTTGAGACCGCCCAGGTGCTTCTCCACAGTCCCGCCGTCGCCAGGAATGAGAGCGCCCAATACGAGGACACATTCGATGTTCCGGGCGAGGATCGCGGGCTGTCTGAGGTACTGGTCGACGAGGCGGCGCGTGTGCGAACTGACTTGGACGCACTTGAACCCGATGTATTCGACTTGCTGGTCGCCCAGGGGTACTTCGTCGCCGACGCCTATCTCAAGACTGGCACGCCCGACATCGTGCGCCAGAGCTCGGGAGGCCGTGATCCGAAACCTGCCTGGATCTGGGCTCGGAAGGTTATCGAAGAGGCCAACGCGCATTCGGAAAACACAGCCTCGCTTCTGCGGAAGGCTGGTCGGAGCGCAAGACTCTGGGGCCGCTGCGAGACCAACGCCCTCAAGAGGTGGCTGGCGATATCTGCCTGCTTGGCCGGCGGGACCCTCCTTGGTGCAGTCGGCACCGCTCTCTTACTGCTCTTCCGCTTGGCGCTATCGATGTTGTAGCGCCCTTGCCCTCCATGGGACGACGCATGCTGGACAGGACCGTGTGCCGAGGCTACCTTACGAAACCCGGTCAACCGCCTTGGAGCGACGGGCGGGGAGAGAGGAGGCGACGTGGCGAGATCTAAGGATCGTGGGCCCGTGCCCAAGCCTCTCGACGAAGCCTCTGCCAGGACCCTCGAACCGCAGCTTCGACTGACGTCGCTCGGCGTTGGGCATGGCGACGCCACCCTCATCGAATCGAGCCAATCCGGGGGGCAGAGTTGGCGGTGTCTCGTCGACGGAGGTGGGGCATCGCAGCTCGGGGAGCGCCTTAGGGCCCTCGGGGTCACGTCGCTTGACCTTCTAGTTGCCACCCACGCTGATACCGATCATGTCGGAGGTCTCGCCGACCTGAGCCGCGACGTCACCATCGGCGAGTACTGGGGGCCATGCCTTCCCGCGTTCGAGCGTCACCTCTGGCTGTTTGGTGCTTCAGCGGCCACTGCAATCCAGCGCCTTCGCGCTGTCGAGGAGTCCCTTGGGACGCAAACGAAGATCTGCTACCCCCTCGAGGGCTATACCTCGCAGCCGGCCGGTTCGCTTGGCCCGACCCTTCACGTGCTGTCCCCAGCCGCACGCTTGATTCATCGCCTTTTGACGCAGGACGACGTCACAGAGCTACTTACGACCTACCCGACGAGCCTGGGATGGCTGCTGGAGCCCGCGTCGGAGATGCCCCAGGAATCGCGCGAGGATCTTGAAGCCCTCGAGGCAGCGCTAGCTCGATCCGCGATTGACCCGGCGCACGTTCCTCCTCGTCTCCGCGAACAGACTGCCGTTCGCGGCGATCCTGCACGCCTCGCGGACGAGTGGTCGGCCAGCAGCAAGGTGGAGCCGGAGTTCTTCGGCGACTCGTTGCTGAACAACACGAGCCTCGTAGTATGGCTCGAAGCTCGAACAGGCTCTCGTCTGCACCGAGTTCTGCTTCCGGGTGACCAAGAGAACTGGACGTACTTGCTCTTCAAGAACCCGAGAGGCCTCCAAGCCGACGTCTTCAAGGCCAGCCACCACGGTGGACGCGTCTACATCGAGAAGGAACCGTCCAAGGACGAGGTGTTCAGCCACATCAGACCGCGGGTCCTACTCGTCAGCGGTAACGGCCGGCACGGCCTCCCACGTGCCGCGATTCGAGAAGCGGCCATCCGCTGGGGAGCCGCGGTCTTCTGCACAAGTTCTCGCACCACGGACTTCGTAGACGGCGGGCCCGAGGACAGCGGTTGCTGCCACGAGAACCTCGGCTGCAGCAGCGAGACCAAGGATGTCACGATGATCCTCGATGCGAGTGGCATTCGGGGCCTCGCAAGGGCGTGCCACAGCGGGTACGGGAACCTCGCTGGCCCCGTCATCAGGGTGCGGCAGGAGGTCATCGACCCAAGTTCGGTGGTGCGTCACCTCTTCGAAGGCGAGCTACGCAAGCACATCGCGTGGGTTGGTGGCGAGTTGAAGAGGCGCCACCAGGGTCGACGTGCTCTAGCAACGCATCTGGTCACGGGAAGCGATCCAATGGTGCCGGACGATCTTCTGGCCAGTGCGCAGGGATCTCGACGCCTAGCGATGATGACGCACATGCACGCCATCCTTGAGGAAGGAGCGGCGCGAGGGGCGTTCTGGGCCAAACGCAAGGAACGTTGGTCCGGGGCGGACTGGTGGGCATACGCCTTGCCGAGGCCCGAGGAGCTAGAGGAGTTCCTTGAACTCCTCAGCTCCAAGGTTGCCATCCTGTTTCCGCGGGCGGCAAACCCAGTGTATCGGGACCCGGACGGGCTGCTTTCTCGCCTGGACCACGCCGGGCTTGCGGCCTATGCGGACGCGGCCCTCCACTTCCCTCAGCCTGCCTTCCGGGATCTCTTCTGGCCTGCCGTCGCTAGTTTCTTCCGCTCAAACGTCCATGCGTTTGTTCACAAGGTGACTCTCGGGGTGGCGGTGTCACCCGAGCCCACACCACGTGCTTTGCTGGCTCGGCTCGTGCGGGCGTTCCTCGATGATGACCACTGGGGACGGGGGTGGCGGAAGATCGAGGTCGATGCCAAGGACTTCCCTTTTCGAGCGCCGGTACTGGTCAGCGGGCTGAAGGAGCATGAATACGCGGAAGGAGTCGTGGTTTCGTGGCTCACACTCTACCGAGAGGCCGTGAGCGAAGGGGTCATGACTCGCATTGAACAACTCAGCAATCAGCCAGGAAAGCGGTCGCCGTGGGATGCGCGGAACCACTGGGACGAGAAAGTCAGGCCTCACGTGCTTGGAGAGCTGGCAGGCGGGGAGCCGGACTTAGTCGCCTCGCTGCTTGAGGAGGGAGTCGAACAGCTGTGGTAGCCGCATTGCCGTGGCCGCTGCGAAAGAAACGCCGAGATGGGGCGTGTCAACGTCAACTCCACCATCTTGTCCGCCGCGGTACCCCAGCGGTACCCCAAACCCGCGTGCCGACTGGCGCATCCCTGTAAGTTGTTGCAGGAGTGGTACGCCCGATAGGGCTCGAACCTATAACCTTCGGCTCCGGAGGCCGACGCTCTATCCAGTTGAGCTACGGGCGCGGCGACGAACGGCGGAGTATAGCACGCCGCCGAGGGCCGGTGCTATAGTCCGCTCACCTCGAGGGGGACACCATGAAGAGAGCCCTTGTCGCCGCCGCGCTTCTCGCCCTGGGGCTCGTCGGGCCCGCCGAAGCCCAGACCTGGCAGGTGCCGATGAGCGGGGTCGACTTTCCCGTCCAGAGGGACGGGATGACGCTGCTCGGCGGCGGGATCCGCGTGAAGAAGATCGTCTTCACGTTCAAGGCGTACGCGGTCGTACTCTACGTGAGCGACGCGGCGATCGCGGGGCCGCTCGCGCAGTACAAGGGGCAGACGACGTCGCCCGCCTTCTACCACGTGCTGCAGACGGGCGACTTCGAGAAGGAGCTGGTGCTGCGCTTCATGAGGAACCTGTCGCAGAGCCGCATCCAGGAGGCGATGCGGGAGTCGCTCGCCGGGGCCGACCCGAAGCTGCTCGACCAGTTCGTGTCGTACTTCCCCGCCCTGACGCAGGGGCAGGAGTGCACGCTGCGCTGGGCGCCGGGCGGGACGATCGAGACGGTGATGGCCGGCCAGGCGAAGCCGCCGATCGCCGACCGGGCCTTCGCGGAGCGGCTGTTCGGGCTCTACCTGGGGCCGACGCCGCTTCAGAAGGACATCAAGGAGGGCATGGTCGCCCGCGCCGCCCAGGTGATCCGGTAGCCGCTACCGCTCGAACTTGGCGGACGAGGCGACGCCCCAGCGGTGGAGCAGGAAGCGCAGGGCGGTCCACAGGGTGCCGAGGCCGTAGACGACGCCCTGGCGAAAGCCGACCGACGAGGCGTCGTCGAAGTAGCGGCTCTTCACGGGGACCTCGACCACCGGCAGGTCGAAGTGCACGGCCTGGAAGATGACCTCGGTGTCGAAGACGAAGCCGTTGGCGTTGCGCAGGAACGGCACGGTCTCCAGGAAGCGGCGGCTGTAGGCGCGGTAGCCGGTGTGGCACTCGGTGAACTCGCGCCCCATGGCCCAGTTCTCGGCGGTGGTGAGGAAGCGGTTGGCGATCCGCTTCCACAGGGGCATGCCCCCCTCCTTCGCCGCCCCCGGGACCATCATGCGCGAGCCGAGCACCATGTCCGCGCGGCCCTCGCGGATCGGCCGGGTCATCTCGCCGACGATCGAGGGGTCGTACTGGCCGTCGGGGTGGAGCATGACCACGATCGTCGCCCCGTCGCGCAGCGCCTCCATGTAGCAGGTCTTCTGGTTGCCCCCGTAGCCCACGTTGTGGGGGTGACGGATGGCCTTGAGGCCGAGGGCGCGGGCGCGCTCGACGGTGTCGTCCCGGCTGTGGTCGTCCACCACGACGATCTCGTCGTAGTCCTCCCGCGGGATCGCGCGCACGGTGTCCTCGAGGGTCTTCGCCGCGTTGTACGCCGGCATCACGATCACGACCTTGTCCGCCATGGCGGCCGCCATTCTATAGCTTCCGCGTCTTTCGCCGTGTGCTAGGCTCGCCCGCGATGCTCCTCGACTCGCTCCTCGAGCGCCGCATCGTGGTCCTCACCGGGAAGGGCGGGGTGGGCAAGAGCGTCGTGGGGGCCGCCGTCGCCCTCGCCGCCCGGGAGCGGGGCAAGCGGGTGCTGCTCGTCGAGGTGGCGGCCCCCCTCGAGGCGGCGCGGCTCTTCGGCGGCCCCCCCTCCGGCGGGCGGGAGACGGAGGTGCTGCCCGGCCTGTTCACCGTGAACCTCGACCCCGCGGCGGTCATGGACGAGTACGTGCGGCACGTGGTGAAGATCGAGCTGATCGCCCGGCGGATCCTCGAGAGCCCGGTCTACCACCGCTTCTTCGCCGCCGCCCCCGGGCTCAAGGAGCTGATGGTCCTCGGCAAGATCATGGTGCTCGAGGAGGCCCGCCGGCCCTTCTCCACGAAGCCGCTGTGGGACCTGGTCGTGGTCGACGCCCCCGCCACCGGGCACGGGCTCGCCTTCCTGAAGGTGCCGCTCGCCGCCTCCGCCGCGGCGCCGGTGGGGCCGATCGGGCACAACGCGCGGCGGGTGCTCACGATGCTGCGCGACCCTCTCCGCACGGCCCTCGTCGTGGTCGCGATCCCCGAGGAGATGGCGGTGGTGGAGGCGCTGCAGTTCGACGAGCTGGCCGAGAGAGAGATCGGGATGAAGCCGGCCGCGCTCGTCCTCAACGCGTGCCACGAGCGGCGCTTCTCCGACGCGGACGAGGCCGAGGTTCTGCGCCTCGCCGCGGACGGGGCGGACGGCGAGATCGAGCCCGGCGTGCCCCTCGCCGCCGCCCTGCGCGCGGCCCGCCGCCAGATCCGCCGCCGGAAGCTCACCCGCTTCTACGAGGCCCGCCTGCGCCGTGCGCTCGACGCGCCGCTCGTCTCGCTCCCCTTCCTCTTCCGCGAGGCGCTCGCGCTCGAGGACGTGCGCCTGCTCGCCTCCCGCCTCGAGGCGGCCTGATGCCCGGCCGGCTCTCCCCCGCCGAGGCGCTCGAGCGGGCGCTCGCGTCCCGGCGGGTGATCGTGGTGTGCGGCTCGGGGGGGGTCGGGAAGACGACGACCGCCGCCGCCCTCGCGCTGCGCGCCGCCCGCTCCGGCCGCCGCGTGCTCGCGTGCACGATCGACCCCTCGCGCCGGCTCGCGACGAGCCTCGGTCTCCAGTCCCTGTCCGGCAGGCCCCGCTCGATCCCGCTCGGCCGGCTCTCCCCCGCCCCCGCCCCGGGGGGGGCGATGTGGGCGATGGTGCTCGACGTGAAGAGCACGTTCGACGAGCTGGTCGCCCGCTACACGCCGGACGCCGCGGCACGCGAGCGCATCCTCGGGAACCGCTTCTACAAGCACGTCTCGGCCGCCCTCGCGGGCAGCCACGAGTACATGGCGATGGAGAAGCTGCTCGAGCTCGGCGGCGACCCGCGTTTCGACCTCGTGGTGCTCGACACGCCGCCTACCCGCCACGCGCTCGACTTCCTCGAGGCCCCCGACCGCCTCCTCGACTTTCTCGACACCAGCGTCCTGCGGTGGTTCCTCCGGCCGTACTTCGTGGCCGGGCGGCTCACCCTCCGGGTCGCGAGCCGCACCGGGGCCGCGGCCCTGAAGCTCGCCGACCGCTTCCTCGGCCTGCAGTTTCTGCAGGACCTCTCCGAGTTCTTCCTCGCGTTCGAGAGCATGTACGATGGCTTCAAGGAGCGCGCGGCGCGGGTCCACGCGATGCTGCGGGAGGCGTCCTCGGGCTTCGTGATGGTCGCGGGGCCTTCGCCCCTCGCCCTCGAGGAGGCGCTGTTCTTCCACCGCCGCCTCACGGAGAAGCGGATGCCCTTCGTCGGCTTCGTGGTCAACCGGGTCCACACCGACCCCGCCCGGGACGCGGGACGCGCCCGCCGGGGCGCGGCCCCGGTGGAGCCGGGGCTCGCCCGCCGCCTCGCGGAGACCCTTCGCGAGCAGCAGGTGCTCGCGCGCATGGAGCGCCGGGCAGTGGCGCGGCTCGAGGTGGACACGCGCGAGCGGCCCGTGCTCGTCCCCGAGCTCGAGCAGGACGTGCACGACCTGCGGGGGCTCGCCGCCTTCGCCGACCTCGTGTTCGCGTCGCGCCGGTCGGCCGCCCGGCGGGTGGGGGCCCTGCGGTGAGCGCACGGATCGTCCTCTACTCGGGCAAGGGCGGGGTGGGCAAGACGAGCCTCTCCGCCGCCACCGCGATCCGCGCGGCGAAGCTCGGCCACCGCACCCTCGTGGTGTCGACCGACTCCGCGCACTCCCTCGGCGACGCCCTCGACCGCGCGGTCGGCCCCGAGCCGACCGCGGTCCTGCCGAATCTCGAGGCGGTCGAGGTGGACGTCAACCGCGAGCTCCAGAGCCACTGGGGCACGATCCACGAGTACCTCACCCGCTTCATGACGTTCCGCGGGGTCGACGAGACGGTGGCGGAGGAGATCGCGATCCTGCCGGGGATGGAGGAGCTGTTCAGCCTCGTGCGGGTGAAGGCGTGGGCGGACAGCCGCCGGTGGGACCTGATCGTGATCGACTGCGCGCCGACCGGCGACACCGTCCGCATGCTCGCCGTGCCCGAGGTGCTGAGCTTCTACTTCTCCCGCATCTTCCCCATCCAGCGCACGGTCGTGCGCACGGTGCGCCCGGTGGCGCAGCGCATGACCGACATGCCGATCCCCTCGGACGACGTGTTCGCGGCGGTCAAGCGCGTCTACGACCAGATGGAGGGGATGGGGCCGCTCCTGCAGGACCCGAGGCGCAGCTCGATCCGCATCGTGCTCAACCCGGAGCGGATGGTCATCAACGAGTCGCAGCGGCTCTACACCTACCTGTGCCTGTTCGGCTTCCCGGTCGACGCGGTGGTCGCGAACCGGGTGCTGCCCGAGGAAGCCCGGTCGAAGTACTTCGACCGGTGGTTCCCGATCCAGAAGGCGCACCTCGCCGCCGCCCGCTCCGCCTTCGACCCGCTCCCCTTCTTCGAGGCGCCCCTCTTCGACCGGGAGATGGTGGGGGTGGAGATGCTCGACGTGTTCGCCCGCAAGGTGTTCGGGAGGACCGACCCCCACGCGGTCCTCCACCGCGAGAAGCCGGTCGAGGTGAAGAAGGAGGGCCGCGCCTACGCGCTCTACCTGCGCCTGCCCTTCGCCGAGAAGGACCGGATCCAGGTGCACGCCCGGGGCGACGAGCTCGTGGTCCAGGTGGACAACCAGCGGCGGCACCTCGTGCTGCCGCGCGCGCTCGCGGGCCGGCGGGTCGAGCAGGCGGCCTTCGCCGAGCAGCGGCTGCGGGTCGTGTTCGGGGGCAAGGAGGGGTCGTGAGCCGGGAGAAGCGCTCCGTCGACGCGAAGGCGTGCTGCATGGTCTCCGAGATGCTCGAGGAGATGGGGATCGACCGGGCGAAGGCGCGGGCGCTGCGCCGGCAGGTCCTCGAGGGCCTGATCCTGATGTGCCAGTGGCAGCTGCAGCGGATGGAGGAGCGCCAGCCGCCCCGCCCGTCCGGCCGACGGGCCCGCAAGATCGAGGTCGAGTGAGGTTGACGGCCGTCGCCGACCGAGTCGAAACTGGTCGCATGGACAGAGGAGCCCTCGCCCGCCGACTCGTTCCCGCCGCCGCCCTCGCCCTCCTCCTCGCCGTCGCCGCCCCCGCCGGGGCGGCGGAGCTCACCGGCTTCGCGACCGGCGCGAGCCCCGGCGACACGTGGAAGCTGGGCTACGGGGGCATGCTCACGATCACGCTGTTCAACGTGGTCGGCGGCGAGCTCGAGGGCGCCTACCAGGGCAGCGAGCTCCCCGAGACGAGCATCGTCTCCGGCGCAGCCAAGGCCTACCTCGGACCCACGATCGGGTCGCTGGTCCCCTACGCCGGCCTCGGCGTCGGCGTCTACCGCCAGAGCCTGCCCACGAAGTCCGACCAGGGCACCTACGGGCTCCTGTTCGTCGGGGCGAAGCTCAAGTTCCCGTTCGGCCTCGTCGTGCGTGGAGAGTACCAGTGGCTCGACATGCCGGACGAGATCTCTCTCGCGTTCGACGACCGCTACCTGTTCGCGGTCGGCGTGAGCTTCTGAGCCGGGCCCCGCCCCGGGGCGGGTGTACACTTCCCGCGGGCCATGGTCTTCGTCAACTACACCGCGATGCAGATGACGGCGAAGATCGTGTACTACGGGCCCGGCCTGTGCGGGAAGACCACGAACCTCCAGTGGATCCACTCCCGCACCGCGCCCCGCTCGCGCGGGGAGATGGTCAGCCTCGAGACCGAGACCGACCGCACGCTCTTCTTCGACCTCCTGCCCCTCGACGTCGGCGTCATCGGCGGGATGAAGGTCCGCCTGCAGCTGTACACGGTGCCGGGCCAGGTCTTCTACAACGCCACCCGGCGGCTGGTGCTGAAGGGGGTCGACGGCGTCGTCTTCGTGGCCGACTCCCAGGCCCCGGCCGCGGAGCCGAACGAGGAGTCGCTCTCGAACCTCCGCCAGAACCTGGAGGAGCTCGGCGTCGATCCCCGCAGCGTCCCCGTCGTCTTCCAGTACAACAAGCGCGACCTGCGGAACATCCTCCCCGTCGACGAGCTCCAGAAGGCCCTCAACCCCACCGGGGCGCCCCACTTCGAGGCGGCGGCGATCCACGGGGTCGGGGTCTTCGAGACCCTCAAGGAGATCTCGCGGCTCTCGCTCGACGCGATCCGCGCGCGGCTCGCCGACGAGAAGCGCACGGACGTCGCCGGGGTCGGCCGGGCCCCGCGGCGGTCGACGGCCCCGGCCGTCGATGCGGCCCCCACGGCCGCTCCCGCGGTCCCGCCCGGTGCCGCCGCCGCCGACCCCGGGGGGACCGACCCCGCGCTCCTCGAGCCCCTGAGGGTCGAGTTCGCCGAGGAGGACACCGACAAGCTGAAGGTGCGCCCCGTCCGCACCCGCGGCTCGCTCGACATCGGCCAGGAGCTCGAGAAGCTGCGCGCTCTCACCGCGGAGACCAAGATGAAGGCGCCGACCGCGGTCAAGGACCGCGACGTCGACCGCCTCTTCAAGGACCTCGTCGGCCCGGGCGGCGAGCTCGCCCAGGAGATCGACCGCAGGGCCGCGGTGGAGGTGCCCGAACACCTGCTCAAGGGCCTCACCGACCTGCGCATCCACCTCGGGTTCGACCGCAGCGGCCGCGAGGAGATCCTGCGCGACGCGGTCCGCGTGACCCTCGTGCGGACCCG
>CAZLRF010000012.1:0-98231 GCA_964561785.1 uncultured Acidobacteriota bacterium | reverse complement strand
TCTTCATCAACCAGCTGCGCGAGAAGATCGGCGTGATGTTCGGCAACCCCGAGACCACGACCGGCGGCCGGGCCCTCAAGTTCTACTCCTCGGTCCGCCTCGACATCCGCCGCATCGCCTCGCTCAAGGAGGGCGACGCCGTGGTCGGCTCGCGGGCCAAGGTCAAGGTGGTGAAGAACAAGGTCGCGCCCCCCTTCCGCGAGGCCGAGTTCGACATCCTCTACGGCGAGGGGATCAGCAGGGAGGGCGACCTGCTCGACCTCGGCGTCGACCACAAGATCATCGAGAAGTCGGGGGCCTGGTACGCGATCGACGGCGAGCGCATGGGCCAGGGCCGCGAGAACGCCCGCCAATTCCTGAAGGACAACAAGGACGTCCGCCAGGAGCTCGAGAACCGCCTGCGCCAGGGCCTCGGCCTGCCGGTCGTCGAGCTGCCCGCCGAGCCGGCGGGCGCGAAGGCGGAGAAGGCGGCGGTCGTCCCGATGCCGGAGAAGAAGAAGGCGTGAGCCGGGCTTTTGACGACCGCGAGGCCGTTGTGCTTGAATAAGCGTTCGCCCGCTGGCCTGGTAGCTCAGCTGGTAGAGCAGCGGACTGAAAATCCGCGTGTCGGCGGTTCGATTCCGTCCCAGGCCACCAGCCGCCCTCACCGTCCGCCGACGGCATCGAGCGTGAAGACCCCCTCCGCACCGGCTGCCGGCGCCGCGGCCGCAGGGACTGCGTGACCTGGTCCACCCTCCGGCCGGAACGGCTGTAGGCTCGGCCGCGCCTCAGGAGCGGCCCCGCTCCCCGCCGCCCTCCGGCGGCTCGGACGCCGCTCGAGCGTCGGGACTGGCCTCCAAGCGCGGCTTCTGCGACTCGTCGAGCAGCCGCGCGCCCTTCTCGATCAGCTTCTTCGTCACCGCTACCGACGAGCAGGTGATGTGGACTCCACCCGCGTCGAGCTCGAACGTCACTCGTCACCTCCGCGAACGCAGGACCGGCGACCGACGAAAACGGGAAGGGAGAAGACAGCGCCGGAGGGGGCTCTTGCGAAAGCGTACGCCGCCCGAAGGCTGGAACTCAAGGGAAAGAGAAGTCGGGGGCTCGTGTAGGATCTCCCCGTTCTCGCGTCGCGCTCAGGACGCGGGGGAGGTCCCGGATGCTCAAGAGGCTCCTGGTCTTGGCGCTCGTGCTCTCTCTGCCGGCCTGCGGCGGCGGGGGCTCGCCCTCGGGCCCGAGCACGCCCCCCCCGCCGACGCCGCCCCCGCCCCCGGTGCTGACGTTCGTGGACGGCGTCACGGACACGCCGCTCACGCCGGCTTCGGTGTCGCCGACGCCCGCCGCGGTCGGCGCCAGCGTCACCGCGTCCCTGGAGGGCTACCTGACCCGCGAGCAGAGGTGGACCGGTCTCCCGGTCGCCCTGTGGCCGGTGCCCCGCGACGGCGGGGACAAGGCGCTGCGCGATCTCGTCTACGACGGGGAGCGGCAGGCCCTCACGAAGTGGGCCTCGATGAACCTCACCGCGGTTCTGGTCGGATTCGGTCCCGACAAGGAGGCCGACGCGACGCGGGTCCGCGACGCAGTCAACGCGGTGTTCGTCGAGGTCTCGAGCGCCGGGGGGCCGAGAATCCCGTTCGTGGACGCGCCCTCGGGCAGCATCACGGTCCGCGTCAACCCCGACCACGAGTGCCTGGAAGGGCGCTACATCGCCTGCGCCCAGTGGTGGCACGACGGCGCGACGATCACCCGGGCCGAGCTCGTCTACGTCAGCGCGGACTGGGCGCAGGACGCCCAGGTGACCCGCCGCATGCTCGGGTTCGCGATCGGCCTTCGCAACTGGGACCAGGTGGGGGCGGCGATGCGGCAGAGCTGGAGCGGCCGCGGCACGAGCTGGCACGAGGTGGAGCTCGCGGCCATCCACATGATGTACCAGCACCGCAACGCCGGGAACACGCTCCCCGACCGCGACCCCGCCTTCGCCCCGGCCTCGGGGGCCCGCGGGCGGGGGCTCGCCCGCGAGAGCTCTCCCCGCTAGCGAGCGGCGCCGCTTCGAGGGGTCTGGGGCCGGCTCAGGCCTCGTCTGCCTCGGGGCCGAGATGCACGCGGTCCTGCACCTCGGCGAACCGGCGCGCGGCCTCCGCCTCCGGCCACAGCACGGACACCGCCATCCCGACCAGGAAGGCCAGCGGAATGCTGAAGAGACCGGGGTTACGCAGCGGGAAGGGGGCCGACTCCCTCCCCAGCACGCCCACCTGGATCGTGGGCGAGACGACGATGAGCAGGAGCGAGGCGAGCGTTCCCGTGAGCATGCTCGCCTGGGCCCCGCGGGTCGTGAAGGGGCGCCAGAAGATCGACAGGACGAGGGCCGGGAAGTTGGCGCTCGCCGCGATCGCGAACGCGAGGCCGACCATGTAGGCGACGTTCTCCCCCTTGAAGACGATGCCGAGGGCCACAGACGCCACGCCCCCGAGGAGGGTCGCGACGCGCGCGACCACGAACTGCTCGCGCTCCGGCGCCTCGCCTCCCCGCACGACGTTGACCCACACGTCGTGGGAGAGCGCCGCCGCCCCCGAGAGGGTGAGGCCGGCCACGACCGCCAGGATCGTGGCGAAGGCCACGGCGGCGATGAAGCCGAGGAAGCCGGTCCCCCCGATCGCCTCGGCGAGGAGGGGGGCCGCCATGTTGCCGCCTTTGTCGACCGCCTGGATGGCCTGCGGGGACACGATGACCATGGCCCCGAAGCCCAGGACGAAGGTCAGGAGGTAGAAGAAGCCGATGAAGGCGGTGGCGTAGGTCACGGAGGTACGCGCCGTCCGCGCGTCGGGCACGGTGTAGAAGCGCATGAGGATGTGCGGGAGGCCGGCGGTGCCGAGCATGAGGGCGAGGCCGAGGGATACGGCGTCGAGGGGATCGGCCACGAGCTGGCCGGGGCCGAGCACCTGGGGCCCGAAGCGATCGGCGGCGGCGGCGAACAGAGCGAGGGGGTTGCCCCCGAAGCGCGCGAGCACGAGAACGGCGAGAAGGAGCGCCCCGCCGATGAGGAGCACCGCCTTGACGATCTGCACCCACGTCGTGGCGATCATGCCCCCGAAGAGCACGTAGGCCATCATCACCGCGCCCACGATCACGACCGACGTCTCGTAGGGGATCCCGAAGAGCAGCTTGATGAGGTTCCCCGCCCCCACCATCTGGGCGATGAGGTAGAAGGTCACCACCGCGAGCGTCCCGAGCGCGGCGGCGATGCGCACGGGGACCTGCCGGAGGCGGTAAGCCACGACGTCGGCGAAGGTGTAGCGCCCGAGGTTCCGCAGGGGCTCGGCGACGAGGAACATCACGATCGGCCAGCCGACGAGGAAGCCGATCGAGTAGATGAGCCCGTCGAAGCCGGAGACCGCCACGAGCCCGGCGATGCCGAGGAAGCTCGCCGCGCTCATGTAGTCGCCGGCGAGGGCGAGGCCGTTCTGGAGGCCGCTCACGCTGCGGCCCGCCGCGTAGAACTGCTCGGTGCTGCTCGTGCGCCGGGCCGCCCACCAGGTGATGGCGAGGGTCACCGCCACGAAGACGAGGAACCAGCCGATCGCCGCGGCGTGGGGCTGGCCGAGGCTCGACGTCATCGCTTCTCCCCCCGCAGGGACGCCACCGCCGCGTCGTAGTGGCCGTTCGCCCAGCGCACGTAGACCCAGATGAGCCCCCACGCGGTCAGGATCACGAGGGCGCCCGTGAGGATGCCCAGGCTGAGGCCGGGGACGATCTGGCGGGCGAGCAGCGGCTTCGCCCACGCCACGAGCAGCGTGAAGCCGAAGTAGACGGCCATCATCGCCGCGGTCAGGACGAGGGCGAGGCGCCACTGCGCCCGCGCGAGGGCCTCGAGGGCCCTTTGCCTTTCGCTCATGGTCACCTCGGGACGGGCCGCAGCCTCAGGCCCGGTCGAAGAAGCGGAAGAAGAGCGCCTGCTTCGCGCACGGGGCTGCGCCCTCGGCGAGTGCCGCCATCTGCGCCGCGCTCAGCGGGGTGAACTCGCGGGCGAGACGGACGTTCTCCTCGAGCTGGGCGATCGAGTCGCAGCCCACGATGGCCGTGCTCACCGGCAGCGACAGCGTGTAGTCGAGCGCCTGCTTCATCGTGAGGGTCCCCGGCCGGTCGGCGAGGACGACACCCTCCCAGGAGCGCTTCTGCTGCTCGAGGGGCGGCGGCGTCCACGTCGAGAGCAGCCGGCCGCGGCCGGTCACCTTCATCGCGACGACGCCCATCTGCTTCTCGACGAGGAGCGGCAGCAGCCCGGCCGAGAAGCTGTGGTGGTGGGGGTCGGCCGCGCTGAGGGCCACGAGAGCGGCGTCGAACGGGAAGCGCCGCACCGCCTCGGCGAGCGACTCCGGCCGGTGGTGGCCGGTGATCCCGAGGAAGCGCACCATCTTCTGCTCGCGCGCCTCGACGAGCGCGTCCATCGCCCCGCCCTTCGCGAACACCTCGTCGACGTCCGCGAGGGTGCCGATGTCGTGCAGCTGCCACAGGTCGAGGTGGTCGGTGTGGAGGAGCTTCAGCGACTGCTCGATCATGCGCATCGAGCCGTCCCGGGTCCGCTCCTTCGTCTTGCTGGCGAGGAAGACCTCGGAGCGGCGGCGCTTCGTCACCTGGCCAATGTAGCGCTCGCTCCAGCGCTCGGGCCCTCCGTAGATCGACGAGGTGTCGACGTAGTTGACGCCGAGGTCGAGCGCGCGCTCGACGAGCGGGACCGCCACCGCCTCGTTGTTCCCCCGCTCGATCGCGGACTGGCCGCCGAGGCTGAACACCCCGACCCGGAAGCCGGTGCGGCCCAGGTTGCGGGTGGGCATGCCCGCGGTCCGGGGATTCGAGGGCAGCGCGGGGAGCCCGCGCGCCGCCGCGGGCGCGGCCCCCTGCGCCGTCCGCCCGGCCTGCGCGAGGAGCGCGGCGGTGGCGACACCCGTCGTCCTGAGGAACTCCCGGCGGTTCTGCATCGCGCCCTCCCCCGCGGCCGCCCTCGAACCGGCCGCCGTCCCGGAGTGTAGCGGCAAAGCGCGCTCTTGTGCCGGGCGAGGGCCCGGGCGATCATCGGGCCGTGCCGCGCACGGAGGAGGCCGAGACGCGCCGCATCCTGGGCCAGTACAAGCGGCTGGTGCTCCTCGGGAAGGCCCGAGTTCCGCTCGACGCCGGCCGCCGCCTCGTCGGCCCCGACACGGCGTTCCACCTCTACTTCCGCAGCGCCGAGACCACCCCGGCGCCGGCCCGGCGACGGCCGGGGCGTCGGCGGGCGAAACCGCCCCGAGCGAGAGGCTGAGCCATGCCCCACCTCGTCCTCGAGTACTCCGCCAACGTGCCCGACGCGCCCGACCATCACCGGCTGCTCCGGCAGCTCCACGAGGCCCTCGTGGCCTCCGCGGCGTTCGACCTCGCGAACGTCAAGAGCCGCGTCGTCCGCCACGAGGCTTTCCGCGTGGCGGACGGCACTCCCGGCCGCGCGTTCGTCCACCTGACCGCGGCCGTCCTCGACGGGCGAGAGAGCGCGGTGCTGCGCTCGGCCGGCGAGGCGCTCCTCGCCGCGCTGCGCGAGGGGTTTCCCGCGGGCCGCGGCGGAGCGCCGCTGCGACTTCACCGTCGAGCTGCGCGAGATGCGGCGGGAGCTCTACTTCAAGTCGGGAGGGTGAGCGGTCGGGGCCGCGAGGCCGACCGCACCCTTGACCCCGCTGCGCCGCCGGGCGTAACGTCCGGCGGTCGGCTCGGCGCCGACGGGAATCGAGCGAGGTGAGCGAGATGAAGGCAGGGATGAGCCGCCGCCAGTTCATGCAGAGAAGCGTCGTGGGCGCGGCCGCCGGACCCCTCGCGGCCCACGTGGTCGGCCACGAGGCGCAGGCCCTCGCCCAGCCCGTCTCCCCCAACGACCGGATCCAGGTCGGCCTGATCGCGGTCGGGTCGCGGATCCAATCGGGCGTGATGCAGGCGGCGATGGCCCACCCCGGGGTCGAGATCGTCGGCGTGTGCGACGCCTACCGGGGACGCGTCGCGCGGGCGCTCGAGCGGCTGGGGCCGCAGGCGAAGGACTACGGCGACTGGCGGGCGTTGCTCGCCGACAAGTCGATCGACGCGGTGATCATCGGCACGCCGGACCACTGGCACCGGACGCAGACGCTCGAGGCGATCGCGGCCGGCAAGGACGTCTACCTCGAGAAGCCGATGACCCTGACCGTCGACGAGGGACCGCAGATGTACGCGGCGGCCGAGAAGGCGGGCCGAATCCTCCAGATCGGCAGCCAGGGGGTGAGCTCGAAGCTTCAGCAGACGGCGAGGGAGATCGTCCAGTCCGGCAAGCTCGGGCAGGTCAGCCTGGTTCGGGCGAGCTACGACCGCAACAGCGAGTCGGGTGCGTGGATCTACCCGATCCCGCCCGACGCCGACCCGACGACGGTCGACTGGGACATGTTCCTCGGGCCCGCGCCGAAGCGCCCGTTCAGCCTCGAGCGGTTCTTCCGCTGGCGCGCCTACTGGGACTACTCGGGCGGCATCGCGACCGACCTCTTCGTGCACCTGATGACGACGATCCACTACGTGATGGACGCGACCGTGCCCGAGATGGTGATGGCCACCGCCGCCAACTACCGCCACCAGAGGACCCACGAGGTGCCGGACACGCTCAACGCCTCGGTCGTCTACGGCAAGGAGCGTTTCAGCGTCTCGCTGAGCGGCACGTTCAACAGCGCGGGCGCCGGAGAGAGCGGCTTCGCGATCCTGGGCAACGAAGGCTCGCTCGTGTTCCGCGGCGGGCGCATGACGTTCACCCCCGAGCACGTGGTCGAGGGCAACGGCTGGATCGTCACCGCGTGGCCGACGGAGCTGGAGAAGGCGTACTGGGCCGACCCCGAGGTCAAGAGGCGCGAGCTGCCGGACACCTGGCCCCCGCAGATGCGCAGCCAGGGCGAGTCGTGGACGGAAGTCGGGCTCGACTCGACCCAGGTTCACGTCGCCCGCTTCTTCGAGGCGGTCCGCACGCGCGAGGCGGTCTACGAGGACGGCCGCCGCGGACACCACGCCGCCGCGGTCGCCCACATGGTGAACGAGTCGGTGAGGCGCAAGGCGCCCGTGTTCTGGGACTTCGAGACAGACGTCCTCCAGAAGGCCTGAGAGCGTGAGCCGACGGGCCTTCCTCTCGACCGCCGCTGCTGCCGCCGCCCACGCGGCCGTCTCCCCCGCCCTTCACGCCGGCGCGCCGGCGGGCCGGGTGATGACCGTGCGCGGGGAGATCGACGCCTCCGCGATGGGCGTGACGCTCGTCCACGAGCACGTGCTCGTGGACTTCGGAGGGGCCGCCACCGCCTCTCCCGCGCGCTACGACCCGGACGAGGTCTTCCGGGTGGTCCTGCCCCGCCTCCAGGAGCTCGTCTCGCGCGGGTGCCGGACGCTCGTCGAGTGCACGCCCGCCTACCTCGGCCGCGACCCGCGCCTCCTGCGCCGCCTCTCCGAGGCGAGCGGGCTCCACCTCGTGACGAACACGGGCTACTACGGCGCGGCGAACGACATCGCCGTCCCCGACCACGCGCGCGCCGAGTCGGCGCTCGAGCTCGCCGCGCGCTTCTCCGCCGAGTGGCGCGGGGGCATCGAGGGGACGCTCGTGCGACCCGGGTTCCTCAAGGTCGGCGTCGACGCGGGGCCCCTGTCGGAAGTCGACCGCAAGCTGGTGGAAGCCGGGGCCCGGTGCCACCTGGAGACGGGGCTCACGCTGGCTGTCCACACCGGGGACGCGGCGGCCGGTCTCGGCGTCCTCGCCGTGCTCGACCGCCTGGGTGTCGCCCCCGAGGCGTACGTCTGGGTCCACGCCCAGAACGTGAAGGATCCCGCGACGCTCGGCTGGGCGGCGCAGCGCGGCGCGTGGGTCGAGCTCGACGGGGTCTCGCCCGAGGGCCTCGAGCGTCACGTCGAGGCGGTCCTCGACCTGCACCGGCGGGACCGGCTCGACCGCGTCCTCGTGTCCCAGGACGCCGGCTGGTATCGAGTGGGCGAGCCCGGAGGCGGCTCGTACCGCCCGTACACGTTCCTCTTCGACGCCTTCGTGCCCGCCCTGCGGGCCCGGGGCCTCGGCGAGGAAGAGGTCCGAAGGCTCCTCGTGGACAACCCGGCGCGGGCGTTCGCGGTGCGGAGGCGGCCTCAGGAGGTCGGAAGGCCGACGACCACCAGCGAGACGTCGGGGGGCAGCGAGCGGTAGAGCGACGCCGCGTCCTCCGCGTCGAGGGTGACCCGCAGCCGCACGCGCTCCCTCGCTCCGAGGCCGAAGGCGGTCGCGAGGTCCGCGACGCGCAGGCGGACCGCGTCGAGCGCGCGCTGGATCGCGCCCCGGTTGCGGCCCCCGCCGCCCCGGGCCCGGACCTCCAGGGAGACCCCGTCGGAGAAGACGATTCGGTAGGGGGACGGCACGGAGTAGGTCTCCTCGGCGCTCTTCGGGATCGGGGGGGGCGACGGGCTCGCCTCGGGCTCGTCCCCCGCGGTGGCAGACGCCCCCGGCGGAGGCGCGACCACCTCGAGGCGGTCGCGCTCCCGCTCCGGCTCGAGCCTCCCCTTCGAGAAGGCCTCGGCATCCCAACCCGGGGCGGGCGCACGGTCCACGAACAGGACTTCGGGGACACCCCAGGCGATGTCGGCCGCGGCGTAGTCGTCGAGGGCGACGCCCTCGAGCATCAGGGCGAGGCGTCCGCGGGCGGCGTCGAGCCGGAGGTAGAAGCCCTTGCCGGAGGCGAGGTCGCGCTCGCGGCGCAGCCGCTCCACGTCGCGGCGCAGGCGGGCGGTCCGGGCGTCCTCGGGCGCAGGGGGCGCGGAAGGGGCGGGGCTCGCCGCGAGAGGGACGAGGGCTCCGAGGACGGCGAGCGGGAGGAGCCCGAGACGCATCAGTAGATGTACACCGGCGTGCCGAGCGGGGCGTGCTTCCACACCTCGCGCAGGGGCTCGCGGCCGAGGCGGATGCAGCCGTGGGAGACCGGGCGGCCGAGGAGCCGCTCGTAGAGCGTGCCGTGGATCATGTACCCGTTGCCGAAGTAGAGAGCGTACTCGCCGAGCGTCCCGTACTCGAGCCGGTCGCCCGGGTCCTTCGGGATGGGCTCCCCCTCCTCCACGAAGGCCCAGTCGGGCTTGCGCCACACCGGCCGCTCGAGCCTCGAGAGGACCTCGAAGCGCCCACGCGGGGTGTCGAACACCCACGCGCGCTTGCCGGTGCCCTCCTTGAGCACCATCCCGGACCCCGCCGAGCACGGCGCCTCGAGGAGCACGTCGTCCCCCCTCATCAGGCGCAGCCGGTTGTGGGTCTGGTCGATCACGATCCACGGCCCGCGGGGGACCTTGCGGCGCAGCGCGGTCTCGAGGCGCTGGCGCTCGGCGGCGAGGCGGGCCGCCTCGCGCGTGGCGGGTTTCGCCGGCGGGGCGACGTCGACGTCGGCGGCGGGCGGCGGGACCGAGCGGTAGTCCCACCCGGTGCCGAGGAGCGCGAGCGCGAGCAGCACGAGGGCCCCCGCCACCGGACGAGCGCCTCTCCGGCGCGAGAGGCGGGAGAGCCATCCGCCCAGGGCTGACGACGCGTCCCGCGCCCGCGGAAACTGTGCCGTGGGCTCGTCGCTCACGGCCGCTCCCCCGTGGTTGCGTCCACCCGCTCGAGCAGGGCCGAGAACGCGCCGTCGCGGCCGTCGCCTCCCACGATCGTGACCCGGGTGCCGACGCCCACCCGCGCGAACAGCTCGTCCATGTCCGGGTTCGCGAGGGCCACGCAGCCCTCCGTCCAGTTCTGCCCCTTGCCTCCCTCGCCGTGGATCTCGATGAGGCCCCCGATGCGCGCCCCCGCCGGGATCTCGCCCCGCCGCTTCGCCGCGGCGAAGCGCTCGCGGTCGGCGGCGTTCGGGTAGTCGAGCAGCAGCGCACGGTGGTACCGGCTCTGGCCGCGGTCCTTCTTCTTCACCACCCGGTAGCGGCCTTCGGGGGTCGCGAGGTCGCCCTGGCGCTGCTTGACGCCGAGGCTGTTGCGGCCGATCTCGGCGTCGTACGTCCTCACCGGGCGGCCGGCGGCGAGCAGCACGAGCGCGTTCTTCTCCTTGAGGACGACGATCGCGGGCTGGCCCGTCCGGCGCGACCAGTCCCGGGTCTCCTCGATCCAGCGCCGCCAGGCGGCGACGTGGTCCTCCGAGCGGTAGCGCTCGGCGACGGCGAGGGCGGGGCCGAGGGCCTCCTCGAGATCGCCGCGCGAGCGCTCCGCGCGGGCGAGGGCCCCCTCGACGTCGCCTCCGCGGAGCAGGGCCTGCGC
Organism: uncultured Acidobacteriota bacterium; assembly: GCA_964561785.1. Classification (GTDB taxonomy): domain Bacteria; phylum Acidobacteriota; class Vicinamibacteria; order Fen-336; family Fen-336; genus DATBSL01. Next base: position 87,964 of record CAZLRF010000012.1, on the reverse strand, counting down.
CTCGCGGAGGACGAGCCGCGCCCGCTGCAGACGCGCGCGCTGCGCTCGCGGGAGGGCGGTGGCGGCGACGAGGGCCACGGCGTGCCCTTCGAGCGCGAGCGCCCCGCGTACGGCCGCATCGGCGGCGGCTCGCCGGCCGGCGCGCCTGTGCTCGCCGAGCCGCGTGGCGTCCCAGGCCAGGGCTTGCGTTGCGGCCATCTGCCCGGCCACGGGGCGATAGTCCCGCAGCGGCACGAGCCGCGCCTCCTGCCGGCTCCACGCGAGCAGGGCGTCCTTCCAGGCGCCGTCGGCGGCAGCGAGGGCCTCCGGGGCGAACGTCGCGGCGGGCCCGGACCGCGCGGCCTCGAGCGCCTCGCGGGCGGCCTCGCGGGCGGCGAGGGGGGGACGGGCGCGCCCGGTGAGGCGCAGCTCCACGGCGAGCGACGTTGCGGCGAGGAGAGCGAGCCCGAGGAGGACACGGGCGATCCCGCCGGAGGGGACGAGTCTCAAGCGCTGGGGGGCGAGGGGCCCGGGGGCGGGGCACGGCGAATGCCGCCGCGCCCCGCCGGGCGAGGGCTAGCGGCCCTTCTTCGCGTCGATCGCGGCCTGGACGTCGGCCACGATCTTGTCGAGCGTGGCCTTGGCCGCCTCGGCCTTGACCTTCGCGTCCTTGAACTTCCCGCCGGCGAGGGCGGCGTCCATGTCGGCGAGGGCCGACTCGACGCCGGCCACGTCGGACTTCATCGCCTCGAGGTCGGCCGCGGTGCCCTTGCCCTTGGGCGCCTTCTCGAGGGCGGCCTTCGCGGCGTCGACCGCGGAGCGCACACCCGCGACGAGGGTCGTCGCCTCCGCCTTCATCTGCTCCTTGCCGGTCAAGGCCTCGGCCGCCGCCTTGTCCGCCGCCGCCTTGGCCGCGGTGGCGAGCTCGGCCGCCTTGGCGTAGGAGCGGGTCAGGGCGAACTTCTCACCCTGCGCCTTGATCTCGGCCTCGAGGGCCTGGGCGGCCGTCTCCGCCGCGGCCAGGGCGGCCGGGGCGTAGTCCGCCGCCTCGGCGGTCTTGGCCGCGGCGAGGGCGCTCTTCGCCGCGTTCAGCGCCTCGGTGGGCTCCTTCGCACAGGCAACCGACAGCAGGGCCAGGCCCGCGAGAACGGGCAGAACCGCAATCCTCTTCATAGAGTGTCAAAGAACCGGGCACCGCTTCCGCAGGGTGCCGGCCTCCGGTGTCCGCGTGTTGGATCCCCCGGCCGCCCGCGCGGACGGCGCGGGCCGGGGCGGCAGGACGATCCCTGCGCAGGATCGAATATTATCAGCCGCCGCAAGGGGTCGGAGCGGGGGAGGAGAGGATGCCCCGGCATCTTGCTGTGTATCAGGAGGTTGCATGCCGAACCTGTACGGTCGAAGCTGGTCACGAGACGAGCTGCGGCGCCGCGTCGGCGCGATGACGCAGCTCGCCGGGGTCCGCCTCGCGGAGATCGCCGACGGGCGCTCGCGTGGCGTGCGGGCCGCCGACGTGCACACGGGCTCGGGCTTCCGCTTCGAGGTCCTCGTCGACCGGGGGCTCGACCTCGGCGCGGCCGAGCACTCCGGGCGGCCGCTCGCGTGGCTTCACCCGGCCCTCGGAGGACCGGCGCTGTACGAGCCCTCGGGGATCGGCTGGCTGCGGACGTTCGGGGGCGGCCTCGTCACGACCTGCGGTCTCGACCACTTCGGCGCGCCGGACCCCGAGGGCGAGGGCCACGGCCTGCACGGCCGCGCCTCGCACCTGCCCGCCGAGAACCTTCGGATCGCCCAGGAGTGGCGGGGCGAGGAGTACGTCCTCGAGGTGGCCGGGGAGACGCGGCAGTCGCGCCTGTTCGGCGAGAACCTGAGGCTCGAGCGCAGGCTCTCCACGCGGCTCGGCGCCTCGAGCCTTCTCCTCGACGACCGGGTCACGAACGACGGCTTCCGGCCCGCCCCGCTCGCGGTGCTCTACCACTGCAACTTCGGCTTCCCGGTGGTCGGGCCGGGCTCGGAGCTGCTCGTCCGCGAGCGCTCGGTGCGGCCACGCGACCCCGCCGCCGCCGCGGGCCTCGCCGACCACCGGCGCTTCCCTCCCCCGACGCCCGGCTTCGCCGAGCAGGTCTTCTTCCACGAGCCCCTCCCCGGCCCGGATGGCCTCGCCGCGGCCGCGATCGTCGACCGGGAAGCGGGCTTCGGCGCGTTCGTCCGCTGGCGCGCGGCGGAGCTGCCCGTGCTCGCCCACTGGAAGATGGCCGGCGAGGGCGAGTACGTCTGCGGCCTCGAGCCCTCGACCCACGCCATGGCGAAGACGCGCCGCGAGCAGCGCGAGAGCGGGGCGCTGCGCGAGCTCGCCCCGGGCGAGTCGGTCTCGTTCCACCTGGAGATCGGGGCTCTCCCCGACGCGGAGGCGGTCCGGGCCTTCGTGGCCTCTACGGCTTGAGGATGACCCCCTCGTTGCGCTTGCCGTTCATCAGGACGAGGATCGGCCGCTCGAGGCGGATGTGCCGCACGTGGGCGACGCTCGTGAGGTGGGTCTGCGCGTCGAGCCACTCCCAGTCGATCGTGCCGTCCCCGGACTCCGGGTTCACCGTGAAGTAGCCGACGTTGAACGAGGTGAGGTTCTGGAAGAAGTGGGTGCCCTGCGAGGGGGTCACCTTGAGGTCCCTCAGGCCGGCCTCGACGATGACCTGGGCGCCCGACACCTGGTCCCACGTGACCGGGATCCCGAGCCAGGGGTCGCGCGAGCCCCATCGCCCCACGCCCACGAGCGCGTAGGGCGTCCGCGCGGCGAGGAGCAGGCCGTTCAGCCGCCCCACCTCCGCCGCCGCGTCGCGGCTGCGGGAGCGCTCGAAGCGCTGGAAGTCCACGACGACGAGGTCGCGGATCCCCTCGAGGCGCCCGTTGCCGAGCACGCGCCGGCTTCGACACAGGACCGCCGCCGGCTCGACCTCCCCCACCTCGACCGCGTCGCTCTCCCGCATGAGGGCGAGGGGCCGCATCTGGACGAAGCCGAACTCGGCGGGCGTCCCCGGGGGGACGGAGAGGTTCACCGCGAACTCGATCTCGACCGGCGTGCCCATCCCTCGCGCGCCCTCCGCCATCAGGGTCTGCAGGACCTCCGCGAGGGGGAAGCGCCCCTGCTTGAGCACCGGGGCAAAGGTCACGAGGCGGGGGCCGGGGCGCGAGAGGCCGTCGTAGACGGCGTCGTTCTCCGCGGAGTAGGTCGAGGCCACCGCGGCGAGGGTGCCGTCGCCCTCGGCGACATCGAGCCCGAAAGCCTCCTCGCGCATCCCCTCCTCGGCTCGCCCCCCGCCGAGGGGGAGCGCCCAGAACTCGCGCTGCGTCGTCTCCAGCATGTCCTCGACGGAGGAGAACTGCAGGATGTGCCTCGGGAAACGCGGGCAGAAGCGGATGCACACGCCGCCCTCGACGATCGCCCGGCCCATGCCGAGCGCGGCGGCCACGACGCCGTCCTCCGCCGCCATCGGCGGCACGGGGTAGAAGTTGTGCGATCGCGCGACGCCCGAGAGATCGGGGTAGAAGCGCGCCCCGTGCCGGGCCCCCACGATGCGCTGGAGGATCACCGCCATCTTCTCCTCCTCCAGGCGGTAGGGGGTCGCCCTGAGGTAGGCCTTCGCGTGCGGCGAGAAGGTGGAGGCGTAGACCCGCTTGACGGCGAGGATCGCGCGGTCGAGGCGCTCGCCGAGGCTCCAGGCGTCGTTCGCGAGCATGAGCGTGTCGTAGACCCCGGTGAAGGGCTGGTGCTGGGAGTCCTCGAGGAGGCTCGACGAGCGCACCGCGAGGGGCCACGTCGCCCGCTCGAGGAACGCGGCCACGTCACGCTCGGCCTCCTCGGGAAACGGCGCCAAGCGGAAGCGGGCCAGGATCTCGGCCTCGTCCTCGCACTCGATCGCGAACTGTCGCAGGTCGTTGTCGTCCAGGAAGCGATCGAAGATGTCGGTGCCCAGCACCGCCGAGACCGGGACCGCCACCTCGACCCCGGGGAAGCGCCGCCGCAGGCCTTGCTCCGCGAGCAGCCGGCGGACGAAGGCGAGGCCGCGCGCCTTGCCACCGAGCGAGCCCCCGCCCATCCGGTAGAAGTCCCCCGAGAGGTCGAAGTCGGTGCGGTCGAAGTCGGTGACGAGGGTCCGCGCCTGCTCGAGGCGGTAGGAGGCGATCGCCTCGATGAGGCTCTCCCGCAGGGCCTGCGGGCTCGGGTAGTCCCCGACGGTGCGGGGGCGCAGCTCGTGGGCGAGGGCGAACTCCGTTCGCGCCTTGAGCCAGCGGGAGAAGTGGTTGCGGCCGGCATGGTGGAGGAGCGACTCCTCGGGCACGGCGGCGAGGGCCTCCTCGAGGCCTCGCAGGTCCGCCGCGCGGCCCACCTCCGTGCCGTCCGGCAGGCGGAACACGAAGTCGCCGAAGCCGAACTGCTCGAGCATCACGTCGCGCAGCTCCTGGAGCAGGAGCGGGGAGCCCTTGAGCAGGAAGGCGGCTCCCACGCTGTGGGCGAGCGCCTCGTTCTCGGGGCGCGACGAGTGGAGCACGATCGGCACGTCGGGCCAGGCCGCCCGCACCTGACGCGCGAACTCCGCCCCCGCCCTCGGCACCTTCTCCCCCCCGCGCGGGAACTCGACGTCGGAGATGATCCCCAGGACCTCCCCCGCGTAGCGCTCGAACGCCCGCTCCGCCTCCTCCCAGGTCGTGCAGAGCAGGATCTTGGGCCGGGCCCGCATCCGCAGGATCTTCTGCGAGAGGTTCAGGCCCTCCACGATCACCCGCTGCGAGTGATGGAGCAGCTCGGTGTACATCACGGGCAGGAAGGACGAGTAGTAGCGGACGTTGTCCTCGACGAGGATGATGACCTGGACGCCGACCGCCCCCGTGTCGTGCTCGACGTTTCTCCAGTCCTCGACCGACTTGACGATGCTGACGAGCATCCGCGCGTCGCCCTGCCACAGGAACGTCCGCTCGATCGCCGACGTGTCCCGGCGCGCCTGGAACTCCGAGAGCTCGCGGGTGTCCCAGGCCAGCAGCACCACCGGCACGTCGAGCCCCTCGGCCCGGGCACACCGGGCGAGCTCCGCCGCGTCCATGTCGGCGAGGTGGGGGGTCGTGATGATGAGGTTGACGCGGCTGCTCTCACGGGCGATCCGCAGGGCCTCCGTGCCCGTCGACACGCCGGTGAGGGCCGGGGCGTAGTGCAGGTCGAGGTTGCGGAACTCGCCGAGCATCCGCTCGGACAGCTCTCCCGCCTCCTCCAGGATGAAGGTGTCGTAGGGAGTGGAGACGAGCAGGATGTCCATGATGCGGTGGCGCATCAGGTCCTGGTACTCGTGGAAGCGGCGTCGTCCGGTCGGACCGTGTGTCATCGTGCGTCTTTCGCTCTACGGCCGCGGCTCGGCCCCGAGGAGCGGCAGCTGCTTCGCGCTCGCCGGCGTGAGCTGGAGGAGCGCCCGGAGAAGCTCCCGGTGCCGCCGCTCGTCGGGCTCGAGGTACGCACCGGCGACCAGCTCCCGCCACCGCCTGAGCTCCCGGCGGAGGGAGGGCGACGGCTGGGCCTCGGTCGTGAGGTCCGCGAGCCGGAGCACCCGCTCGTAGGCGTGGCGCAGCCGGTCGCGGTCCGCCGGGCCGAACAGCTTTCCCGCCCGGTTCATCTCGTTCGCGATCATGAGGACCTGCTGGTCGCGGCTGAACTCGGACCAGCGCCCGAGGGTCAGCGACGCGTGCTGGGTCACGGCAGGGGCTCGCCCTCCCCGACGAGGGCCGCGGTCAGCCGGCGCACCCGCTCGCGCAGGGCGGGGTCCTGGATCTCCATGCTCCGGTTCCCCGCCGCCGGCCGGATGTTGATGAGCGAGGTGTACTCGACGCACCCCTCCGGCCCGCGGCCCGGATAGTAGTTGGCCCCCCACAGGTCCGCCTGCCGGCTGCCGTCGTCGAGCAGGGCCTGCTCCCCGTCGGCGTGCATCTCGCCGCCCACCGCGGCGACGCCGCGCTCGACGTCGACGACGTACTTGACCATGTCCTCGAACAGCTCGTCCACGAGGCGGCGCAGGACGGCGGGGTCGATCCGTCCGCTCCTCACGATGACGATCCCTTCCGGCATGCCGTCGTTATAGCGGCGCCGGCGGGCGGGGGCAAGCCGCGACCCCTCGCGCGGGTCGCGACGTCGCGTCGCGGCGCGGTTGCGCGGGGGGGCGATTCTGGCAGAATGAGGGGAGCTGAGGGGCGCTGCGACCCTTCGGGGCCAGGCTCAGCGACGAAAAACGGCGCTCGCGAACCAATGGACCGGTTTGGGGCGCCGAACGCATTTCCGGCGCTCCCCAACGAAGCGAGGAGACGAGAAATGTCCACGACCGTCGAGACCAAGACCGCCGACTTCGCGGTGGCCGACCTCTCCCTGGCCGACTGGGGCCGCCGGGAGATCAAGGTCGCCGAGACCGAGATGCCGGGACTCATGGCGATCCGCGAGGAGTACGCGAAGGCGAGGCCCCTCGAGGGCGCCCGGATCTCCGGGTCGCTCCACATGACGATCCAGACCGCGGTCCTCATCGAAACCCTGAAGGCCCTCGGGGCGCACGTGCGCTGGGCCTCCTGCAACATCTTCTCCACCCAGGACCACGCGGCGGCCGCGATCGCCAAGGGAGGCACCGCCGTCTTCGCGCGCAAGGGCGAGACGCTCGAGGAGTACTGGGACTACACCCACCGCATCTTCGAGTGGCCGGACGGGGGCGCGACGAACATGATCCTCGACGACGGGGGCGACGCCACGCTGCTCCTGCACCTGGGGTCGAAGGCCGAGAAGGACCCGTCGGTCCTCTCCGGCCCGAAGAGCGAGGAGGAGCGGGTCCTCTTCGCCGCGATCCGCAAGCGTCTCGCCGCGAAGCCGGGCTGGTACTCGAAGCAGCTCGCCTCCGTGCGTGGCGTGACCGAGGAGACGACGACCGGCGTCCACCGGCTCTACCAGATGCACGCGAGGGGCGAGCTCAAGGTCCCGGCGATCAACGTCAACGACTCCGTCACCAAGTCGAAGTTCGACAACCTCTACGGCTGCCGCGAGTCGCTCGTCGACGGGATCAAGCGGGCGACCGACGTCATGATCGCGGGCAAGATCGCCGTCGTCTGCGGGTACGGCGACGTGGGCAAGGGCTCGGCCCAGGCCCTGCGCGCCCTCTCCGCCCAGGTGTGGGTGACCGAGATCGACCCCATCTGCGCGCTCCAGGCCGCGATGGAGGGCTACCGCGTGGTCACGATGGACTACGCGTGCGACAAGGCCGACATCTTCGTGACCGCCACCGGCAACTACCACGTGGTCACCCACGATCACATGGCGAAGATGAAGGACCAGGCGATCGTGTGCAACATCGGCCACTTCGACAACGAGATCGACGTCGCGTCGCTCGAGAAGTACCGGTGGGAGGAGATCAAGCCCCAGGTCGACCACGTGATCTTCCCCGACGGCAAGCGGATCATTCTGCTCGCCAAGGGCCGCCTCGTGAACCTCGGCTGCGCGACCGGCCATCCCTCCTACGTGATGTCCTCGTCCTTCGCGAACCAGACGATCGCCCAGATCGAGCTCTGGACGCAGAGGGACAGCGGCCGCTACCCGGTGGGCGTCTACACCCTGCCCAAGCGCCTCGACGAGAAGGTCGCCCGCCTCCAGCTGAAGAAGCTGAACGCGCAGCTGACCGAGCTGACCGACCAGCAGGCGGCCTACATCGGCGTGCCGAAGCAGGGGCCGTACAAGTCCGACCATTACCGCTACTGACGCTAGTCGGCCCGCGCTCCGCGCGGGCCGACTGAGCCGGTCCGTCGGCTTCCGTTTCGCAGAGCCGGCCCCGCAGGAAGGCCCTCGGGAACGCCTTCCGACGGGCCTTTCGCGACAGACCGCCCCGGCGCGCCAGAGCGGCCCGGCGGGGCGTTCGCGTCAGCGGCCACCTCCGACGCGAGCGTCGCTCGCGTCGGAGCTACACCACTCCCTGGTCCATCATCGCGTTCGCGACCTTCAGGAAGCCCGCGATGTTCGCGCCGTTGACGTAGTTGCCGGGGGTGCCGAACCGCTCGGCGGTCTCGAAGCAGGCCCGGTGGATGCTCTTCATGATGCCGTGCAGGCGCTGGTCGACCTCCTCGCGGCTCCACGACAGCCGCATGCTGTTCTGCGACATCTCGAGGCCCGACGTGGCCACGCCGCCGGCGTTGGCGGCCTTGCCCGGCCCGTACAGGATCTTCGCGTCCACGAACTGGTTGACCGCCTCGATCGTGCTCGGCATGTTGGCGCCCTCGCCGATCACGTAGACGCCGTTTCTCAGCAGGTTCGCCGCGTCCTTCCCGTTGATCTCGTTCTGGGTCGCGCTCGGGAACGCGCAGTTTGCCTTGTGGTTCCAGAGCGGGTTGTGGTCGGCCTTGGGATCGACGGGCGTGTACACCGCGGTCTTGTACTTCTCGGAGTACTCCTTGATGCGGCCGCGCTTGACGTTCTTGAGGTCCATCACGAACTCGAGCTTCTCGCGATCGATGCCCGCCTCGTCGTAGACGTAGCCGCTCGAGTCGGACAACGTGACGACCTTGCCGCCGAGCTCGAGGATCTTCTCCGCGGTGTACTGCGAGACGTTGCCGCTGCCGGAGACGAGGCAGGTCTTGCCCTCGAGGGTCTGGCCGCGCGTCGCGAGCATCTCCTGGGCGAAGTACACACAGCCGTAGCCGGTCGCCTCCGGCCGGATGAGCGAGCCGCCCCAGTTCAGGCCCTTGCCGGTGAGGACGCCGGTGAACTCGTTGCGCAGCTTCTTGTACATCCCGAAGAGGTAGCCGATCTCGCGCCCGCCCACGCCGATGTCCCCGGCGGGGACGTCGGTGTCGGGGCCGATGTGTCGGAACAGCTCGGCCATGAAGCTCTGGCAGAAGCGCATGACCTCGTTGTCGCTCTTGCCCTTCGGGTCGAAGTCGCTGCCGCCCTTGCCGCCCCCCATGGGCAGCGTGGTGAGCGAGTTCTTGAACACCTGCTCGAAGGCGAGGAACTTCAGGATCCCGAGGTTCACCGACGGGTGGAAGCGCAGCCCGCCCTTGTAGGGGCCGATCGCGCTGTTCATCTCGATGCGGAAGCCGCGGTTGACCCGGACCTGACCCTGGTCGTCCACCCAGGGCACCCGGAAGAGGATGACGCGCTCCGGCTCGATGATCCGTTCGAGGATCTTCGCGTGGCGGTACTCGGGGTGGCGGTCGAGAACGAGGGCGAGCGACTCGGCGACCTCCTGGACGGCCTGGTGGAACTCGGGCTCGGCGGGGTTCTTGGCCTTGACCTCGGCCATCAAAGAGGCGACGTATTCGTTCATCTGTGGTCTCCCTGAATGGAGGCGACCGCGAGGCGGCGGGAGAGAAACGATCGGGCCATGGGTTCGGCCATCGGGTCGCCACTCGGCCGCCGCCGCGTCCGCCCGATCCAGGGGGCGTGGGCGGCCGGCGGCACTGATGGCGTCCATCATGCGGCCGCCGCCGTCCGGCATGCCATGGTGCCTTGGCACTACGCCTCCAGGCGCACCAAATGAGCCGAAAGATCCGGTCCGTGCGGGCCTTCTTCCGCCCGCCTCCCAGGCGTTAGCATCGGGTCCTCGGAGGTTCGGCATCATGGCGACCAAGGGCGTGAACGCGTTCGAGATGGCGCAGGCGCAGTTCGACAAGGTGGCGGCGATCCTCGACCTCGACCCCGCGACGCGGGAGCTGCTCCGCTGGCCGATGCGCGAGTACAGCTTCGGGATCCCCGTGCGGATGGACGACGGGCGCGTCCAGATCTTCCGCGGCTTCCGCGTCCAGCACAACGACGCGCGCGGCCCCTCGAAGGGCGGCATCCGCTTCCACCCGCAGGAGACGCTCGACACCGTCCGCGCCCTGGCCACCTGGATGACCTGGAAGTGCGCGGTCGTCGACATCCCCCTCGGCGGCGGCAAGGGCGGCGTCATCTGCGACCCCCATCACCTCTCCCAGCGCGAGCAGGAGCAGATCTGCCGCGGCTGGGTGCGCCAGCTCGCGCGCAACGTGGGCCCGGTCGCGGACGTCCCCGCCCCGGACGTCATGACCTCCGGCCAGCACATGCTCTGGATGCTCGACGAGTTCGAGCACATCCACGGGGGCCATTACCCGGGCTTCATCACCGGCAAGCCGGTCGGCATGGGCGGGTCCGAGGGCCGCACCGAGGCGACCGGCTACGGCGTCGTCTTCACCATCCGGGAGGCCCTGCGCGACCTCGGCATCGACGTCAGGGCCACGAAGGCCAGCGTGCAGGGATTCGGCAACGTCGCCCAGTACGCCATCCGCCTCTACACGCAGATCGGCGGGAGGGTCACCTGCGTCGCCTGCTGGGACCAGGCCGACCAGACGGCGTACTCGTTCCGCCGCGGCTCCGGCGTCGACGTCGACCAGCTCGTCTCCATCTCCGACCGCTTCGGCGGCATCGACAAGGCGAAGGCGGAGGCGGCCGGCTACGAGGTCCTCGCCGGCGAGGCCTGGCTCGAGGAGCCCGTCGAGATCCTCATCCCCGCCGCTCTCGAGAACCAGATCCGGGCGGACAACGCGACGCGGATCAAGCCCACCGTGAAGCTCGTCGCGGAGGGCGCGAACGGCCCCACCACCCCGGAGGCCGACGCGATCCTCCAGGAGAAGGGCATCTTCGTGATCCCCGACTTCCTGGCCAACGCCGGCGGAGTGACCTGCAGCTACTTCGAGCAGGTCCAGAGCAACATGAACTTCTTCTGGGAGAAGGACGAGGTGCTCGCCCGGCTCGACAACAAGATGACCTCGGCTTTCCGCGCGGTCGCCGAGCTCGCGAGGAAGCGAAAGCTCTTCATGCGCGACGCGGCCTACGTCATCGCCATCAACCGGGTCGCGCAGGCCTGCCGGGACCGGGGCTGGGTGTGAGCGGGTGAGGCCGCCGGGCGAGGACCTTCCCCGCTTCGAGCGCCGGCTCTTCGACCCGCAGCGCCGGGTCAGCCGGATCGGGGACGGCTCGCCGGGCGGCAAGGCCCGGGGTCTCGCCGCCGCCGCCCGCATCCTCGAGGAGCGCCGGTCCGACCTCGAGGTGCCGGGGCTCTCCCTCGACGTCCCGGCGCTGTGCGCCGTCGCGACGTCGGTCTTCGACGCCTTCCTCGACCGCAACGGCCTGCGCCCGCTCGTCGCCGAGGAGCCCTCGGACGAGGTGATCGCCCTCGCGTTCCAGCGGGCGACTCTTCCCGCGGAGTGGCTGGGCGACCTGCGGGCGGTCGCGGAGGACGCTGCCGTCCCCCTCGCCTGCCGCTCCTCGAGCGCGCTCGAGGACGCGCTGGGCCGTCCGTTCGCCGGGGTCTACGGGACCAAGATGATCCCGGGCAACCAGCCCGACGTGGCCGGCCGGTTCAAGAGCCTCGTGGACGCGGTGAAGTTCGTGTTCGCCACGACGTTCTTCCACGAGGCGCGAGCCTACCGGCGGGCGGCGGGGGCGCTGCCGGAGCCGGAGCGGATGGCCGTCGTCGTGCAGGAGGTGGTCGGGCGCCGTCACCGCGACCGCTTCTACCCGGACCTCTCGGGTGTCGCGCGCTCGTTCAACTTCTACCCCGTGGGCCCGGCCGAGCCGCACGAGGGCGTCGTGGACCTCGCGGTCGGCCTCGGTAAGACGATCGTCGACGGCGCTGCGTGCTGGTCGTTCTCCCCCGCCCACCCCCGGCGACCGCCCCCCGTCGGCTCCGTCCGCGACCTCCTCGACATCACCCAGTCGCAGCTGTGGGCCGTCAACGTCGGAGCGGCCCCGCCCTACGACCCCATGACCGAGACGGAGCACCTCGTCCGCCTGTCGCTGGCGGAAGCCGAAGCGGACGGGACGCTGCGCTACGCGGCATCGACCTACGACGCGGAGTCCGATCGGCTCGTGGCCGGGACTGGCCGTCCCGGCCCGCGCGTCCTCGACTTCGCGCCGATCCTCTCCTGGAACGAGCTGCCTCTCGTGCCGGCGCTGCGGAAGCTGCTGGCAGTGTGCGAGGAGGAGCTCGGCGCGCCGGTCGAGATCGAGTTCGCCCTCTCCCTCCCGCCCGGCAGGCCGGGCCGTCTCGGGTTCCTCCAGGTGCGCCCGCTGCTCGTCTCGCACGACCGGGTCGAGGTCGGAGAGGACGAGCTTCGCTCGCCCCGCGCGGTGGTCGCCTCGGCCGCGGCCCTCGGAAACGGCCGCCAGGAGGTCGCGGACGTGGTGTTCGTCGAGCCGGCGACGTTCGAGGCCCGTCTCACCCCCGAGATCGCGGGCGAGATCGAGTCGCTCAACCGGCCGCTCGTCGAGGCTGGTCGCCCGTACCTCCTCGTGGGCTTCGGGCGGTGGGGCTCGTCCGATCCCTGGCTCGGCATCCCGGTGCGCTGGGACCAGATCTCGGGCGCGCGCGGCATCGTCGAGGCGACGCTGCCCCAGATGAACCCCGAGCCCTCCCAGGGCTCGCACTTCTTCCACAACCTCACGAGCTTCTCCGTTCTCTACCTGACCGTCCCGTCCGGCGCCCCCCGGGCGGTAGACTGGGGCTGGCTGCGGCGTCAGGAGCTCGTCGCGCGCACGCCTCACGTCCGGCACGTCCGAACGAAGGCGCCCCTCGTCCTGCGCGTGGACGGCCGCTCGCGGCGCGGCGTCGCCTGGAGGCCCGAAGGCGCATGAGCTCGCCCCCCGACAAGCCGATCGACCGCATCCTCCACGACCTGCAGGAGCGCGCCAAGGAGCTCAACTGCCTCTACCGGGTGGACGACATCCTCGCGCGCGAGGAGGCCACCCTCGACGACGCGCTCGGCGAGGTGATCCGCACGATCCCCGCGGGCTGGCAGTTCCCGGACGTCTGCGTCTCGCGCATCGTGCTCGGGAACCGGGTCTTCGAGCCCGCCGGCTTCCGCCCGTCCCCGTTCCGTCTGTCCGCGCCGCTCGAGGCGCAGGGCGAGATCGCCGGCGAGGTGGAGGTCTACTACACCGAGCCGATGCCCAGGGCGGACGAGGGCCCGTTCCTCGCCGAGGAGCGCAAGCTCCTCGACGCGATCGCCGAGCGGCTCGGCCACTTCGTCTCGCGACGCCGCCTGCAGCGCGTCCTCGCCCCCGAGGGGGGAGGGGGACAGGCGGCCCCGGAGTGGTGGGTGGTCCTCGACTTCCTCCGCCAGACCGACCGCGCCCTGCTCGCTCGGCTCGGGCGCAAGATGATCAACCACCTCTGCTGGAACGGCGTCGAGGAGGCCGAGCAGCTGCTCCGCGCCACCGTCCCCGCGCGTGCCTCGGGTGACGAGGAGATCGGGGACGACAACCGGCCCCGGCCGCGGGGGACGCGCGCCGCCGACCCCGAGACCACCGAGGCCGCGTTCCGGATCGCGGGACAGCACCTGGGCGAGGACGAGATCCTCGGCTGCATCCAGAGCTGGATCAAGGAGGACAAGTCGACCTTTCTCAAGAACGCGCTGGAGCGGATGGACACCCCTCTCGCCGAGCTCGCCGACGCCCTCCAGCGCTTCCGGCACGGGGGTGTCGACGAGGCCGACCTCTCGGCCGCCACCCAGACCGCGCTACGGGCGGCGCTGGTGCGCCGCTTCCTCACCGACCAGCTCGAGTTCGTGAACACCGCGAAGGAGTACCTGACGGTCGCGGACTTCCACGAGCTGTGCCAGCACATCGTCTACCCCCCGCGCAGCCACGGGCGGCTCGGGGGCAAGGCGGCCGGGCTGTTCCTCGCCGCGAAGGTGGTCCTCCGCTCGCCCGAGTACAAGGACCTCCTCGGCGAGATCATGACCCCCCGCAGCTGGCACATCCCGTCGGACGGCATCCTCGACTTCATCCACCACAACGACCTCGAGGACGTCTACGCGCGCAAGTACACCGATCCCGACCGGGTGCGTCTCGACTACCCCTACATCGTCCAGCTCTTCAAGAACTCGTTCTTCTCCCCCGACATCCTGCGCGGGCTGTCGGACGTCCTCGACGACCTCGCCGACCGGCCCATCATCGTGCGCAGCTCGAGCCTCCTCGAGGACCGGCTCGGCGCCGCGTTCTCCGGCAAGTACAAGAGCCTCTTCCTGGCGAACACGGGCGCCAAGCGCGAGCGGATGGCCGCGCTCACCGACGCCATCGCCGAGGTCTACGCATCGGTCTTCAGCCCCGACCCCATCGAGTACCGGGCGATGCGGGGGATGCTCGACCTGCACGAGGAGATGGGCATCCTCATCCAGGAGGTCGTGGGCACCCGCGTCGGACCCTACTGGCTGCCCGCCTTCTCCGGCGTGGGCTTCTCCAACAACGAGTTCCGGTGGTCCGCCCGCATCCGGAGGGAAGACGGGCTGCTCCGGATCGTGCCCGGCCTCGGAACCCGCGCGGTGGACCGCCTCGCCGACGACTACCCGGTCCTGATCGCGCCCGGGCAGCCCGGCCTGCGCATCAACCAGACCCCGGACGAGGCGCGCCGCTACTCGCCGAAGAAGGCCGACGTGGTGAACCTCGAGACCGGACGCTTCGAAACCGTGGACGTGCGCGTGCTGCTCGAGCGCCACGGGGACCAGATGCCGCTCGTCCGGCAGATGATCTCGATCGCCGACCACGACCACCTCCGCCGGCCGGCCGGCCTCGTGGACTTCGCGAAGGACGGTGTGGTGATGACGTTCGAGGGCCTCGTGGCCGACACCCCGTTCGTGGCCCGCATGCGCGCCCTCCTCCAGCTCCTCCGCGAGAAGCTCAAGACGCCGGTCGACATCGAGTTCGCCTCGGACGGCCGCCAGGTCTACCTTCTCCAGTGCCGACCCCAGGGCGCGACCGAGGGGGCGCAGCCCGCGCCCATCCCCCGCGACCTGCCGCGGGACCGCGTGCTCTTCACCGCCCGCCGCTACGTCTCGAACGGGCAGGTGAACGACGTCAGCCACGTGGTCTACGTCGACCCCGAGCCCTACGCGCGCCTCGACGCCGAGCGGATCCTCGAGGTCGGCCGTGCGGTGGGGCGGCTCAACCGCCTGCTCCCCAAGCGGCAGTTCATCCTCATGGGCCCCGGCCGCTGGGGCAGCCGCGGGGACATCCGCCTCGGGGTGCCCGTGACGTACGCCGACATCAGCAACTCGGCCGTGCTCGTCGAGATCGCTCGCAAGAAGGGCGGGTACCTGCCCGACCTGTCCTTCGGCACCCACTTCTTCCAGGACCTGGTCGAGTCGAACATCCGCTACCTCCCGCTCTACCCCGACGACCCCGACGTCGTCTTCGACGACGGCTTCTTCCGGCGCGCGCAGAACGCCCTGCCCGACCTCGCCCCCGAGTTCGCCTCTCTCGCGGAGGTGGTCCGGGTGATCGACGTGAGGAAGGCGACGGACGGCCGCGTCCTGCGCGTCCTGATGAACGGGGACCTCGACGAGGCGGTCGGGCTGCTGGCGTTCCCGAGCGTGGGTGCGGAGGCCGCGGCAGAGCCGGAAGCCGCGGCCGGCACGCGCCCCGAGGACCACTGGCGGTGGCGCCTGCGAATGGCCCAGCGCATCGCCGCCCTGATCGACCCGGTCCGTTTCGGCGTGAAGGCGGCGTACGTCTTCGGGTCGACCAAGAACGCGACCGCGGGGCCAGCGAGCGACATCGACCTCCTGCTGCACGTGGAGAAGGACGACCCGAGGCGCGAGGCCCTCGGGGTGTGGCTCGACGGCTGGAGCCAGGCCCTCGCCGAGATCAACTACCTGCGGACCGGCTACCGCACCGACGGGCTCCTCGACGTCCACTACGTGACGGACGAGGACATCGCCGGGGGTGGAAACGCCTTCGCGGCGAAGATCGGCGCCGTGACCGACGCCGCCCGGCCTCTCGCCCTGGGGGGGGCGGCGGGAGAGGGCCGGCCTCCGGACGCCTGAGGCCGGGAGTGGAGCGCCCCCGCCGATCCGGCCTCGACGTAGACCCGCCGGAGGAAGTCGAAGGGACCTGCGTCGGGGTCGGTGGACGCCGAGGCGTGGCGCCGACGCGGGCGCCGGCCGCGGCGCCGCGACGAGCACGGCCAGGGCCGGCACGAGGGTCGGGTCACAGGAGCTCCCTCGTCGCCTCCCATGGCGCTTCGGGGGAGAGCCGGACGAGCGCCAGCTCGGGCCCGTCGTGCGCAGCCGAGAGGCAGACGGTGCGGCCGATCCGCTGTCGCCACGCCCCGCTGAGCCGGGCCGATTCGTGGACGTGCCCGTGCAGGGTCACGAGCGGCTGGCGCGACTCGATGAAGCGGCGGACGGCGATGCTGCCGACGTGCACGTCGAGCGGCGCGTGGTCGACGCTGCGGCCGTCGAGAGCGGCCCGGTCGAGGGCCGTCCCGTAAGGGGGCGCGTGGAACAGGAACGCTGCGGCCGAGACGTCGTCCTCGCCCACGAGGGCCTCGAGGTCGGCCGCGATCGTGCCCCACCGCGCCTCCCCCTCGGACACCGGCATCGACCGCACGCCCTCCTCCGGGGAGATTGAGCCGGGGTCGACGAAACGCGAGACGTCGTAGCGCTCCCAGTCCTTGAGCCGGAAGGGCGTCGGGGGCACGCAGGCGTAGCCGTAGACGGTCCGCCCGCCGACCGCGATCCTCCGGCCGTGCGCGCCTGCGAGCAGGCCCCGGCTCTCGAGCAGCGCCAGAGAGACGATCTCGGACCGGGGGTCGTCGTTGCCGGGTATCGCCAGGACGCGGGGAAAGCGCCGGCCCAGCCGCTCCCGTGCGGCCTCGAGCCGCGGGGCGAGCCAGCCGGCGAGGAAGTCCTCCGTGCCGGGGGGCGGGATCCTCGGGAGGAGGTCCCCCCCGAGGAGAACGGCCTCCGGCGCCTCCGACTCGACCACCGCGAGCAGGGCCTCGTAGCGAGCCGTCCGGCCGTGCAGGTCGGAGACGAAGAACCAGTGGCCGCTCAAGGCGCCTCGCCCTCCGCGCCCTTGCCGGCTCCGGGGGAGCCCCCCAGGCGGGCGATGAGCCAGTCCCGCCACGGGCGCGCGTGGCCGGGCAGCGAGCCGGGGTCGATAGCCAGAGCGAGGACGAGCGCTTCCTCGCGCCGCCCGGCGAGCCCGAGCGACGACGCGCGAAGGAGCCCCGGGGGGTGGAAGCCCCCGGGCTGCGTCCCGGCCGTCCGGGCCTCCTCGAAGAGCCGGGCCGCCCCCTCGTAGTCGCGCCCGGCAAGCGCCGCCGCCCCCAGGTGGAACGCCAGCATCGGGTGACGCCGTCCCTCCGCGTGCCGGAGGCGGGCGATCGCGGAAACCCTCGGCTCGCTGCCGAGGAGAAGGAGGGGGAGGGTGCGCCGGCGCGAGCGCTCGAGGACCGCCCAGAGGTCGGCGAGGGCTTCCGGTCGCGCCCCGTCGTCGTAGTCCCGGTCGAGCACCCCGCGCCACTCGAATGCCGGCAGGGCCCGCTCCCGAAGCCCGGGCGGGAAGAAGCGGGGCACGAGCCGGCTCGCGCGGAAGCGGGCGGCGCAGACCGACGCGTCCTGGAACCTCCGGAAGGCGTCCGCGTCGGCCGGAGGCGGCGCCGAGAAGGACAGCCGACCGGGCCGATCGTCCGCGAGGGGTGGCGCGCCGGCCGTCCACTCCCGCAGGCCATCGGCGTCGGCGATGAACAGCGCGGCGAGGTCCTCCGGGGTCTCGATCCCGAGCTCACGGAGCTCGTCGCCGTCCTCGCGCCAGGGCCGGGCGAGACCGTCCTCGCCCGCCGGCCCCTCGAGCCCGTTCGTGCCGGCGAGCATCCAGTCGTACCCCGCCCCGGACCACAGCGTGCAGTCCTCGAACGCGGAGCAGAACGCGCTCACGATCCCGCGCGCATCGGCGAGGGAGAGCTGGTTCACCGGCAGCCAGTGGGTGGCCACGCCGCGGGGGGCCAGCCGCGAGCGCACGAGGCGGAAGTACTCGAGGGTGTAGAGGTTGACGACCCCGGCGCCTCGCGGCGGCGGCGGCTCCGCCGTGATCACGTCGTACGCGTCGCGGCCCGACAGCAGGTGGAAGCGTCCGTCCTCCACGTGCACGCGCACACGCGGGTCACGCAGCGGGTCCCCCGCTCCCCCCCGGAAGACGAGGGGGCTCAGCCCGAGGATCGTCGCCGAGACGTCGACGACGTCGATCTGCTCGAGCGAGCGCGAGCGCACCAGGGCCTCCGCCGTGTTGCCGATCCCGTAGCTGATCAAGAGCGCCCGCCGCGCGCCGGGCCGCACGGCGAGCGGCCACCAGGCGAACAGCTTCATGTACCGGCGCCCGTAGAAGTAGCTGCTCGTCATCGAGTGGGCGTTGGTCACGAGCTTCTGGTAGAGCGGCCGTCCTCCCCAGTCCCTCTGCAGCAGCAGCACGGTCTCCGTGAGGCCCTCGCGCAGGGCGACGAGCCGGGAGCCGTCGGCGCCCTGCCGGCTCATGAGCCCCCGCACGAAGCGGCCCTCCATCAGGCCGAATGGGAACAGGGCCGCGCACAGCGCGAGCGCGGCCGCCGCGCCCGCGAGGGCCCGGCGACCGGCCCCGCGGCCCCAGGGCGCGAGCGCCGCGGCCGCCGCGGCGTAGGCGAGGGCGAGGGCGAGCACGGAGCGCTCGGCCCCGAGCGAGCCCAGCAGGACGAGACCGGCCAAGGGCGCCCCGAGAGCGGCCCCCAACGTGTTCGCCAGCGTCAGCAGGCCCGCCGCGCCGGCGGCGCCGTCGACCTCGGCCCGCAGCGCGGCGCCGAGCAGCGTGAAGAGGAGGCCCGAGGCGAGCGAGGTGGGCAGGACCAGGGCGAGCGCGAGCCAGACCGTCTTGACGACCTCGTCGCGGGCCGCGAGCGCGGGCACCCGCCAGGGCTCGAGCGCGGCGTAGGCGAGGATCGTCGCGATGCCGGCGGCGAGCGCGACCGCGGGCAGCGCGGCGGCGGCCCCCGGGCGCCTGCGCAGCCACGCGGCGGCCAGCAGACCCCCGGCGCCGATCCCCGCGAGCACCGCCGCGAGCATCAGGGCGAACGCCAGCTGCGTCCCGAAGACGAACATCTGCAGGAGGCGGAACCACACCACCTCGAGGGCGAGGAGGATGCCGCCCCCGAGGAAGGCGGCGACGAGGAGACGAGCGGCGCGCGGCGTCCGCCAGAGCGCCCCCGGGCCGGGGGGGCTCGAGCGGGCGGGCACGGGCCGATCGATCCGCAAGGCCACCGCCGCCGCCGTGAGGTTGAGGAGGGCGGCGACGGCCGCCGTGCCCGAGAGGCCGAGGCGAGGGACGAGCCATGCCTCCCCGGCCACGGCTCCCGCCACGCCGCCCAGGGTGTTCGAGCCGTACAGCCTCCCGAGCGCCACGCCGAATCGCGCGTCGTCGCGCGCGAGGGCGCGCGCGAGCAGCGGGAGCGTCGTTCCCAGGGCGGTGGCCGGCAGCAGCATGAGGGCGAACGCGAGCGCCCCGCGGGCCGCGTGGAGCAGGGGGGGAGACTCCCGCAGGGGGCCGAGGGCCGGTCCGAGGCCCGCCGCCGCCGCCGGGAGCCCCAGCACGAGGCCGACCCCCGTCACGGCCACCGCCGCCTCGAGCGCTGCGTACGCGCGGAGCGGGCGCACGACGCGCTCCCCGTGCCGCGCGGCGACGAGGTTGCCGAGCGCGAGCCCCGCCATGAAGCTCGCGAGCACCGTGGCGGAGGCCCACACCCCGTTCCCGAGAGCGAGCCCCGCTAGGCGGAACCACAGCGACTCGAAGAGGAGAGCGGCGACGCCCGACAGCAGGAACGCCCCGCAGAGGCTGGCCGTCACGCGCGGTCCGTTCAGAGGCCGAGCCGGCTCCGGATCTCGGCGAGGGCACCCATCGCGGAGCCCGTCCCGCCCTCGAGCCGCTGTGCGGCCGCGGCCTCGACCGCATCCTCGATCTGGAGCAGCGCCTCTCGCTCCTCCGCCGCCGGGCGGCCGGAGGCGAGAACCGCGTCGCGGAGGGCCTGGGCCTCGGCCTCCCTGTCGGCGTCGATCCACGCCGTCACCGCCTCTCCGATGCCGTTTCGCGCCCCCTGCTCGAGCCGAGGCAGAAGCGCGATCCCCCCGCGGTTGACGAGGTAGTTCACGGCCCCGGTGGCCACGATCTCCCTGCGCAGCACGTGGTCCTGGAAGTGCTCGGCGAAGCGCTCGCGAAGCAGGCGCGGGAAGTAGCCGTCGAGGAACGGCCGGCCGGCCGGGCTGTCGGGGAAGTCCGTCTCCAGCAGGAGCTGGAAGGCGGACATCTTCGAGTAGCCGAGCAGCACGCAGAGCAGGGGCCGGGGAAGCCCGCGGTCGCGCTGCGGGCTCGCCAGCAGCTCGTCCCTCGTCGGGACGGACTCGTCGGCCCGGCTGAGGAGGCCCGCCCCCGCCATGTCGTCGACGAGCGACACGAACTCCTCGTAGCGCCGCGCGCTGCGCGCGGTGTCGAGGGTGAGGCACAGCGCCTGCCCGGCGTTGTCGCCCAGGACGAGGGCGGCCACGTCGTCGGCCATCTCGGCGAGGATGCGGTTGCGCTCCTCGCGCCCCTTCACGAGGCCCTTCTTGACCAGCATGTCGAGGAGGATCTTGATGTTGACCTCGTGGTCGGAGGTGTCGACCCCGCCGGAGTTGTCGACGGCGTCGGTGTTCAGCATTCCCCCCGCTGCCCAGTACTCGAGCCGGCCCTTCTGGGTGAGGCCGAGGTTGCCCCCCTCGCCGATCACGCGGGCCCGCACCTCGCGGCCGTCGACCCGCACGCGGTCGTTCGAGCGGTCGCCGACGGCGGCGTGGTCCTCCGAGGCCGCCTTGACGTAGGTCCCGATCCCGCCGTTGTAGAGGAGGTCCACCCTCGCGGTGAGGATCTTGCGGATCACCTCTTCACCCGACGGGTCTGCGGACCCCACGTCGAGCAGCGCACGCGCCTCCGCCGACAGCGGGATCGCCTTCGCCGAGCGGTCGTAGATCCCGCCCCCCCGGCTGAGCCGGTTCGGGTCGTAGTCCCGCCACGTGGAGCGGGCGAGGGAGAACAGCCGCTCGCGCTCGCGGAAGCTCGTCTCCGGGTCCGGATCGGGGTCGATGAAGATGTGCCGGTGGTCGAAGGCGGCCACGAGCTTGATCGCGCGGGAGAGGAGGACCCCGTTCCCGAAGACGTCCCCCGACATGTCACCGATGCCCGCCACCGTGAACGGCTCCCTCTGGATGTCCCGGCCGAGGTTGCGGAAGTGGTGCTTCACGCACTCCCACGCCCCGCGGGCGGTGATGCCCATCTTCTTGTGGTCGTAGCCCGCGCTGCCCCCCGAAGCGAACGCGTCCCCGAGCCAGAACCCGTACTGGGCGGAAACCCGGTTCGCGGTGTCGGAGAGGTGCGCGGTGCCCTTGTCCGCGGCCACCACCAGGTAGGGGTCGTCCCCGTCCAGGCGCACCACGTCGGGCGGGTGGAGCACCGTGCCGTCCGAGCGGTTGTCCGTCACGTCGAGGAGGCCGGAGACGAACTCGCGGTAGCGGTCGATGAGGTACTCGTCGAGGGCCGGCCGCGGCGGCACGTCGCCCTTCAGGACGAAGCCCCCCTTCGAGCCCACCGGCACGATGACCGCGTTCTTGACCATCTGGGCCTTCATCAGGCCCAGGATCTCGGTGCGGAAGTCGTCGTGCCGGTCCGACCAGCGGATCCCGCCCCGGGCGACCTTGCCGCCGCGCAGGTGGATGCCCTCGAGCCGTCGCGAGTGGACGTAGATCTCGTACATCGGGCGGGGGGAAGGCATCCCCTCGACACGCCGGCAGTCGACCTTGACCGAGAAGACCGGGCGCTCCGGGCGCTGGTAGGCGTTCGTGCGGACGACCGAAGCGAGAAGGTTGTCGATGGCCCTCAGGACCTCGTCCTCGGCCAGGGAACGCACCGCCTCGAGGGCGCGGTCGAACCCGGCGTCGGCCTCGGCCACCGCGGCGTTCCGGTCGCCCGCGAGCGACGGGTCGAAGCGGGCGGCGAACGCCTGGACGAGGGCGCCCGCGGCCGGGGCGTTGCGCACGAGGACGCCGTTGACGGTGTCCGCGTTCCAGTGGGGCCGGATCTGGAGCAGGTGGTTGCGCAGGGTGCGCAGCACCTCGACGTCGCGCCAGGTGAGGCCGGCCGAGAGGATGAGGCCGTTCAGCGGGTCGTCGGTCGCACGGGCCTCGTCGAGGGCTCGCAGCGCGTCCACGAAGCGCTCCTCGCCCTGGCGGAGGGCCGCGATCCGCTCGGCCGGCGCCTCCACCTCGAAGCGGTAGAGGAAGCACCGGCGGCCCTCGGGCAGAGCGAGCGGGATCCGCAGCTCCTCGGTCACGGTGAGGCCGAGGTTCTGCATGGTCTTGAGGATGTCGGTCAGGTCGAGCGAGCGGACCGAGAGGAGCTGCACGGATGCCCCCCCCGCCGTCCGTGCCTCCACCCGCGCCTCCAGACGGCTCTCGAGGCGCTCCATCATCCTCAGGTCCTCGACCACCTGCTCGGGCCGCGTGACCTCGCGGTAGAGGCCGCTGCGCGACTCGGGGGTCACGTAGCGCACGAACAGCCGCCGGCCCTCGCGCTCGCCGAACGCCCTCTCGAGGGCGGACGCCACCCGGTCTTCCCACGAGGTCACGAGGGGCTCCGTGAGCCGGCGGGCCTCGTCGAGGTCCACCGGGCGCTCGAGCTGATGGGAGTCGAAGTAGAAGATGAGGAGGGTCACCGGGCCGCAGTCGACGGAGGTCGCGAATGCGACGGGGCCGAACGCGTCGGCGAGGGCCCGCCGCAGCGCGGCCTCGACCTGGTAGGCGTAGCGCAGGCGGGAGAAGGCCACGTACAGCGCCTCGTAGCCCGCGCCCTTGCGGCCCTCGACCACCACCTCGTCGTCGCTCGCGACGTGGACGATGCGCTGGATGATGCGCTCGAGGTCCGCGGAGTCGGCGTAGAACAGGTCGGTCTTCGGAAAGTGGTTGAAGGTCGCACGCGTCTCGCGCCACACGTGCGAGCCGGGGATGGCGCCGCAGCGGGCGAGAAGGCGCTCCTCCTTCTCCCGGAGCAGCGGGATGCGGTCGGCGCGCTGGGCGAAGGCGCCCCGCGCGAAGCGGCCGAGCAGGAGCGTGAGCGCGCGCAGCTTCCCGTCCTCGCCCCACTCGCGCACGGTGAGGTCCTCGATCGGGTCGAGGTGGTAGATCGCGGAGGCGCTCGCGCAGAAGTCGAGGTCCAGGATCCGCTCGTCGGCGGGCTGGGGATGGAGGTGGGACTCGACGTGCTCGACCACCCCCGGAAAGACGACCGGGAGCAGGGTCGGATCGGTGAACGAGCCGTTCGCGGTCTCGTCCACCCGGTTGAGCGTCCCGTCGGGGCCCACCGCGTAGGACACGGTGCCCATGAAGATGTAGTTCTCCTCGAGGAGCCACTCGAGGAAGCCCCGGGCGGTGGCGAGCTCGGCGGCGTCGCCCCGGCGGCTGCGCAGGCGCGGCACGAGCTCGCGGCAGGCGCGCCTCATGTCCTCGAAGTCGTCGACGGCGAGGAAGACCGCCTTGAGCAGCGAGTAGATCTCGTGCTCCACGCGCCGCAGCCGCTCGCGACTCGCGAGCGGCTCGATCTGGAAGAAGCAGTAGCTCTCCCGGCTCCCCTCGTCCTGGGCGTCGCCGAGGGCGACGATGCGCTCCCACTGGCGGCGGACCGTGAAGATGGGGTGGATCGCGGAGTAGACCCGCAGCCCGGCCTTCTGGAGGTAGTTCTTCACACTGTCGAAGATGAAGGGCCGGTCCGGAGTATGGGTCTCGACGATCGTGGTTTCGAGGGGCAGGCCCTCCCCGCCCCCGAGAGCGCGGGCCTCGGCCTCCGAGGGGTTGCGCACGCAGACGTGGAGCCCCGGGAGCCCCTTGAAGAGCTGATGGCCGGGGGGCATCTCGCGCGCGATGAACCGAAAGTGGCGAGCGAGGCGCGCAGCGACCACCGACGGCCTCTGCTCCAGGGCCAGCCGGGCCGGCATGCCGGCGAACAGGACCGGCGCGAGCGAGAGGAGGAGCGCCCGGTCCTCCGGCGCCGCCTCCCGCTCCAGGATGCCCAAGACCTCCGCGAGACGGGCGGAGCGCTGTTGCGGATCGCCGTGCACCATGAGGTCGCTCCCTGTGCGGGCCGCCTCGGGCGGCCTCGGGCGATCCTAACCGCCCCCCGGGGAGGAAGTCGAGCCTCCCGGGGGGCTGGTACAATCGCTCGCTCCCGGCTCGGGACGGACGACACCCATGAGGTTCGAGATCTCCTACAAGGGCGGCACCACCCACGAGGTGGAGCTGCCCGGCAGCGTCGCCGTCCTCGGGCGCGACCCGGGCTGCGACGTCGTGCTCAACGACGCGAAGTGCTCGCGCCGGCACGCGGTGGTGGAGGAGGGGCCCGAGGGCATCGCGGTGCGCGACTCGGACAGCGCGAACGGAGTGTTCCTGAACGGCCGGCGCGTCGAGCGGGCCCTGCTCCGGCCCGGCGACACCCTGCGGCTCGGGGACGTTCACGTGAAGCTGCTGGCCGAGGTGGGTGAGACCGTCGTCGTCGCCGCCGAGGACCTCGACCTGCGTCTCTCCGAGGGCGCGGAGCCGACACCGGTGGGTCCGCTCTCCGAGGTCGGGCCCCCCGTCGCGTCACCTCCCCCGCCATCGTCCGCCCCGCCGACGGCTCGGCCCGCCCCGGTCCCGCCCGCCCGCCGCCCGGCGCCGCCGGTCACCTCGCGGGAACCGACCGCGCCCCGGCGCCGGCCGACCCCGCCGCCCCGGCCGGCGACCGTGACCGTCCTC
Organism: uncultured Acidobacteriota bacterium; assembly: GCA_964561785.1. Taxonomy (GTDB): domain Bacteria; phylum Acidobacteriota; class Vicinamibacteria; order Fen-336; family Fen-336; genus DATBSL01. The sequence continues at coordinate 63,352 of CAZLRF010000012.1, read as the reverse complement.
GCCGTCCTGTGGGCGCTCTTCGTGCCCGCCTCGGTGGCGGCCGTCCTCGTCCTCGCCGGGAGGACCGGCGGCGTCCTCGCCTGGGCCGTCGCCGTGCCGGCGAGCTTCGCGCTCGCCGGCCTCGGAACGACCATGGCCCTCGGCCTGCGCTCGCTCGCGCCCTGGGCGCGCCACCTCCAGATCGCCGCCGCCGCGATCGGGCTGCTCGTGTGCCCGTTCACGCTCGCCTCGGCGACCGTGCTGCTCTACGCGAGCCGCCCGGAGGTCAAGGCCGCCTTCGACGGCCGGCAGGGCGGAGGGACCTCCGACGCCACGTTCGCGGTGTCCCTCGTCGGCATGCTGCTGCTCGGGCTCGCCCTTTCCGCCATCGCGGTCGTCTGGCTGTGGTGAGAGCGCGGCCCGTGAAACGTTGACGCACGGTGTAATCCACAGTAGAAATGGAGTTTCGTCCGACGGGCGGCGCGGGGAGAAGCGGCAGAGAATGACCAGAGACGAGGCACTGAAGCAGTACCGGGCGATGCTCCTCATCCGGCGGTTCGAGGAACGCTGCGCCCAGGTCTACGTGGAGGGCAAGATCGGGGGCTTCCTCCACCTCTACATCGGCCAGGAGGCGGTGGCGGTGGGCGCGATGAGCCTCCTCCGGCCCGACGACTACTTCATCACCTCGTACCGGGACCACGGCTACGCCCTCGCCCGCGGCACCGATCCGCGCCCGCTCATGGCGGAGCTCTACGGCCGGATCGGCGGGATCAGCCGCGGCAAGGGCGGCAGCATGCACTTCTACGACGTGCCCGCCGGGAACTTCGGCGGGGACGGCATCGTGGGCGGCCACCTGCCGGTCGCGGCGGGCATGGGCTATGCGATCCGTCTGCGGGGGACGGACCAGGTCGTGCTCTGCTTCTTCGGCGACGGCGCGGTCAACGAGGGGGCGTTCCACGAGGCCTTGAACGTGAGCGCGCTCTGGGGCCTGCCCGTCGTCTACGTCATCGAGAACAACCGCTACGGCATGGGCACGTCGCTCGACCGCGCCTCCTCGGTCAAGGATCTGTATCAGCGGGGCAGCGCCTACGGGATCCCGCGCCGCGACGTCGACGGCATGGACCTCCCGACCGTGACCGAGGCCCTGCGCGAGGCGGTCGACCGGGCCCGCACCGAGAAGCGGCCGACGCTGCTGGAGGTCGAGACCTACCGCTACCGGGGCCACTCGATGTCCGACCCCGGCAAGTACCGGACGAAGGAGGAGGTCGAGGAGATGATGCGCTACGACCCGATCCTGCGCTTCGGCAAGCTGATCGAGGACCAGCACGGGGTGACGGAGGCCGAGCTCGAGGCCATGGACAAGGACGTGCTCGCCCAGGTGGCCGACGCGGTGCGCTTCGCCGACCAGAGCCCCTGGCCGGCGCCGGAGACGCTCTACGAAGACGTCTACGTGCGCTCGCCCTACGTCCACCACAAGGCCGCAGACAGGGACCCCGCCTGGCGCGCGGCCACGAAGGAGGACCGCGTGCCGGAGAGCTTCCCGGCCTGGCAGGAGAAGGCTGCCCCGGCGAAGGTGGAGGGCTGATCATGGCGCTCATCACGATGCGCGAGGCCCTCAACCAGGCCATGCGGGAGGAGATGCGGAGGGACCCCTCGGTGTTTCTGCTCGGCGAGGAGGTCGGCCAGTACCAGGGCGCCTACAAGGTCACCCAGGGGCTGCTCCAGGAGTTCGGGGAGTGGCGGGTGCGCGACACGCCGATCGCCGAGGAGGCGATCGCGGGCGTGGCGGTCGGCGCGGCTTTCGTGGGCATGCGGCCGATCGCCGAGATGATGACGTTCAACTTCTCGATCCTGGCCCTCGACCAGATCGTGAACCACGCCGCCAAGTACCGCTACATGTCGGGCGGGCAGATCCGCTGCCCCATGGTCATGCGCGGTCCCTCGGGGGCGGCGGCGCAGGTGGCGGCCCAGCACTCGCAGGCCCTCGAGAGCTGGTACGCCCACGTGCCCGGTCTCGTGGTGGTGATGCCCTCCACCCCGAAGGACGCGAAGGGCCTCCTGAAGAGCGCGATCCGGGACGACAACCCGGTCATCTTCATGGAGAACGAGGTGCTGTACAACCTCAAGGGCGAGGTGCCCGAGGAGGAGTTCACGATCCCGCTCGGCCTGGGCGAAGTGAAGCGGGTGGGCAAGGACGCGACGATCGTGGCGTGGAGCCGCTCCGTGCAGTTCGCCCTGCAGGCGGCGGAGCTGCTGGCCAGGGACGGGATCGAGGCGGAGGTGGTGGATCCCCGCACCCTGCGCCCTCTCGACGAGGACCTCGTCTTCGACTCGGTCCGCAAGACGAACCGCTGCGTGGTGGTCGAGGAGGGCTGGCGCTACGCCGGCTTCGGCGCGGAGATCGCCGACCGGGTCCAGCGCGAGTGCTTCGACGACCTCGACGCCCCGGTCCTCCGGGTGACCGCGGCCGACGTGCCCATGCCGTACTCCCGCATGCTCGAGAAGGCGTACCTCCCCCAGCCCGAGAAGGTGGTCGAGGCCGTCCACGAGGTGCTCTACCGATGATCACGAAGGTCGTCCTCGCCAAGCTCTCCCCCACGATGGAGGAGGGCACCGTCGTCAAGTGGACGAAGCAGGAGGGCGACGCGGTCAAGGTCGGCGACGTGCTGGCCGAGATCGAGACCGACAAGGCGAACATGGAGATGGAGGCCCTCGGCGCGGGCATCCTGCGCAAGGTGCTGGTGCCGGCCGGGGCCAAGGCCCCCGTCGGGGCCCTCATCGGCGTGATCGCCGACGCGGGCGAAGACATCGCGGGGCTGCTGGCGGAGGCCTCGGCCGCCGCGCCCGCTGCCGCGCCCCCCGCCGCGCCCGCCGCCGCGCCCGCCGCCGCCGCGCCCGCCGCCGCCGCGCCCGCCCCGCCGCCGCCGCCGGTGGCCGTCACCCTGGCTCCGGCGTCCGGCACCCCGCCGCCCGCTCCCGCGGCGGCCACCGCCCCCGGCGGTCGCGTCAAGGCGAGCCCCCTCGCCCGTGCCATCGCCGCGCAGCGCAACGTGCCGCTCGCCTCGGTCGCGGGCAGCGGCCCCGGCGGCCGCATCGTCAAGCGCGACGTCGAGGGCTACCTGGCCTCCCCTCCCGCGCCGGCCCCCGCCCGCCCCGCGGCGACCCTCCCCTCCCGGAGCGCCGCCCCCGTCCCGTCCGAGCCCCCGGGGACGGCGATCCCCCTCACGAGCATGCGCCGGACGATCGCGAAGCGGCTCGCCGAGAGCATGTACACGGCGCCCCACTTCTACGTCACGGTCGAGATCGACATGGACGCGGCGGTGTCGCTCCGCGAGCAGCTCCTCGCCGGCGAAGACGTGAAGGTCTCCTACAACGACCTCGTCCTCAAGGCGTGCGCCCGGGCCCTCACCCGCTTCCCCACGGTGAACGCCTCGTGGACGGGGGAGGCGATCCAGACCCACGCCGAGGTCCACCTCGGCGTCGCCGTGTCCCTCCCCGAGGGCCTCATCACGCCGGTGGTCCGCAATGCCGACCGCAAGCACCTCGTCGACATCTCGCGCGAGGTGAAGGAGCTGGCCGCCCGCGCGCGGGACAAGAAGCTCAAGCCCGAGGAGTACACGGGCTCGACCTTCACCGTCTCGAACCTGGGGATGTTCGACGTCGTCGAGTTCACCGCGATCATCAACCCGCCGGAGAGCTGCATCCTCGCGGTGGGCGCGGTGCGCAAGGTCCCGGTCGTGAGAGGCGACGCCCTCGCCGTCGGCCACCGCATGAAGGTGACGCTGAGCTCGGACCACCGCGTCGTGGACGGCGCGCTCGCCGCGCAGTTCCTCGCCGAGGTCCGCCGCCTCCTGGAGAACCCGGCCGCTTTGCTCCTGTAGCGGCGCGCCGCCCCTCGGCGCAGCCCGAGACGCACTCCGACTCCTGTGGACTGGCATCCACATTCGAATGGCTATACGCTCGTCCCATGAGAACCGTGCAGATGACCCTGGACGAGCGGCTCGTCGATCGCGTGGACAGCGCGGCACGCAGGCTCGGCAAGAGCCGCTCCGCGTTCACCCGGGACGCCCTGCGGGACGCCCTCTCGCGCCTGGCCACGATCGAGAAGGAGGGCCGCCACCGTCGGGGCTACGAGGCGAAGCCCGTCCGGCCCGGGGAGTTCGACGACTGGGAGAAGGAGCAGGTGTGGCCCGACTGAGACGCGGCGAGGTCCGGTGGTACGCGTTCGCCCGGCCCGACAAGAGGCGCCCGGTCGTCATCCTCACCCGGGACTCGGTCCTCGGGTACCTCGGAGAGGCGACGATCGCCCCCATCACGAGATCGGTGCGGGGCATCCCTTCCGAGGTCCCGCTCGGTCCGGACGACGGGATGCCGGAGTCGTGCGCCGTGAACCTGGATCACGTCCAGACGGTCGCCCGGGGCCGGCTCGGCGCGCTCCTGACGACACTCTCCGCGCAGCGGATGGCCGAGGTGCGAGAGGCCCTCCTGTTCGCCCTGGACTTCTAGTCAGTCCCCGGACTGGCGCGCCAGGTAGTCGAAGACCACCTGCTCGATCCTTCCCCGCGCCTCCTCGCTCAGCGCACGAAAGGCGACGCCGAAGCCGGGAGGCAGGCTGTGCACGGGGTGCTCCTGCTCGGGGTTCGTCCACGCCACGACGCCGTCGACCTTCACCTCGCGCTCGTTGCCCGGCGCCTGGAAGCGGAACACGAGCGCGCGGCCGAGCGGCGGCATGACCTCGTGGGCTACGTAGGCCCCGAGCACGTTGATGTTCACGATGAAGGCGCTGTCGGACTGTCCGCCCGGGTAGTCGAGCTGGCACCTCCTGACGAACGGCACCCGGATCGCGCCCCCGGCCCGCCGCTTCTCGTCGTTCTTCGGGACCGACATCTCGGGCGGATTCTACAGCACGACGCGGTCGTTTCCCGCACGCCGCGTCACCTTCTCGCGGTCGAGGTACTCGAGCAGGGGGATCACGTACTTGCGGGAGAGGCCGGTCATCTCCTTGAACGCCCCGACCTCCACCTTCGCCCCCGCCGGAAAGCGCTCGCGCACGCGCTGCTTGAGGGCCTCGAGGTGGTCGCGGTGCACGAGGAGGCCGTCGCCGACCCGGCCGAGGGCGCCCTCGCCCACGAGCACCCGGGCGAGGCGCTCGAGCAGCCCCGCGTCGAGGCTCGCCCGCCCGGCGAGAGCGGCCGGCTCCACGCCGGCGAGGCCCGCCCGAAGCGCCTCGCCCAGGAGCAGGTCCCGGGCCTCCGACTCTCCCGACGAGAGGCGGACCTCGTGGCCGGCGGCGGCGACTGTTTCCGAGGCGATCCGGACCTCGCCCGCGGAGGCGAGGTCGGACAGCACCCGCTCGAAGACGGGCCCCGGTACCTCCGAGAACACGCGCGCCCGCAGCTCCTCGCGGGGCAGGCCGGGCCGCAGGGGCTCCGCGCGGTGGAAGGCGCGGAGAAGGGGCAGGACCGCCGCGCCGAGGCGGTCGAGCGCCGCGCGCGAGACGGCCGCCGCCGGGTCCTGGCCGAGGACGACGATCCCGGGGGCTCCCGCGAGGGCCTTGCCGAGCACCGCGGCCGGAACGGTGAGCCGGGCCGCCAGGTCCGGGACGGTGATCCCGCGGGCCCCCGCTTCCTCCGCGACCGCCGTCGCGGCCGCGGCCAGAGACGGTGCATCACGCATCCGCGCCGCGGCCGGGGCGTCGCGGCGACCGCGGCGGGGCGGCAAGGGGTCGGCCACGACCGCGCCCCCGATCGTCTCCGCCGGCGAGTACGAGCGCAGCACGAGCCGGTCCCCCCGGCCGGCGACCGCCGGGCTCTCGAAGCGCAGCTGGGCGAGGGCCCGCCCCCCGGGGGGCACCTCGTCCGTCTCGAGCAGCCGCACGCGAGCGAGGACCTCCGCGCTCGCCGCGTGGACCCTGACCCTCGCCCCGTCCGCGAGGGGTCGCACGCCCGGGAGCAGGACGAGGTCGACGTCGGCCATCGAGGTCGCCCGGAGCGTTCCCGGGCGACCGAGGACGTCGCCCCGCGACAGCTCGTCCTTCTCGAGGCCGGAGAGGTTCACCGCCGTGCGGCTGCCGGCCGTCGCGCGCTCGACCGCCTCGCCGTGGACCTGGACGCCGCGGACGCGGGCGCGCCGGCCCGACGGGAGCGCCTCGACCTCCTCGCCCGCGCGGAGCTCCCCGCCGACGAGCGTCCCCGTCACGACCGTGCCGAAGCCCCTCATCGAGAAGACCCGGTCCACCGGCAGGCGCAGCAGGCCGTCCGCCGAACGTTGCGGGGCGTCGAGGGCGAGCGCGAGGAGGGCCTCGCGCAGGAGCGGAAGGCCCTCCCCGGTTCGGGCCGACACGCGCAGCACCGGCCGCCCCGCGAGGAACGAGCCCGCCACGAGATCGCGCACCTCCATCTCCGCGACCGCCTGCGTCTGCTCGTCGGCGAGGTCGCACTTCGTCAGGGCCACGAGGCCGCGGGGCACCCCGAGGAGCCGGCAGATGTGGAAGTGCTCACGGGTCTGGGGCATGACCGACTCGTCGGCGGCGACCACGAGGACGACCGCGTCGATCCCGTGGGCCCCGGCCAGCATGTGGCGCACGAAGCGCTCGTGGCCCGGCACGTCGACGAAGGAGGCCACGACGCCCGGCCCGAGCTCGCAGTGGGCGAAGCCGAGGTCGATCGTGATGCCCCGCTCCTTCTCCTCCTTGAGGCGATCGGGGTCGGTCCCGGTCAGCGCACGAACGAGGGCGCTCTTGCCGTGGTCGATGTGGCCGGCCGTCCCGACGATCAGGGAGCGCAGGGCCGTGTCAGTCCTCGCGGGTCGTCACCCCGAAGACCGATTCCGCGGTCTTGTGCAGCTTCGCGGCGAGGGCGAGCCGGGCCTCCTTCTCCGCCCGGGCGATGAAGGAGTAGTTCTCGCGGGCGACCTTGATGAGGAACAGCAGCTCGTCGCGCGTGAGGTTGAGGGCCACCCGCCCGCGCTCCTGGTCGAAGGCCGCCTCGACGAGCTTGTCGCGCAGCCGAAGCCGGGCGAGCTGCTCGTCGTCGGTGATGAAGTGGTACTCCTGTCGCGTCACCTTCTGGAGGAAGACAAGCTCCTTCGCGGAGAGGTTGAGGGACACCATCCGGGCCTCGGAGGTGCGCGCGGGGGGTTTCGAAGGACCAGTGCTCACGGGGTTGCTCCGTCTCGAAGGCCGTCAGGGGGCTTCGGCCGTCTATTCTATGCGCGCGGGGCCGACCGCGCGACTGTCACTTCTTCCGGCGACGGGGGGAGGGCCCCTCGCGCTGCCGGGACGCGGGCCCGCCGGCCGTCGCCCGGCCCCGGCGGGGGGCGGGCCGGCCCGCGGGCGAGTGACCCGTCGGACGGCCCTGCGCCCGGGCGAGGACGTCCACGAGGGCGAGGTCGATCTGCCGCCGGTCGAGGTCGGCCCGGACCACCTGCACCTCGACCCGGTCGCCCAGCCGGTACACGGCCCCCGCGTTCTCGCCCCGCAGCCGGTGGGCCTTCTCGTCGAAGCGGTAGTAGTCGTCGGTCATCGAGGAGACGTGGACGAGGCCCTGCACGTAGATCTCCTCGAGCTCCACGAAGAGCCCGAAGGGCTGCACGCCGGTCACGTACCCCGCGAACGTCTCCCCGACCCGCCCAGCCATGAAGCGGACCTTCTTCCACTCGACGAGCTCGCGCTCGGCCTCCGCCGCGCGGCGCTCCATCTCCGAGAGGTGCAGGCCCATCGCCGGCAGCTTCTCCCGCAGCCAGGCCTCGCGCTCCGCGTCCCGTCCCGCCCGCAGGGCCCGCAGGGCCCGGTGCACGACGAGGTCGGGGTAGCGGCGGATGGGGCTCGTGAAGTGCGCGTACATCAGGGTGGCGAGCCCGAAGTGCCCCAGGTTCTCCTCGTGGTAGCGGGCGAGCTTCATCGTGCGCAGGAGCAGGTAGGAGACGAGCTTCTGCTCGGGGCGGCCCTCGAACGCGCGGAGGACCCGCTGGAGGTGCTCGGGGCGCACCTCGTCGCCGCCGGCGGGCAGGCGGTGGCCGAGGGAGGCCACGAGCTCCGCGAGCTCTCCGATCTTCTCGGGATCGGGCTGCTCGTGGATCCGGTACAGGGCGCCCGACCCCGCGCGGGAGAGCTCCTCCGCCACCGCCTCGTTGGCGGCCAGCATGAACTCCTCGACGAGCCGCATGCTGCCCGTCCGCTCGTGGCGCACGATGCCGACCATCTCCCCCGAGTCGTCGAGGACGAGCTTCGGCTCGGGCACGTCGAAGTCGAGCGCGCCCCGCTCGTGGCGAAGGCGCCGCATCCTCCGGGCGAGCTCGTCCATCGCGAGGAGCGAGGGCACGAGGGGGGCGTAGCGCTCGCGCAGCGCCTCGTCGCCGTCCACGATGGCCTGGGCCTGCTGGTACGAGAGCCGGGCGGCGGACCGGATGACGCCGTCGTGAAAGGCCGTTCTCTCGACCCGGCCCCGCGCGTCGAGGTCGATCACCACGCTCTGCGTGAGGCGGTCCTTGCCCTCGACGAGGCTGCACACGTCGCTCGAGAGGGCGTGGGGCAGCATCGGCACGACCCGGTCCGGGAAGTAGACGGAGGTGCCGCGGAGGTAGGCCTCCTGGTCGACCGCTCCCCCCTCGCGCACGTAGTGGGCCACGTCGGCGATGTGGACGGCCAGGCGGTAGCCTCCGTCGGGGCGGCGCTCGATCCCGACCGCGTCGTCGTGGTCCCGCGCGGTCTCGGGGTCGATCGTGACCGTCAGCCAGCCCCGGAAGTCGGTGCGGCCTCGCGTGTCGTCGGGCGAGACCGGACGCGCGACGCGGGCCGCCTCCTCCTCGACCTCCGCCGGGAACGCGTCCGGGAGAGCGTATTTCGCGAGGATGACCGCGAGGTCGACGCCGCGTTCCTCGAGGCGCCCCAGGACCTGCGTGACGCGCCCCACCGGGTTGCGCGTGGCGGTGGGAGGCCGCGTGATCTCGGCCGAGACCATCTGCCCGGAGAGGGCCCCGCCCCCCTCCCCGGGGGGGACGAACACCTCGTGGAGCAGCCGCCGGTCGAAGGGCACGACGCGGCCCCCGAAGCGGCCGTCGTCCTCGTAGCGGCCGACGATGCGCTGCGTGGCCCGCTCGAGCACGCGGATGATCCGGCCCTCGAGGCCCTTGGGCCCCCGCCGCTCGACCCGCGCGACGACGCGGTCCCCGTGCAGGGCCTCGCGGATGTTCACCGCGGCCACGAAGAGGTCGGCCTGCCCCTCCCCGCGCGCCTCCGGCACGACGAAGCCGTGCCCGGCGGGGCTGCACGAGAGCCGGCCCACCACGAGGCTCATGCGGTCGGGCAGCCCGACCCGCGCCCCACGGATCTTCACGAGCGCCCCGTCGGCGATGAGCCGGCGGAGGGCGGCCTTCAGCTCCCGGCGCCCCGCGGCGTTGAGGGAGAGCCGGTGCGCCAGCTCGCGCACGGCCATGGGCTTGCCGAGCCCCGACACGAGGTCGAGGGCCCGGCGTTCGAGGCTGGTCGCGTCGTCTATGGGGGAATCCGTTATGAGGATGGTGCCGGAGGTGGGACTTGAACCCACACTAGCCGAAGCCAACACGGCCCTGAACCGTGCGCGTCTGCCAATTCCGCCACTCCGGCAGCAGAGTTACGACGGATGGTAGCAGGGTTGAGAGGCTCCGGCAACTGATCCCACCGGAGGACGCACGCGCTCTCCCCGAAGGACAGTCGGGAGCCGGCGCAGGACGACAAGATGCTGGTCCGCGGCCACTTGGACGATGCGCCCCTCGGCACGACGCTTGCTTGGAAGGTCGGTGGGAGCCGGGCCGGCTCCCGGAGGAGACGCGCCATGCGATCCCGAACGCTTGTGACGGTCGGCGTCACGATGATCGCTTCGCTGGCCGCGGCCGAGGACGGCTACCGCCACGGCCGGCTCCGCTTCGTCGAGCCGGGGGTCAGCCTCCAGCGGGCGAGCGAGGTGAGCACCGAGGAGGCCGCCGTCAACACTCCCTTCCTCCCCGGCGACAGGGTCTTCACCGACGCGGCGGGCCGCGCCGAGTTCCAGTTTCCCGACGGCACCGTCCTTCGCCTCGACGCCAGAAGCAAGCTCGACTACTCGGGCCACGAGCAGGGCGCGCAGGAGCGTATCGTCCTTCGCCTCTGGTCGGGCAGCGCCATCGTCCGGGTGTACGGGGTCTCCTCCGCCCGCTTCGAGATCGAGACGCCAGCGGGCACGGTCGAGGTGCGAGGCCGCGCGGTCGTGCGCGCGGACGTGGAGGCCGGCGAGCTGCGCCTCTCCGTGTCCTCCGGCGAGGCGGTTCTCGACGACGGCCGCGAGCGCACCCGCCTCGCCGCCGGCGAGCGGACCTTCGCCCGCTGGGGCGCCCCGGCCGAGGAGCCGCGTCGGTTCGACTTCTCCGAGCGGGACGACTTCGCGCGGTGGGACGCCCGACGGGAGGCCGAGGACGGCGGGTCCGTGCGTTCCTCGGAGTACCTGCCGGACGAGCTCGACCCCTATGCGGGCGAGTTCGAGCGGAACGGATCGTGGCGGTACGAGGCCTCCGTGGGGTACGTCTGGGTCCCCCGGGTCGCGGTGGGCTGGCAGCCCTACTGGAACGGGCGCTGGGCCTGGACCCCCTACGGTTGGACCTGGATTGCGTACGACCCGTGGGGGTGGGCTCCCTTCCACTACGGGCGCTGGGGGCTCTCCGTGTCCTTCGGCTGGTACTGGATCCCCGGCCGCACCTGGGGCCCCGGGTGGGTCAGCTGGGCGGTGGGCGGGGGCTACGTGGGCTGGTGCCCGCTCGGCTGGCGGAACCGGCCGGTCGCGCCCTGGCACCACCGCGGGCACGCCGTGCCGCGGGGCCGTTACGGGTACGACAGCGGATGGAGCGTCGTCCGCCAGGGCGACCTCGGCCACCGCGACGTCGCCCGGCGTCGACTCGGCGCCGGGACGTACGACCCCGCCCTGCTCCGCGTGGCCGACTCGCCGGTCCACCGCCCGACGCGCGACGGTCTCGCGCTGCGCGAGAGCGACGCCGCCCCGCGGGCCATCAGCCGAAGGCCGCGCCCCGGGGACTTCGTCCGCGAGCTGGGGGTCGACAATCGCACCACGATCCCCGCGCCCTGGACGCGCGGGTACGGCTCGCCCCCGGCGGGGGTGGAGGGCGCCCGCTTCGGCGCCGAGCGGCGCGACGGGACGCGCCGCAGCGAGACGGAGCGCAGCACGGCGCGGCCGTACGGCTCGGAGGCCGGCGCGGGGCGGCCCCGGCCCGCTCCCTGGACGGCGCCGTCGGCGCGGCGGTCGGACGGAGGCTCCGGCGCGGCCGGAACGACGAGCGAGCGGCCTCCGCGCGCGGAGCGCCGTGAGGCCTCGGAGCGGACCGAGACCGTCCTCGGCGGCTGGTGGCGTAGCCACCGCGAGTCGGGTGCGCAGGCGCCCTCGTCCGGACGGGCCGAACGCTCCCGCGGCGACACCGAGGGCCGTCCCCCGGGCGCCTACCGCGCCCCACGCCTCGAAGGCGGGTCCGGGGCAGAGCGTGCGCCGCGTGCGGAAGGCCGCCCGGGGGATGTGCCGCCGCGGCCGCCCCGCGGCGAGGCCCGCAGCGGCGGCTCCTCCGACACGCGCTGGTCGGGCGGCGGCTCCGCCCGACCGAGCGGGGGCCGCTCGGGCGGCGGCCACTCCGCCGGAGGCGGAGGCGCGGTGCGACGACCGCGGGATTAGGGGGCGGGCGCGCCCGCGTTCATAATCGTGGGGATGGCGCCCCCGCGCATCCTGACCCTGCGCCGCGTGGTCGTGAGCGCCCTCTTCGCGGGGGCCGTCCTCGGGGGCGCGCTCGTCGGGGTCTTCCTCGCCTACGAGAGCGACTTGCCCCAGGTGACGTCGCTCGAGGAGTTCCAGCCGAACATCATCACCCAGGTCTTCGCGGCCGACGGCTCGGTCCTCGGGGAGTTCGCGATCGAGAAGCGGGTGGTCGTGGAGTTCCGCGACATCCCACCCGTCCTGCGCAACGCGATCGTGGCCGTGGAGGACGCGGACTTCTGGAAGCACATCGGGATCAACCCGTGGCGCATCCCCGCCGCCGTCCTCGCCAACCTGCGCTCCGGGCGCAAGGGCCAGGGCTTCTCCACGCTCACGATGCAGCTGACGCGGCTGCTGTTCCTGACCCCGGAGAAGACCTACGAGCGCAAGCTCAAGGAGATCATCCTCGCCTTCCAGATCGAGAAGAACTTCACGAAGGAGGAGATCTTCACCCTCTACTGCAACCAGATCTACTTCGGCCACGGCAACTACGGGGTGGAGGCGGCGAGCCGGTTCTTCTTCAGCAAGCCCATCCGGGACCTCACGCTCGCCGAGGCCGCCCTGCTCGCCGGAGTGCCCCAGAACGCACCGCGGCTGTCGCCGGTCAACCACCCCGAGCGCGCCCTCGCCCGCCGCAACCACGTGCTCGACCGCATGGCGGAGGAGAAGTACGTCAGCCACGAGGAGGCGGAGGCGGCGAAGGCGGAGCCGCTGGGCCTGCGCCTGCGAAAGGACCCCCCCTCGATCGCGCCGCACTTCCTCGAGGACGTGCGCAAGTACCTCGAGAAGGAGTACGGGAGCCAGCGGATCTACCAGGGCGGCCTGCGCGTCCACACGACGCTCGACCCCGCGATGCAGCGCGCGGCGGTGCGCGCGGTCAAGGACGGCCTGCGGAGGCTCGACCGTCGGGCCCGGGGCTTCGTGCGGCCGACCCAGAGCGTGCTCCTCCCCGACGGCCGGCTCCCCGACCCCCTGCACCTCGACGAGTGGGACTGGCCCTTCGCCACGGGGGACGTGGTGCGGGGGGTGGTTCTCGCCTCCGACCGCCTCGGCGCCACCGTCCACGTCGGCGAGTACCGGGCCCGCCTCACCCTCGCCGACGTTCAGGAGGCCCGGGCGCGCTCGGTGGCGGACGTCCTGCCCCGGGGCGCGGTCGCCCCTTTCCGCCTCGTCGAGCTCGACCCGGAGCGGCGGGAGGCGAAGGTCGAGCTCGAGCAGGAGCCGAAGGTCGAGGGGGCGCTGCTCGCCCTCGACGTGCGGACGGGCGCCGTACGGGCGATGGTGGGCGGCTACGACTTCGAGCTGAGCAAGTTCAACCGGGCGACCCAGGCGATGCGCCAGATGGGCTCGGCGTTCAAGCCGATCGTCTATGCGGCGGCCATCGAGACGCTCGGCTGGACGCCGGCGACGGTGATCGTGGACGCCCCCCTGAGCTTCCCGAACCCCTGGAACAAGACGGTCTGGTCGCCCCAGAACTACGACGGGACGTACCTCGGCCCCATCCCTCTGCGGCGCGCCGTCGAGCAGAGCCGGAACATCCCCGCGGTCAAGACGCTGCAGGCGGTCGGCATCGACCGGGGGATCGAGTACGCCCGCCGGCTCGGCCTCGGGGGCGAGCTGCCGCCGTTCCTGCCGATCGCCCTCGGGGCGGGCGAGGCGACCCTCACCGAGGTGGTCGCCGCCTTCGCCGCTTTCGCCAACCAGGGCCTGCGCATGCGGCCGTTCCTGATCGAGCGGATCGCCGATCGCGACGGCAACGTGATCGAGCAGGCCACCCCCCGCGCGAGCGACGCGCTGCGCGCGGACGCCGCCTTCATCCTGACGTCCCTGCTCCGGGGCGTGGTCGAGCGCGGCACCGCGGCGCGGGCGCGCCGGCTCGGGCGCCCGGTCGCGGGCAAGACGGGAACGACCAACGACTTCACGGACGCGTGGTTCGTGGGCTACGAGCCCTCCCTCGCCGCCGGGGTGTGGGTGGGCTTCGACGAGAAGAAGGACTCGCTCGGCCCGCGCGCGGACGGGGGCCGGGTGGCGCTGCCGATCTGGATGGACTTCTGGGAGAAGGCCACCGCCGAGCGGCCGATCGAGGAGTTCCCGATCCCGGGCAACGTCGTGTTCGTCCCCGTCGACGACGCGGGCCGGCCGGGGGCGCCGGGGGCCCCGGGCGTTCACATGGAGGCCTTCGTCGCGGGAACCGAGCCCAGGGCCCCCGCGGGTCCGCCCGCGGCCGGCGCCGAGCCTCAGCGCGGCGCGGAGGGGCTCGGGCGGTAGTCGGGGTAGCGCGCGGGGCCGGGGCCGAACGTCACGCGCCACGCCTGGCCGTCGGAGAGGCGCTGGCGGTAGACGGCCCACTCCCCCGTCACGTTCGACGCGAACGCGAGCTCGCTCCCGTCGGGCGAGTAGACCGGGTCGTAGTTGAGCCCCGGCCACGCCACGAGGTCCCTCTGCTTCCCGCTCGCGAGGTCGTGCTCGACGAGCCGGCTCGCGTCGCCGCCGAGGTGCCCGCGGTCGACGTAGACCACCTTTCGCCCGTCGCGGCTGAAGCGCGGCTCGCACCCGCCGGTGGCGATCGGGGACAGGCGCCTCTCCTTCCCGCTCTCGACGTCGACCACGTAGACCTGGTGCCCGATCCGGAAGTTCGACGAGTAGGTCAGGAGCTTCCCGTCCGGGCTCCAGTGCGGGTTGCCGAAGATCGTGTCCCGGCCGTGGCGCACGAGCTCGCGGACGGTCCCTGTCCCGAGGTCCTGGAGGAGCAGCCGCTCGGGGCCGTCCAGGTTCGAGAGGAACGCGAGCGTCCGGCCGTCGGGCGAGATGTCGTGCTGGTACTCGGTCGCGTCGTTCTCCCGCAGGCGCCGGGCCCGCCCCCCCTCCGCCGAGACCTCCCAGAGCTGGTAGCTGCCGCTGCGCTTCGAGGTGAAGACGACCCGCGAGCCGTCGGGCGTGAAGCGCCCGAGCGTGTCCTCCGCCGGGTCGTCCGTCAGCCGGCGCTCGACGCCTCCCCCGGCGGGCACGACGTACAGGTCGAGGTTCCCGTCGCGCTCGCGCTCGAACACGATCTCCGGGCCGCCCCCCCCGCCCGCGACGGCGGGCGCCGGCGCCGGCCGCTCCCTCCCCCCGCGGCACGCGACGGGGAGGGCCAGGGCGAGCCCGAGGAGCGCAGGGAGGAGCCCTCCCCGGAGGCGCTTCACTCCTCGGCCGCCGCCGGCTGGCCGAGCGTCCCCCGGGCCTTCGCCACGAGCGTCGCCTTGACGAAGTCGTCGAGGTCCCCGTCGAGCACGCGGTCGGGGTTGCCGGTCTCGTGCTTCGTGCGGTGGTCCTTGACCATGCGGTAGGGGTGCAGCACGTAGGAGCGGATCTGGCTGCCGAAGGCGATGTCCTTCTTGGCCGCCTCGACCGCGTCGAGCTTCTCCCGCCGCTTCTGCATCTCGAGCTCGTACAGGCGCGCCTTGAGGATCTTCATCCCGACCTCGCGGTTGCGGATCTGGCTGCGCTCGTTCTGGCACGCGACCACGATGCCGGTCGGGAGATGGGTGATCCGGACCGCGGAGTCCGTGACGTTGACGTGCTGGCCGCCGGCCCCGCTCGAGCGGTAGGTGTCGATCCGCAGGTCCTTCTCCTGGACCTCGATCAGGACGTCGTCCTCGATCTCGGGCCACGCGAAGACGGAGGCGAACGAGGTCTGGCGCCGCGCGTTGGAGTCGAAGGGACTGATGCGGACGAGCCGGTGGACGCCCGCCTCCGCCGCGAGGTTCCCGTACGCGTAGTCGCCCTGCACCATCACCGTCGCGCTCTTGATCCCCGCCTCCTCGCCCGCCTGGATGTCGGTGACGTCGCGCTTCCAGCCGCGGCGGTCGCACCAGCGCAGGTACATGCGCAGCAGCATCTCGGCCCAGTCCTGGCTGTCGGTGCCGCCCGCCCCCGCGTTGATCGTCAGGATCGCGTTCGCCCGGTCGTGCTCGCCTCCGAGCATCTTCTGGAGCTCGGCCGACTCCACGGACGCCTCCAGAGCGGAGAGGGCGGGCCCGAGGTCGGCGGCGACGTCCTCGCCCGCCTCGATCCAGTCCACGAGGACCTGGGCGTCGTCCTCCTGCGTCCGCAGGCGCTCGAGCAGCTCGAGGTCGCCCTCGAGGCGCTTGCGCCGCTGCATCACCTTCTGGGCCGCGGCCGGGTCGCCCCAGAAGCCGGGGTCGGCCATCTTCTCCTCGAGGGACAGGAGCTCCTTGCGGAGGGTCTCGGCCTCAAAGATAGCCGCGGATGTCCGCGGCCCTCGCGCGCAGCGACTCCAAGCGCTGCCTCAGGTCGGATGTCTGCTGGCTCACCCCGACATTCTAGCCCGGCGCGCCGTCGCGGCGAGAAGCGCGAGGGCGGCGGCGGCGCAGGCGTGGGCGAAGAGGTCCCCGTGCCGCGTGTAGAAGGTGGTTTCGGCGATCAGGGGGACCTCCCGCACGAGCACGGTCGTGTCGAACAGGCGGGTTCGCTCGAGGATGCGGCCCCGCGCGTCGACCACCGCCGTGACCCCGGTGTTGGCGGCCCGGACCATGTAGCGCCGGTTCTCCACCGCCCGCAGCGCCGCCATCGCGAGGTGCTGATAGGGCGCGGAGGTGGTGCCGTACCAGGCGTCGTTCGTGACGTTGACGAGGAGCTCCGCTCCCCCCGCCGCGAAGCGGCGGACGAGCCCCGGGAAGATCGCCTCGTAGCAGATGTAGCCGCCGACGCGGTGGCCGTCGACCCCGCCCACCACCGCTTCTCGTCCGGGGGTGAAGTCGGACACCTCCTGGACCAGCTTGGCCGTCACGCGTCCCCCGAGGGTGAAGAGGGGCTGCAGCGGGACGTACTCCCCGAACGGCACGAGCTGGATCTTCCGGTAGCGCGCCTCGAGCGCCCCGTCCGGCCCGAGGAGCTTGGCCCCCACGTACACGACCCGCTCCGGGCCGTCCTCGAGGTCGTCGTTCCCGAAGAAGAGGTGGATGCCCAGGCGCCTCACCGTCGCCTGGAGCAGGCCCGCCAGGGCCGGATCGCGGTCGTAGAGGAACGGCACGGCCGACTCCGGCCACACCACGAGCCGGGCGCCGCGGCCCGCGGCCTCCTCGGTGAGCCGCAGGTGCCGATCGACGTTGGCCCAGGCGTTCTCCGGCACCCACTTGTCCTCCTGGCGGATGCCTCCCTGGACGAGTCCCACCGTGATCCTCCCCGTCTCGGGGAGGGGCCGGGCGAGGCAGAGCGCGCCCCCGCCCCAGCTCGCGGCGACCAGGAAAGAGAGGGCGACGAGCGCGGCGAGGCGCCTCCGGGCTCGCGCCTCGACGAGGGCGAAGGCGACGAGGCTCGAAGACGCGACGAGGATCCAGGAGACGCCGTAGACGGCGGTCACGGACGCGATCTGGATGACCGGCGCGAAGGGCTGCTGGCTGTAGCCGAGCAGGCACCAGGGGAACTCGAAGAACGTGTGCGCGCGCAGGAGCTCGGTCGCGACCCACACGAACGGCGCGCCGAGGAGGCCCGCGGCCCCGAACGCGGCGGTGAGCCGGCCCATCGCCCAGCCGAACAGGAGCGGGAACAGGGCGAAGGCGAGGCACAGCGCGACCATCACTGCCGCCCCCACCGGCAGGGGCATGCCCCCGTACTGGACCACGACGAGCGCCGTCCAGTAGAGCAGCCCCGCGGCCGACACGGCGCCGGTCACGTACCCGAGGCGAGCGGCGCGCCATCCCCGTGCCCCGCAGAGGGCGACGAGCAGGGGGACGAGGGCCACCCACGCGACGGCCCCGTGGCCGAGCTTCGGGAACGAGAGCGCGACGAGAGCCCCCGAGAGGGCGGCGAGCGAGTCCCCGCGCCGCTCGGGGCTCAGCGCGCGCTCCCCGTGCGGTAGACCTCCTCCGCGTGGAACGAGGAGCGGACGAAGACCCCGGAGTAGACCGCCGGGAAGCCGAGCCGGCGCGCTTCCCGCTCGAAGGCTCGGAAGGCGTCGGGGGTCACGTACCGGTGGACCGGCTCGTGGTCGCGGCTCGGGCGCAGGTACTGGCCGATCGTCACGATGCCGACGCCGGCCGAGCGCAGGTCGGCCAGCACCGCCGCGACCTCCGCGTCGGTCTCGCCGAGGCCCACCATGAGCCCGCTCTTGGTCGCGTGGGCGGGCCGGAGCCGGCGGGCCGCGGACAGGACGTCGAGGCTCAGCCGGTAGCGCCCCTGGGGCCGCAGCCGCGGGAACAGCCGGGGCACCGTCTCGATGTTGTGGTTGAAGACCTCCGGCGCCGAGTCGAGGACGGTGGCGAGCGCGCTCTCGTCTCCCCGGAAGTCGGGCGTCAGCACCTCGACGGCCGCGTCCGGCAAGGCGCGGCGGACGGCCCGCACGGTCGCGGCGAAGTGCGCGGCGCCCCCGTCCGCGAGGTCGTCGCGGTCGACCGAGGTGAGCACCACGTGGCGCAGGCCCATCTCGGCCGCGGCGGCGGCGACGCTTTCCGGCTCGAGCGGGTCCGGGGGCAGGGGGCGCGCCGTTGCGACCGAGCAGTAGCGGCAGCGGCGGGTGCAGCGGTCGCCGAGGAGGAGGAAGGTCGCGGTGCCCCGCGCGAAGCACTCCCCGAGGTTCGGGCAGCGCGCCTCCTCGCACACCGTGTGGAGGGCCCCCCGCCGCAGCAGCATCCGCACGGGCCGGGCCTCGCGCAGACGCGCGGGCTTGCGCGCCCACTCGGGCAGGCGGGACGGAGCGGGCGCGTCCACGGCGTCCCCCCTCAAAGCGCGCCTACTGCCTGAAGATGTAGGGCTTGAACTTGTCGTCGCGCAGGCGGTCGAGGACCGCCTGGGCGTCGGCCCGGTCGCGGTAGACGCCGACCCTCACCGAGAAAAGCCCGCCCGCGGCCGGGGCCGTGTACGCGGGCAGCCCCCGGCCCTTGAGGCTGCGCGCGACACCCTCGGCACCCGCGCGGTCCTTGAAGGCCCCGACCTGGACGGCGAAACCGCTGGCGGTCGAGGGGAGCGCCTTCGGCAGCGCTGCGGAGCGCGGCGCCGGGGCGGGGGGGAGCGTGGCCGGCGTCGTCGTCACGGGCACGGGCGTCGGAGCGGGAGTGGGCGGCGGCGTGGGCGTGGGCGCCGGGGCGGGCGGCTTCTCCCCCGCCGGGCGGTCGAGCCCTTCGTCCGGCCGCTCGGACTCGAGCCGCTGCGGGTAGCTGAGGTCGGAGGCCGGGGTCGCGGCGGGCGCGGGCGTCGGCTCCGACACGACGCGCTCGTCCGCGACGCGGGTCTCCGCCAGGCCCGGGCCCTCCACGCCACGCCCGACCATCACCCCGGCGAGGAAGCTCAGGATGAGCCCGGCCGCCCCGGCCATGAAGTAGAACACGAGCTGCTTGTTGGTGAGCTGGATCTCGTAGTAGTAGTCGTCCTGCGCCAAGTGGCCTTCCTCGCCTCCTCCGTCCCGGGGCCTAGCCCACCCCGAGCCGCCGGTACGCCTCCTTGATTATGCCCGAGACGACCGCGATCTCCTGCGCGCCGAGCCGCTCCCGCACGCCGAGCTGGATGGAGGCGACCAGCTCGTTGAGGCCGGCCAGCATCAGGCGGCGCCGCTCGTCGGCGGGCAGGTCGGCCACGTTCGCGAGCATCTGGTCGTAGTCGGCCCGCCCGTACTGCTTGAGGTCGACCCCGTAGAAGAGCAGCTCGTACTGTCCGGCGATGCGCTCTAGGGCCTCGTCCATGAAGGCGTCCACCTGGTCGCCGACGCGGCCGTGGAGGAAGGAGTACACTCGGCTCAGCATCTGGTTGAACCGCTCCACGATGCTCTCGAGGTCGAGCTCCTGCTCGCGGCGGGCGATCCCCTCCTCGCGCGCCGCGGCCTCGCCGGGCTGGCCTCGCCGCACGACCCCGAGGACGGTGAGGGCCCACAGGACCCGGCAGGTGTCGAGGTTCGACAGGTACGACACCTGGCAGAGCTGCTCGACGGTGGCCCGCCCGTTCACGTGGGCGAGGACCTCCTGCTCCTCCTCCGTCAGCTCGACGCGCAGGAGGGCCTCGTTCGAGCCGGTGGGCACGGGGATCGAGTCGAGGTCGCCGCCGATGCCGCGATAGATGCGGCTCCACGAGCGGGTCCGTCGGATCCCCTCGACGATCAGCGCCTCGGTCGAGAGGTTGAGGGCGACCACGTCGTCGCGTCCCGGCTCGGTCATCACCAGCTCGTACTCGCCCATCGACCACGTGAACACGTCGAGCAGGATCTCCTTGACGTGGTGCTCGATCGCCCCGATGAGGTCCTCGGGCTCGAGCGCCCCGAGCTCGACGAGGATGGTGCCGAGCCGCCGTCCGGGGGCGATGAGCCGGCTCGCCTCGAGGTACTGCCGGATGCTGATCTTCCCCCGCAGCAGGAGGTCCTCGCCGAGCCGCTCGTCGGGGTTGCTCGAGCGGGCGTAGACGACGCGCCCCATGTGCAGGTGGACGCTCTTCGTCACGTCCCCCTTGCGGAAGGTGAGGACGCCCGTCTCCCCGCTGCCGAGGACCGACTTGAGCAGCTCGGGGACGGAGGTCTCCTCGAGGCTGCCGCGGAGGGTGAGGCCCTCGTCGTCGTCGAGCTCGCGCCCGGGCTCCGCCATCCCTCAGTCCTTCTTCCCGCCCATGAGGGCCTTCAGCCAGTCGATGGGCACCGGGAAGACGATCGTCGAGTTCTTCTCCGCCGCGATCTCGACCAGGGTCTGGAGGTAGCGCAGGTGCAGCGAGACGGGCTCCGCGTTGAGCTGGCTCGCGGCGTCCGCGAGCTGCTTGCTCGCCTCGAGCTCGCCGGAGGCGTGGATGATCTTGGCCCGCTTCTCGCGCTCGGACTCGGCCTGCTTGGCCATCGCCCGCTGCATCTCGGTGGGCAGGTCGACCGCCTTCACCGCGACCTGGGTCACCTTCACCCCCCACGGGTCCGTGTGCTGGTCGATGACCTCCTGGAGCATGGTGCCGAGCTTCTCCCGCTCGGAGAGCAGCTCGTCGAGGTGCGCCTGGCCGAGGATGCTCCGCAGCGTCGTCTGGGCCTCCTGGCTGGTGGCGTAGAGGTAGTTCTCGACCTGGATGACGGCGTTCAGGGGGTCCACCACCCGGAAGTACAGGACCGCGTTCACCTTGACCGTGACGTTGTCCCGGGTGATGACGTCCTGGGGCGGGACGTCCAGGACCACCGTGCGCAGGCTGACCCGCACCATGCGGTCGACGGGCCACGCCACGATGACGAGGCCGGGGCCCTTGGGCCGGGGCAGCACCTTCCCGAGCCGGAAGATGACGCCCCGCTCGTACTCGTTCAGGACCTTGACCGACAGGAGGAGCCAGAAGACGACGGCGCCGAGGACGAACGTCAACGGTGACAGCATCACGCCCCCTTTCGGACCCGCAAGCGGAGCCCTTCCATCGACACGACCTCGACCGTCTCCCCGCGCCGGACCGGCTCGTCGGAGCGGGCCCGCCACAGCTCCCCCCGCACTCTCACCCAGCCCTCCGGGTCGAGGTCGGTGGCGGTCTCGCCGCGGACCCCCGCCAGCCCCTCGGCCCCGGTCAGGGCCCGCCGGCGCTGCGCCTGGAGGACGAGGCGCACGAGCGCGATCGCGAACGCGGCGAAGGCGAGGACGACCGGGAGCAGCGTCCACAGGTGGACGCGCAGCTCCGGCAGCGGCGAGTCCACCAGCATCATCGCGCCGAGGATCATGGCCACGATGCCCCCCACGGTCAACAGGCCGTACGAGGCGACCTTGACCTCGGCGACGAACAGCCCGATGGCCAGCACCACGAGCAGCACCCCCGCCCAGTTCACGGGGATGATCTGGCTCGCGAAGAGGAACAGGATCAGGCAGAGCGCCCCGAGCACCCCGGGGAAGACGAGGCCGGGGTGGCTGATCTCGGCCCCGAGGCCGGCGAGGGCGCCGAGGAGGAGCAGGAACAGGATCTCCGGCCGGGCGATGGTGGAGAGGATCGCCTGCCGCCAGTCCATGCTCACCTCGACGGTCTTCTCCGTGGCGAGCCTCAGCGTGACCTTCGTGCCGTCGAAGCGCGTCACCTCGCGGCCGTCGAGCTGCTTCAGGAGGTCCGGGACGTCGCTCGCGACGAGGTCGACGAGCTTCAGCTCGAGGGCCTCCTTCTCGGTGAACGACTTGCTCTCGACCACCGCCTGCTCGGCCATCGCGACGTTGCGCCCGCGGCGCTCGGCCTTGCTCCGGATGTAGGCCGCCGCGTCCTGGGTGACCTTCTTCGACATCACCTCGTCCATCTGCCCGATCCCGGCCACCGGGTGCGCGGCCCCGATGTTCGTTCCCGGGGCCATGGCCGCGACGTCGGCGGCCACCGTGATGACGAAGCCGGCCGACGCGGCGCGGGCCCCGGAGGGTCCCACCCAGACCGCCACCGGCGTGCGGCAGTTCAGCATGCGATCCACGATCTGCCGCATGGAGCTGTCGAGGCCTCCCGGGGTGTCCATCCGGATGACGAGCAGGGGCGCACCCGAGGCGTCGGCCCGGTCGATCGCCTGCACGACGTGGGCCGCGGTCACCGCGTGGACCACGCCGTCCAGCTCGACCACGGGGACGTCGGCGCGGGCGGCCGCGGCGGGCGAGAGCGCGAGGACCGCGGCGGCGAGAGGCCACCTGGCGGGCATGCCCCAACTGTAGGGGTGCCCCTTGCGGGTGTCAATGGAAGCGGGCCGAGCGGAACACCGATGGACCACCCGGGCCCGGGGTCGAGTGGTAAGATGGCCCGAAAGGCAGACATGTTCGGCACCCTGGGCGGACCCGAGCTCATCCTGATCTTCGTCGTGGCCCTCATCGTGTTCGGCCCGAGGAAGCTCCCCGAGATCGGGAAGAGCCTCGGGAAGATGATGGCGGAGTTCCGGCGGGCCTCGAACGAGTTCAAGAGCACGATCGAGAGCGAGGTCGAGGCGGAGAAGATCCGCGAGTCGATGCGGATCGAGCCGCCCCGCGTCGAGCCCGTCCCCTCGCCCCCGGCCGCGGGCGACCCCTACGGCGCGCCGCCCACGGAGCCCGCCCCCGTGCCCGACACGGTGAGCCGGCAGCCCGACGACACCCCGATCGAGCCGAAGTAGGCGAGCAGGCGAGCCCGGCGCTTCCATGGCGCGTCCCCACCCCGACAAGATGACGTTCCTCGAGCACCTCGAGGAGCTGCGCCAGCGCCTGGTGCGCTCCTTCCTCTACCTCGCCGGCGGCTTCGCGGTGAGCTGGGGCTTTCGCGAGCAGATCTTCCACTTCATGGTGCAGCCGATGCGCGAGGCCGGCTTCACCGACAAGTTCATCTACACCGGGGTCGCGGAGTCGCTCCTGCTGTACATGAAGATGGCCTTCTTCGTGGGCATCTTCGTGGCCCTGCCGTTCGTGATGTGGGAGGTGTGGGGCTTCATCTCCCCGGGCCTCTACAAGCACGAGAAGAAGTGGGCCGTCCCGTTCATCGGGATGGGCACGGCGTTCTTCACGGGGGGGGCCGTCTTCGGGCACTTCGTGCTGTTCCCGATGACGTTCCGCTTCCTCTACACGTTCGGCGGCGAGGACATGCGGTTCATGCCGCGGATCGGCGAGTACTGGTCCTTCTACTCCTGGTTCCTGCTCGGCCTCGGGCTCGTCTTCCAGATCCCCGTCGTCATCTTCGTCCTCGCCCGGCTCGGCCTCGTGTCCGCCGGCTTCCTCGCCCGCGGCTGGAAGTTCGCGATCCTCGCCTCGTTCGTCCTCTCCGCGATCATCACCCCCACCCCCGACGTGGTGACCCAGACCGCGCTCGCCGGACCCATGATCGGCCTCTACGCGCTCGGGGTGCTCGTGGCCTACCTCTTCGGACGCAAGCGCGGGGACGAGGACTGAGGCTTCCGGGCCGGCGTCTCAGCGCCGGGCCGGGGGCAGCTCGAAGCGCACCGAGGCGCCCACCACCGCCCCCTCGCGCCTCGCCTGCTTGGCGTTGAGCTCGACCACGAACGAGGCCCGGCGCATCGGCTCGTAGACCGGGCAGGGGTCCTCCTTGCAGGGGGGCACCGACTCCGCGACGTGCACGATCCGCTGCCGCTCGTCGAGCCACAGGATGTCGATCGGGAAGCGGCAGTTCTTCATCCAGATGCCGTGGAAGTCGGGCTGGCCGAAGACGAAGAGCATCCCCCGGTCGGGCGGCAGCGAGGACCGGAACATGAGGCCCATGCTGCGGTCGTGGTCCTCCACCATGACCTCGACCCGGAGGACCTTGCCGGAAGGCAGCGTGAGCGGGACGACCGCGGGTGCGGCGAGGGCCGCGCCGGCGGCGAGGGCGAGCGCGGCGACGACCGTCGCGAGACAATGGGGGCGGGAGATCCTCATCCGATGCCGATCGTACCATCCCGCGCCGACCGGACCCGCGACCTCGTCGCCCGGCTCGCCTCGCCGGTGCCGGCCGAGCGCGACGCGGCCGTCGCCGGCCTCGTCCTCGTCGGGCCACGGGTGGTCGAGGCCCTGGCCGCGTTCCTCCCCGGCGCGCCGCCCGCGGCCCGCCTCGCGGTCGTCGAGGTCCTCGAGCGCCTCGCGACGCCGGCGGGCCTTCCCCTGCTCGTCGGGCTGGCCCGCGACGGCGACGACTCCCTCGCCCGCCGCTCGCTCGAAGCCATCCGCTCCGGGGGCGGACGGCGCGCCGTTCCCGCGCTCGCCCGCCTCCTCTGCGGGGCCGCTCCGCGCCGGCGGATCGACGTGGCCCTGGCCCTGGTCCGGCTCCAGGCCGACGGCGTCGTCGAAGCCCTCGACCCGCTCGCCGAGCGGCTCGTCGACGAGGACGAGGACCCCTCGCTGCGAGCGGCGATCCTCGAAGCGCTCCTCGCCCTGCGGCCCCCGCTCTCCCCGGCCACCCTGCGCCCGCTCCTGAAGCGCCTCCGGGCCTCGAGCCGGCCGGAGCTCGTCGCTCTCGCCGGCGGGACAACGGGCCCCGCGCGGGGCGCGCCGTCCCGCCCGATCGAGGACCGTCTGGTCGACGCCCTGGTCGCCGGGCCGGGGGACGAGGAGGCCGGCCGGATCGTCGACGCGCTCGCCCGCTGCGGCGCCCCGGCGATCCCCGCTGTCCTCCGCGCCCTGGAGGCGCTCGAGCCGCCGCGCATCGGCCGGGGCGCCCCGCCGGCCCGGAGCCGGGGCGCTCTCCACGAGGCCCTCGCCGCCCTCGACAGCCGCGCGGCCCTCCACGACCTGCGCGAGAGCCTGGAGGCGAGGCCCCCGGCGGCGATGCGGGCCCTGCTGCGGGCGGCGGCGCGCGTGGGCGACGCCTCCGTCGTCCCCGCCCTCGCGCGGGCCGTGGCCGAGGAGCCGGACCTGCTGCCGGCCTGCGCGGCGGCGTTCTCCGCGATCGCCGCGCGCGAGAGGCTGCGCCGGACGAGCGCGGCCCTGCGCACCGTGCGCCCCGAGCACCGGCCCGCCCTCGACCTGCTGTGGGATCGGGCGCGACGGTCCCGCCGAGGCGTCAGGCGGTCCGCCGCAGGACCCGCCAGGTGAGCCCGCCGAGCAGAAGCACGACGGCGACGAGGCCGGCCCAGGCGACGGCCGGGTGCCGCTCCGTCCAGGGTCGGTCGGCCGGCGGGGAGGGGGCGAGCCGTCGCGGCGGCTCCGCGGCCGCGGCCCGGGCCGACCGTCCCCACTCCTCGAGGTCGCCGATCGTGCGGGCGAGATCGTAGCGGGGCGCAGCGCGGGCGGGCGCGCCCCAGGTCAGCCGGAAGGCGCCCGGGGCCGTCGCCTCGAACAGGATCCGCTCGAGGGGGACGGCCACCGAGACGTCCCGCACCTCGAGCGGCCGGTCGTCCCCGTCCCGCACGCGGACGCGCAGCGTCCGGGCGCGTCCCGTCGCGCCGACGCGCAGGCTCTCCCGGACCCGCCCCCCGCGCTCGAGCCGATGGACCTGGCCGCGCCCGACCTCGTCCCACGCCTCGGGATCGGCCGGCCGTATGTCCCGGCGGGCATCCACCCGCACCTCGCGGAAGAAGCGCTCGTCGCCCACGTCGAGGACGATCGCGGTGAAGGGATGGTGGCGCGCGCCGAGGTCGAGGGTGAGCCAGGTCTCGCCCGAGCGCGCGTCGTGCGCCGCGGTCCACCGCGTTCGAAGCTCCGCCTCGCGCGAGGCCAGCGGCTCCCCTCCCGGGACGAGGGCGTCCACGATGGCCGGCCGCGACCGCTCGTCCGGGGCAGGCCGGGCCGCGACGCGCAGCAGCGGGAAGTCGTTCTCGGGGAGCTCGACGGTCTCGTACCGCGCCGCGTCCTCCCCGGGGACCGCGAAGACCCACGCCTCGTCGACGAGGGTCGTCCACTCGCGCCCATCCTCGCTCCCCTCGACGGAGACCGGCCGGCGGAAGTCGTCGCCGGACAGGCGGAGCGTCAGCCGGCGCTTCGCGACACGACCTCCGAAATCGAGCACCGCCGTCGCCGCGCCGTCCGCGCGCCAGCCCCGGTTCCGCACGTCGGGCCGCACGGGCCCCCTCCGCGCGGAGCTTCCGCCGCGGTCGAGGACGTAGGGCACCTCGCGGCCCGAGGGATCGACGAGGCGGAGGTCCCCGAGGTCCGCCCGCGCCGACTCGTAGACGTCGCGGTCGAGCACGAGCACCGCTCGGCCCGCCTTCTCCACGCGGACGACCCGCTCGAACGCCGGGGGGCCGGGCGCCGCCGCGACCGCGAGGGCGGCGAGCGCGATCGCCTTCGTCACCGGTCCCCCGCCGGCGGCTGGATTCGCTCGCGGAAGCGGAGGTTGAGCCACGCCCCGGCCAGGAGCAGGACGCCGAGGGCGAGGAACGAGAGCATGCGGTAGAGCGTGGGCAACGTGGCGAGGTCGACGAGCACCACCTTGCCCGCGGTGAGCGCGAACAGCGCGTACGCCGCCCAGAACAGCGGTCGGCTGCGCATCCCGAGGCCGGCCGACAGGAGGCCTGTGGCGAAGACCGTCCACAGCACCGAGACCGCGAGCCCCCCCTGCCGGCGCGCCCGGACCGCCGCTTCGGCGTCTCCGGCGAGCGACGCCGCCCGCGAGGCCTGCGAGAACAGCGCATCCGTCTCCGCCGTCGCCAGGCCGAAGAGGAGCACGACGCAGAGCGGGCCGAGGAGGAGGCGCGCCGCGCCGTCCAGCCCGCCCCCCCCCGCTCTCCCGAGGCGCCGGGCGAGGACGCCCGCGGCCCCGAGGGCCGCGATCACGGCCAGCCAGGTGCCGAAGGAGGGATTGAGGACCGGCACGAAGGGCTGCTCGTGCAGCGGCAGGTGGCGGGCGAACAGCCGCACGAGGGCGAGGGCGAGGACGCCGTAGCCGAAGGCGCGGGTGAGCGCCGAGCGCTGGGCCACCCCGAGCCACAGGAGCAGCACGCCCTCGGCGGCCCACGCGAGCGTGATCCCGTGCAGGCCGAGCTGCACCGGGATGGCCAGCGTCAGGAACGTCGCCGCGAGGCCGAGGGTGACGCGGACGCGCAGGGGGTCGCCCCCCCGGCGGCGGGCGGCGAGGCCGAGGGCCAGGTGGACGGCCCCGAGCGCGACGGCCGCCCCTCCGAGCAGCCCCGGCCTCGAGATCGTGAGCACGCGGTCGAGAAGGACCCAGGCGAGACCCGCGGCGACGACGTGGGTGAGCGCCCCGGGCACGCCGAGGGCGTGGCCGGCCGCGAAGCCGGTGACGGCCAGGGCCAGGACGTAGAGGCCCGCCACGGTCAGGCCCAGCGCGAGCGCCTCTTGTCCCCGCTCGGGCCGGAAGTAGCGGTCGTACCACGACAGGACGGCCACCGCCGACAACGCCGCGGTGGCCGGCGTCGCCCACGCCCAGCGGCGGGCGGCGAGGACGGCGAGAAGAGCCTGCGCCCCGAGGAGAGCGAGGAGCGCGGCGGGGCGGTCCGTCCGCGCGGCCAGGAACACCGACGCGACGCCACCCGCCACGGAGGCGAGGCCGGGCAGCGTCCCGGCCGACCGCTCCCCCTCGCGCCGGGCGAGAACCAGCACGAGCGCGCCGCCCACGACCCAGGCCGCGGCGAGGCCGAGGCTCTCCGGACGGTAGTGGGCCGCCGCCCACGAGGCGTAGGGCAGCGCCACCGCCGCCACCGCCACGAGCCCGAACGGCCGACGAGCGGCCCGCAGCGCGGCGAGGGCGAGGCCGATCGAGAGGACGATCAGGACCTCCGGCCGGTCGGCCCCGAGCCCGAGCTGTGCCACGCCCCAGGCCGCGAGCAGGAAGGCGAGGGCGTGCCACGCCGAGCGCTCCTTGCGCGCGGTGCCGAGGGCGAACAGCGCGGTGAGCGCGACGAGGCCGCCCGCCGCCACCTCGAACCGCTCGGGGCGGAAGTGGGCGGCGAACCACGCCGCGAAGAGAGCGACCGTGCCCGCGAGGGCGAGGGGCACGGTCTCGCCCCAGGGCTTGCGGCGGTCGAGCCACAGGGCGCCCGCCCCGAGCAGGAGAAGGTAGGCGAAGAGGCTCGCCGCGCGGTCCTCGCCGGTCGAGAGAAGGGCCGGCGCGAGGTAGCCGCCCACCCACGCGAGTCCCGCGAGGAGGCGCCCGTCGAGCCGGTCGGCGACGAGAACCGCGCAAGCCGTCACGGCGACCATGAAGGCGGCCGCCGCCCCGCGCGGCACCAGGCCGTACACCGCGTGGGCGGCGAAGGCCGTCACGTAGAGGCCGGCGAAACCCGCCGCGGCGAGGCCCTGGCCGAGCGGGCGGTAAACGCGACCCATCGTCCGCAGGCCGGCCGCGACGAGGACGAGGCTGAAGACGGCGGCGCTCAGGACGCGACCCGTGGGTCCGACCCAGTCGTTCTCCCAGGCGTAGCGGACGAAGAACGCGAGGAAGACGACGACGGCGAGGCCGCCGGCGGCGACGAGGATCTTCGGGCCGAGGTTCGTCGCGAAATCGGGCCGGGAGGCGGCCCTCGGGGGCGCCGCCGGGGGAACCGGGGCAGGCGGCTCGGTGACAGGGGGCGGCGATGCGAGCGGCGCAGCAACGATGGGCGCGGGTCGTGCCGGTGTGGCGGGCTGCCCCGCACCGGGGAGAGGCTCCGCCGCCGTCCTGCCGACAATCTCGCGCAGCTCCCGCACCTCGCGCAGGGCCCGGTTGGCCCGCAAGAGCGCCGCGAACGCCACGACGGGCAGCGCCAGCAGCAGGCCGACGAGACCCAGCCCGAAGAGGAGGGCGATCGCCTCCATGCGCCCTACTGCCGGACCTTGCCGGTCATGGGCACGAAGCGCACGGGCAGCACGCGCTTCTCCTCGAAGCGCCCGCCCCGGCGCGTCACCACCACGAGCTCCTGCCAGTCCTCGCCCAGCGGCAGGACGAGCCTCCCCCCGTCCTTGAGCTGCTGCTTGAGCGGCTCGGGGATGCGCGGGGCGGCCGCGGTCACCATGATCGCGTCGAAGGGGGCGGCCTCGGGCCAGCCCGCGTAGCCGTCGCCCGCACGGACCTCGACGTTCAAGTAGCCCAGCGACCGCAGCGTCGCGGCCGCGGACTCCGCGAGGGGCGCCACGATCTCGATCGTGAAGACCCGCCCCGCGATCTCGGCGAGCACCGCGGCCTGGTAGCCCGAGCCCGTGCCGACCTCCAGGACCGTCTCGCCCCCCCGCAGGCCGAGCGCCTCGGTCATGAAGCCGACGATGTAGGGCTGCGAGATCGTCTGGCCGTGCCCGATCGGCAGCGGGTAGTCCTCGTACGCCTGCCCCACGGATCCCGGGGGGACGAAGCGGTGGCGCGGCACCTTGCGCAGGGCGGCGAGGGTGAGCGGGTCGCGCACACCGCGCGCGGCGATCTGCGTCGCGACCATGCTCTCGCGAGCCCGGGCGAACCTCTCCTCCTGCTCGGAGTCGGGTGCGGCGGTGCACGCGAGAGCGGTCAAGGCCACCAGCCAGGGCAGTGAGGGGCTCACGGCGCCCTCATTCTAGCCCCGGAGCCAGCTCCACCTCGAACGTCGTGCCGCCGCCCTGCCGGGGAAGGCAGCGGGCCTCGCCCCCGTGGGCGCGGGCGATCTGCCGGACGAGGGCGAGCCCGAGACCCCAGCCGGCGCCCGTCTCCCCGGCGCCGGGGGGCCTGTAGAACGGCTCGAAGATGCGCTCGCGCTCGGCTTCGGGGACGCCGCGTCCCCGGTCGCCGACCTCGAGACGCGCGCCCCCGCCCCGCCGCTCGACCCGCACCTCGACCGGCCCCCCGCCCGCGTGCCGCCGTGCGTTCTCGAGCAGGTTGCGCACGAGGCGGCGCAGCAGCCGCGCGTCGCCCCGGACGACGACCGCCTCGCCCTCGACCGCAGCGTCGACCCGGGCCGCCTCCTCCGCCACGAGCCCGAGGACGTCGACCGTCTCGTCGCGCTCCCCCCGCCCGAGGGCCTCGAGCCGGCTCGCCTCGAGCATCTCCTCGATGAGCGTGTCGAGCTCGGCCACGTCCCGGGCGGCGCGCTGGCGCAGGGTCTCGTCCCCGCCCATCATCTCGAGCGAGACGCGCAGCCGCGCGAGCGGCGAGCGCAGCTCGTGCGACGCGAACGCGAGCTGACGCCGCTGCGCGAGGACGAGCTGCCGGATGCGGTCGGCCGCCCGGTTGAAGCTGCGCGCGAGGTCGGCCACCTCGTCCCGGCCCTCGACGCGCGCGCGGGCGTCGAGGTCGCCGCGCCCGAGCTCCTCGACCCGCTGCCGGAGCCGCTCGAGCCGCCGCGTCAGCCGGCGCACGAGCGGCCAGGCCCCCAGCGCCACCGCGAGGGCGAGCAGCAGCGCCGTCCCGGCGAGGCCGGCGAGGTGCCGGCGGTCGGGCCGCGGCCGCGAGGCCACGAGCCGGCGCCCGTCGGCGAGGCGCACCGAGAAGAGGAGCCGCCCCCGGGAGCGTTCCCAGTGCCGGCCCTCCCCCGCCGCGGGGGGCAGCGGCAACGGCGTCCCCGACCAGGCCAGGCGCTCGCCCACGGGGGAGAAGACCGCCGCGTCCACGCCGAAGCGCGGGGCGAGGCGGTCGAGCGCCGCCTGCAGCTCCTCCGGAGGCCGTCCCGGGGGCGGCAGCACCTCCCCCGCCGTCTGCGCCACCGCCTCGGAGAGCCGCGCCTCCTCGCGCGCGCCCGGACCGTGCCACCACGCGGCGCCGAGCAGGAGGGCGAACAATGCGAGCGTCGTGACGATCGTGGCGTGGATCTGCGTGGCGAGGCGCCGCATCACTCCTCGTCCTGTCTCTTCGCCAGCACGTAGCCCGCCCCGCGAACCGTCAGGAGGCGCCGCGGGCGCCTCGGGTCGTCCTCGATCGCGGCCCGGATCCGCGAGACGTGCACGTCGATCGAGCGGTCGAACGACTCCCCGGCGTCGCGGCCCGCCCGCTCCATGAGCGCCTCGCGCCCGAGCACCCGCCCGGCGCTCTCCGCGAGGGCGACCAGGAGGTCGAACTGGTAGCCGGTCAGCGCCCGCTCCTCGCCGTCGACGCGCACGACGCGCGCGTCGCGGTCGATCTCGAGCCGCCCGAAGCGCAGGGGCGTCGTGGGCGAGAGCGTCCCCTGCCGCCGCCGGAGCACCGCGCGCAGCCGCGCCAGCAGCTCGCGAGGGTTGAAGGGCTTGGGCAGGTAGTCGTCGGCGCCGATCTCGAGTCCCGCGATCCGGTCCTCGTCCTGCCCGCGGGCGGTGAGCATGAGGACCGGAACGTCCGAGTCACGGCGGAGCCGCCGCAGCACCTCGAACCCGTCGAGGTCGGGCAGCATCACGTCGAGGAGGACCGCCTCGAACGGCGCCGCCGAGAGCCGAAGGAGGCCCTCGGCGGCGCTCGTCGCGGCGGTCACCTCGAAGCCGAACGGCCGGACGTACTCGCCCACCAGGCCGGCGAGCGCCGCGTCGTCGTCGATCATCAGTACCCGGCCGGCCACCGGCGGAGATGTTAAACCCTCAGTGGCCCCGGCCCTCGGCGTGGAAGCGGTGGGCGAAGGCCACGAGCTCGGCCCTCTGCTCCGCCGTGAGGACCTCGCCGAGATCCGCGATCGCCCCGACCGCGAGCTTCGAGGCCTCGTCCGCGAGCGCCATCTCCTCCCGGCGGAGCCGCTCGAGGGCGTCGCGGTCGATCTCGGGCTTCGCGAGCTCGCGGGCCATGGCCTCGCGGTGCTCGCGGTGCTTCGCGGCGAGAGGCCCGGCCTGGTCGATCGCCCGCTCCGCGATCCGCTTCGCCTGCTGCTTCTGCTCCTCGCTCGCGCCCACCCCGCGCAGCACCCACTCGACGGCCATCCCGGCGTGCCGCTTGGCCGCCTCCGGGTCCTCGGCGAGCCGGGCCCCGAACGCGTGCCGCCCGTGGCCGAAGGAGCCGTGGCCCGCGAAGCCCCGCGCCCACGCCCGCGGCGTCGCGACCGCGACTGCGCCGACGAGGGCCAGGAGCCCGCCCCCCACCCAGAACGCCCGCCTCCTCCAGAACGCCGGCCGGGCGCCGCCCGTCCCCTCGTTCGCTTCGCTCATCGCTTCCTCTCCTCCTGCCCCGGGGCGCGTCTTGCGCCCCTGCACTCCGGAGAATGGGCGTCCGGCCTTTCCGCAGCGTGTCGGCACGATGAAGAAGTGTGAAGCGTTTGCTACCAGATGATTACACCGTAGTTGACATATTATACCTTAATCCCGAAGATACACCCTGGAGGCGCGAGTGGCCCTCAATATCAAGAACGCCGAGGTCGAGCGTCTGGCCGAGGAAACCTCCCGGCTGGCCGGGGAGACGAAGACGGAGAGCATCCGAAGGGCCCTCGAAGAGCGCCTCGCCCGGCTGCGGCTGCGCATCGTGAAGCGCGATCGCGAGGCGGAGATGCTGCGTTACCTCGAGCGCGAGGTCTGGCCCGCCGTGCCCAGGGAGCTTCTCGGGAAGCGCCTGACCCGCCGTGAGGAGGACCGCATCCTCGGCTACGGCCCGGAGGGCGCGTGATCCTCGACAGCTCGGCGATCGTGGGCGTCGTGCTGCGCGAGCCCGGCTTCGAGGGCCTCGTTCGCAAGATCGCCCGCGCGGAAGCGGTCGCCGTGGGAGCGCCCACGCTGGCCGAGGCCGGGATCGTGCTGACCGCCCGCCTCGGCCGCGACGCGCGGGGGCTCCTCCAGGGCCTGCTCCGGGAGTGGGACGCCGAGACCGTGAGCTTCGGCGAAGAGCACTGGCGGGAGGCCCTCGCAGCCTACGACCGGTTCGGCCGGGGGCGCCATCCGGCGCAGCTCGACTTCGGCGAGTGCCTGTCCTACGCGGTCGCGAAGCTTGCGGGCGAGCCGCTGCTGTGCACGGGGAGGGACTTCCCGAAGACGGACGTGACGCTGGCGTGAAACCGGCCTTCACCGGGGCCTTCCGGGGCGGCCTTCATCGGGGCCTTCCGGGGCGGCCTTCATCGGGGCCTTCCGGGGCGGCCTTCATCGGGGCCTTCCAGAACGGAAGAACGGAAACGACAAAGCGCCTGACCCGCGCTCAGCCGGCGGGTCAGGCGCTAGCTAGTAGGCCTGCGCGAAGTACACCTCGCGGCCCTTCTGGCCGGTGTAGACGCACTCCGCCTCGATGGGATCGCCCATCGGCATCACGCGGATCGTGGCCTTCGTCTCCTCCTTGATCTTCGCCTCGACCGCGGGGTCCCCGTTCCAGCCGGCCACGATGAAGCCGCGCTTGTCCGCCATGACCTGCTTGAACTCGTCGTAGCTTCTCACCCGGGTGGTGTTGGCGGCCACGAACGCCCGCGCCCTCTCGAGGAGGTCCTTCTGCAGGGCGTCCAGGATCTCCCCGAGGCGCGCGGCGGCGCCGCCGGCCAGGGGCACGAACTCCTTCGCCCGGTTGTCGCGCCGCACGAGGACGACCTGGTCCTTCTCGATGTCCTTGGGACCGATCTCGAGGCGCACCGGCACCCCGCGCATCTCCCAGTCGGCGTACTTGTAGCCGGGCTGGAACTGGTCGCGGTCGTCGAGGTGGACGCGGTAGCCCTGGCCCCGCAGCATCGCGGCCACCTCGCGGGCCTTGGGCAGGACCACCTCGTTGACGTCGCCCTTGCGCGGGGGGATGGGGACGATCACGACCTGGTAGGGCGCCACCTTCGGGGGCAGGACGAGGCCCGAGTCGTCGCCGTGGGTCATGATGAGGCCGCCGATCATCCGGGTCGAGGTCCCCCACGAGGTGGACCACGGCTTCGCGCGCTCCTGGTTCTTGTCGAGGAACTCGATGCCGTACGCCTCGGCGAAGTGCTGGCCGAGGTTGTGGCTCGTCCCCGCCTGCAGGGCCCGCCCGTCGCCCATCAGCGCCTCGATCGCGTAGGTCCGCAGCGCCCCCGCGAACTTCTCGCTCTCGGTCTTCTGGCCGAAGAGGACCGGCATGGCCAGAATCTCCTCGGAGAAGGCGCGGTAGACGTCGAGCATCCGGAGCGTCTCCTCCTGGGCCTCCTCGGCGGTGGCGTGGAGGGTGTGGCCCTCCTGCCAGAGGAACTCGGTCGTGCGGAGGAAGGGCCGGGTCACCTTCTCCCAGCGAACCACGTTCGCCCACTGGTTGATGAGCACCGGCAGGTCGCGCC
Source organism: uncultured Acidobacteriota bacterium (assembly GCA_964561785.1). Classification (GTDB taxonomy): domain Bacteria; phylum Acidobacteriota; class Vicinamibacteria; order Fen-336; family Fen-336; genus DATBSL01. The sequence goes on along the minus strand of CAZLRF010000012.1, from coordinate 29,203 downwards.
AGGACTGCACCCACTTCGCGTAGGTCGAGCAGATGATGGCCTCCGAGGTGGGCCGGATGGCGAGCGGCTCCTCGAGCTCGGCCCCGCCCCCGATCGTCACCCACGCGCACTCGGGCGAGAAGCCCTCGACGTGCTCTCTCTCCCGCTCGAGCAGGCTCTTCGGCACGAACAGCGGGAAGTAGGCGTTGACGTGGCCGGTCTCCTTGATGCGCCGGTCCATGTCGCGCTGCATGTTCTCCCACACGGCGTAGCCGTAGGGCTTGATGATCATGCAGCCCTTGACCGGGCCGTAGTCCGCCATGTCGGCCTTGAGCACGACGTCCAGGTACCACTGCGAGTAGTCCTGGGCCTTGGGGGTGATCTCCTTCGAGATGCGTTCTTCTGCCATGGGGCTACGAGCCCTCCTGGGGCTTGCGCGGGAAGAGGAGCGACAGCGCGACCGAGACCGCGATCACGCCGAGGATGATGGCGAGCGAGACGCCGATCGGGAAGTGGCCTCCGAACGCCCGGTTGAGCCACACCATCTTCAGCCCGACGAAGGCGAGCACGATCCCGAGGCCGTAGCGCAGGTAGTGGAAGCTGTCCATCGCCCCGGCGAGCACGAAGTACATGGCGCGCAGGCCGAGGATCGCGAAGACGTTCGAGGTGAACACGATGAGCGGCTCTTTGGTGATACCGAAGATGGCGGGCACGGAGTCGACCGCGAACACGATGTCGGTGAGCTCCACGAAGACGAGCGTGACCAGGAGCGGCGTCGCCACGAGGCGCCCGCCCTCGCGCACCACGAAGCTCTGGCCGTGCAGCTCGGGGGTGACCGGCAGGTGCCGCTTCAGGAACCGGAACACGGGGTTCTTCTCGGGCTCGATCTTCTCCTCGTCCGCGAAGAGCATCTTCACGCCGGTGAGGATCAGGAAGACGCCGAACAGCACCACGACCCACTGGTACTGGACGAGGACGGCCCCGGCCGCGATGAAGACCGCCCGGAAGACGAGCGCCCCGAGGATGCCGAGGAACAGCACCCGGTGCTGGTACTTCGGGGGCACCGCGAAGTAGTTGAGGACGAGGACGAACACGAAGATGTTGTCGACGGAGAGGGCCTTCTCGACCACGTAGCCGGTCAGGAACTCGAGCGCCGCGCGGTGCGCCGCCGCCCCGGGATCGAAGCCGGGGATCGCCAGGAGGCGCGGGTCGTTCGCGAAGACGACCCGCATGTACCGGTAGAAGAGATAGTTGAAGGCGAGCGAGAGAACGATCCAGAAGACCGTCCAGGCCGTCGCCTCGCGCATCGACACCTCGTGCGCGCGGCGGTGGAAGACGCCGAGGTCGAGCGCGAGCAGGCCGAGCACGAAGGCGGTGAACGCGAGGTAGAACCACCAGTACTCGTGGAAGGGAAACAGGTCGATGGGGCTCATCAGTCGCTCGAAACGCGCAGTGTAGCAGAAGCGCGCCTTCGCGCTTGACTCGGGGCCGGGCTGCAGGCTACGTTCTCCCCGGCCTCGCGGGCCGCCTTTCCTCCTCTCTCCCGGAAAGGCGACGGTTCGCATGTCTTTTCGACCCGAGGTCGTGTCTCTGGCTCTCGGCCTCCTGCTCCTCGCGTCCCCCGCGCCCGGAGCGGAGGATCCTTCCCCCACCCCACCGCCCCGTCCTGCCGTCCGCGTCTACACGAACGCGGACCTCGACCGGCTCCACCCGTTCCGTGGTGAGACGGGCGTCCACTCGACGCCGGCGGAGCCGCCCGCCGAGGCCTCCCCCGGGGACACACCGGCCACGCCCGGCCGAGGCGAGGCGTACTGGCGCCGCGAGGCCGCGCGCGTTCGCGAGAGGGTCCTCTCGCTCGAGGCCTCGGCGGCCGAGCTGCGCGCCCGGATCGAGGAGCAGCGGGAGGAGGCCTCGCAGCTCGCGGGCCGCCGCCGTCGCGGCCCCGCCTCGGCCGGCGGGTCGTCGCTCGCCGGGATGCAGGCCCGCTTGCGCTCGCTCGAGCGGCGCATCCGCGCCGCCGAGGACGACCTCCTCGACCGGGCCCGCCGGGACCGGGCGCTGCCGGGGTGGCTCCGGTAGGCGGGGCCGGTGCTATGCTCCGCTGCCGTGCTGGAGATCCCGGTCGAGCTCGGTCCCCGCCGCTACGCACTGTCCGTCGGCCACGGCCTCTCCCGGATGCTGGGCGATCTGCTGGGGTTCCTGCGCGGCCGGCGGATCGTGCTCGTGGCGAGCCGCCGCGTCTTCGCCCTCCACGGCGCCCCCGTGGCCCGCGCGCTCGGCGCCCTGGGCCGGACGACGGTCGTGCTCGTCCCCGACGGGGAGCGCTTCAAGACCGCATCGACGCTCGGCCGGCTCCACGACGCCTTCCTCGAGGCCCGCCTCGGGCGCGACGGCCTCGTGGTCGCGCTCGGGGGCGGGGTCGTGGGCGACCTGGCCGGCTTCGCCGCCGCGACCTGGATGCGCGGGGTCGACTGGGTCGGGGTCCCGACGACGCTCCTCGCGATGGTGGACAGCTCGATCGGGGGCAAGGTGGGGATCAACCACCCGAAGGCCAAGAACATGATCGGGGCCTTCCACCAGCCGCGCGCGGTGGTGGTCGATCCCGCGTTCCTCGCCACCCTGCCCCCGCGGGAGCTGCGCTCGGGGGCCTACGAGGTCCTCAAGTGCGCCGTCCTCGGCGACCGCTCCCTGTTCGGGGCGATCCGCCGCGCGCCGCCGGGGCTCCTCGGCTGGGACCGGGTGGAGATCGAGAGCGCGGTCGCCACCGCCTGCCGCATCAAGGCCGAGGTCGTCGCGAAGGACGAGCGCGAGGGCGGGCTGCGCCGCGTCCTGAACCTCGGTCACACGATCGGTCACGCCCTCGAGGCGGTCACGGGCTACCGCCGCTTCACCCACGGCGAGGCGGTCGGGTGGGGGCTCGTCGGCGCGGCCTGCATCGCGAGGCGCAGGGGCCTCCTCGCCGAGGAGGCCTTCGACGCGATCGCCTCCGCGGTCGACCACGTCGGCCCCCGCCCGCGGGTGTCGGACCTCCCGGCGGCGGCGGTGCTCTCCGCCCTCTCCCGCGACAAGAAGGCGCGCGCGGGGCGCGTGCCGTTCGTCCTCCCCGTGGCGGTGGGGCGGGTGGAGATCCGCGACGACGTCGACCGGGCGGAAGTGGTGCGCGCGCTGCGCGTGATGGCTAGCCGCGAGGCCGGCTCGCCCGGCGGGAGCCGGGCGGAGAGCCGGCCCCTCAATCCTCGAGCGAGTCGCCCATCAGGGTGACGAGGACGGCCTTCTGCACGTGCAGGCGGTTCTCGGCCTCGTCGAAGACGACCGACTGCGGCCCGTCGATCACGTCGGCCGCCACCTCCTCCCCGCGGTGAGCGGGCAGGCAGTGCATGAAGACGGCCTCCGGCTTCGCGACCGCCATCATCTCCGGCGTGACCTGGAAGCCCTGGAACGCGGCGAGGCGCTTCTTCGACTCCGCCTCCTGGCCCATCGAGGTCCACACGTCGGTGTAGACGACGTCCGCCCCCGCCACCGCTTCCATCGGGTCGGTGGTCACCTCGGGCAGCGGCGTCCCGAGCCTCTGCGCCTCCCGCACCGCGCTCTTGTAGATGAGCGGGTTCGGCTCGTAGCCCTTCGGGCAGCCGATCGAGAAGCCGAGCCCGAGCTTCACCGCCCCGAACATGAGCTCGTGGGCCACGTTGTTCCCGTCCCCCACGTAGGCCATCTTGAGCCCCGCGATCTCGCCCCGGCGCTCCTTGAGCGTGAAGTAGTCGGCGAGCGCCTGGCACGGGTGGAGCAGGTCCGAGAGGCCGTTGATCACCGGCACCGACCCGTGGCGCGCGAGGTCGAGGATGTCCTGGTGGGCGAAGACCCGGGCCATGATGCCGTGCACGTACCGGCTCAGCACCCGCGCGGTGTCGGCGATCGTCTCCCCGCGGTGGAGCTGGATGTCGTTCGCGCCGAGGAAGAGGGCCTGCCCCCCGAGCTGGAACATGCCCACCTCGAAGGACACGCGGGTCCGCGTCGAGGGCTTCTGGAAGACCATCGCGAGCGACTTGCCGGCGAGGGTGGTCGCGTAGTTCTCGGGGTTCGCCTTGATCGCCGCCGCCTCCTCGAAGAGCAGCTCGATCTCCTCGCGCGACCAGTCCTTGAGCGAGAGGAAGTGCCTCTGGGCCATGGGGTCTCCTTCAGAGCCTCGCCAGCACGTCGGAGAGGTCCGGCCGGCCGATCTCCTGCAGCTCGTAGCCGACCCGCAGGGCCGGCTTGTCGATCCGGATGACGCGGCGCAGGTCGATGGGGGTCGCCACGAGGACGACGTCGCACGGGGTGCGGGCGATCGTCGCCTCGAGGTCCTTCATCTGCTCCTCGCCGTAGCCCATCGCCGGCAGCAGGGTGCCGATCCCGGGGTACGACTCGAACGTCCGGGTGATCGTGCCCACGGTGTACGGCCGCGGGTCGACGATCTCGGAGGCGCCGTGGCGGATCGCGGCGAGCACACCCGCGCCGTACGTCATCTCGCCGTGGGTGAGGGTGGGCCCGTCCTCGACCGCGAGCACGCGCTTGCCGCGGACCTGGTCCGACCCGTCCACGGAGAGCGGCGAGGCGGCGTCCACGACGACCGCCGCGGGGTTGAGCTCGCGGATCGAGCGGCGGACCGCCTCGATCCCCTCGGGGCCGGCGGAGTCGATCTTGTTGATGACGACCACGTGCGCCCGGCGCAGGTTGGCCTCGCCGGGGTGGTACGTGCGCTCGTGGCCGGGGCGGTGCGGGTCGGCGACCACGATCTCGAGGTCGGCGCGGTAGAAGGGCAGGTCGTTGTTGCCGCCGTCCCAGAGCACGACGTCCGCCTCCGCCTGGGCCTGCTCGAGGATCGCCCCGTAGTCGACGCCCGCGTAGATGACCCCGCCCGCCGCGATGTGGGGCTCGTACTCCTCGCGCTCCTCGATCGTGCAGTCGTGGCGGTCGAGGTCCTCGAGGGCGGCGAAGCGCTGGACCCTCTGCTCGACGAGGTCGCCGTAGGGCATGGGGTGGCGGACCGCGACGACCCGCCGGCCCTTCGCGCGCAGCAGGCTCGCCACCTTCCGCGTCGTCTGGCTCTTCCCCGCCCCGGTGCGCACCGCGCACACCGACACGACCGGCACCTTCGCCTTCAGCATGCTCGCGTCCGGCCCGATGAGCCGGAAGTCCGCCCCGCAGGCGAGGACGAGCGAGGCCTTGTGCATGACCGTCTCGTGCGAGACGTCGCTGTAGGCGAACACCACCTCCTGCGCGCCGGTCTCCCGGATGAGCCGGGGAAGGTCCGACTCGGGGTGGATCGGGATGCCCTTCGGGTAGTGGGGCCCGGCGAGCGCGGCGGGGTACTGCCGGCCCTCGATGTTGGGGATCTGGGTCGCGGTGAAGGCCACGACGGTGTGCGAGGGGTCCTCGCGGAAGACGGTGTTGAAGTTGTGGAAGTCGCGGCCGGCGGCCCCCATGATGATGACGCGGGTCGGCAAGCAGGGCTCCTTTCGACGGCGGCATCATACGGGGGCCCTTCCGAAGGCGTCAACGAGCCGACTGATCCATGCCGTGGTGGAATAAGCGGGTGAGGATCGTGGCCGTGGTGCTCGCCGCCGGGGAGGGCCGCCGGATGGGTGGGCCGAAGGCGCTCCTGCCCCTCGCGGGCGGGACCTTCCTCTCGCACGCCTGTGCGGCGGTGGAGCGGCCCGGGGTCGTCCGGGTCGTCGCGGTCCTCGGCGCCTCCGCCGAGAGGATCGCGACCGAGGCCGGCCTTCCCCCCGCGGTGAGGATCGCGCTGAACCCGCGCTGGCCCGAGGGAATGCTGACGTCGGTGTGGGCCGGCCTCGACGCGGCCGGGGAGGACGCGGCCGACGCCGTCCTCCTCCACCCCGTCGACAACCCCCTCGTCCGCCCCGAGACGGTCGACGCCGTGCTCGCCGCGCTCGCCCAGGGCGCTCCCGTCGCGGTGCCCAGCCACGGCGGCCGGCGCGGCCACCCCGCGGGCTTCGCCCGCGCGGTCTGGCCGGAGCTGCGCGGCGCCCCCCTCGACCGCGGGGCACGCGCCGTTCTCGCGCAGCGGCCGGAGCGCGTCGTCCACGTCGCGGCGGGAGCCGACTGCCTCGTCGACGTCGACACGCCGCAGGACCTCGCGCGGCTCGTCGGATCGCGGCGCGCGGGTGCGGCTGGGATATGATGGCCGGATGGCCGCCATCCGAAACGTCGCGATCATCGCCCACGTCGACCACGGGAAGACGACCCTCGTGGACGCTCTCCTCCAGCAGAGCGGCGTCTTCCGCGCCAACCAGGAGGTGCGCGAGCGCGTGCTCGACTCGAACGAGCTCGAGCGCGAGCGCGGGATCACGATCCTCGCCAAGAGCACCGCCGTCCACTACGGGGACACGAAGATCAACATCGTCGACACCCCCGGCCACGCCGACTTCGGGGGCGAGGTGGAGCGGGCCCTCAAGATGGTCGACGGGGTGCTCCTCCTGGTGGACGCCTCCGAGGGGCCTCTCCCCCAGACCCGCTACGTGCTCCGCAAGGCCCTCGAGGCCCGGCTGCCCCCGGTGGTGGTCGTGAACAAGATCGACCGGCCGGACGCGCGGCCGGCCGAGGTCCTCGACGAGGTCTACGACCTCTTCATCGACCTCGACGCGACCGAGGAGCAGCTCGACTTCCCCGTCCTGTACACGAACGCGAAGGCCGGCACCGCCTCGACCGACCCCGCCCGGCCCGGCGAGGACCTGCGCCCCCTCTTCGACGCGCTCCTCGCCGCCGTGCCCCCGCCCCCCGGGTCGACCGACGGTGTCCTGCAGCTCCTGATCGCGAACCTCGACTACAGCGACTACCTCGGGCGTCTCGCCATCGGCCGGATGTTCTCGGGCCGCGTCCGCCTCGGGGACACCGTGGCGGTGTCGAAGCGCGACGGACGGGTCGAGAAGACGCGCGTCACGAAGCTCTACACCTTCGACGGCCTCGAGCGCGTGGAGACGGAGGAGGCCGCCTGCGGGGAGATCGTGGCCCTCGCCGGGTTCGAGGGCATCCAGATCGGCGAGACCGTGACCTCCGCCGACGCGCCCGCGCCGCTGCCCCCGCTGCACATCGACGAGCCGACGATCTCGATGGTGTTCTCGGTGAACACCTCGCCCTTCGCGGGGCGCGAGGGCCGCTGGGTCACGTCGCGCAACATCAAGGACCGTCTCGAGAAGGAGCTGCTCACGAACGTGTCGATCCGCGTGGAGCCGACCGACTCGGCCGACTCGTGGAAGGTCCTCGGCCGCGGCGAGCTGCAGCTCGCGATCCTGATCGAGACCATGCGCCGCGAGGGGTTCGAGCTCGGCGTCTCGAACCCCGAGGTCATCACCCTCGAGGAGGGAGGCGTCCGCAGAGAGCCGCTCGAGCTGTTCAGCATCGACCTCCCCGAGACCTACATGGGGGTGGTCCTCGAGAAGATGGCCCTGCGCAAGGGAAAGATGTCGAAGATGGTGAACCACGGCTCCGGGCGGGTGCGACTCGAGTTCCAGGTCCCGACCCGGGGCCTCATCGGCGTCCGCACGGAGCTGCTCACCGACACCCGCGGCACCGCGGTGATGAACAGCCTCCTCGAGGGCTGGGTGGAGTGGCAGGGGCCGATCCCCCGCCGGCAGACGGGCGTCCTCGTCGCGGACCGCGCGGGCGAGACCACGCCCTACGCGCTGTCCCACCTCGAGGACCGAGGCGAGCTGTTCGTGGGGCCGGGCACCGCGGTCTACGAGGGGATGATCGTGGGCGAGAACGCCCGCCCCGACGACATGGACGTGAACGTCACCAAGCAGAAGAAGCTCACGAACATGCGCGCCTCGACCGCGGACGAGGCCATCCGCCTCACCCCCCACCGCCAGCTCAACCTCGAGCAGGCCCTCGAGTTCATCGAGCAGGACGAGCTCGTGGAGGTGACGCCCGCCGCGATCCGGCTGCGCAAGCGCACGCTCGTCGCGAGCCAGCGCACGAAGTGGAAGAAGCAGGAGTGAGGCCGCCCCCGCCCGGGGCTACTCGCCCGGGCCCTCCGGTCCCCCGCCGGGGGCGGGGCGCAGGCGGCGGTTGAGGGTCGCGACGCTCACGCCGAGGCGGGCCGCGGCCGCCGCGCGGTTGCCCTCGGCCTCGCGCAGGGCGAGGGCGATCGCCTCCTCCTCCGCCCGGAGCGAGGCCCGGCGGACGACCTCGGCGAGCGTGCCGGTGAGGTCGAGCACGTCGCCGAGGGCGGGGCCCTCGCGCACCGGCGGGTCGAGGCGCAGGTCGGCGGGCTCGATCGTCGTCCCGTCGCACAGGATCGCCGCCCGCTCGATGCAGTTCTGCAGCTCGCGCACGTTCCCCGGCCAGGAGTGAGCGGCGAGGGCCTGCTTCGCCGCCTCGGACAGCTGAAGCCCCCGCCGCCCCATCTCCGCCCCGAGGCGGGCGAGAAACGCCTCGGCGAGCAGAGGCACGTCCCGCCGCCGGCGCCGCAGCGGCGGGATCTCGATCGGGAGCACGGAGAGCCGGAAGAACAGGTCCTCGCGGAACAGCTTCTCCGCCACGAGGGAGCGCAGGTCGCGGTTCGTGGCCGCGACCACCCGCACGTCCACGCTCAGCGTCTGCAGCCCCCCCACCCTCTCGAACTGGCGCTCCTGCACGAGGCGCAGGATCTTGCCCTGGAGGGGGAGCGGCATGTCGCCGATCTCGTCGAGGAAGAGCGTGCCGCGGTGGGCCATCTCCGCCCGCCCGACCTTCCGCCCGGTCGCCCCGGTGAAGGCGCCCTTCTCGTGGCCGAACAGCTCGTTCTCGAGCAGGTTCTCCGGGATCGCCGCGCAGTTGATCGCGACGAACGGGCCGGCCGAGCGCGCCGAGAGCTGGTGCAGGGCCCGCGCCATGAGCTCCTTGCCGGTGCCGCTCTCGCCGAGGAGGAGGACGGTCGCGTCCGTGCCCGCCGCCCTCTGCAGGGCGAGCATCGCCTCCTTGAGCGAGGGGTCCTCCCCGAGCACGCGGGGTAGCCCGAAGCGGCGCTGGTACTCCTCCTTGAGCAGCACGAGCTCGCCGAGGAGGCGCCTTCTCTCCACCGCCCGGTCGAGGAGGAGCAGCAGGTGGTCGGTGTCCACCGGCTTCGTCAGGAAGTCGGCGGCCCCGTCCTTCATCGCCCGCACCGCGTCCTCGACGGTGCCGAAGGCGGTCATCACCACCACGGGCGTCTCGGGGTCGGCCTCCCGCGCGGCGTGCAGGACGTCCATGCCGCTCCCCGCGGGGAGCTTCAGGTCGGTGAGGACGACGAGGTAGCGGAACGACTGCAGCCGCCGGCGGGCCTCGTAGGCGTCCGGGGCCTCGTCCACCGCGTAGCCGCGCGACTCAAGGGTGAGGCGCAGCATCGTGCGGAGCGACTCCTTGTCCTCGACGATCAGGATGTCGGCCACGCCCGCGCCCCGCGAGACGTCAGTGGTCGGACGGGGGCTGGGGGGTGCGGCCCATGCGGAAGTCCTCGAGCGCCTGGTTCGCCTGGGCGAGGGCCTGTCGGGCCTGGCCGAGCTGGGCCTCGGCCTGCTGCAGCTCCTCGCGGACCCGCGCCGCCTCCGCCGTCTGGTCGCCGCTCGTGGCCGCCCCGAAGACGAAGTTGATGCTCATCGGGTTGAGCCGGTCCTGCAGCTCCCGCACGCGGGCCTCGGCCGCGGTGAGGGCCGAGCGGGCCCCCATCACCGCGTCCATGTAGGGCTTCTCCTGCGTGACGCGGTCGGGCTCGGACGGCTCCGGGACGGGCGCGTCGGCCTCGCCGACCGGAGCCGGCGACGCGTCCCCGGCCGCTGCCGCCTGGCCGGGGGGCCTCCCCTTCTCGAGGTCCTCGTTGGTGAAGGACTTCGCGGGGCCGGGTGGCTTCGCGGCCTGCCGCTTCGCCCGCTCGCGGGCGGCGGCGTCCCCGAGGCCCTGCGCCGAGGCGCCCGCGGGCACGGCCAGCGCGAGCAGGAACGCGAGGCCCTCCGTGCGTCGAAGGCTCATGGCCGTCCTCCCGTCCTCTCGAGAGCCGCGGCGCGCTCGGACATCGCCCGCGCGTCGGGGGCGTTCGGCGCGAGGCGCGCGTACTCGCGGTAGGCCGCCGCCGCCTCCGCCCGCCGACCCGACCGCTCGAGCACGCTGCCGAGCTGGCGCCTTAGGTGCGGGGTCGCCGGCGCGACCTCGATGCCGTCCCGGAGCACCGCGAGGGCCTCCTGCTCCTTGCCCTGCCGGGCGAGGCTCTCCGCGTAGAGCGCCCGCGTCTTGTCGGCCGATGGCGCCTTCTGGAGCAGCCGCTGGTACACGGCGGCGGCCTGGGCCCTCTGCCCGGACTGGTCGAGCGCGTACGCGAGCTCCTGCGCGAGCAGGAGGTCGTCGGGGTTGGCCGCGGAGGCCGGCTCGAGGTGCCGGGCCGCGCCCGCGAAGTCCCCGCCCCGGTAGAGCAGGCGCCCGAGATCGGCCTGGGCCACGGTCGCCCCGGGGCTGCGGGCCAGGATCTCCTGGTAGACGCGGGCCGCCTCGCTCGTCCGTCCCGCGACGTCGAGCGACCGCGCGTACTGCAGCTGGAGCTTCGGGTCGAGCGCGGCGGCCGCGGCATGGGCGGCGAGCGCCGCGTCCCGGTCCCCGCTGCGCCACAGCGCGTGGCCGTACACGTTCTGGAAGTCGGCGTTCTCCGGGTTCGCGGCCACCGCCGCGGCGAGCCGGGCCACCGCCCCCGCGTAGTCCCCCGCGTTCATGAGCCGCCGGCCCTCCTCGTAGTCGGCGGCGCCGGGGCCGGCCGGCGGCGGAGCCGACGGCAGGTCGGCCGCGGGGGAGGCCATCTTGAACAGCTCGGGGCTCGGCGCCCCAGCGCTCAGGCGGCCGGAGTAACGCCAGGCCGCGAGGCCGAGGACCACGAGGGCCACCGCGGCGGCCAGCGCGACGAGGTTGGCCGAGAGCGACGACGGCGCGTCGGCCCCCGCGGTCTCCCTCCCGGACGGCGAGGGTTGCTCGGGCTGGGCCCCTTCGAGGGACTGGTCGCAGCGCGCGCAGAACTGCCACGAGGAGCGGTTCAGGGCGCCGCACTTCGGACAAACGACCGCCTGCTTCCCCTTCATGGCCTCAAGGGTACACCCGCCGCAACCTCGAGTGAAGTCTCAGCTGACGCGAGACAAGAGGGGGCCCGGCCGCGCGGGCCGGACCCCCTCGGGCGCCCCGGGTGGGGCTACTGGCAGACCGTCGAGCCGTACCGGACGGCCGGCGGCGGCTGGCCCGGCTCGCGGGTCATCACGACGTTCGCGGTGGACGTGTTGGCCGTCGGCGGGACGCCCGGCGGTGGCGGCGGGGCCGGGGTTCCCTTGATCTGGCCCTCGTCGGCCACGAAGGTCGTCCCGCCCGAGACCGGGTCGGGATCGGCCTGCATCTGGATGGCGGTGATCCGGCTGTCGCGGAACACCCGGTAAGCGTCGTCCCCCGCCGCATTGAGGTCGTAGGCGGCGTTGCCGGTCTTCGCCCCGAGCGCGTAGATGATCGAGTCGAACTGCGAGCGGCAGGGGTACTGCCCGGTGCCGCAGGCGAGCGGCGTGGGCGGGGCGTACTTCGTGTTGGGGAGGCTGAGCCGGGTGCCGGCGAAGAAGACCCGCCCGACGATGTCGACGCACTTCTGGGTCCCGGTGCCGGGGTCGCTCACGATCGAGCCGCACTCGAAGCCCGTCGTCGGCTGCGCGGTGCCGCGGAAGACGGCCTCGGCCGTGTAGCCGCAGCTCGCCTCCGGCTGGCCCTGGTCGTAGACGCGGTTGAAGAGCATCTCGGACGGAGAGAAGGCCGTGACGCCGGGCTCGCAGGTGGCGGTCGAGTCGACGCACGTGGTCGACGTCCCGCCGGTGGCCGTCGTGACGTCGTCTCCCTTGTCCCAGAACCCGAACACCCGGAACGGGCCGTCCCGCCGGCGGTCGGCGCCCGAGGTCACGAAGACGTACGCGAGCGGGTTGTCGGGCTGGGGCGGCAGGCCGAGGAGCGAGACCGCGCTGCCGACCGGCTGGCCGACGCCGAGATCGGCCACCGGGATCGCGACGTTCGGCTGTGCGGCCAGGAACTTCCACAGCCGCCCGTAGACGTCGCCGATGTAGACGCGCGTCACCTCGGCCGCCGCCGGGTGGACGGAGGTCAGCGGGCTGAACGCCGCCGGGTTGAACCCGGCCGGGTTGGCGACGAGGGCGTTCCTGTACGAGACGCCGTTCTGGTCGGTCGGCTGCGGCGAGCGGTTGAGGCCGTAGCTCGAGGCCGCGGTCTCGACGTCGACCGAGGCGACCACGTCCCCGGTCAGCGCGTCGAGGGTGTAGAACGTCGTGCCCTCGTTCGCGTTGTCCCCGTAGCCGGAGCCCATGAACAGCACGTGGTCCACCCGGCAGCCGGGGGCGCCTCCGGGGGCGCAGCCCGCGCGGCCCGAGCGCCGGGCGGCCGCGTAGAAGGGCTGGGTGCCGACGTAGGCCACGACGGGCACCGACCAGGTCTGTCCCATCCGGGCGTAGGCCGCGGTGTCGGTGGCGTCGCCGTTCGCGGTCCCGCCGCCGAGCCCGTTCTGGGTGTCCGGGTTCCCCCGGCTCCAGAGCGGGATCGGGCCGAGCGTCTGCAGGCGGGAAGCGGTGTACGCCCCGGGCGCGGTGACGTCGAGGGCCGTCACGTACTTGCCGCCGATGCCTCGCCCGAAGTAGAGGACGCGCCGCCAGACGCCCTGCATCGTGGCCTGGGTCACGCCGCCGACGTTCACGTTGGTCATGGCCTTCGGCACGAAGACGTCCGAGAACCGCACGCCGCGGGCCAGCATGTAGACGTGGTTGTCGCGCCCCTGCGGCTGCTTCGCGACGAACTCGGAGGCGGTGGCGAGCTGGTCGTAGGGCACGAAGCCCCACAGCTCCTCGCCGCCGCAGTCGCGGGACGCGTTCATCGCGGTCGCGTCGGCCGGCGTGCAGGTGTCGCTCGGCGAGACGCTCGGGCCCGCCCTGAAGGCGTGGAGCATGAGGTTCGTGGGAGCGTAGATGACGGTCATCACCGGCTTGAGGGCGGTGCGCGAGTCGTTCGCTCCCCGCGGCGCCGTCTGGTCGTCGTCCGGGCCGCGCAGGCCGAACCCCTGCCGGATCTGGGCGCCGGCGACGTCGGGATTCTTCCCGTCGCCGTCGCGCGCCCCGTCGCGGAAGAGCTTGTACTCCGCGAGGTAGGGCGTCGCCTCGGGCTCCGAGGACAGGGGCGGCGTCACCACCGCCGCGGTGGCGATCTCGGAGTCGGCGAGCACCCACGGGCGGTACGTGTAGACGATCTGGTTGTGGTCCGCGGTGGCGCCGCTCGTCCCCGTCCGAGCGAGGCCTCCCGTCGTCCGCACCGGCGTGGCCCCGGCCAGAAACGCGAGGATGATCTCGCGGGCCTCGCGCCGAGCGGCCTGCATCCGCGTGAGAGCGGTCGCGCTGGTGCACGCGGCGGGGAGGTTGGTCCCGGTGCAGGCCCCGAACCGCGTCTGCAGGGTCGTGTAGTCCGTCGCCGGGCTCGCCGACGCGTTCGACGGCAGGCCCAGCGCCACGTCGAGCGAGCCCTGGGTGGTGTAGTCGGCGGGGGCGATCGCGGTGCTGCCCGGCGGCCAGAGGCTCAGCCGGCCGTTCGCGGTCCCGGCGATGAGGGTCTCGGCGTCGTAGGAGAACAGCCCGTTGCGGTCGGTCGAGTAGATCCGCCGCTTGATGGCCCCGGCCGAGCCGTCCGAGCCGAGGCCGCCGTGGAGCTGGCGGAACATGCACTGCCCGGCCGCGGCGCCGTTCGCGGCGGGGCAGGTCGTGGCGTTGAAGCCGCCGCGGACGAGCGAGTTCAGCTTGTCGGCGGCGCTCCACTTGAGGACGGCGTTGCCGAGCCCGTCGTTCTGGTAGGCCTTGAGCTGGCCGCGGAAGCCCGGGAGCGAGAAGCTCGTGATGAAGCGGGTCGGGGTGATCGCCCGGTAGCGGGTCGAGGGGCTGCGGGCGTCGTAGGTGTTCGAGGCGTTCGACGCGCGGTCGACGTACTCGAAGACGTTCTCCGTGATCGACTGCGCGGCCACGAAGTCGCCGTCCTGGGCGCCCTGGTTGATGATCCCCTGCAGCACCTGGGCGAGCGTCTGCGCGTTGGTCGCGATGTAGGCGTCCTGGCACGTCTTGCACTGGTTGCGCAGCACGCGCAGGTTCGTGTCGGTCGTCGAGTTCGTCCCGGTGTTGGCCCCCGCGAAGTTCGTGTAGAGCCCGCTGCCGCCCCAGGCCACCCAGTTCAGCCGGTTCACGTCGGCCGGGGTGTTGACGGCGTCGCCGTAGCCGATCATGAAGGTTTGCACCGAGGCCGAGGGCTCGGCGAAGCCTTCGACGCCGTCGGCGTCGGCGTCGGCGCACAGCGGCGTGCCCGTCATCGTGTCGCCCGGGTCGTCCGGGTCCTTGCAACCGCCCTCGACCGGAATGAAGAGGTCCTTCGCGTAGTCGGCCGCGGTCAGCGCCGCCCCGTCGCCCGACCCCGCGCAGGTGTCGGCGCCGTCCGTCACGAACAGGAGGATCGTCTTCTCCTTGGGGTTCTTGTGGTTGCGGATCGGGTCGAGGGGGTAAGGCGGCGCGGGCGAGCCCGCCGCCTGGCCGCTGTTCCACAGGTTGGTGAACGCGGTGTCGACGTCGCGGATCGAGTAGGCGACCGGGGTGGCACCCATCGCCTTGATCCCGCCGGCCCAGTAGGGCGGGTAGGTGGCGACCCCCCACGTCCCGTCCTGGAGCTCGGTGTAGCCGGTGGCCGTCGCCGGCGCCGGCAGCGAGAGGTCCCGCGGCGCCGGGTGCGGCATGCCGTTCGCGTCGAGCGGGAACTCGTTGTCGAGCCAGGGGTGGATCGTCTCGACCTGGGTGAGCGCCGGCGGCATCGCGAGGTCGCAGGGGATGAGGCTCACTCGGGACTGGAAGCCGTTGCAGCCGACGGAGTTGTTCCCGTCGTAGGCCGCGCCGCCCCAGGTGAAGCGCACGGTCGACGTGGGCGCCGTGCCGCAGCTCGTCACGCCGTTCACCGTGAGCGTCGGCGGGTTCGTCCGCTGCGCCGCCGTCGGGAAGGTCATGTCGCAGATCTGGCCCGCCGAAGCCCCGCTCGCGATCACGTCGAGCGTCTCGCCGTTGAAGAAGCGGCCAGCGATCAGGTTCCAGCTCGTGAGCGTGCTGGCGCCGGAGGTCTCGCTGAAGGTGAAGTTCTGCGCGAGCCAGGTGGAGCTGGTGTTGTAGGTCCGCGTGTTCCCCGCCGCGGCGTTCGGGCGGTAGAGCAGGGTGTAGGGCGTGCCGGTGTTGAAGGTCGTGCCCGCACCGGTGTTGGTCGTCGGCGCGGCGAGCGCTCCGCGGATGTTGTTCGGGGTCTGCGCCCAGCGGATCTCGAAGTTGTTCGCTCCGCTCGCCAGCGAGATCGTGAACACGCCGTTCGTCCCGTTGTAGGCGACCCCGTAGACGTTGCGACCGGCCCCGGGACGCGCCGGGGTGCACGCCGCGCCGTCCATCGCGGCCTTGAGGTCGGCGGCGAGGGTCCCCGCGGTCGTGGACGGCCCGCCGGAGCGGTAGAACTTCGGGGCGGTGGCGGCCGCCGAGAGCGTGGCGGTGCAGGCGTGGGTCGTCGAGCCGATGAACTCCCGGTAGTACAGCGTGTTCCAGGCGGGGTAGATGAGCTGCCACGACTGCAGCCCGCGGCCGCCGCTGCCGCCCACGTCGTTCTGGACGGTGAGCTGGGTGCTGAGCATCGACGGCGAGGCCGTGGAGTCGGTCGTGTAGATGAAACGGTTGGCCCTGCTCCCGGTCAGGTTCGAGGCCGAGCTCGTGGCCGCGTCGCGGTTGCCCATCACGATGGCCGGGCTCTGCGTGTACTGCCCGAACATGAAGCTGACCTTGTCCTTGTTGTCGGCCACGATCTGCTTGAGGACCTGCTTCGCCTGGAAGGTCTTCGACCGGGGGTGGTCGCCGGCCTGGGGCGGGTAGAAGTTGTTGGACGGCCCGGCGGGAGCGGTGGTGCCCCACTTCATCGACCCCGAGCTGTCGAGGACGATGATGACGTTCGGGCGAACCTTCAGCTCGAGGACCTCGAGCGGGTCCTGCCCGTAGATGGTGGAGACCGTCGCCGCGCGCCCCCCGTCCCCCGCGAGAACCAGCGCCAGCACGAGCGCCGCGCCCCAGGCGACCCAGCGCCGAAGACCCCGAACCCGTCGCGTCATGGCTTCCCCTTCCCTCGTCTCGAGACCGCCCACCGCCGCCTTCTCCGCGGACATGACTCCCCCCTACTCGATCCCCGCCTGAGCGTCGAGCGTGCCGGCGCCGCCCGGCCCGCCGCCCGAGCCGCCGAACACGCGACCGAGGGTGCCGGTGGCGCCGGCCTTGATCTGGCCGCACGGGTTGAAGTTCTCTCCCATCGGCGAGCCGCCCTCCTGGCCGATGTACATGCCCGCGCACGGGTCGCCCACGTTCGCGAGGGCGAGCGTGAACCGCGTCTCGAGCACGCGCACCGCCTGGCGGGCGCCGGTGAAGGCGGTCGCGGGACCGGTGTAGGGCGCGACGCCCTCGGCGACGATCGTCAGCGCGTCGTTGCGGGTGTCGTCGGAGTACTGCCCGTTCGTCCCCACGACCAGGTTGCGGCGGATCCAGATCGTGAACGCCCCGTTGAGCGTCCGGCCCCCGAACGTCGAGACGTTCTCGTAGCGGGTCGTCCCGTCGAAGAGGACCCGCCCGTACCCGACCCCGCCGCGGTCGTCGCAGTCCGCCTTGTAGAAGTCGCGCCCGGTCGGCGACTCGACCGGAGGCGGAGCGGCGCCCGCGAGCCAGGCGGCGGGGCTCGTCCGCACCGCGGGCAGGACGCTCACCCACTGCCCGCTGATGTCGGCCACGTCCTCGCCGCTCAGGACGATGCGGGCGGCCTCGAGGCCGGCCTCCGCGTTGTAGAGCGCCTGCTGGCTCCAGCGGTAGTTGGTCGCGATCTGGAGCTCGGTGGACGTGGTCGTGGCCAGCGTCAGCCCCAGGAACGTCAGAAGCATGAGGGACAGGATGGCGAGCACGAGGGCGAAGCCCTCCTCCCGCCGCCCGCCCCGGCCCCGGTCTTCCATGGACTCCCCCTTCGCTCGGTCGCTCACTGGATCTGGCTCCCCATCTGCAGCTCGAGGAACGCGGCGCGCGGCGTCACCACGGTCTGGAGCTGTCCCCGGACGGCGTCGGGCGCGCCGCCCCCCGCCCGTGTCTGCCCCTGCAGGTTCGGCGCGGTCGCGCGCGCCGACAGCGTGATGCGGACCTGCCTCACCAGCGAGGTCCAGTCGTTGGTGGTCGCGATCGGCGGATCGTTCTGCCAGGCCGCGGCCCCACCCCGGTACTCGATCTGGAGGTCCTCGATGCCGCGGGCCACCAGCTCCCACGGCGACCCCACGAGCGAGAAGCCCGCCTCGCCGGGCTCCGCCTGGACGACGCCGTCCGTCCCGTAGCGGCCCGTCTCGCTGCGCCACAGGGCGGGAGTCGGGTCGCCGGGGTCGGTGCCGGGCGCGATCCGGTAGCGGACGATCCGCGCCCGGTAGAGGAACTGGCTGGGCGTGGCCCCGAGCGCCTGCAGCGCGCCCTGCCACGGCGGGAGCGACGCCGAGAGGAGCAGGTTGGAGTTCGGCGGCGCGGCGCCCCCGGTGCAGGCAGTCCCGGCCCCGCCCGGGAGCGACGCGGCCTGCACGGTGAAGCCGCCGTTGTCGGCGAGCAGCACGAGCCCCGGCAGCCGCAGGCAGCCGGGGACGGCCTCGCGCGCGACGTAGACCCCGGCGGTGCCGGCGGCCACGGAGGGCGGGCACAACGTCATGTCGGGACACTGCTCGTCCGTGCTGACGATCTCGAGCACGTCCGTCTCCTCGCCGTCGCCCCCGCGCTGGGCGGCCGCCGCCGGGCCCATCGTGCCCGCGACCCCGCACCCGTTGAGGCCGCCCGCGCAGGCCCCGTCGGGGTCGGCGCGGGTGAAGACCTGGGCGAACGTGGGCAGCGCCGCCCCCGCCCCGAACACGTCGCGGGAGACGAGGTCCAGCGCGGCACGGATGTTCTGCTGCCGGTCCGCGACCTCGGGCTCCCGGCGGAAGGCGTTGCCGCCCGAGGCCAGCAGGCCGTAGATGGCCCCCGAGACGATGAGGGTCACGGTCATCGCGACCATGAGCTCGACGAGGCTGAATCCGCGTTCGGTACGCATCAGGGGGCCTCCGGGCAGCCGCCCGTCGTCGGGTCGGAGTTCGTGCAGGCGCGGAACGTGGTGAACTCGGCGCGGGAGCGGGCCCCCGACAGAGCGCCGGTCCCCTCCGAGCGCACTCGGATGTGGAGCAGCCGCGGGTCGGCCGTGGTGCTGATCCACCAGTGGGTGTGGACGGTTCCCACCCCGGGCACCACGTCCTCGCAGTGCCAGTCGGTCGGCACGAGCGTCGGGTCGACGCACTCCTTGGCGCCGTCGCCGACCGCGAAGTCGATGCCCCCGGGCGAGTTGTCGAGGGTGTCGTAGGTCACCGCCTTGAGCATGTCCATGGCCCGGGTGGCCGAGGCCACGGCGGCGGTGCCCTGGTTGGCGACGCTGTTGGAGCTGGCCGCCACCAGCATGAGGTTCGTCACGGCCATGAGGCCGAAGACGAGAACGACGATCGCGACGAGGGCCTCGACGAGGGTGAAGCCTCTCTCGCCGCCGCGCTCTCGGGTGCCGGGATGTGCGTTCATGGTCGGCTCCTCAGGGCTGGGGCAGCACGCGGCCGCCCGGGGCGAGGCGGACCGTACGCTGCAGGCCGGTCGCCTCCTCGAGAAGGGTGATCACCAGGCCGCCGGGGGTCGCGGGGTCGGGGGCGACGTAGGCCTCCCCGCCCTCGCGCGCGCAGCGGGCCGCGTCCTCGCCCGACGGGCAGAGCACGGCGACGGCGGGGGCGCAGGTGCCGCCGGCCTCGGGGTTGCAGAACCCCCCGAGCCGGTTGAAGCGCACCGTCGCGCCCGAGTCGGCGGCTCCGGCGACGACGAAGCGGACCCCGAGCGGCAGGTCCGCGAGCGGCGAGAACCGCTCGGGCTGCCCCGCGAGATCCTCCTGGACGAAGCGGTAGCTGTCCGCGTCCGCGACCACGAACGAGACGCCGGCGTTCGTGTTCGACATGATCGCGCGGCTGCGGGCCGTCTGGAGGGCGCCCGCGACGGTCTGGGCCGCCCCCCGGATCCTGTAGTTGCGGATGTACTGGCCGATGTTCGGGAGGGCCACCGCCGCCATCACCGCGACGATGGCGACGACGATCAGCATCTCGATGAGGCTGAATCCCCGTTCCCGGCGCTCCTGAACCGAAGCGTGGCTTGCCATGGCGACTCCTCCTCGAGCAAGTCTCGTTCCGTCTGACGGCCTATACGCCAAGCTGTTGAACTCGTGAGAGATGGACGACCGCACCCGATCGGCGACGGGCGAGGCCTCGACCTCGACCGTTACATCTCGTAACGTCCGGCTCACGCCCCCGGGGGCGCGGGAGGCAGCCGCACGACCGCGCGCACCCCTGCGGGCTCCCTCCGCTCGAGGCCGAGCGTCCCCCCGTGGAGCAGGACGACCTTGCGCGCGAGGGGCAGCCCCAGCCCGAGGCCGCCCGGCCGCGTCGTGTAGAAGGGTCGGATCGCCCCGGGATGGTCGGGGGCGAGGCCCGGGCCGTCGTCCTCGACGCTCACCTCGACGAAGCCCTCCGCGTCGACCGAGGCCCCGAGCTCCACGTGCCCGCCCCCGCCCGCCGCCGCCTCGAGGGCGTTGCGGACGAGGTTCTCGAAGGCGCGCTCGAGCAGCTCCTGGTCCGCGCGCACGACGAGCGGCGCGTCGAGCCCGCGGAGGCGGACGCTGACCTCCCCCCCCCGCGCGCGCTGCTCGCGGGCCACGACCCGCTCGACGAGGAGGGCGAGATCGACGTCGGCGGGCGCGAGCGCGTCCATGCGGACGAAGTCCGTGAAGCGCCGCACGACCGACTCGAGCGTGCCGCACTCCTCCCGGATCGAGCGGGCCGCCGCGGTCGCGTCGGCGGGCAGGGAGGAGCGCTCGAGCAGCCGGGCGTAGCCCACGATCGTGCCGAGGCCGTTGCGCACCTCGTGAACGATGCCCGCGGTCAGCTCGCCCGCGCGGGCGAGGGCCTCTTTCTCGCGCACCGCGTCCTCGAGCCGCTGCCGCTCCGCCTCGTGCCGGGCGCTCATCTCCTCGCCCCGGTCGCGCAGGCGCTCCATCGCCTGCTCGTAGGCGTGCAGGGCGCCCGGCGCCGGCGGCGGCGCGCCCTGCTCCCGGGACACGAGGACGAGGGCCGCGGCGAGGACGAGGGCGGCGAGCGACGCGAGGTGCCCCAGGAAGACCTGCTGCCGCTCGCGCAGCTCCTCCTCGAGGTCGGGGGCGAGGGAGGCGAGCCGCAGCACGACGTTCTCCCCCTCCCGCGGGAGGGGGAGGTAGGCGAGGGCGCGGACGTCGGGCCCCTGCCGGGCCACGACCGTCAGAGGGCCCCCGGCGCCGAGCCGCGAGCGCTCGTCGCGCCTCAGCGCGTGGGCCACCGGGGCGAGCGTGGGACGCGAGAACACGACCCTCCCCGCCGCGTCGAGCACCTCGACCTCGCTCGCCGCGCCCCGCGCGAGGGCGAGGCTCGCCGCGCTGTCCCAGGCCGGGGGACCGCCCGGCGCGAGGGCCGCCTCGATCTCGGGCCGGATCGACTCGAGGCGCCCTTGCGCCTCGTGGCAGACCCGGGCCTGGAGGCGCCTCGCCGACCGCACGCCCGAGACGAGCGCGAGGACCTCGAACAGCGCGACCAGGACGAGGGCGAGCACGACGCCCAGGCGCATCGTGGCCGGCCGGGGCTCAGCCACCGAGAAGCCCCCTGTACCAGGCGAGGATGGCGTCGCCGAGGAAGACGACCCCGATGCCGGCGATGCCGAGGAAGGTGCCGAGGGGCAGAGCGTGGCGCAGGTCGCGGCCCCGCAGCGCGATCGCGGCGAGTCCGACCAGCGTGCCCGCGACCGACGCGAGGAGGACGGTCAGCAGCATCTTCTGCCAGCCGAGGAAGGCCCCGAGCAGCGCCGCCATCTTCCAGTCGCCCTGCCCGAGCCCCTCCACCCCCCGCACCTTCTCGTAGGCCTTCGCGACGCCGGCGAAGGCGAGCCATCCGCCCGCCGCGGCCGCCGCCGCGTGCAGCGGGGCCACCGGCCAGCCCGGCAGGGCGGTCGCGGTGAGGCCGAGGGCGGTGCCGGGCAGCGTGATCGCGTCGGGGAGGATCTGGTGGTCGAGGTCCACCAGAGCGAGCACGAGGAGCGCGCTCACGAGCCCCATGAGCACGAAGGTGCGGGGGGCAGGGCCCCGGAGGGCGGCGAGCGCCAGCCACATCAGCCCGTTCGCGGCCTCGACCGCGGGGTATCGCCAGGAGATCGCCGCGCGGCAGTCGCGGCAGCGGCCCCGCAGGAGCAGCCACCCGAGGACGGGCACGTTGTCGCGTGCGCGAATCCGGGACCCGCAGGCCGGGCAGCTCGAGGGGGGCGTCACGATCGACTCCCTGCGGGGCAGGCGGTGGATGCAGACGTTGGCGAAGCTGCCGACCACCAGCCCGAGGAGCAGGGCGGTCGTCTCGAAGGCCGGCGTCCGCAGGAGCAGCGACCAGTCGGGAGCGGGCATGCCCGCGCGCATCTTGGAGCCCCCTCCCCCGCGAGTCAAGGCAGCGCCCTGCTAAGATCCGCCCGTGCGCGCCCTCCTCGGGGTCGGCCTCCTCGTCGCCTGCCTCTTCCTCGGGCTCATGCTCTGGACGACCGGGGGGCACGTCGTGCCCCAGGTGAGCGACCTCCTCGTTGTCGCGCAGTACGCGAAGGCGATGGCCGAGGGCCACCCCTTCCGCTACGACGCCGCGGACGCGCCGACCACCGGCTCGACGAGCCTCCTGCACACGGCGGTCCTGGCCGCCGCCCACGCCCTCGGCGCACGGGGCGAGGGCCTCGTCGCCTTCGCCGTCCTCCTCGGGACCGCCTTCTACCTGGCGTCGATCCCGCTCGCGGTCCGCGTCGCCTTTCGCCTCGCCTCCCGCCGCGAGGGCCTCCTCGCCGGCGCTCTCGTCGCCCTCGGCGGCCCCGTCGTCTGGGGCTTCCTCTACGGCTCCGACATCGCCCTCTTCCTCGTCCTGTCGCTTCTCCTCCTCGACCGCTGGCTCGCCTTCGCACAGGGGGAAGGGGCGGCCGGCCTCGCCGTCGCCGGCTCGCTCCTGGCCCTCGCGCGGCCCGAGGGTTTGCCGCTGGCCCTGGGGCTGGGCGGGGCGAGCCTCGCTTTGCCCGCGCGCTCGCGGCGCGAGAGGCTCCTCCCGTGGCTGCCGACGCTCGCCGCGCTCCTCGTGCTGGGCCTGCAGCGCGTCTTGACCGGCTCGTGGCTCCAGACCTCGGTTGGCGAGAAGTCGCTCCTCCCGAGCGACGGCCCCGTCGAGGCCCTCGCCGCGGCCTCGAAGTACGGCGTCGACGTCCTGCGCGGCCTGCTCCTCGGCCTGTACCCCGCGGAGGTCCCGATCGGCTTCGCCCAGGGGCAGGCGCCGTTCTTCTTCCCGCCCCTCGCCCTCGTCCTCGTCCTCCTCGCCGGGGTCCGCCCGCCGGAGGGCCTGCGTTTCGCCGCCCGCGCGTGGCTCGCCCTCGTCGCCGCCGTGTTCGCCCTCGTCGGGCCGAACGTCTTCATGGGCGTCCACTTCCACCGCTACCTCATGTGGGCGTTCCCCGGCCTCCTGGCATTCGCCGCCGTCGGGCTCGCCGTTCTCACCCGGCTCGCCGCGCGGGACGACGCGGCGCTCGAGCGCGCCCTCTTCCGCGCGGGGGCGGGCCTCTTCGTCGTCCTCGGCCTTCTCTCCACCCTGCGCTTCGCCGCCGTCTACGCCCAGATGGCGGGCGAGACCTGGCGGCGCGAGATCCCGATGGCGGACTTCATCCGCCGCCACCTGCCCCCGGGGGTCGCGATCGCCAACGCCGCGACCAGCGTCGAGTACCTGACCGGCCACCGCAACCTCAACCTCCACGGGGTCACGAGCGCCGCCTTCGTCGGCGGCCGGCCCGGGGAGCGCGAGGCCGTCGCGTACGAGGTCCTCGAGCGCACGCCCGCCGCGGAGCGGCCGGCCTTCCTGCTGCTCGCCCGCTCGTCTCTCGACGGCTCGGAGCTCCTCCGGTCGGTCTCGGTCCTGCCGCCTCTCTACGAGACCACCAGCTTCGGCGACGACCTCGTCCTCCTCCGCGCCCGCTGGGATCTCCTCGGGCGCGGCGAAGCGCCCGTCTTCGACGACGCGCGGGCGGCGGTCGCGGGTCTCGCGGAGACAGACCGCCTCGACGTGTGCGACCCGCGCGACGAGGCCGCGCACGGCTACCGCGTCGTGTCCCGCCACGGGGAGCTCCTCCTCTCCGGGGCGGTCGCAATCTCCCCCGCCCCGCTCCCGGGCGGGGAGGCCGAGATGGCCGACGCGGGGCGCCTCGTCCTCGGCCGGGAGTCCTTCCGCGTGCGCACCCGCGCCGGGAAGGACCTCGTGATCGTCCTGCGCACCCGCTCCACGGTCGTCGCGGTGGCGCGCCGCGCCCAGGGCGCGGCCGCCGCCAGCGTCGACGTCCCGGTCGCGGGGATCGTCGTCCGCGCCGGAGGGAGAGAGGCCCTGCGCGCAGAGCGAGAGAACCGGCCCGGCTGGAACGAGCACGTCCTGCGCATCCCCGCCGCGTTCGTCGGGGAGGGCACGACCGAGCTCGTGCTCTCCGGCCGCTACGCCTCGTTCCACTACTGGCTCTACCAGTAGTCGCGCCCGACCCGCACGACGCGAGGCCATCCTCTCGCCGTCTGAGAGCGGACGCCAGGCGACCCGCGACGGCGGCGTCCCCGCGCCCCGGGCGGGCATGGTTTTCCGTGCTAACTTCACCTGCGCATGGGGGAGACGAGCGCCGCGGCCGACCCGATCCTCGACGAGGTCCGCCGGTTCTACGAGAGCCACCACGAGGGCATCGAGCGCTCGCGCCGGCGCCACCGCTACTACTACGACTCGCTCACGCGGATCCTCCGGGTGCGGGTGCCGAGGGGCCTGCGGGTGCTGGACCTCGGGTGCGGCGCCGGTCACCTGCTCTCGGCGCTCGAGCCCTCGTACGGCGTCGGCGTCGACGTGTCCGCTCCGGCGATCCGGGAGGCGCGCGAGCGCTACGGCCGGGAGAGCCTGAGGTTCGTCCTGGGCGACGTCGCGGACCCCGCGGTCCTGGCCGAGGCGGGCGGGCCCTTCGACGTGATTCTCCTCGTGAACGTGGTCACCCACCTCACGGACGTGCAGCGTACGATCGAGGGGCTGCGCGCGGTGAGCCACGACCGGACCCGCGTCCTCATCTACAGCTACAGCCGCCTCTGGCAGCCGCTCCTGCGCCTCGCGGAGCTCCTCGGCTGGAAGTACGAGCAGCCCCCGGAGGCCTGGCTCCCGCCCGAGGAGATCAAGAACATGCTCGCCCTCGCGGACTTCGAGGTGGTCCGCGACGACGCGCACCTCGTGTGCCCGGTGCGCGTCCCCCTCCTCGCCGACCTCGCGAACCGCTACCTCGGCCGGCTGCCCCTGCTGGAGGCGTTCTCGCTCGTGTTCGGGATCGTGGCCCGGCCGTCGCCGGCCCGCTCCGCGTCCTCGCGCCCGAAGAGCCCGACGGTCAGCGTCGTCATCCCCTGCCGCAACGAGGCGGGCCACATCCGCCCCCTGGTGGCCGCCCTGCCCCGGCTGCCGGAGGGCTCGGAGTTCCTGTTCGTGGAGGGAAACTCGACCGACGACACTGCCGCCGTCATCCAGCGCACGATCGAGGAGAACCCTTCGCTGCCGCTGCGCGCCTTCCGGCAGCCGGGCCGCGGCAAGGGCGACGCGGTGCGCTTCGGCTTCGCCCAGGCGAAGGGCGACGTTCTGCTCATCCTCGACTCCGACATGGGGGTCGCCCCCGCCGACGTGCCGAAGTTCGTGGACGCGCTCGCGCGCGGCAAGTGCGAGATGGTGAACGGCTCGCGCCTCGTCTACCCGATGGAGGGCAGGGCGATGCGCTTCCTGAACCTGCTCGCGAACAAGTTCTTCGCGTTCCTGTTCTCGTGGCTGCTCGGGCAGCAGGTGCGCGACACGCTGTGCGGGACGAAGGCGCTGTGGAGGGAGGACTACGAGCGGATCGCGGCGAACCGCTCCTACTTCGGGGACTTCGACCCCTTCGGCGACTTCGACCTGCTGTTCGGGGCCGCGCGGCTCAACCTCAGGATCGCCGACCTCGCGGTGCGCTACCACGAGCGGCGCTACGGCGAGACGAACATCTCCCGCTTCCGCCACGGGTGGCTGCTGCTGCAGATGAGCGCGTTCGCCGCGCGCAAGCTGAAGTGCCTCTGAGGCCCGCGTGAGCCTCGAGCGCCTGCTCGAGCACCGGCGGCTCTGGGGCGGGAAGCCCGTCCTCGGCCGCGTCTACGAGCCGTGGTTCCAGGCTCTCCTCGAGGCCGCCCCGCCCGGGGCGCGGGTGCTCGAGGTCGGGGCGGGGCCGGGCTTCCTCGGCGAGGCGGCCCGGCGCCTGCGGCCCGACCTGCGCTGGGTGGCGTCGGACCTGCACCCCGCCCCGTGGAACGTCCTCGCTGCCGACGCGGGGCGCCTGCCCCTCGCCGGGGCGTGCGTCGACGCGGTGGTCGGGCTCGACGTGCTCCACCATCTCGCGGCGCCGGCCGCGTTCTTCCGCGAGGCGGCGCGGGTGCTGCGTCCCGGCGGCGCGCTCGCCCTCGTCGAGCCCTGGATCACGCCGCTGTCGTGGCCGGTCTATCGCTTCCTCCACCAGGAGGACTGCCGGCTGGGGGTCGACCCGTGGGACCCGTTCCCGGGCACGGGCAAGGACAGCTTCGACGGCGACGCGGCGGTGCCGTGGAAGATGCTCCGGACGACGCCGGCGTCGCGGTGGGCCGAGCTGGGCTTCCGCCCGCCCCGGGTCGTGCCGCTCAACACCTTCGCCTACCTGCTGAGCCTGGGCTTCCGGCCGGCCTCGCTCCTGCCCGGGGCGCTCGCCGGACCGCTGATGGCCTTCGACCGCGCGACGGGAGCGGTGGCCTCTCTCACCGGGCTGCGGGCGCTCGTGCGCTTCGCCCGGGCGTAGGTCGCCGCCTCACTTCGGCGGGGCGAAGAGCTCCCCGAGGCGGATGGGGTCGACGACACCGAGGGCGAGGTCCTCGACGCGGCCCCCTTCGCCGACGCGCAGGGTGAGCGGCGCGCGGTTGACGTTGAGGCCGCGCAGGAACGCGCTGCCCGGAGAGCGCAGCACGGGGAACGTGATCGAGATCGTGCTCCAGAAGCCGGGCGGCTCCTGGTCCATGAGGACACCCACGACCTCGAGGCCCTTCGCACGCCGCTCGTACGCCCGGTTCCACTCCGGGATCATCTTGTGGCAGCTCGGGCAGCCGCTCAGGAAGAAGAGGACGACCGTCTTCGAGCCCTTCGGGAAGTCGACCTTGCGGGGCTTGCCGTCGATCCCCAGCGTCTCGAACGCGGGGACGATCGCCCCCTTGCTGGGCGCCGGCTGGGGCTGGGCCATCTGCGCCGCGGCGGGATGGGCGAGGGCGAGGGCGAACAGCGCGGCGGCGGCCGTCGATCGGGTCATTCCTGGCTTCCTCCGGCGACGCGTTCGGGCTCCGGCCGCCAGAGGGGCGAGCTCCTGGAGATGAAGACGCGTCCCACCTCCCGATCATAGCCGAACGGGACGCCCGCGACGTCCTCGAGCGGCCCCCGCCACAGGCCGGCGGCGCGCAGGTCCTCGAGGCGCGCCGGGAAGCGCCCCGTCCGGCGGCGGTGCTCGGCCGCGGCGGCGGCGAGGGCGTCGGCGCGGTCGAGCGAGTCGAGGATCTCGAGGCGCAGCTTCGCGTTGTTCCGGATGATCCCCTCCTCCGCCTGCTCGTACATCTGCCGCCACATCCGCCGGGAGAGCTCACGGTCGCCGCCCTCCTTGAGGACGTCGGCGGCGAGCAGCCGCAGCCAGAACGCGGCCCCCGGGATCTCGGCCGCCTCGAGGAGGATCTCCGCCGCCCGCCGGCTCTCCCCGAGGAAGATGTGGTGGAAGAACCCCAGGTCCTGGCGGAGCCGCCACGACAGGGGCAGGCTCTTCACCCCCTTCTCGAGCAGCTCGATGCCCTCCCGCGGCCGCCCCGCGCCCACCGGGGGTGGCTCGCTCAGGAAGATCGCGCCGTAGCGGTAGGCGATCTCGAGGCGGGGGTCGAGCGTCGTCGCGATGTCGACGAGGGGACGCAGCAGCTCGAACCTCTTGTCCCGGGCGAACAGCCGCTCCCCTCCGAAGTACTGCACGGTGCGCAGCCAGTAGACGTCGGCGGCGAGCGTCTCGAAGCCGGGAAACAACCGCTTCACCTGCTCGCCCGACCAGAGGTAGAGCACCTCCTCCTGGGCGCGGAAGGTGCCGACCCGCCGGTCGATGTGGGACTGCGTCCAGGGGACGAGCGGGGCGAGGGCGAGGAGGGCGAGGAGAGGGAGGCGCCTCACTGGAAGTCCCGCGAGCGGAACGAGAGGAGCCCGGCGAGCACGGCGATCGCGACGTACGCCGCCGCATAGGCGGTGACCCAGGCGAGCACGCCGACGGGAACGGGATCGCCGTAGGCCACGCGGTCCTTGAAGTCGAAGTTGCGGAAGTTCGGCAGCGCCGCGTAGAGCAGCTCCACGAGCCAGCCCGGCACCCCGGGGGCCACCTCGCGCATGTTGCGGACAACGTCGGTGAAGCGCCCGGCCACCACGACGCCCACCGTGAACACGGAGGCGAGGGCGGAGGAGGAGCTCACCGTCGAGAACAGCATCGCGATCGCGACCACCAGCACGAGGCCGAGGAAGATCGGGTACACCGCGGCGAGGAGGAGGGGATCGACCGACCGCCGGGTGAGGAGGAGCGTCAGGTAGAGCCCCGCCGTCATGACCGCGACGTTGACGAGGAGGGTGAAGGCGAGGCCGGCGAGCTTGCCGAGGTAGAGCTCGTCGCGCGAGAGGGGCTTGGCGAGCAGCGGGTAGAGCGAGCGGCGCTCGATCTCCTTGGCGATGAGACCGGTCCCGATGAAGACGGCGATGAGCGTGCCGAAGAGGTCCATCGCGGCGAGGCCGACGTCCTTGATGATCTTCGCCTCCTGCCGGATGGAGAGCTGGCCGAGCAGGAGCCCGGACAGGGTCATGAGGATCGCGAAGAAGACGAGGTTGTACAGGACGCGCTCGCGCACGGTCTCGCGGAAGGTGTTGGCGGCGACGGCGAGGACCCGGCTCATCCCTCCCCCCACGCGTCCGCCCCGCCCGGGCGGGGCTCCCCCATCTCGCGGAAGAAGTAGTCCTCGAGCGACTGGCGCACCGGCTGCACCGAGAGCACGCGCCCCCCCGCCGCCTCGATCGCCGCCACGAGGCCGCCGAGCCGGCCCTCGGCCGCCTCGAGGCGCACGCGGTCGCCGACGCGCTCGCTGCGGTCCGCCGCCTCGAGGCCCGGGAACGTCTCGGGGAGCCCCGAGGCGAGGACCTCGAGGTGGGCGACGTCGAGGCGGAGCAGCTCCCCGAGGGGACCGACCTTGAGCAGGCTCCCCCCCCGCAGGACCGCCACGCGGTCGCACAGGGTCTCGGCGTCGGAGAGGATGTGCGTCGAGAACAGCACGGTCTTGCCCGCCTTGCGCTGGGCCACGATCAGGTCGCGCACGAGGCGGCGGCCGATGGGGTCGAGCCCCGACATCGGCTCGTCGAGGATGAGCAGCTCGGGGTCGTTGAGGAGGGCCTGGGCGAGGCCCGCCCGCTGGACCATGCCCTTCGAGAAGCGGCGCATCGGCAGGCCCGCCGAGCGCTCGAGGCCGACGAGGGCGAGCAGCTCCCGCGAGCGCTCGCGCCGCGCCGGGGCCGCCAGGCCGAACAGGCGGCCCGCGTAGTCGAGGTACTCCGCGGGGGTCAGGTAGTCGTAGAGGTAGGGGTGCTCCGGCAGGTAGCCGACGCGGTAGCGCCAGGCCCGCGCGGCGAGCGGCTCGCCGAGGATCCACCCCTCGCCCCGGTCCGGGCGGAGCAGGCCCACGAGCAGCTTGAGGGTCGTGGTCTTCCCGGAGCCGTTCGGGCCGACGTACCCCAGGATCTCCCCGCGCTGGACATCGAGGTCGAGGTCGACGAGGGCCGGGCGGCGCTTCTGGAGAACGTGCCCGACCCGGTAGCTCTTGCTGAGCCCCTTGACGACCAGGGGAAGGTCGATCGGATTCATGGGCGCGTCCAGTCTACCGAAAAACG
>CAZLRF010000011.1:77256-99528 GCA_964561785.1 uncultured Acidobacteriota bacterium | reverse complement strand
TCTAGCACGGAGCGCCCATGCAGGTCCTGGTCGGCACGAGCGGCTACGCCTACAAGGAGTGGCGGGGGTCTTTCTACCCCGAGAAGACGAAAGACAAGGACATGCTGCGCTACTACGCGGAGCGCCTCTCCGTGGTCGAGATCAACAACACCTTCTACCGCCTCCCCGGCCGCGAGATGCTGCTGCGCTGGGCCGAGGAGGTGCCGCCGGGCTTCGTCTTCGTGCTGAAGGCCTCGCAGCGGATCACGCACCGGCAGAAGCTCTCCGCCGAGTCGAGGGAGACGGTCGAGCACCTCTTCGACGTGGCCCGGGCCCTCGGCGACCGCCTCGGTCCCGTCCTCTTCCAGACTCCCCCATTCCTGAGGAAGGACGTCGCGCGGCTGCGCCAGTTCCTCGGCTTCCTCCCCACCGGCCACCCGGTGGCGTTCGAGTTCCGCCACGAGAGCTGGGCGGACGAGGACGTGCGCGAGGCCCTGCGGGAGGCAAACGCCGCCCTCGTCTGCGCCGACACCGAGGGCGCGAGCAGCCCCGCGCCCATCGTGCCCACCGCCGACTGGGGCTACCTCCGCCTGCGCCGCTGCGACTACGACGACGCGGGCCTCGCCGCGTGGGCGGAGCGCATCCGGGCGCAGCCCTGGAAGCGGGCCTTCGTGTTCTTCAAGCACGAGGACGAGCGGCCTCTCGCCTGGCCGGCCATCGAGCGATTCGCCGCCGCCGTCCGCTGAGGCGGGGCCGTCTCAGAAGGCGAGGATGAGGCCCCCGCTGAAGTCCCCCTGCCACAGGCCGCTGCCCGAGAAGGCGAAGAGGCAGTCGCCGTTGACGCACGCGACGCCCCCCTCGCCCTGGACGAGCGTCCAGAAGCCGCGGGCCTCGAGCCGCAGGCCGAGGTTCTTCGAGAAGTAGGTCTTCACGCCGAGGCCCACCCCGGCCCCGAACTTCGTGGCCGAGTCGTAGCCGGCCACGTCCGGAACGAACCGCGTGGCCCCGGCCCAGACGGAGCCGAACCACCGGGCGCGGCCCTCGCCCTTCTCCTCCTGGAATCCCGCCAGGTAGCGCTCGATCGTCACGTCGAGCGAGGGCGCGAGCGCGCCGCCCTCGACCTTCGTGGGCTGGCGCGAGTAGAGCAGCTCGAAGCGCCAGGTCTCGCCGATCGGGAAGCTGAGCGCCCCCCCGTAGGCGAGCGAGGCCTCGAACGAGCGGCTCTCGTCGAGGACCGTGTCCCGCACCGAGCCGCCGTAGGCCCAGGAGGCGAACGGCGTGACCTGGACGGACTGCGCCCGGGCGGGCGCACCGGCGGCGAGGACGACGGCGGCGGCGGCGAGGGCCCGCAGGGGATGTCTCACGTCCTGTCTCCCGTCCCGCGGGGCTCGAAGATCCCGAGCGCGCGGTTCTTGACCACGTCGTTCCAGGGGAAGCAGCGGCCGTTCATCGCCACGTAGACCCCGTGGGGCAGGGCCTGGACGAAGGACAGCGCGCTGCCGAGGTTGAAGAGGCCGTCCGAGCTGCCGAACGCGTAGGGCACCATGGCCCCGGTGAGCACGATCGTCTTCGCGAGGCCGGCCTCGCCGAGCACGCGCGCGGTGTCGGTCATGGTGTCGGTCCCGTGGGTCACCACGATGCGCTCCTCGGCCGCGGCGCGGCAGTTCTGGAGGATCACCTCCCGGTCGGCGTCGGTCATCTCCAGGCTGTCGACCATCATGAGCGTCCGCACCGCGACGTCGAGCCGGCAGCGGCCGAGCCGGAGCATCTCCGGCACGTGGGTGTCCTCGAAGCGGAGGCTGCCCGTGATCTCGTCGTAGGTCTTGTCGAACGTCCCGCCGGTGACGAAGATGCGGATCGCCATCGACGACGGGTCAGATCCCCTTCGCGAGGTGGTAGTAGGCCTCGTTCCAGCGCAGCTCCTTCTGGAGCTGCCGGATCGACGTCGTCTCGTCGATCAGGACGAGCTCGACGCCCGCCATCGTGGCGTAGTCCTCGAGGTGCTCGGCGGTGAGGGCCTGCGTGAACGCGGTGTGGTGGGCGCCGCCCGCGTGAATCCAGGCCGCCGCGGCGACCGGGAGGCTCGGTCGGGGCACCCACACCGCCCGGGCGGTGGGCAGCTTCCGCAGCGGCGCGTCGGGCTTCACGACGTCGACGGTGTTCACGAGAAGGCGGAAGCGGTTGCCGAGGTCGATCAGGGAGGCGTTGAGGGCCGGGCCCTTCGCCACGTCGAAGACGAGCCGGGCCGGGTCCTTCTTCCCGCCGATCCCGAGCGGGTGGACCTCGAGGGAGGGCTTGCCCGCGGCGATCGAGGCGCAGACCTCGAGCATGTGGGCGCCGAGGACCTTCGGCCGCCTCGGGTCGAGGTGGTAGGTGTAGTCCTCCATGAAGGAGGTGCCGCCGGGGAGGCCGCTCGCCATCACCTTCATCGCGCGGATGAGGGCGGCCGTCTTCCAGTCGCCCTCCGCGCCGAAGCCGTAACCCTCGGCCATCAGCCTCTGGACGGCGAGGCCGGGAAGCTGGGGCAGGCCGTGCAGGTCCTCGAACGTCGTGGTGAACGCGGAGAAGCCCCCCTTCTCGAGGAAGGAGCGCAGCCCCGCCTCGATGCGGGCCTGCTCGCGCAGGCTGCTGAGAGCCGAGGGGGCCACCTTCACCGCGTAGCGCTTCTTGCACTCGTCGACGATCGCGTCGACCGCGGCCTCCTTCACCTTCGCGATCTCGGCCACGAGGTCGCCCACGCCGAAGCCGCTCACCGAGTAGCCGAGCTGCCGCTGGGCGGAGACCTTGTTCCCCTCGGTGACCGCCACCTCGCGCATGTTGTCGCCGAAGCGGGCCACCTTGATCCGCCGCGTCTCCGCCCAGCCGCAGGCGGCGCGCGTCCACGCGCCGATGCGCTCCTGGACGAGCGCGTCCTGCCAGTGGCCGACGACCACCTTGCGGTCGAGCCGCAGCCGCGTGCCGATGAAGCCGAACTCGCGGTCGCCGTGGGCGGCCTGGTTCAGGTTCATGAAGTCCATGTCGATCGAGCCCCACGGCAGGTCCCGGTTGAACTGCGTGTGCAGGTGCAGCCAGGGCTTCTGCAGCGAGAGGAGGCCCGCGATCCACATCTTGGCCGGCGAGAACGTGTGCATCCACAGGACGAGGCCGACGCACGTCTTCGCTCCGTTCGCCTCCGCGAGGAGAGCCGAGATCTCGTCGGGCGTCTTCACCACCGGCTTGAAGACGACCCGGCACGGCACGTGCTTCGAGCGGTCGAGAGCGGCGGCGATCTTCTGCGAGTTCGCCGCGACCTGCTTCAGGGTCTCGGGTCCGTAGAGGTGCTGGCTGCCGGTCACGAACCAGACTTCGAACTGCTTCAGGCTGGGGATCACGCGGGCCTCCTCCGGGCGAGCCGCCCGGGCGCCCCAGCATACCAAGACTTCGCCTTGACCCGCCCGATCCCGCCCTCCCATACTCGCGCGGTGGCGGGGATGGCCGAGGACGACCGGATCGCGACCCGCGAGGACGCCCAGCGGCGCGTGGACCGGATCCGGGCCTTCCGGGAGGAGCTGGCCGCGCTCGAGCGCCTCGGGGTGCTCGCCCTCGACGCGGAGGAGCGGGAGAGGCTTCGGCGCCACCACGACCAGGCCGTGGCGGACCTCGCCGCCCGCTTCGACGTGGACGAGACCGACGCCGAGCGGCGGCTGTCCCTCGGGATGCGGATCGCCTCGCTCCTCGGCGCGATCGCCCTCTCCGCCGCCGTCTACTTCTTCTTCGGCCGCTTCTGGGCGGAGCTGCCGGCGTGGGGCCAGGTCGTGCTCCTCGGGTCCGCCCCCCTCCTCGCGGTGGCGGGGATGGAGGCCGCGGCACGGCGGGAGCGCACGCTGTACGTGACGGGCATCCTGGGACTCGTGGCGGTGGCTTCGTTCGTGCTCGACCTGAACGTGCTCGCCGCGACTTTCGACCTCCGCCCCTCGCCGAACGCGTTCCTCGCGTGGTCGCTGTTCGCGCTCGCGCTGGCCTATGCCTACGGCCTGCGTCTCCTGCTCCTGGCGGGCGTCGTCGGCCTGACGGTGTTCTTCTCCGCGCAGGTGGCGGACGCGATGCACTGTCCCTGGGACTTCCTCGTCGAGCGACCGGAGAACCTCATCCTGCCCGCGGCCCTCGCCTTCGCTCTCGCGGCGCTGCCCGCCTCCCGCTCGCGCCCCGGCTTCTCCCCGCTCCTGCGCGGAAGCGGCCTCGCCGTGCTCTTCCTCGCCCTCTTCGTGGTCTCCAACTGGGGCGAGGCGAGCTACCTGCCCTTCCCCCAGCACGGCGTGGAGATCGGCTACCAGGTCCTGAGCGTGGCCCTCGCCGCGGCCGCGATCCTCGGCGGCGCGCGCCGGGGGTGGCGCGAGGTCGAGATCGCGGGGACGGCGTTCCTGGTGGTCCTCCTGCTCGCCCGCTTCTTCGACTGGTGGTGGGACTTCATGCCGCGCTGGCTCTTCTTCCTCGTGATCGGCGTCCTCGCGGTCGGGATGCTCGCGGCCCTGCGACGCCTCCGCGCGGCCGCCCCGGGGAGGCCGTCGTGAGGCGCGCGGGTCCTCTCCTCGCGGGGGCGGTGGTGGTCCTCACGAACCTCGTCGCCCTCGCCGGGGTCGCCCGCAACCGCTCCGCAGAGCCCGAGGCCGAGCTGTGGCTCACGGAGCGCGAGCTGCCGCGGGCGCCGTGGACGGACGAGGGCGCCGGGGTGTTCCTGCGGCTCGAGTGGGCGCGCTCCCTGCCGGGGTCGAAAGCGGACTGGCCGTGGTTCGACCGCTCGAAGCTCGAGTCGCTCGGCTTCGACTGCGGACACCCCGCGGACGCGCCGGACGCGGCGTCGCACTATGCCCGGGTGGTGCCGCGGGAGGCGTACGTGGTGCTGGAGCTGGACGGAGAGGCCTTCGCCCGCTGGCTCGAGGCCCGCGAGGCGCAGCCCCCCGCGCCGGCGCCCCCGTCCGGGCCGCCGGAGAGCCCGCGCGAGACGGCGAGCCGCCTGGTGCCCATCGACGCGGGGACCGACCCCGCCGCGCTGCGCCGGCTCCACCCCGAGCGTGGCCGCCAACTGATCCTCCCCGCCGTCGTGTCGCCGGGCTGGCGTGACGGCGTCGTCTTCGGCCGCATCCGGCAGCTCCGCCTCTCGCAGGTGCACGTGCCGAAAGACGTGGCGGCCGGTGTCCCGGCCCTGCGGCAGCGCGGCCCGGCCGCGCCGCGCTACGAGGTCCTCGTGCGATTCGGGGCGCGGCTCGAGCCGTGGGCCGTGGAGGCGCGGCCGCGTCCGTGAGCGGGCCTCACCGGCCCGGCATCGCGAAGCGCTCGTCGGGGATCTCGGGGTCGACCTCGAGCTTCTCCACCGTGAGCGCCTGCTGTTGGTCCGCTCTGCCCCGCGGGCCGCT
This sequence comes from uncultured Acidobacteriota bacterium, assembly GCA_964561785.1. Taxonomy (GTDB): domain Bacteria; phylum Acidobacteriota; class Vicinamibacteria; order Fen-336; family Fen-336; genus DATBSL01. The sequence goes on along the minus strand of CAZLRF010000011.1, from coordinate 94,156 downwards.
GCGGATCGAGAAGGGCCAGAGGATGCGCCCGACCTCGCGGTAGTCCGAGAGGACGCTCTCTCCCTCGACCTCGACGCCCTGGACCCGACGCCTCGTCACGATGCGTACGGGCAGGGCGGAGGCGGCGTCGAGGAAGTGGTCCTCCACCGCGCCCGATTTGCGGACGACCCGCACCTGCCAGGCCGCGCCGTCAGAGGACTTGCCCACCAGCTCCACCCGGTGGCCCTTCGTCCGCCAGTCGACCAGGGGGCCGTCGATGTCGAACTCGTCGGCCATCCCGCGGGCCGCCTCGGGAGGAAGCGCCTGCGCCCTCTTCTGCCCCGGGGGGATGCCCCAGGCCGTCGTCCCGTCGAAGGCCTGGACCGATCGTCCGTCGTCCCCCGTCGCCTCGACCCGGATCCGGGAGGGCCGCTTCACCTCGATGAGGACCTTCTGCTCGCGTCCGGCCGCCCTCACGCGGCCGCTCATCCGGACCGACCGGACGGCGTTGAGGCGATCGAGGCCGCCGCGCGCCGCGAAGCTGCGCTCGAGCACCTCTTCGAGGGTCTCGGCGCCGGCGGGGACGCACAGGGCGGCAGTCGCCGCGAGGACGGGCAAAGCCTTGCGGAGCATGGATCTATCGCCTCCTCCGCGCACGATAGCACGGGGGCACGGGGGCGGGATCTGTGCTAGAAATAGGGGTTGGCGCCAATGGCCACCGAGCTCCATCTCACGTTGTGCCCCAGCCGGCGCTTCGAGGCGATCGACGTCAACGAGAAGATCGCCGCCGAGGCCGGGGACCTCCTGAGGCGGTACCGCAAGACGCTCTACTGCTCGCTGCACACGACCGCCGGCTACCTCGACCAGAGCCTGGCCGGGCGGATGCACCACCACCGCGGCCGGCTCGCGCAGTTCTTCGACGCCTGGCACACGCTCTTCCCGCCGGAGGCCGAGTACCGGCACGACCAGATGGAGCTGCGCTCCGAGCTCACCGAGGAGCAGAAGGAGGTCGAGCCGAAGAACGCCGACTCCCACCTCACCTTCATCGGCTCCGGGATGCGCAACTGCGTCACCTACCGCAACGACCCGCTCGCGCCCGTGTACTTCATCGACCTCGACGGGACGAACGGGCACGCGCGGCGCCAGCGGCAGACCACCGTCGTGGCCTACGACGAGGAGCGGGTGGTCGCCCGCGAGCGCTTCACGGTGCCGGTGTCGCACCACCCGATCGACTCCGTGAACCTCGCCGAGGCGAAGCTGGGCCTCGTCGACCGCATCCAGGAGCTGCTCGCCGCGTCCGGCCTCGAGAGAGGACGCGTCGACATCTCGCTCGCCGCCGCCGAGCGCAACGTGGGGCTCACCGTCAACGAGTACGAGACCATGCTCATGCGGCACGACCTGGTGGAGGTCCTGAAGGACCCCCTGCGGTTCGCCGCGCAGCGCGGGCGCCACATGCTCGACGACCCGCTCTCGATCCCGACCAAGACCCTCAACTACGCGAAGTACGACGTGCCCCGCCTGCTCAACTCGATGATGGAGGCGCTGCGCTGGGACCACTCGGTCTTCGAGCGGGCGATGGCGAGGCTCATGTCCGTGCCCGCCCGCCGGCTCCTGCGCTCGCGGCGGGTCACCTTCCTCGCCGCGCGCGACGAGGAGCTCGACCGGCCCCGCCTCGTGCGCGGGCAGTACCAGAGCCCGATCCTCGTGCAGTGGCAGCCGGCCGACGGGCGCCGCCGGGCGGTCGACATCACGGTCGTCGGGCTGAGCTAGAGCCGCGCCTGAAGCCTCGCCAGCGCGGTCACGAGGTCGGGCTTCTCCGTCAGGACGGGGGCGAGCGGGTCGCGGCCGAAGACCGACATGCGCTCGGGCAGGGTCCGGATCGTGAAGCGCCGGGGGTCGAGCGTCTCGTCGACCTCGTCCCAGAGGAGAGGCGCCGAGCACAGGGCGCCGGGGACGGGGCGGGCGGTGAACGGCGCGGCGAGCAGCTTGCCGTGGCCGTTCTGGAGGTAGTCCACGTACACGCGGCCGCCCCGGTCGTTCGGGAGCCGGATGGTCGTGGCGATGTCGGGGAGCCGGCCGGCGACGACCCGCGCGAGGAGCTCGCCGAGCTGCCGGCACTGCTCGAACGTGAGCAGGCCGCCGAGGGGCACGAGGACGTGGAGGCCGGTGGACCCGGACGTCTTCACGTACGCCGGGAGGCCGATCTCCTCGGCGAGGTCGCGCACGCCGCGGGCGACCTCGACGACGTGGAGGAAGGGCGCGGTCTTGGGGTCGAGATCGAGGATGCACCAGTCGGGGTGGGCGAGGTCGGTGGTGCGGCTCGCCCACACGTGGAGCGGGATCGTGCCGAGGTTCGCGACGTAGAGGAGCGACTCGACGTCGCCGGCCACGAAGTAGTCGATCTCGCGCCGGGCGCTCTCGCTCCACACCCGCTCGAGGCGCACCCAGCCGGGGGCGAAGCCGGGGGCGTCCTTCTGGAAGAAGCTCTTGCCCTCGATCCCGTCGGGGAAGCGTGTGAGGACGAGCAGCCGGTCCCTCAGGTACGGCAGAAGCCAGGGCGAGATCGCCCGGTAGTACTCGACGAGGTCGCCCTTGGTGTATCCCTCGTCGGGCCAGAAGACCTTCGCGAGGTTGGTGAAGGGGACCGTCCTCTCCGTGCCTCGAGGCGCCTCGGCCGCGTCGGGGGCGGAGAGGCCCTTCGGGAGAGCCTCCTCGAAGGCCGCCCCCCCCCGCCCCTTCGGCACCGCGCACTCCTCGGGCGGCTTGTCGTCCCTCAGCCTCACGAAGACCGGCTGGCGGAGCAGGCCCTCTTCGGTCCACGCGAGGTAGCGCACCTCGGCCACGAGCCGCGGCTCGACCCACACGTGAGCGCGGTCGCTCGGCAGCGGGCCCTGGCAGGCGGGCGTCTCGCGCCGCTCCCCCTCGAGCGCCCCGCGCAGCGCGACGAGCTGCTCCTCGGAGAAGCCGCTGCCCGCGCGGCCGCAGTAGACGAGCGTGCCGGCGTCCCAGGCCGCGAGGTGGAGCGCCCCGAAGCCGACCCTTCCCCCCTGCGGCTCGGTGAACCCGACCACGACGAAGTCGTCGGTGCGCTCGGTCCGCAGCTTCCGCCAGTGCGGCGAGCGGCCCGCGCAGTAGGGTGAGTCGGCCCTCTTCGCGACGAGGCCCTCGAGCCCCATCCGCGAGACCTCGGCGTAGAAGGCCTCGCCCTGCTCGCCCACGTGGTCGAGGTAGCGCAGCGGCCCCGCGCGCGGGAGGAGCGAGCGCAGCATTCGCTTTCTCTCGACGAGGGGAAGGGGCCGCAGGTCGAAGCCCTCGAAGCCGAGGAGGTCGAAGGCGTAGTAGGTCGCCGGCGTCTCCAAAGCACCGCGCTGGACGTCGGCCGTTCGCCGCTGCTGGGCACGGCGCTGCAGGCGCTGGAAGCTCGGCCGGCCCTCCTCGTCGAGCACGACGAGCTCTCCGTCGAGGACGAGGTCGCCGTAGGGCAGGGCGGAGAGACCGCGCGCGACCTCGGGGTAGAGCGGCGTCGCGTCGCCGCCCCGGCGGTAGACGAGGTGGGGCCGGCCGGCCTCCCGGCCGGCGAGGACGCGGTAGCCGTCGTACTTCAGCTCGAAGAGCCATGCGGGGTCGGTGAACGCCTTCTCGGCCGTCTCCGCCAGCATCGGCTTCACGTCGCGGGCGCGGACCTCCCGGCGAAGCGCTCCTGAGCGCTCGAGCTCCTCGCGCAGGGCCGCCGCCCGCGCGCCGCCCGTGCGGATCTCCTCGAGGGTGAGGCCGGAGTAGATCGACTCCTGCGGCAGGACGCGGCTCGCGCTCGCCCAGCCGTCGACGCGCTTGACCAGCATCCACTCCTTCGAGGCCTCCCGGCCCCTGCCCTTCGTGCGGAACAGGTGCCAGGCCCCCCGGAGCTTGTAGCCGCGCAGCTCGAAGGTGAGCTTGCCCCGCGGGAGCGTGTCCTCGGGGTCCTCGAGGGCCACCCACAGGCCCTTGTCCCAGACGATGACCTCGCCCGCGCCGTAGTTCCCCTCGGGGATGATCCCCTCGAAATCGGCGTACTCGACCGGGTGGTCCTCGACCTCGACCGCCATGCGCTTCTCGCTCGGGTCGAGCGAGGGGCCGCGCGGCACCGCCCACGAGCGCAGGACGCCCCCGATCTCGATGCGGAAGTCGTAGTGCAGGCGCGTCGCGGCGTGCTTCTGGACGCAGAACAGGCGCGGCCGCGCCCACGCGGGGCCGCGGGCGGGCTCGGCGGGAGGGGCCTCGGCCGCCTCGGGAGAGACCGTCGCCTCCTCGCCGCCGAAGGGCTCCGGCGTGCGGTCGGCCGAGCGCTTCGCCCGGTAGGCCTCGAGGCGCCCGCCCTGCGCCCCGTCCCGCTCCCGCTCGTCGGCCATGCGCGCCCGCGCGGTCAACCGACGAGGGCGTGGAAGGCCTCGTCGAGCGCGTCGTGGCCGGGCCGCGCGAGCTGGCGGACGATCCGCCCGTCCCTCAGGAAGACGAGGTTCGGCCACGTCCGGACGCCGAACGAGCGCCCGAGGGCCCGGCCGGGCCCGTCCTCGACCTTGACGTGCCTCACCTCGGGGCGCTCCGCGAGGCGCTCGGCGACACGGGGAGCGAGGGCGCGGCAGTGACCGCACCACGGCGTCCCGAACTCCAGCAGGAGAGGGCCCGGCGTGCGGTCGATCTCCTCGCGCGTGGGGGTACGCGTCTCGTCTCGGTACTCGGTCTCGGCGGGCATCCTCCCGAGATTCTGACACAGCGCGGACGGTAGAATGCCCCCCTTGGACTCGCGCGTCAGCCTCCGCTTCCTCGGCGTGGCCCTGGTGAGCCTCTGCACCCTGGTGCTGGAGCTCACCCTGACGAGGCTCTTCTCGGCCACGATGTTCTACCACTTCGCGTTCCTCGCGATCTCCCTCGCCCTGTTCGGCTCGGGGGCGAGCGGGGTGGCGCTCTACGTGGCACGGCCTCGGCTCGACGAGGAGCGCACGGCACGGCTCCTCGCCGCCGCGACCGCGCTGTTCGCCCTCAGCACCGTGGCCGCCCTCCTCGTGGTCCTCTCGCACCCGCTCTCGCCCGCAGCCCCCGGGCTCTCGACCCTCGCCTCGCTCGCCTGGATCTACGGGGCGGCGGCGCTGCCCTTCTTCTTCTCGGGGTCCGCGATCACCCTCGCGATCACCGCCTGGTCCGCCCGGATCAGCCGCCTCTACCTCTTCGACCTCGCAGGCGCCGCCCTCGGCTGCGTGGCCCTCGTGCCGCTGCTCGGCACCCTCGGGGCGATCGACACCGTCCTCCTCGTCGCCGCCCTGTCGCTGGCCGGCGGCTTTCTGATGAGCCGCCGGACCTGGCTCCTCCCCCTCCTCGGCCTCGGCCTCGCCCTCACCGCGTGGAACCACGCGACGGGCAGGATCGCGCTGCGCGAGTCGAAGGGCCTCTCCGAGGATTCGGTCGTCTTCTCGCGCTGGAACTCGTTCTCGCGGGTGACGGTGACGAAGACCGAGGACCCGGACGAGCTGCTCATCTTCATCGACTCCGACGCGGCCACCATCCTCCGCCGGGCCGGGGACGACCTCGAGCGGCACCGCGGCCTGCGCGACCGGATCGAGGGCCTCGCCTACCAGGTGGCGGAGCGGCCGCGCGTGCTCGTGATCGGCCCCGGCGGGGGCCAGGACGTCATCCTCGCGCGGCTGCACGGCGCGCGAGAGGTCACGGGGGTGGAGCTCAACCCGCTGATCGCGCGCGACGTCATGAGCGCCGAGCCCTTCCTCTCCTACTCCGGGCGCCTCTACGAGCAGCCCGGGGTGCGCCTCGTCGTCGACGACGGGCGCAGCTTCCTCCGCCGCTCCCGCGAGAGCTACGACCTCGTGGTGGCCTCGATGGTCGACACGTGGGCGGCGACCGCGGCGGGAGCCTTCGCCCTGAGCGAGAACAACCTCTACACGGTCGAGGCGTTCTCCGAGTACCTCGAGCGCCTCGCCCCCGGCGGCGTGCTGAGCATGGTCCGCTGGCACCAGACCCCTCCCGACCAGCTCCTGCGCCTCGTGTCCCTCGCCCGGGTGGCGCTCGCCCGTCGCGGGACAGCGGACGCTTCCCGCCACGTGATCGTGGTGCGCGGCCCCCACGAGGGGATGCCCCTCACCACCGCCAACGTGCTCGTGAAGGCCTCGCCGTTCACGGACGAGGAGGCCGAGCGTGCCGAGGCGTACGCCCGGCGTCTGTCGCTCGAGGTGCTCTACACGCCGAGGACCCGCCCCCCGGGGGACCTGACGCGGCTGGTGACCGCGAGCGACCCCGCCTCGGTCTGGGACCGCCACGAGAGCGACATCAGCCCGCCCACCGACGACAGCCCGTTCTTCTTCCAGACCGTGCGGCCCCGCCACGTGGTCTCGCGACAGTGGACGCGGGGGGAGTGGCGGCGCACGAACCTGGGGACGCTCGTCCTCTTCGGCCTCGTGGGGATCAGCGCCCTCGTCGTGGTCGCCTTCATCCTCGGGCCGCTCCTGCTCGTCCGCGGCCGGCTGGCCGAGGCGCCCCGCGGGGGTCGGCTGGCCTTCCTCCTCTACTTCGCCTGCCTGGGGGCCGGCTTCATCGTGGCCGAGATCGTCCTCATCCAGAAGTGCGTCCTCTTCCTCGGCCACCCCGCCTACGCGCTCACCGTGGTGCTGTTCGCCCTCCTGCTGTCGAGCGGGATCGGCAGCGCTCTCAGCGGCCGGCTGGGCGAGGTCCGTCTCGCCCGGCACCTGCGGTGGGTTCTGCTGGCCGTGGCCGGGCTCGTCGTCCTCGTCGTCCTCACGCTCTCCCCGCTCTTCTACGCGCTCGTCCACCTCGACACGGCGTGGCGCATCCTGGTGACCGTCCTCGCCCTCGCCCCCCTCGGCCTCGCCATGGGCATGCCGATGCCGACGGGCATCCGGCTGCTGCGCTCCCGCGACCCCGAGCTCATCCCCTGGGCCTGGGGGCTGAACGGCGCGGCCTCCGTGCTCGGCTCGGTGGGGGCGGTGGCGCTCGCCATGCTCGTCGGCTTCGACGCCGCGCTGCTGGTGGCGGCGGGCCTCTACCTCCTCGGGCTCGCGTCCGTGTGGCGGGCGGCCGCCCGCGCGGCGTAGCCCGAGGTCACCCCGTGGCCCGCGCCGTCCGACGCCCCGGCCGTCACCGGGCCGGGAGCCTCGGCCTCGCCGCCGCCGGGATCGCCGCCGCACTCCTGCTGGGCGAGGGGCTCGTGCGCTTCGTCTCCCCCATCGGTCCCGCCCTGCTCGTGACCGACCCGGTGGTCGGGAAGCGCTTCACGCCCGGGTTCCGGGGGCGGGTGTTCGTCGACGAAGCGGGCCGCGAGGTCGATCTGTTCATCAACGCGGACGGCTTCCCGGGGCCGGACCGGACGAGGGCGAAGGCGAAGGGCCTGCTCCGCGTGGCCGTGATCGGCGACTCGATGACCGCGGCGGTGGCGACGGAGCAGAGCCGGCGCTTCGTGGCCCGGCTCGAGGAGGCGCTCGCGGGCGCTCTCCCCGGTCGGCCGGTCGAGGTCCTGAACTTCGGCGTCTCGAGCGCGAGCACGGGGAGCGAGCTGGTCACCTGGCGGACCGTCGTCTCGGCGTACGCCCCCGACGTGGTCCTCCTCGCCTTCTTCACCGGCAACGACCTCGGCGACAACAGCGTCCGCCTCACCCGGGCGCCTCGCGTGTACTTCGACGTCGACGCCTCGGGCCGGCTGGTCGCGGGAGAGATGCCGTCCCCGACGCCCGCCCTCACGCGCTGGCTCGACCGGCACAGCCGGCTCTACGTGTGGCAGAAGGTGGCGACGCGGAGGCTGCGCGCGTCCGCGCGGGCGAGCGGGATCGAGCCGGGCCAGCTCGCCTTCGCGCGCGACGGGGGCCCGGACGTCGAGCACGCGTGGGCGCTCACCGCCGCCCTCCTCCGCGCCTTCCGGGACGAGGTGGAGGCGACGGGCGCGCGGTTCGCCCTCGCGGTCATCCCGTGCGCCGAGCAGGTCGACGACGCGCTGTGGGCGGAGCTCGCGAGACGCGCGGCGGAGGCCGGGCTCTGCGTCGACCGAGAGGAGCCGTCCCGCCGCCTGGGAGCGGTCGCCTCTCGCCTCGGCATTCCCGTCGCCGATCTCACCCCCGCCTTCGCCGCCGCGGCCCGACGCACGCCCGGCGGGCCTTCTTCGGCGGAGGCCCTCTTCCTCCTCGGCCGCTTCCACCTGAGCGACGAGGGCCACCGCGTCGCGGCCGCGGCTCTCGCCCGCTTCTTCACGGAGGGCGACGGGCGGGCCCTCCTCCCGGCGCGCTGAGGCCGGCGATGGTATAACGCCGCGCGGAGGTCCGCCCATGCCCCGCCTCGCGTGCGCTGCCGCCGTTCTCGCCGTCCTTCTCTCCGCCGCGGGGTCCGCCGCGGCCGTGCCGTCACCCTCCTCGTTCCTCGGGATCACGGTCGGGGCCGACCGCACGGTGGCCGATTACCGGCAGATCCTCGCCTACTTCCGGGCGCTCGACGCCGCCTCGGCCCGGGTCGAGGTGGAGGTCCTCGGCCAGACGACGCTCGGCGAGGACTTGTTCCTCGCCGCCATCTCGTCCGAAGCGAACCTCGCGAACAAGAGGCGCCTGCAGGAGATCGCCCGCCGGATCGCCGACCCGCGGGGGCTCTCCGACGCGGAGGCGGACGCGCTCGTCGCCGAGGGGAAGGTGGTCCTCCTCGTGACCTGCAACATCCACTCGACCGAGCTCGGGGCCGCGCAGATGGCGATGGAGTGGGCGCACGCGCTCGCCACCGCGCAGGACGCGGAGACCCGGCGCCGCCTCGACCAGGTCGTCCTGCTCCTGGTGCCGTCGCTCAACCCCGACGGCCTGATGATGGAGACCGAGTGGTACCGGAAGAACCTCGGCACCCGCTACGAGGGAGGGCGGATGCCGTGGCTCTACCACCACTACGTCGGCCACGACAACAACCGCGACTGGTTCATGCTGACCCAGAAGGAGACGCGGGCCGTCTCCCGCGCCGTCTACCACGAGTGGTTCCCGCAGGTCTGGCTCGACGAGCACCAGATGGGGGCGAGCGGGCCGCGGATGTTCGTGCCGCCCTACGCGGAGCCGGTGGACCCCGACATCCACCCGCTGGTGTGGCGCGACGTCAACCTGATCGGCGCGAACATGGCCTTCCGCCTCGAGCAGGCCGGCAAGAGCGGCGTCATCTACGGCTACGCCTTCGACGCCTACTGGCCGGGCGGGACGAAGAACACCGCGTGGTGGAAGAACGTCTCGGGGCTCCTCACCGAGGTGGCCTCCGCCCGCTTCGCGACGCCGGTGAGGATCGAGAGAAACGAGCTTCAGGGCGGGAGCAAGGGCCTCGTCGAGTACGGCACGCAGACGAACTTCCCGAACCCCTGGCCGGGCGGGGAGTGGCGCCTGCGGGACATCATGGACCACCAGAGGATCGCCTCCGACGCGATCCTCGAGACGTGCGCGGAGCGGCGGGCCGACTTCCTGAGGAACGCGCTCGTCCGGGCCCGGGCGGCGATCTCGACCTTCTCCCCGACCGACGCCTTCCGCATCCCGGCCGCCCAGCGCGACGCGGCCGGCGCGGCGCGGCTCGCGGCGCTCCTCGCCGAGCACGGGGTCGAGCTCGAGGCGGCCCCGAACGGCGACGTGTACGTTCCCCTCGCCCAGCCCTACGGTCGCTTCGTGAACGAGCTGCTGACGCCGCAGCGCTACCCGGAGACGCGGCTCGTCCCCGGCAAGGACATCGTGCGGCCCTACGACGTCTCGGCCTGGACGCTGCCGCTCATGATGGGCGTCTCGGTGGAGCGGACGACGCGGCCGGCGGGGCTGGGGGCCTGGACGGCGGCCGCGCCCGCCCTGCCGACGGAGGGCGCGGTGTTCGCCCTCCTCCCCGGCAGCCCGGAGACGGCGCGGCTCGTCAACGCCGGCCTCCGTGGCGGGAGCGCACGGATCGCGCGAGCCGCGGTGAGCGGCGGCGGGCGCGAGTGGCCGGCGGGCACGGTGTTCCTCGACGGCGCCGCCGCCCGGGCCGCCGCCCCGAAGGCCGTGGCCGGACAGTCGTGGACACCGCTCCCCGCGGTTCCGCCGGGAGCGGTCCCGCTGCGCGCACCCCGGGTCGGCCTCTACAAGCCGTGGACCGCCTCGATGGACGAGGGCTGGACGCGGTTCGTCCTCGAGCAGTACGGCTTCGAGCCGAGGACCCTGGACAACAAGGCGGTGCGGAAGGGAGCCCTGAACGCTTCCTTCGACGCGATCGTGGTGCCCGACGTGTCGAAGGAGGTGATCGCCACCGGGAGGCCGAAGCGGGACGAGGGGGCGATGCGCTACTTCCCCGAGCTGCCGGCCGAGTACGCGGGAGGCCTCGAAAAGGAGGGCGCCGCGGCGCTCAAGGGCTTCGTCGAGAACGGCGGGACGCTGGTGGCCCTGTCCTCCGCCACCGAGTACGTGATCGACGAGCTCGCGCTGCCGGTGCGCAACGGCCTCGCGCGCGCCGAGGGCTTCGCGATCGCCGGCTCGCTCCTGCGGGCCGAGGTGGCCGCCGGGCACCCGGTGACCGCCGGCCTGCCGTCGGAGGTGGCGGTGTTCCAGGACGAGGCCCTGGCCTTCGAGACGAGCGTGCCCGGCCCCGACATGGAGCGGCGGGTCCTCGCCACCTACCCGTCCGACCGCCAGGACGTGCTGCTCTCCGGATGGATCCGCGGCGAGGAGGCCATCCGGCGCAAGGCGGCGGCGGTGGCCCTCACCTACGGGAAGGGGAAGGTCGTCCTCCTCGGCTTCCGCGCGCAGCACCGGGCGCAGACGCCGGGCACGTTCCCGTTCCTCTTCAACGCGCTCTACTGGTCGACGGCGGACTGACCGCCCTCTCCGCGCAGGCTCGTTAGACGCTCGCGGCCTCGTCCCGGATCGCGCCCCGGACGGCCGCGACGAGCTCGGGCGAGACCTCCATCCCGTGGGCCTCCCTGGCATGGGGACCGGCCTTCTGGAGGATCTCCTCCTCCGTGCCTCGCGCTTCGAACGAGCAGCCCTTCACCAGGTCCCCGCACCGCAGCAGCTTTCCCATCTCGTCCTCCTCTCGCGGGAGGTCAGGCGGGGCGCGCCATGGCCAGGACCTGGTCGGGGGTCAGCTCCATGCCGTGCTCCCTCCGGGCGTGGTCCTGGGCGCGGCGAACCAGCGCCTGGTCGCCGTCGGCCTCGACGACGAAGCCGCAGGGGCACTGGACCACCTTCCGCACACCGTCTTCCCTCTCCGTCATGGTGCCTCCTATAATCCCGGCATCCCGTCGCAGGAAGGTTGGCGAATGGTTGGCGTCGCCGGGCCCGCTCCACGCCTGAGGCTGTACCTCGCAGGGCCCCTCCGCGCCGAGTGGGCAGAGAAGCTCCTGACCGAGCGCGACCTGCCCAGCCGGCAGGCACGGCTCCTGCTGACGTTCCTTGCGTGCGAGCGAGGCCGGCCGGTCCCGCGCGACGAGCTCGCCGAGCTGCTGTGGCCCGCTGACGCTCCGCCCTCGTGGGAGACGTCGCTCAAGGCCCTCGTGAGCAAGCTCCGTCCCTTCACCGCGGGTCTCGCCCCGAGGGGCGCCCGCCCCCCCCGCCATCCACGGCCAGTTCGGATGCTACCAGCTCGAGCTGCCGAGGGACGCGTGGATCGACGTGGAGGCGGCTCGCGCCGCGCTCGACGAAGGCGAGGGCGCCCTGCGCCGCGGGAGCCCGCCCGCGGCGTGGGGCGCCTTCAACGTGGCGGTGACCGTGGCCCGCCGCGGCTTCCTCGCCGGGGAGGACGGCGCCTGGGTCGAGGAGCGTCGCCGCGACCTCGAGCGCCTGCTCGTCCGTGCCCTCGACGGGTACGCCGAGGTGGCGCTCGCCATCGGGCAGCTCGCGCTCGTGGTGGAGGCGGCGCACGAGGCCCTGAAGCTCGACCCGCTGCGCGAGCCCTCGTGGCGCGCGTTGATGCGCGGGCACGATGCGCTCGGGAACCGGCCGGAAGCTCTCTCGGCCTTCCACCGGCTGCGGGGGCTCCTGCGAGAAGAGCTGGGCGTCTCGCCCTCGACCGAGACGGAGGCCCTCTTCGCGCGGATCCTCCGGGGCGGGGCCGACCGGGCCGCGGGCTCCTAGGCTCGACCCACGCGGGCGAGGATCGTCTTCACCACGGTCGTGCCGTGGAAGCGGCCGTTCTCGATGAAGACGCGGTTGCCGTCGCCGCCCGAGACGATCGTTCCCGCCACGAAGAGGCCGGGGACGTTCGTCTCCAGGGTCGACGGGTCGTGCTCGGGCCGGAGCGTGCGCGGGTCGAGCCTCACCCCCGCGCTCTCGAGGACGCCGGCGTCCGGGCGGTAGCCGGTCAGGAGGAAGACGGCGTCCGCCGGGATCTCCTCCCGGCTCCCGGGCCCCTGCACCGCCACCGCCTCCGGCGTGATCCGCTCGACGGTCGTCTCGAAGCGGGCGCCGATCGCGCCCTCCGCGATGCGGTTCTCGACGTCGGGCTTCACCCAGTACTTGATCGACCCCGAGAGCCGCTCCCGGCGGTGCACGAGCGTCACGAGGGCGCCGGCGCGGAAGAGCGCGAGCGCCGCCTCGGCCGCGGAGTTGCTGCCCCCGACGACCACGACGCGCCGCCGGTGGAACGGGTGCGGCTCGTCGAAGTAGTGCGAGACGTGCGGCAGGTCCTCGCCGGGGACGGCGAGGAGGTTCGGCTGGTCGTAGGTGCCGGTCGCGACGACCACGTGGCGGGCCCGGCGCGTGCGGCGGCGCGGGGCGGTGCCCGGGCGGTCGACCGCGGTCTCGACGGCGAACGTCGAGCCCTCGCGTCCGACCGAGACCGCCCGCTCGCCGAGCGACACCGCGAGGCGGTGGGTGTCCGCCACGCGCCGGTAATAGTTGAGGGCCTCCTCGCGCGTGGGCTTCGCGTGGGGCGTGACGAAGGGCAGGTTGCCGAGCTCGAGCAGCTCGGGCGTCGTGAAGAACGTCATCCCGCGGGGAAAGCGGTAGATCGTGTTGACCACCGCGCCCTTCTCGAGGACCTCGTAATCGAGGCCGGCGCGCGCGGCGGCGATCGCGACACCGAGGCCGGCCGGACCGGCCCCGACGACCAGCAGCTCGCGCGGGGGAGCGTCGCCCACCGGGGCATCATAGCCCGAAGGCCCCTTTCGGTTGGGGAGAGCGCCCCGCTCGCCCACAAGGCGTTGTGGCGGGCGCACCACCAAGCCTTTGTGGATCAAAGGGTTCAGGCCGGCTGCTAGAATCCGGTCATGCCCGCCAGGTCCATCGGAACCGGAACCCTGTCGTTCGGGATGGTGTCGATCCCGATCCGGATGTACTCCGCCGGCGAGTCGGCTTCCGCCGTCTCGTTCAACCTTCTCCACGCGAAGTGCAAGTCGCGCCTCAAGCAGCAGTACATCTGCCCCAAGGACAACGAGATCGTGCCGCGCGACCAGATGGTGAAGGGCTACGAGTTCTCGAAGGAGCAGTACGTCAGCTTCACCGACGAGGAGCTCAAGGCGATGGCCGAGGAGGCGCAGAAGGCGATCGAGATCACCGAGTTCGTCCCCGCGGCGAAGGTGGACCCGGTCTACTTCGACGGCGCGTACTACCTCGGCCCGGACAAGGGCGGAGAGAAGGCCTACAAGCTCCTCAACGAGGCGATGAAGCGGACCGGGCGGGCGGCGCTCGCGAAGTGGGCGGCGCGCGGCAAGCAGTACCTGGTGATGATCCGCCCGGTCGAGAGGGGCCTCGTCATGCAGCAGCTGCTCTACAAGGACGAGGTCCGCTCGATCGACGAGGTGCCGATCGACGACGCCGAGCTGAAGGAGCCCGAGCTCAAGCTGGCGGTGCAGCTCGTCGAGCAGATCGCTTCCGACGAGTTCCACCCCGAGAACTACGAGGACGAGGTCCGCAAGCGCTACCACGAGGCGATCCAGCGGAAGATCGAGGGCCAGGAGATCACCGCCGCCCCCGAGGCCCCGAAGGCGCAGATCATCGACCTCATGGAGGCGCTCAAGGCGAGCCTCGCCGCGAAGAGCGCGGCCGCCGCGCCGAGGGCCGACGCCGGGGCCGAGAAGGCCACCGGCACCGAGGGCTGAGCCTCCCGGCGTGCGCGACAGCCTGGCGCGGGTCGGCCGCGACGTCGTCGCCTGCGAGCGCTGCCCGCGCCTGCGGCGGTGGTGCCGCGACGTCGCGCGGACGAAGGTGAAGCGCTTCCGCGACCAGGAGTACTGGGGGCGGCCGGTGCCGGGCTTCGGCGACCCCCGGGCGCGGCTCCTCGTCGTCGGCCTCGCGCCCGCCGCCCACGGCGGCAACCGCACGGGGCGCGTGTTCACCGGCGACCGCTCGGGCGACTTCCTGTTCGCCGGGCTCCACCGGGCCGGTTTCGCGAACCAGCCCGAGTCGGTGTCCCGCGACGACGGCCTGCGCCTCGTCGACTGCTACGTGGCCCCGGTCGGGCGCTGCGCGCCCCCGGGCAACAAGCCCACCCCGGACGAGCTCGCCCGCTGCCGCGAGTACCTGGCCCGCGAGTGGAGGCTCCTGCGGGAGGTGCGGGCCGTCCTCGTCCTCGGGCGCATCGCACTCGACGGCTTCCTCGCGATGCTGCGCGAGACGGGCCGGCCGGTGCCCCGCGGACTCGCCTTCGGCCACGGGGTCGTCCACGACCTCGGCGAGGGGGTGCGGCTGTTCTGCTCGTTCCACGTCTCGCAGCAGAACACCTTCACCGGGCGGCTCACCCCCCGCTCCTTCGACGCCGTCCTCGCGAAGGTGCGGGCGCACCTCGGGGCGGCGCTTGGGTAAGATGCGGGGAATGTCCCGCCCGATCCTGGTTCTCTCCCTCCTCGCCATCCTCGCCCTCGCCGCCCGTCCCGCCGCCGCCGAGGTGCGCGCGGGCAGCTTCCGCTCGGAGGCGCTCGGCCGCGAGGTCGGCTACGTCGTGGACCTGCCCCCCTCGTACGCGACGAGCGGGGAGCGCCGCTATCCGGTCGTCTACGCCCTGCACGGCCTCTTCGAGCGCTCCGGCTTCTGGGAGAGGCGAGGGCTCGCGCCCATCCTCGCGCGGCTGCGCGACGGCGGGGCGGTGCCGGATTTCCTCGTGGTGGCCGTCGACGGCGGCAACTCGTTCTTCGTGAACGCCCCCGGCGGCCGATACGAGGACCTCGTGACGAAGGACCTCGTGGCCCACGTCGAGTCGACCTGGCGGGTGGTGCCCGGCCGGAAGCGACGCGCCCTCCTCGGCGTCTCGATGGGGGGCTACGCGGCGCTGCGGATCGCGTTCACGAGCCCGGGCCTCGCCTCCGCCGTCGCCACGCACAGCGCGATGCTCCTCGAGACGATCCCCTCCGCGGACCAGGGCGCCGGCCGCTGGCACATGGCCGCTTTCACCGAGGTGTTCGGCAGCCCGATCGACGCGGACCTGTGGGCCCGCAACGACCCCCTGCGGCTCGCCGCGACGGCCGACCCGGCGAGCGCCCCCGCGCTCTTCCTCGACTGCGGTGCGGAGGACCGCTACGGCCTCGCCGCCGGCCACCGCGCTCTGCACCGCATTCTCGACGAGCGCAAGGTCCCCCACGCCTTCGAGCTGCCCCCCGGGGACCACGGGTACGAGTTCGTCCGCTCGCGCCTCGAGGCGAGCCTGCGCTTCCTCGGCGAGCGCCTGCGGTAGGGGACGTGGGCAGCCCCGTCCCCGCGGCCGGCCCGTCCGCCTCGGACGAGCTCGCCTGCCTCGAGGCGATGCGGCGGGGCGACCCCGGCTGCCTCGGCGGGTTCTTCGAGGCGTGGGGAGACCGCCTGTACAGGCTCTCCTTGCGCCTGACCGGAGACCCCGCGGCCGCGGAGGACGTGGTGCAGGAGGCGTTCCTCAAGCTGTTGGCGGGCGCCGACGCGATCGAGGGACGCTCGCGCCTCGCCACCTGGCTCTACCGGGTGGCCTACAACGCCTCGATCGACCGCCTGCGCGACCAGAGGCGAGTCGTCGCGGTGCCCGAGGAGGACGACGAGGACGTGCCGATGCCGTCGCTGCTCGTGGACTTCCGCCTCTCGCCGGAGGAGATGCTGAGGGACGCGGAGACGCGCCGGGAGCTCGAGGACGCGGTGGCCTCGCTGGCGCCATCGCTGCGCGCCGCCTTTCTCCTCCGCGACGTCGAGGGCCTCTCCACGGCGGAGGCCGCGGAAGCGCTCTCGGTCACCGAGACGAACCTCAAGGTGCGCCTGCACCGCGCGCGCCTCCGCCTCCGGGAGCGGCTCTCGGCGTTCGTCGCGGGGCGCCGGGAGGGCCGGGCGTGACCTGCGCCGAGCTCGTCCGGCACCTCTCGGACTACATCGACGGGACGCTCTCGCCCGCGCTCCGGGCGGCGGCCGACGCCCACCTCGCCGACTGCGACAAGTGCCACGTCGTTCTCGACACCACGCAGTGCACGATCCTGCTCTACCGCGCGGCGCAAAGCCCCTCCCTCGACGAGCAGCGCCGAACGGCCCTCCTGCGCAGGCTCGAGCGGGCGTGCGCCGGGAAGGCCTCCTCGTAGGGCGACCCGGGTGTAACCTCCGGACCTCGCCCCCGTCTCAGGGGCGAAGTCGACGAATCTCGAGCCAGGAGGAACGAAGATGACGGTCAACGAAGCGGGCTGGGACAGGGCGATCCGGGTGGTGGCGGGGCTGGTGCTCCTCTACCTCGGCTGGGGTGGCGTCGTGACGGGGACCCTCGGGACCGTCTTCCAGTGGCTGGGCTTCGTGCCCCTCCTGACCGGGATCATCGGCTTCTGCCCGGCCTACCCGTTGCTCGGGTTCCGGACGAAGAAGGCCTGAGGCCCTTGGCCGAACGGCCTCTCCCCGAGAGGCTCCGCCGGTCGGGGGGGGTGGTGGCGTTCGTCACCACCTCCGGCTGTGCGCTCTGCCGCGCCCTGCGGCCCGTCCTGGAATCGGTCGGCTCCGAGTACGAGGGTCGCGTCGCGGTCGTC
>CAZLRF010000011.1:0-77156 GCA_964561785.1 uncultured Acidobacteriota bacterium | reverse complement strand
CTCGCCCAGGCCCGGTACGTCGCGCTCGGCTACGACCTCGGCGACACGGTCCTGCTCGACTCCGACTCGCTCAACTCCGATCGCGTGCTGCCCGAGGAGCGCGCCGCCGTGCAGTCGCTCTACGACGCGCTCGAGGAGTGGGGCCAGTACGTCGTGGAGCCGAGGGGCAGCCGGGCCGAGCTCGTGATCGCGGTCCGCAAGGGTCGGCTGGCGTCGGTCCAGGGCATCGGCGGCGGCTTCGGGACGCCGGACCGCGGCCGCTCGGTCGGGGCGCGCGGCGAGCTGTCGAGCCCGTACGACATGCTCACCGTGTACGACGGCGGAACGGTCCTGTGGCGGCGCACGCGCCCGGCCGGCTCGCCGGGTTCGTTCACGTCGATGTTCGCCGACTTCCGGAAGGACGTCGACAAGGCCGCGAAGAAGCCCTGATTCCCGTCAGTGCGCGGCCCGGCCGGACGGGCTCCCGGAGAAGCTGTAGAGCGGCTCGTAGGTCCCGTCCGCGGGTGAGGGCGCCATCACCACCGCCTTCAGGTGGGGCTCGAGGCAGGCGGCGTAGGCGGTGAGCTCGCGGGGCCGCTGCGCCTCCGGAACGGCGTGGGCTCCTTCGCCGTTCGCCTCCCCGCCGTGGGCCACCTGCCCCAGGGCGACGCGCGTCATCCGGCCGGCCTTGACCTCGATCTCGAACGCGAAGTGCAGGCGGTCGCGGAAGGGGTTCTCGACGGGGCACACGTCTTCGTGGCGCTGCATGGTGCGGAAGACGTAGCGCGCGAGGCGGGCGAGGTCGGGGATGCCGGGCTCCGCCGGGTCGTTCGGGTCGGCGGCCGGGGGCGGGAGCGACTCGCGGCTCGAGAGGGGGCGCGTCCCCACGGCCGGATCGGCGGTCGGAACCGGGACCGGGCGCGGGGCGTCGCGGTCGGTGCAGGCGGGAAGAACGGACAACAGCGAGACGAGGGCGATGTGCCGACGCATCAGGAACAGGTCATCTTCCCACGGAACACGGCCATCACCGAGGCCCTCGAGGTCCGGCTTCCACCGAGGCCTTCGAGAGAGGGCCTTCATCGGGGCTTTCGAGGACCTGCGCGTGCGCGTCGGGCGGGCGCACGCGCAGGGGCTATGCCTCCCTCAGCGCCGACGTGATCGGCATCCGGGCGGCGCGCAGGGCCGGCAGCAGGCCGCCGAGCAGCCCCATGAGGACGGCGAAGGTCATCCCGGTGACGACGATCCCCGGAGTGATGCGGAAGGCGAAGGCGATCTCGCTGAAGCTCTGGGTCTGCCCGGTGCCGGTCGAGAAGCCGTTCATCGGGAAGGCGAGCAGGCAACCGATCGCCCCGCCGACCGCCGCGAGGATCACCGACTCGATGAGGAACGAGACGAGGATCGAGCGGCGCGAGAAGCCGAGGGCGCGCAGGGTGCCGATCTCCCGCGTGCGGGCGGAGACGATCGCGTACATGGTGTTGATCGCGCCGAAGACGGCCCCGATGCCCATGACGACGGCCACGAAGGTCGCGAGGCCCCGCAGCGTCCGGGCGAGCGGGCCCGCCTGCTCCTCGTAGTACTTCCTCTCGGAGAGGGCCTGGAGCTGCATCTGGGGCTGGGCGCGGATCCAGCGGTCGAGGTCGGGGATGGTGGCCGGGTCCTTCATCCGGACGACGAGGGAGTTGCTGCCGGCGCCGCGCTGGAAGATCGCGCCGAGCGTGTCGAAGTCGCCCCAGATCTCGCTCTCGAAGGCCCCTCCGGTGGACTCGAACAGGCCCACGATCTTGAAGCGCTTCTGCTGGTAGGGGACCTCGGAGCCGATCTCGAGGCCCCGGATGCGGGAGGTGAGCTTCCTTCCGACGATGACCTCGTCGAGGCCGGGGGTGAAGCTGCGCCCCTCGACGATCGTGATGCCGCCGCGGACCTCGAACGCGCGGGGGGTCACCGCGCGCAGGGTGACGTTCGCGGGCATGCCGTCGGTGACCTTGGGGAGGCCGATCACGACCACCCACTCCCACGAGGCGAGCGGCTGGCCGGAGGCGTCCCGGGCGACGCGGTCGTCCACGACGATCATGCTCCGGTCGGCGAGCGGCACCGCCGACGTGAGCTCCGAGCCCGAGCCGCGCTGGACGATCATCGCGTTGTCGGGGCGGCCGGTGGTGCGCAGGGCGGCGGCGAAGCCCTCCGACATCGACATCAGGACGGCGAACACCGCCACCACGAGCGCCACGCCGAACACGGCGAGCAGAGTGACCTGCCAGCGGATCCGGACGTTGCGGATGTTGTAGGCGAGCGGGAGGGCCATGGCTACACCGTGCGCAGCGCGTCCGTGATCCGCGCGCGGTAGGCGTTCCACGCGGGCACGAAGCCCGCCGCGAAGCCGAGGAAGAGCGCGTTGCCGAGGCCGAGCGCGGCCACCAGCGGCCGCAGGCGCAGCTCGGACGGGCCCAGGCCCGCGAGCGCGTCCTGGATGCCGGGGGTGTGGGTGAGGAGCCACATGATGCCCTCGCTCGCCCCCACCCCGAGCAGGCCGCCGAGGAGGCCGATCAGCATCGACTCCGCGACGACGAGGCCCATGACCTGCGAGCTCCTGAAGCCGAGCGTCTTGAGGACGCCGATCTCCTTCCTCCGCTCGCGGACCGCGATCGACATGGTGTTCGCGACCACGAGGAGGATGGTGAAGGTGACGGCGAGGCCGATCCCGTTGAGGAGGAGCGTCAGGTTCCCCGCCATCGCCACGAAGCTCGCCGCGAAGGCCTTCTCGGTCTCGGTGCGGGTGGCGGCGTCGGAGTTCGCGAAGAGCGCGTCGATCGCCGCGCTCACCTCCCCCGCCTTGTCCGGGTCGTCGATCTCGACGTAGTAGGTCCCCGCGCCCAGCCGCCGGCCGGTGGCCTCGTAGAGGTACTTGAAGTTGAAGAGCATGAGGTTCGTGTCGGTCCCGGGGTACTTCACGGGGTCGGTGTCGAAGATCCCCTGGACGACGAACTCGAACGGCCCGTCGGGCTTGCGGTAGGGCGGGATGAAGCTCTCCAGGAAGAAGGTGTCCCCCACCTTCCAGCCGAAGCGCTCGGCGAGCTTGCGGCCGATGACCGCGCCCCGCAGGTCCTGGAGGAACGCCTGGTACTGCTCGGGGGGGAGCAGGTACTCGGGGTACATGGCGAGGAACGCCTCGGGCTCGACGGCGAGGTTCGGGAAGAAGCTGCTGAAGTCGGTGGTGGAGCTCTCCTCTCCCTCCGCCTTCTTCTCCTCCTTCTTGGCCGGCAGCGACCCGCCGAACCAGCTCACCGTCGCCACCCGCACGACCCCCGGCACCGACTGGATGCGCGCGCCGTAGGCGAGGGGGAGGTTGAAGACGAGGCTCACCGAGTGGCGGGTGACGAGGCGCTTCGCGCTCCTGCCGGCGAGCAGCGAGTTGATCTCGGCGAGGACCGTCTGCAGCGTGCAGAAGAGGAAGATGCACAGCGCCATCGCCCCCACGGTGAGGGCGGTGCGGAACCAGTTCTTCCGCAGGTGCTTGAGGAGGTAGGGCAGGAACTTCATGCCTAGTCCTTGAGGACGCCCTTCTCGAGGTGGTGCTGGGTGTGGGCGCGCTCGGCCGCCCGCGGGTCGTGGGTGACCATCACGATCGTCTTCTTGAAGTCGCGGTTGAGCGTCTCCATGAGCTCGAGGATCTCGGTCGCGCTCTTCGCGTCGAGGTCCCCGGTGGGCTCGTCCGCCACCAGGACCTTGGGGTCGGTCACGATCGCCCGCGCGATCGCCACCCGCTGCTCCTGCCCGCCCGAGAGCTGGCGCGGGTAGTGGGAGGCGCGGTCGGCGAGCCCGACCACCTTGAGCGCGGTGAGCGCCCGCTCCCGCCGCTCGCTCTTCGAGAGGTGCGTGAGCAGCAGCGGCAGCTCCACGTTCTCGGTGGCGTTCAGCACCGGGATCAGGTTGTAGAACTGGAAGATGAAGCCGACGTTGTGCGAGCGGAACTCGGCGAGCCCCGTCTCGTCGAGGCTGGCCACGTTCGTGCCGGCCACGATCACGTCGCCGGAAGTCGGCTTGTCGATGCCGGCGATGAGGTTGAGCAGCGTCGACTTGCCCGAGCCCGAGGGGCCCATGAGGGCGGCGAAGTCGCCCTCGTTGACCTGGAGGCTCAGGCCGTCGAGCACCACCAGCTCCTCGGCGTCCCGCCGATAGACCTTTCTCACGTTGCGAACGTCGACCATCGCCATGTCCCGGCTCCCCCTATCCCCGGCCCTTGACCCTGACCACGGCGCCGTCCCGCAGGTCGTCCTTCGGCCGTGCGACGACGATCTCGCCGCCGGCGAGGCCCTCCTTGACGATCACCTGCCCCTGCCGCTCGGTCCCGAGCGTGATCGCCCGCGCGACGGCCTTCCCCTCGCGCACGAGGAACACCGTCGGCTTTCCGTCCCGGGTGACGACCGCCTCTTTCGGCACGAGGACCACCGGCGCCGCGGTGGCGGCGGGGGCCTCCTCTTTCTCGGGCTCGAGGAAGGTCACCTTCGCGCTCATCTCCGGCTTGAGGTCCTTGTCCTTGTCGAGGATCGTGACCTTGACCATCACCGTCGCCTTGGTGCGGTCGGCCGTCGGGATGACCTGGCGCAGGACGGCCTTGTAGCGGCGGTCGGGGATCGCCTCGACCGTGACCTCGGCGGGCTGACCGCCCCCGACCTTGGCCACGTTCGACTCGGCCACGTCGGCCTCCACCTCGAGCGTGGCGAGGTCGGCGAGGGCCACGATCGCGCCCGAGGAGGTCGAGATGTTCACGCCGGGCGGGATGGGGGCGACGCTCTCGCCCACCTCGGCCATCTTCTTCACCACCACGCCCCCGAAGGGCGCGCTGATGACCGTGTTCTGCAGCTGGGCCTCGGCGTACGCGAGGTCGGCCTTCGCCTGGGCCACCGCGGCCTCGGCGATCCGCACGCGGCTCTGCGCCGCGTCGCGCTGGTCGACGGCGACGATCCTCTGCGCGGCGAGGTCCTCGGCCAGCTTCGCCTGCCGGACCTGTTCGGCGAGGTCGGCCTCGGCCCGCTGCACGGCGGCCCGGGCCCGGCCGACCGCCGCCTCGTAGTCGATCGACTCGAGCCGGGCGATCACGTCCCCCTCGCGGACGACGCTGCCCTCCTCCACCCGCAGGTCCGAGAGCCGGCCCTGGATCTTGGCCGAGACCACCGCCTTGCGGCGGGCGACCACGTAGCCGGAGGCGGTGAGAATCGGCGTGCCCGCGCTGGGGGCGACGTCGCGGCTCACCCCCACCGTGGCCGTCTCGACCTCGGGCGCGGAGAAGGCCTGCCGCGCGCGCAGCGCGTACAGGGCGGCCAGCACGAGGAGGGCGGGGACGAGCAGCACCAGCGGCCAGCGCCACGGGCTCGACGTCCTCCGGGTCCGATCGATCTTGAGCGACGCCAGCTCGCCTTTCAGGTCCGTCACGGTCGTCTCCTCGAAACAGGTCCGCTCCGTCGGGCCCGGAGCAGTCTACGCAGCGCCCTGGCTCCCGACCCGTGAAAATCGGTCAACGCCCGCCGTCCACCGGTAAACGGGTCAGGGGGTCAGATCTTGAATCTGCTCATCCCCCTGCAGACGCCTCATTTCAAGATCTGACCCCTTCACAGGTCAGTAGAGCTGGGAGAAGTACTCGTCGAGCTGGCGCTTCCAGTACGGCCAGTCATGGCCTCCATCGGGGCCCCAGTCGTCCACCGAGTGGCGGATCCCCCGCGACCACAGCACGCCGGAGAGCTGGTAGCTCGGCCGCGAGTCCTCCCACGGGCCGCAACCCGTCACGAGCCGGATGTCGTCCTGGGCGAGCTGCTCGAGGTACCAGGGGTCCGAGAGGCCCTGCACGTAGTCGACGGGGTTGTTGAAGTAGAAGTTGTCGTCGTAGTCCCCGTCCATGAACCGCCGCAGGTCGTAGACGCCCGACAGCCCGATGCACCGCCGAAACGCCTGCGGGTGCTTGAGCAGGCTGTTCACCGCGTGGTAGGCGCCGAACGAGGCTCCGGTCGTGGTGATCGCGATGCCGGGGGACTGGCAGTGGGAGTGGACGAACGGCACGACCTCCTCCGCGACGTACGCGTCGTACATCGCCTGGACGTACGAGCGGTGGCGGGGGTGGGCCCCCTTGTCGTACCAGCTCTGGTCGTTGACGGAGTTCACGCAGAACAGCTTGACCTTGCCCCCGTCCACGTGATGCCCGAGCGCGTCGACCATCCCCTGCCGCTCGAACTCCCACTCGTCGCCGCCGCTCGTCGGGAACACGAGGACGGGCGCGCCCCAGTGGCCGAAGACCCGCACCCCCATCTCCCGTCCCAGCCGCGACGTGTGCCAGACGTGGTGCTCGACTCTCATCGTCCCTCCTCCGGGGAGGCGTCTCTAGCGGAACCGGCGAGCGGGCGATGCCATCGACGAGGGCGCCACCAGGTTCGCGAGGAAGACCGCGTTCGACGGCGTCTTCTGCAGCTTCTCGATCAGGAACTGCGCGGCTTCGACCGGCGAGAGGTCGGCCAGCGCCCGGCGCAGGAGGTGGCGCTTCTGGAGCTCCTCGGGCGGGACGAGCAGCTCCTCGCGGCGGGTGCCCGAGCGCAGCACGTCCACCGCGGGGAAGATCCGCCGGTCCGCGATCGCGCGGTCGAGGATCAGCTCCATGTTCCCCGTGCCCTTGAACTCCTGGAAGATCACCTCGTCCATCCGCGAGCCCGTCTCGATGAGCGCGGTGGCGAGGATGGTGAGGCTGCCCGAGCCCTCGCAGTTGCGGGCGGCGCCGAAGAACTGCCGCGGGAACTGCAGGGCGCGGTTGTCGACGCCGCCCGACATCGTGCGCCCGCCCGGCCCCATCTCGCGGTTCGACGCGCGGCCGAGCCGGGTGAGCGAGTCGAGCAGGATCACCACGTGCCGCCCCGCCTCCACCAGCCGCTTCGCCCGCTCGATCGCGAGCCGCGAGAGGCGGATGTGGGAGTCGGACGAGGAGTCGGACGTCGAGGCGAGGACCTCGGCGGGGACCACGCGGCGAAAGTGCGTGACCTCCTCCGGCCGCTCGTCGACGAGGAGCAGGATGAGGTGCACGTCGGGGTGGCGCTGGGTGATCGCCTTGCCGAGATGCTCGAGCAGAGTCGTCTTGCCCGCCTTGGGCGGGGAGACGATCAGCCCGCGCTGACCCCGGCCCACCGGGGCGATGATGTCGATGACCCGGAGGCTGATCTCCGAGCCCTCGCCGGACAACGCGAACGCCTCGGTGGGATTGATCGAAACGAGGTCCTGGAAGTGGGGCAGCGCCCGGTACCTCTCGGGCTCCATGCCCCCGGCCTTCGTGACCTCAACGAGTACGCGGCGACCGTTGCCACCATCGCGGGCGAGGCCTTCGATCTCCGTGCCGTCGCGCAACCCGAAGTCCCGTGCGATGACGAACGGGACCACGACGTCGTCGCGCTGCGGTAGGTAGTTCTGTGACGCCTGCCTGACGAATCCCCCCGCCCCCTCGGCGAGCTCGACGACGCCCTGAACCTCGGTGGTCGGCCCCTCGGTCGGAATGGGGGCCTGGCGGGAATCCCGCGGACCCTTCTGACCCTGCGGGGGTCCTCCGGGTCCGCCGTGTCGATGGTGACGATGGCGCCGCGAGTGGCGCCCGTGCCTCACGGCCGGGCCACCCTCCGCGGATGGCTCATCGTCTCCTCCAGCCTCCGACTATGGAGGCAGCGGTCCTCCGTGTCAAGTGGGGGCGGGCGGTCAGTAGCCTCCGCCGGCGAGGGCGAGCGGCGCGGTCAGCACGACGCCGATCGCCTCGAGCCAGTACAGCCGGTCGTACGAGCGCCCGTCGTGCCGCGCGAGGCGCAGCGTCACCGGCGCGAGAGGCTTCGGCCCGCGGAACAGACCGCGAAGCACGAGGTCCATCGCCTGCCCCGGCTCCACCGCCGTGCCGAACTCGAGCGTCACCGAGTCCTTCGGGGCGAGGAGCCGGTAGCCGCCCCGCGACGGCCGCCACTCCCGGCCGTCCGCGGCGCGCAGGACGACCTGCCCCGGGTCGAACGAGTAGCCGAGCGCCTCGGGCTCGAACGAAAGCTGCAGCGCGAGGGCCGGGACCTCCGTGCCGCGCGGCGCGCGGTCGAGACTCCCCACCCTGACCTTCAGCCCCTCGAGCTCGACGGCCACGGCCTCTCCCGCCCTCGCCCTCGGCGCGCCGGGCGCGGTCTCGATCCGGCTCTGCGTGTAGCGCGTCGTCGCGCAGGCCGCGGACAGCGCGGCGGCGACGACGAGACCGAGCCGCTTCCCGCTCCGCGAAACGCTGGCTTCCATGCGTGCCTCCCCTCCCGACGATCAGAACGAGACGGACAGGCCCACCGACACCCCGCTCGCAGCGACGTGGACGCGCGGCTCCACGCGCCCGGCGCGCGGCGGCGGACCGAGCGCCTCGAGGGCGATCGGCGTCCAGACGTCCTTCTTGATGAAGGCCCCGACCCCGGCTCCGATCACGGCGAACGACGCCGTCCCCCAGGCGATCGCCTCGCCGCGGCTGCAGTAGTAGTTGTCGTCGAACTCGCACCGCTCGGGGTCGACGTCCACCGCGAAGCTCAGCGCCAGCCCCGTGGCCGCGCCGACGAGCAGCCCGAGCAGCCCCTGGCGCTTCTTCCCGGTGACGATCTCGAGCCGCGAGATCGTCTCGCGGGGCAGCCGCAGCTCGCTCTCGGAGAGAGGCGGCGCGTTCTCGGGAATGAGGCCGACTCCCTCGGAGTCGGCGCCCACCAGCGTCCCCCGCAGCCAGTCCCCCGGCGCCGCCACCGTGCGCAGCCGCACCTGGACCCCCGCCGGCAGCCTCAGCACGGGCGGCGGGGGCGGCTCCTGGGCGAACGCAGCCGTCGCGAACGACCCGAGGAGCACGGCGACGAAGAGCGGAAGCGGTCTCATGGCACCCTCCACGCCGGAGAATAGGGCCGGCGGCACCCCTCCGCCGCCCCGGTTGGGATGGTTCCTCGACTGTCACACGCCGTGAGCCACTCCATCCCGCCAGCCCCGGTGGGCACTTCTCGAGCCGGAGGAGGCCGCCTGACAAGCGTATCTGGACTTCTCGCGTCAAGCGTAGACCATGAGGATGTCTGTTCCAGGCGCTCGGCATGCATCGGCGGTCACAGTCGTCGACGCCCGGCCCTCCGCATGGCGGGCGTTGAAGCTGAGCCGCCCGTCGGCCTCGACGAGGGACGAAGGCGGCTCGGAGTGCGTCCGCCGCGACGAGGTTCGCCCGGCGCTTCCGTGCGCGCAGGTCGCGCGGCGGTGTCCTACGGGCTCTCGCCCGGGAGGAGCGGGCGCAGCGTGACCGCGTAGCGGCGGCCGCCATCGCAGACCGAGGCCGGCACTCCGCCGGTCGGCCAGCCCACGGCATCGGCGGCGGGGAGAGAGCGCGGGCCGGCGAGGGCCTCCGCGATCGGCAGCGCGAAGCGCCACGTGCGGCACCCTCCGACGAGACGGGCCTCGCGCACGACGAGGGCGTAGCTCGCGGGTGAGTACGGGACGAGGCTCGGGTGATGGTAGGAGAGAAGCTCCGCGAGGAGCGTCGCGAGGGGGGCGAGCGCGGGCGGGGCCGCCTGCGGGTCGCCGACGGCGTCGAGCGCGAAGCCGCCCTCCTCGGGCAGGCGCAGGCGCATCGTCCCCCCGTCGCCGCCGAGGGCGACGGGCGAGGCGAGGCCGGGGAGCTTCCGCGCCTGCTCGGCCCGCTTGCGCAGGGCGCCCGCCTCGGCCTTCGAGAGCCGCCCCGCCTCGAGGCGCGAGGTGCCGCCCACGAACACCTGGCCGTCCTTCAGGAGAACGAAGCGCGGGGGCGCGGCGGAGGGATCGGCGCCCGGCGTGCCGGGGTCCGCCTCGAGGACGATCACCGCGCCCGGGATCTCGCCGGCCCGCGCGGCGGCGGCCAGGGAGAGGACGGCGCAGGCGGCGAGGCCCGCGGCGAGCCGCCTCACCTGCGTTCGGCCTCCGGTCCGACCGTGCAGTTGCGGCCGGTGTCCTTGGCGCGATAGAGGCGCTGGTCGGCGGTCTTGATGAGGGAGATGTCGTCCTGGGCGTCGAGGGGGAAGGTCGCGATGCCCCCGCTGACCGTGATGCGCCCGAGGGGCTGGCTCACCTCCCCGGGAAAGCCCTCCGCGGCGACCGCGGAGCGGAACGCCTCGGCGAAGCGCCACCCGTCGGAGGCGGTGGCGCCGTAGAGGAGCGCCACGAACTCCTCGCCCCCGTAGCGCGCGAGGACGTCGCCGCGGCGGCCGGTCTTGCGGAGCAGCTCCGCCACCTTCTGCAGGACGCGGTTGCCCTCCTGGTGGCCGTGGGTGTCGTTGTAGTGCTTGAAGTGGTCGATGTCGAACATGGCGAGGGCCACCGGGTCGCCGGTGAGCTGCGCGCGCTCGAGCTCGAGGGCCAGCCGCTCGCGGAAGAAGCCGTAGTTGTACAGGGCGGTGAGCGGATCGGTGATCGCGCGGTGGTGCGTGCGGGTGACCCGCCAGGTCAGGCTGCGCACGCGCTCGACCTGCAGCCAGAACAGCTGCTCGAGCAGGTCCGGGCGCTGGCGCAGGAACTCGCGGAAGTTGCCCGAGGGGATGAGGAGAACACGGGAGGCGCCGTGGGCCCGCACGGTCGCGGAGCGGGCCTGGCCGTCGAGGGCGGCCATCTCCCCGGCCACCGCCCCGGGGTAGAGGTGGCGGATCGTGATCTCCTCGCCGTCCGGGGTCTGGTGCGAGACCTCGAGCCGGCCCTCGAGGAGGAGCACGACGTGGTCCCCGGGGTCGCCCTCCTTCCACAGGACGGCCCCCGCATCGAGCGAGACCTCGCGGCCGAGCGGGCCGAGGTCGGAGAACGAGCCCGGCAGGCTCTGCACGAACAGGTTCGGCCCCTCGTCGCTCGGAAGTCCGGTCACGCTGGCCCCATCATAACGCCGCCCCCGCCCCCGCCCTACCGGCCGGGCCGGGAGTACAGGTCGATCACCCGCTCGATCGCGCGGCGGCAGACCCGGCAGAACTCGTTGTGGCGCGTGAACATGATGCAGTTGGCCTGCGGCCGGTAATACCCCTTCGCCTCGTAGTTCGCCCCCTCGAAGGCCCCCACCGCCCCCGCGTGGGGGCCCTGCGCGAGCAGCGCTTCGCCCCGGCGCTGCTCCTCCCGGAACAGCGCCTCCATCTCCCCCTCGGGGCGCTTCTCCGCCCGGATCCGGCGACGGCGCTCCTGGATCTCCTTCTGGAGCGCCTCGAAGGCCTCCTTCGCCCACGGCGTCGGCAGCGGCGTCCCCGGGGCGACGAGGTCCGCCCACTTCGGCCGGAGCGGCTCGGCGGTCACGTTCGGCGCCCACGGCTCGGGCCGCTCGACGGCCGGCGCGTAGGCGACGTCCGAGGTGTAGTACTCGTCGGCGAGGCCGGCGAAGTGGTGGCCGAGCTCGTGAACGAAGACGTACGGGGTGAAGGCGTTGTCCGAGGCCACCGTGGCGTACAGGTTGAAGATCCCGCCCCCGCCGTACTTGCGCCCGTTGGCCACGATCTCGAGAACGTCGTAGGGGGCGGCCGCGGCGGCCTCGCGCACGCGCTTGTTGTCGAGGGAGAGCACGTAGCGCTCGGACCCGAAGGCGTCGTACGTGGCGCGCAGCGCCGAGCGGCGCCACACGCCGTCGGAGGGCCGCGCGACCCCGCTCTCGTCGGATGGGGTGTCGAGGGCCCAGACGTTGAAGTCCGAGCGGCGTTCCCGGAAGGGGGACACGGAGAAGAGGAGCTCGGCGAGGCGCTTCGCGTCCGCGTGCCACTTCCCCATCTCGGCCGCGGTGTAGCCGTCGCCGAGGAGAAGGAGATCCACCTTGTCCGCGGGGGACCCGCTCTCGACCACCGCCCAGGGCCGCGTCGCGGGAGGGGCGGCGCGGTCGATCGAGGGGTCGTCCGGGTCGACGGCGAGCGACCACGCCTCCCGGAAGAGCCCTGCCGCGTCGCGTGTCTTGAGGACGACCTGGACGGGGCCCGCGGGCAGCGGGAAGCGCACGGACTCGTGGAAGGTCCGGTGCGCGCGCTTCGCCTCGTCGGTCGTCTGCCACTCCTCGCCGATGCTCGCGTAGCCGCGCGAGTAGAGGACGCGGTTCGTGGCCCGGTCGATCACCTCGAGGAGATGGGGGCCGAGGTTCGTGTCGTCGATCGGGCGGCGTGGGTTGCCCGGCCAGCCCCCCTCGAGAACGAGGCCGTCGAGCGCGAAGCGCTCCTCGGTCGCGCTCGCGGTGTGGAAGTAGTCGAGCCGCAGCGTGCGGGGGGCCTCGGCGGGGGCGAGCGCGAGCGCGAGCAGGAGAAGCGGCGCGGGCATGGGGCACCTCGTCGTGGCGGATCAGACCACGAAAGGGCCCTCGCTGGAAGCCGCGGCCGTGAGGGTGCTAGCCTTTCGACCTCAGCAGAGGCCCGCCATGACGACCCGCTCGCTCGCCGCCGCGCTCCTCGCCCCGCTCGCCCTCGCCGGCGCGCCCGCGGCCCACGCGGGGTCGGTCCCGGTGCGCGCCCGCAACGTCCTGGTCGTGTCCCAGAACGCGATCGCCTCCCAGGTCGGGGTCGAGACCCTCCTCGCGGGCGGCAACGCGGTGGACGCGGCAGTGGCGACGGCGTTCGCCCTCGCCGTGGTCCACCCGGCGGCCGGGAACATCGGGGGCGGGGGCTTCCTGCTCCTGCGCACGGCGGCGGGCGAGGCGAGCGTCTACGACTTCCGCGAGCAGGCCCCGGCGGCGGCCTCGCCGACGATGTTCCTGAAGGACGGCGCCTACAGCCGCGAGCTCCACCACGACAGCGCGCTGTCCGTGGGCGTGCCCGGCACGGTGGCGGGGCTCGTGAGCGCGTGGAGGGACTACGGCCGCCTGCCGTGGAAGGACCTGCTCCAGCCGGCGATCGCCCTCGCCCGCGAGGGCTTCATGGTGTCGGACGGCCTCGCCCGGTCGCTGCGCGAGGCGCTGCCCTCGATGAAGCGCTACCCGGCCACCCTCGCCCAGTTCTCGAGGCAGGGCGCGCCCTACGAGATGGGCGACCGGCTGCAGCAGCCGGACGTCGCCCGAACGCTCGAGAGGATCGCGGCGAAGGGCGCTGCCGGCTTCTACGAGGGGGAGACCGCGGAGCTGATCGTGAAGGAGATGCGGGCGCGGGGCGGGCTCATCACCCTCGAGGACCTCAGGAGCTACACGGTCTACCGCCGCCGCCCGCTGCGCGGCCGCTACCGCGGCCACGAGATCCTGACCGTCCCGCCCCCGAGCGCCGGAGGGGTCGCGCTCGTCCAGTGCCTCAACGTCCTCGAGGAGCTCGACGTGCCCGGCATGGGCGTGGGCTCGGCGCGGCTCGTGCACCACGCGAGCGAGGCGATGCGGCGCGCCTTCGCCGATCGCTGGCGCTGGCTGGGCGACCCCGCGTTCGTGAAGGACATGCCGGTCGAGCGCCTCGTCTCCAAGGAGTACGCGGCCGAGCTGCGGAGGACGATCCGCCCGGACCGCGCCTCCGTGTCGTCGCCGGAGAGCTTCGAGTGGCCGGCGGAGAGCCCGGAGACGACGCACGTCTCGGTGGTCGACGCGGACCGCAGCGCGGTCTCGCTCACCTACACCCTCGAGGACAACTACGGGTCGAAGATCGTCGTCCCCGGGGCGGGGTTCCTCCTCAACGACGAGATGGGCGACTTCAACGCCGGCCCGGGGCTCACCGACGCCTCGGGCCGGGTGGGCACGGAGCCGAACCTGGCCCGGCCCGGGCGGCGCATGCTGTCGAGCATGACACCCACGATCGTGACGAACGAGGGGCGCCTCGTCCTCGTCGCCGGCAGCCCCGGGGGGCGGACGATCCCGAGCACCGTCCTCCTCACGCTTCTCAACGTGATCGACTTCGGCATGAACGCGCAGGAGGCGGTCGACGTGCCGCGCTTCAACCACCAGTGGCTGCCCGACCAGATCCAGCACGAGCGGCACGGCCTGTCCCCCGACACGCTCGCGCTGCTCGCCGGGATGGGGCACCGCCTGGTCGAGACCCGCGGCCAGGGCGTCGTGCAGGCCATCCGTGTCGACCCCCGCGAGGGGCTGCTCGAGGGCGGCTGCGACCGCCGCGCCCCGGACGGGGCGGCGATCGGCCGTTAGGCCCGCCTCAGGCCATCGACGGCGGCGGGCTCGGGCGCGTCGGCCGGTCGGTCACGAGCTCGGGGTGCCCACGGCGGAAGCTCTCGGCCACCTTGCAGTCCCAGCAGACCGGCTTGTGGGTCGCGAGCACGTCCACGACCTGCTCGGCCTCGAATTCGTTCCAGGCCACGATGCGGCCGTCGGCGGCGAGCAGCGCCGGGCGGTGGTCGTGCCAGTGGATCGCGTGGAAGGCCCGGCCGCAGAACGCGCAACTCTTCCCTTGGTACCAGTCGGCCAGGATGTTGCGCAGGAGGCAGGCCTCCGGCGCCGACTCGATCTGGCCGAGGCACTCCTGCCCGCAGCCGGCCTTCTCGGGCCACCGGGTGCACGCCTCGAGGCGCAGGTCGGGCTTCCCCTGCGCGGCGGTCGCCGCCGCGTGCCGCGCGTCCACCTCGACCGCCACCATCTCGCGGTTCTCCGGGCAGACGACCACGCGGGTCCCCCGATAGGTGGACCACGCGCGGGCGAGGCGACGAGCGAACAGGAAGAGGGCGCCCAACCCGACGAGTGCCGCGACACCGAGAACGAGCGCGAAGGGCGAAGGCATGGAAAGTCTCCTCTGGCGTGGATTTACGCCTCGGAGGGCTCGAAGGGAATAGATCGTTTGATCCGGCGGCTCGCCTTCCCGGGCCCGCGGGACTAGAGTGCCGGGGAGAGGCTCTCATGAAGATCGCCACCTGGAACGTCAACTCCGTGCGCGCCCGCGAGGAGCGGCTGCTCCGCTGGCTCTCCGTGCACCGGCCCGACGTGCTGTGCCTGCAGGAGCTGAAGGTGCCCGAGGACGGCTTCCCCCTCCTCGCGGTCCGCTCGCTCGGCTACCACGCGGCCGTCCACGGCCAAAAGACCTACAACGGCGTCGCGGTCCTCTCGCTCGAGGAGCCGGCGGAGATCGAGCGCGGCTTCGGCGACGGGGGCGACGAGGCGCAGGCCCGGCTCGTCGCCGCGCGGGTCGGCGGTGTCCGCGTCGCGAGCGTCTACGTGCCGAACGGCCAGGAGGTCGGCTCGGAGAAGTGGGGCTACAAGCTCGAGTGGATGAAGAGGCTGCGGGCCTGGCTCGACCGGCGCTTCGCGGCGAGCGACGCCGTCGCGGTGTGCGGGGACTTCAACGTGGCGCCCGAGGCGCGCGACGTGTGCGACCCGGTGGCGTGGGAGCCGAGCGTCCTGTTCCACCCGGAGGCCCGCGCCGCCTTCGAGCACGTGCGCGCGTGGGGGCTCGTCGACGCGTTCCGCCTGCATCACGCGGCGCCCGGGCTCTACTCGTGGTGGGACTACCGGATGCTGGCCTTCCCGAAGAACCAGGGGCTGCGCATCGACCACGTCCTCCTGAGCGAGCCGCTCGCCGCGCGGTGCACGTCCGCCCTCATCGACCGCAACGAGCGGAAGGGAAAGCAGCCGTCCGACCACGCGCCGGTCGTGGTCGAGGTCGACGGGTAGCGGCCGGGCGGCTCACTCCAGCGCACGGGACCCCAACTCGCCCCGGGGCGAGTTGGGGTCCAGGAATCGCCGGTGCCTCGGACGCGCTCCTAGTCCTGGTAGCCGCAGCTCTCGCTGGCGGAGAAGAAGTCCTGCTGCCCGGCGCCGAAGCGCGTCGCCCGGTACTGTGCGGGATCGCTCAGGAGGACCTGGGACGTCTGTTGCCGGATTTCACCCTTCCGGTCGGTCAGCATCGCGCGGTGGACCTCCGAGACGACGGCCTCGACCGTGTCCCCGGCGGGGAGGAGCGGGGTCACCGCCAGCGTCCCATTGACCGTGTACGTCCGCAGGTACCTCCCGGACCGGTTCGTCTGCACGCGCATCTCGAGGTGGACCGGGCCGCCGGCGATGCGGATGAGGCCGGGCCCGCAGATGGGCTTGGGCGCGTCGACCGCGTACGGCACGTCGAGGCTCGTCGTCACGTCCGAGTGGACCGGGGCGAGCTCGAAGGACGGCGCGAAGAGGAGCGCCACCCCCTGGGTCGGGATCGGCACGTTCACGGCGGGCGCCGGCAGGGGCAGCTTCAGCAGCTGCGTCAGGAGATAGGCGAGCGCGGGAGACTGACCCGCGGCCGCGGCGAGGCCGGCGTAGACCGGCTGCCGGATCTCCCGGAAGGCGCCGTTCACCGGTGTGAACATCGGCGTGACGCCGTTCATCGGCGCCCCCGCCCTCGCCATGTCGAGCGCGACGAAGTCCCGCGCGAAGTCCCACCCGAGCACCTCGTGCTCGGCGGTGCCGCCGATCAGGACCTCGAAGTGCGCCGCGCCGAGCGTGTGGGAGCCGACCCGGAAGAGACGGACGTGGAAGCGAAAGGGGTCGCCGAGGGGCTTCGCCGGATCGTTCAGGCAGGCGAGCTGCACGGCCCCTCCGACCCAGCCCTCGCCCGCGCCCCAGGCCGCCTGCTCGTAGCCCATGGCGTCCGTCCACCGGCACGAGAAGGGCACGGCGGGGCCCCGGTTCCCGTCGAGCTTCATCAGCTCCTGGCGGATCGCGCGGGGGTCCGCGTTCAGGAATACGAGGTTCACGGGGTCCTCCCCCGCGTGGAAGTCGGACGTCGTGTACGGCCACACGGCGAACGCCCCGCCGCGGAAGGTCACGTTCACGGTCGGCGAGGGGTCGGGGACGGTCGGGCCGGCTACGGCAGGCGCGGCCAGCGCGGCGGCGAGGGCGGCGGCGGACAGACCTCGGGCTCTCATGGCGTCTCCTTTCGGGGCCGCCCGGGAACCGTGCCCCGGGGGCGCCCCACAAGCCCTGGAAGAAGCAACCCCCGCCTCGCGTTACGCTTCGCCCCGGGCGCGGGAGCGGGGGGGCCGGCTCGTCTACGTGGTGGTCGAGACGGGGTGGCGGGACAGCCGCTTCAGCAGCTGGATCTGCCCGGCGTGGTAGAGGTCGTGGGCGGCCGCGCCGCGCACGAGCCGGCCGATCGTCTCCTGGCCCCCCGCGGGCCGCCGCACGAGGTCGCGGTCGCGCAGGTCGGCGACCGCGGCACGCAGGTCTCGGTGGCACCGGCGGAGCAGGTTGAGATCGCGTTTCCACGCCGCCTCCGTCGGGGGCTCCGGGCCCGGGAACCAGTTGCTTCCCGGGCGCGCGAAGGAGCCGCGCTTCTCGCCGGTGAGCCGTCGCCACACGGCGTACTTCCAGTAGGCGGCGTGCAGGGCGATCTCCCAGACACTGTGCCTCCCCGGGGCCGGGCGCCAGGCGGCCTGCGCCGCGCTCGTGCCGCGCAGGCTGCCCCGCAGGTTCGTGCCGTGCCAGGAGCGGCGGTCGAAAGCCTCGTCGAGCAGGAAGAGCAGGGAGAGCGTCGCGGGGTCCTGCGTCATGACGACCTCCCGAGGCGGCCCCTCAGGGCCAGGGCTCCTTGCGCCTCACGGCCTCGAAGACCGCTCGCGACGCCGGACGGCTCTCGAGCACCGCGGGATCGAGCCGCAGCGCCTCCTCGAACGCCGCGGCCGCCTCGTCCGTCCGCCCTCCCGCGTGGTGGGCGAGGGCCAGGGCGAGGCGCACGGACGCGTCCGCGGGGGCGAGGCGAGCGGCCTCGGCGAGGGCGCTCGAGGCCTCCGCGGGCCGGTCGAGGGCGAAGAGGAGGACGAGGCCGAGCCGCTGCCAGGCCTCGGAGCTCGTCGGATGGA
The DNA here is from genome assembly GCA_964561785.1 of uncultured Acidobacteriota bacterium. GTDB lineage: Bacteria > Acidobacteriota > Vicinamibacteria > Fen-336 > Fen-336 > DATBSL01. Next base: position 59,444 of record CAZLRF010000011.1, on the reverse strand, counting down.
GCGCGACGTTCTCGCGGAGCAGCTCGCCGAGCTCCTCCCAGCGTTCGAGGGCCACGAGGTGCCTCGCGAGCAGCTCCCTCACCGCGTCGCGCCGGGCGGGGCCGATGCCGAGAGCGAGCGCGGCGCGGCAGGCCGCGGCCCCCGCCTCCAGGTTCTCGCGCTCGCACAGCCGCGCCTGCTCGCGGGCGGCGGCGGTTTCTCCGCGGGGGGGAACGCTCGGAGCGGGAACGGCGGCGCCGGCCGCGGAGGCGAGGGCGAGGCCGAGGAGAACGGCCGCGGGGCGGGGCCGCACCCGGAGGGGCCCCTGTGCCGGAACGGCGTGCGATCTCGCGGCGAGCGGCATCGAATCCTCGACCATCCTCGCGGCCCGGGCCGGCAGTCTCGCATCGCGGATGGGCCGTTTGACCCATCGAGCGCCGCCCCCCGGCTTCTCCAGAATGTCACAATCGCAATGCTTCGTGCGAGGACGGCTCTCGCCGGGAGGACTCCATGTCGATCGCCTTCGGGACGCGACGCGCCGAGTGGGTGAGGCTCACCGCCGTCCCGCCGCCGCTCACCGCGGACGAGCTCGCCCGCTTCGAGGCGGTCGACCTCTTCTACCGTTCCCTGTGCGCCCTGCTCTACAACTACGTCCCGATGTCCGGCCACCCCGGCGGCTCGATCTCCTCGGGGCGCTTCGTGGCCGGGATCCTCTTCGATGCCGCGGACTACGACCTCGCCCTTCCCGACCGCGAGGACGCGGACGTGGTGTCGTACGCCGCGGGGCACAAGGCCATGGGCCTGTACTCGATGTGGGCCCTGCGGGACGAGCTCGCCCGCGTGGGCCGACCGTCGCTCCTCCCCGCCGACGACGCGCGACGCCTCCGGCTCGAGGACCTCCTCGGCTTCCGTCGCAACCCCATCCAGGCGACGCCGCTGTTCCGGAAGTTCGCGGCGAAGGCCCTCGACGGGCACCCCACGCCGGCGACGCCGTTCGTCCGGCTGTCGACCGGCGCCTCCGGCGTCGGCGTCGCGAGCTCGATCGGCCTCGCTCTCGCCGTGCGCGACTACTACGGGACGAAGGCCCCGCGCGTTCACGTGGTCGAGGGCGAGGGCGGACTCACCCCCGGGCGCGTGGCGGAAGCGCTCGCCGCCGCCGGCACGGCCTCCCTCGACAACCTCGTCTTCCACGTGGACTGGAACCAGGCCTCGATCGACTCGAACCGCGTTTGCCGGGAAGACGGGACCCCGGGCGACTACGTCCAGTGGACGCCGATGGAGCTGTTCTACCTCCACGACTGGAACGTGATCGAGGTGCCGGACGGGCGGGACTTCCAGCAGGTGATCGCCGCCCAGCGGATGGCCGCCTCGATGGCGACGGGGCAGCCGACGGCGATCGTCTACCGCACGGTCAAGGGCTGGCAGTACGGCATCGAGGGCCGCGCCTCGCACGGCGCCGGCCACAAGCTGTGCTCCGACGGCTTCTACCAGGCCCTCGGCGAGCTCGCCGCCCGCACCTCCTGCGCGCTGCCGAGCTGCGAGGGCTCCGGCCACCGCTGCGAGATGGGCCAGGACGGGCCGACCGTCATGGAGCAGTGCTTCTACGACGCCCTCCTCCTGCTGCGCAAGGCGGTCGAGGACGACCGGGTCACGGCCGAGGCCATGTCGGCCCGGCTCGCCGCCGCGCGCGACCGCCTCGACGGCCACGCCCGGCGGCCGCGCGAGGGCGCCCCGCGCGTGGAGGCGGCCTACGAGCTGTGCGCGAAGGGCGACGCGCCGCCGGCGGAGCTCGCGCTCGCGCCGGGCACCGCGACCACGCTGCGGGCCGAGCTGGGCCGCGCGCTCTCGCACCTCAACAAGGCCTCGGGGGGCGCGTTCCTCGTCGCGGCCGCCGACCTCCTCGGCTCGACCTCGGTCAACACGGTCGCCGCCGGCTTCGGCGAGGGCTTCTGGAACGCGGCGCGCAACCCGGCCGCGCGCACGTTGTCGATCGGCGGGATCTGCGAGGACGCGATGGCCGGCATGCTCTCCGGGCTCGCGACGTTCGGGCGCCACGTGGGGGTGGGCTCGTCCTACGGCGCGTTCCTCGCCCCCCTCGGCCACATCGCCGCGCGCCTGCACGCGATCGGCGCCCAGGCGAAGGCGCCCCGCGGCCCGTGGTCCCCGTTCCTGCTGGTCTGCGCCCACGCCGGGCTCAAGACCGGCGAGGACGGGCCCACCCACGCCGACCCGCAGCCGCTCCAGCTCGTGCAGGAGAACTTCCCGCGGGGAACGATGATCACCCTCACCCCGTGGGACCCGGCGGAGATCTGGACGCTCCTCGCCGCCGCCCTGCGCCGCCGGCCGGCCGTGATCGCGCCGTTCGTGACGCGGCCGAACGAAGTGGTGCTCGACCGGGCCACGCTCGGCCTCGCCCCCGTCGAGGCGGCGGCGAAGGGCGTCTACCTCCTGCGCGCGCCGAAGGGCGAGCCCGACGTCACGGTCGTGCTCCAGGAGAGCGCCGTCACCTACGCCTTTCTCGAGCAGGGCCTGCCCCTCCTCGCGAAGGACGGGATCGACGCGCGCGTGTACTACGTGGCGAGCGCGGAGCTGTTCGACCTGCTCCCCGCGGAGGAGCAGGAGCGCCTGTTCCCCGAGGCGCACGCGCGCGAGGCGATCGGGGTCACCGGCTTCACGCTCCCCACGCTCTTCCGCTGGGTCCGCTCCGACGTCGGCCGCGCGCGCTCGCTGCACCCGTTCCGCAAGGGGCACTTTCTCGGGAGCGGCCAGGGGCCGATGGTCCTCGCCGAGGCGGGGCTCGACGGGGAGAGCCAGGCGCGGGCGATCCGCGACTACGCGAGGGCGCGTTCGCGCGAGGCGGGCGGGCGGTGCTAAGGTGGCGGCCATGATCGACGACGTCCGGCGCCTCCTCGTCCGGGAGCTCGCGGCGTTCGCCCGCGAGGTCGAGATGTTCCCCGACGACGAGACGCTCTGGCGCACGCTCCCCGGCGTGACGAACTCCGCCGGGAACCTCGCCCTGCACGCCTGCGGGAACCTCCGGCACTTCGTGGGGGCGGTGCTCGGCGGGACCGGCTACGTCCGCGAGCGTCCCGCCGAGTTCGCCACCCGCACCGGCCGTCGGGAGGACGTGGCGCGGGCGCTGCGCGAGACGGCCGACGTGGTGGCGAGCGTGCTGCCGCGCCTGAGCGCGGAGGCCCTCGACGCCCCCTACCCCGAGCCCCACGACGGCGTGCAGCTCCCCTGCCGGCGCTTCCTCCTGCACCTGTGCACGCACCTCGCCTTCCACCTCGGCCAGGCCGGCTACCTGCGCCGGGCCCTCACCGGCGACGGCCGCTCGAGCGGGGGCATCTCGTTGCGGGCCCTCGCCGAAGACTGACGTGCCGGGGATCGCGATCCGTCCCCTCGGGACCCCGGCCGAGGCCGCGGCCTGCGCGCGGATGATGGCGGCGAGCGAGCCCTGGATCACGCTGCGGCGGGACCACGAGGCGTGCCTGCGCGTCCTCCTCGACGAGCGTCGCGAGCGCCACGTGGCGTGGGCGGGGGACGAGATCGCGGGCTTCGTGGTGCTGAACCTGCAGGGCGCCTTCGTGGGCTACGTCCAGGCCGTGTGCGTGGCCCCCGCTTTCCGCGGGCGCGGCGTGGGCACGGCGCTCCTGCGCTTCTCCGAGGAGCGGATCTTCCGGGACCACCCGAACGTCTTCATCTGCGTCTCCGACTTCAACCCCGGCGCGCGCCGGCTCTACGAGCGGCTCGGGTACCGCCTCGTGGGCGAGCTCGTCGACTACGTCGTGGCCGGCCGCTCGGAGCTGCTGCTGCGCAAGACCCGCGGCCCGCTCGTGCCCTGACGGACGGCGGGTGCCGAGGATCAGGCGGCGACCGCCGCTCGGCGCGCCCGGAGGACGAGCAGGGCCGCCGCGAGCGTCGCGAGCGCGAGGGCGAAGAGGGTCGTCCAGTTGACCGGCTGGTAGATGCTCATGCCCGACTCCGCCCAGCGCTGGTTCCACCAGAAGACGACCTGGAGGGCCACCGCGGCGGCGAGGACCGGGACCTGGGGCAGGCGGGTCTCCTCGAGGAGCCAGCGCAGGGAGACGAGCGCCGCCGGCACCACCACGGGGAGGGCGTACGCGAGCGGGCGCTCCGTGTTGTTCGTGATGCTGAGGCTCGCGTAGACCGAGAGCACGAAGAGCGCGCGGTCGAAGTGCCGGCGCGCGAGCCGGGCGAGCCGCACGGGGAACAGCAGGGGCAGGACGAAGAGCACGCCGAGCGACCCCACGGTCAGGACGTAGAGCTGGTTCTCGAACAGCAGCCGCCAGCGGAAGCCGACGTTCTCGGCGATGGCCTCCCCGAACGCATCGGGAGCGCTCGCCGGCACGAGGCGCCGGACGGCGACCATGACCGCGAGGGGCAGCGCGGCCACGGCCGCGGTCCGCAGGGCGGCGGACACGGGGCCCCGGCCGGTGCGCAGGTCGCGCAGGAGGAGGTACGGGTAGACGAGAACGTACGTCTCCCGCACGAGCGCGGCGACGAGGCTCGTGCCGAGGAGCGCCGCGCGGCGGCCGTGCTCGGCGAGGTGGAAGGCGAGCATGACGAGGAACACCCCCGCCGGGTCCGTCATCCAGTACTGGTAGAGGGGCCAGCGCACGGCCCCCTGGGTGAATCCCGCGAGCAGGACGCCGGTCGCGCGCAGGGGAAGCGAGAAGCCGAGGTCGCCAAGGTGCACCCAGAAGAGGAGCAGGAATCCGAAGACGACGGCGCTCGTGAGCAGGTAGAAGGCCGCGTTCTCCGAAAGTCCGGCGCGGACGAGGACGCGGGCCGCGGCGGGCACGGCGAGTCGGAAGCAGTAGGGCGGCTCGTTCTGGAGGGCCGGCCGGCCCTCCTCGCCGCGCGCCATGTGGATGTAGCGCCAGTGGTCGTACTCCTTGACCTGCTTCGCCTTGTGGAGGAAGCCGAGGTGCGCGGACACGGAGAGGGCGTTCACGCCCAGGACGAGGAGCGCGAGCAGCGCGCCCAGCCGCAGGTCCCGCATCCGCGTCACGAGCGACCCACCAGGCGCTGCCACAGGAGCAGCTCGCCCATCCCCGGCGCGAGGACCGCGAGGGCGAGACCGGCGAGGACGGCGAGCAGGAGGACCCGCCGCCGGCTCCAGGGCGCGAGGACGCCGTCTCCTGCCCCCACGACGGCGGCGCCGGCGAGGAGGAACACGACGGGCAGCAGGGGCAGGCGGAACCGGGTCGTGGCGTACGCGACCACGTGGGCCAGGTTGAACGCGGCGAGCAGCACGAGAAGGAGAATGGAGCCCGCCCTCCAGCGCACGCGGGCGAGGCCGACGAGGAAGGCGGCGAGGACGGCGAGGTAGGGCAGCACCACCGCCGCCTCGAGCCGGCGCACGCTCGAGGGGGAGAGCGCCCCGCAGGCCTCGCGGCCGTACAGGTGGTCGAGGATCTCGCTCCCCGCCTTCCAGTACTCGGGCATCTGCTCGGCGAGCTTCTCGAAGATCCAGGTCGGCTGGCGAGCGCGGATCGCCCGCCAGGCGAGCTCGCGGGCGTAGCGGTCGCGCTCGACCGGGTCTGTCTTGACGTCGAGCGTCGCGTGGACCTCGAGGTGGGTGAGAGGCACGTTGCCCTGCCAGAGGTTCGACGCGCCCATGATCGAGACCGGGATGAACGCGCGGAAGACGATCGCGTTGCGGATCGTCCACGGGGCGACGATGAGAATGAGCGCGACCGCGAAGACGGCCGCGAGCGTCCACCCGGGCCTCCGGGACGGCGCGGCCCGGGAGCGCCCCACGGCGTCCCGGAGGAGCCACGCCGCCGCGAACGGCGCGAGGTGCAGGGCGAGCTCGCGGGTCAGGGTCGAGAGGCCCCACAGGACGCCGGCCGCGGCGGCCGCGCGCAGCGAGCCCGTCGCGTCGGCCCGGAGGACCCTCTCGATCCCCCACCACAGGAAGAGGACGAACAGCGTCTCGGACCAGAAGTGGACCGCGAACCAGGCGAAGTCGGGGTAGACGGCGACGAGGGCGGCGCCGGCGAGGCCGACCCGGGGCCCGAACGCGAGGCGGCCGGCCCGGCCGACCGCGGGCACCAGGAGAGCCCCGAGGGCGGCCTGCACCCACAGCACGGCGGCGAGGCTGCCCAGCAGGCGATGGAGGACGGCGATGAAGTAGGGGTAGAGCGGCGGGTAGAAGATGAGCGGCACGCGCAGGGGGTCGAGCCCGCGGTTGGGCCGGCCGAGCTCGCGGGTGCCGAGCGAGACCCAGCTCGCCTCGTCGCCGACGAGGTCGCAGCGGGGCTCGAGGAGGAGGAGAGCCGCGCGCGCGAGGAAGGCGGCGGCGGTCAGCCCGAGGAGGACGCGGTCGAAGTCCGGCTCACCGCCCGCGGCACCGCTCTCTCTCCGGATCACGGCTGATTCTAACCGCGGCGGCCCGCGCTCCCCGCCGACACTCTCCCGGCAGACGCGCCCTGCACGGCGAAGGCGATCCCGCCCAGCACGAGTCCGCCCGCCAGGAGCAGCCGGAGCCCGAGCCTCTCGCCGAGCAGCAGGACTCCGCCGAGCGCGGCGAGGACCGGCACGGCGAGCTGGACGAGCGCGGCGCGCGTGGCCGTCAGCCCGCGCAGCGCCTCGTACCACACCGCGTAGAAGAGCCCCGAGGCGACGCCCCCCGAGAGCGCGGCGAGCAGGGCTCCCCTCGGCGTCAGCCGTCCGCCCCCGAGCCCCCAAACCGCGAGGCCGGCGAGCAGGGCCGGGGGCGCCGCGCGGGCGAAGCTCGCTGCGTTCGCGCCCACCGGGTCTCCCCCACGGCGCCCGCGGAGGGAGTACACGCCCCACGCGGCCCCGGCCGCGAGCATGAGGACGCTCCCCACGAGGTCGGGCCGGGCCTCCCCGGGTCGGCCGAGGACCCCGAGGCCGGCGAGGGAGACGGCGAGGCCCGTCCACTCGCGCACACGCGGGCGCTCGCCGGCCCGCAGCCCCGCGCCGACCATGGTGATCTGAACGGCGGCGAAGAGGAGGAGCGCGCCCACCCCCGCCGGGATACGCAGGTAGGCGAGCGAGAAGCCGAGGGCGTAGGCGAGGAGGGCGATCGCGGAGCCCCGGGCCCACCGCGCCGGGGGCGCGGGCGCCTCCCGGACCCGGGCGAGCGCGCACAGGACGAGCGCCCCCGAGAGGAAGCGCAGGAGCGTGAAGGTCGCGGCGTCCGCGTGGCCGCCCTCGAGGGCCGCCCGGCACAGGAGCGAGTTGGAGGCGAAGGCCGCCACCGAGGCCGCGGCGAGGCCGGCCGTCCTCAGACGTCCATCGTGTAGCACACCGCCGTCCCCTCGAGGGCCACGACACCGTCCTGCCGGCGCACGGCGGTCGCGAGCTTCGTCACGGGCTTGTCCTCCCGCACCTCGAGCACCTCGACCGTCCCCGTGATCGTATCCCCGGGGCGCACCGGCGCCGTGAACCTCCAGTCGACCTGAAGGAACACCGTCCCCGGGCCCGGCAGGTCCTCGGCCACGACCGCGTTGAGGATCGCGCTCGTGACGCCCCCCTGGACCACGATCTCGCCGAAGCGCGACGCGCGCGCGGCCCCCTCGTCGTAGTGGAGCGGGTTGCGGTCGCCGCTCATCTCCGTGAACAGCCGGATGTCCTCGGACCGCACCGTCCGCGACCGCTCCGCCCTCTGCCCCACTCGCGGCCTCCTCTCGACCCACGCCTGGCTCATCACGTCCTCCCTTCTCCACGCCCCGCGGCCCTCTCTGCCGAAGGCGCCAGCGCGCCGGCCAACGCTGCCTCTGCGTGCTCGAGGGCGCACCGCGGCGTCGGGCGGGCCGGCCGCCAGCCCAGATCCCTCTTCGTCCTCGCGTTCGAGAGGGCCAGGGACGCCGGCTCGCGACGCGCAGCTGCTCCTCGAGAGAGCGGAGGGCGGCCGCGGCGTCACGCAGGGGACGGCCCGGAAGCGGAGGCAGCGAACGGTCCTCCTCGAGCAGAGGTCCGGTGAGGCCGGCGCCGTAGACGCCGACGAAGGACTCCGCGACGAGCCGGCGGCACCCGGCTTCGACCGCGGCCCGAACGAGGTGCGCCGTCCCCACACTCCGCAGCGTGTTCGTGGCCTCGAGGTCGCCCGCGCGCCGCGCGCCCTCGCGAGGGAGGGCGGTGAGGAGGTGCACCACGTCCGTCGGCCGCGCGTCCCGGAAGGCGCGCCGGAGCGCGTCCTCGTCGCGCGCGTCGGCCACCACGGGCTGCGCCCCCAGCGCCTCCAATTCGGACGTCCGGCTGGAGTGGCGGCTGAGCCCCGCGACATGGTGTCCCCGGGCCACGAGAGCCCGGACGACAGGACGACCGAGCGTCCCGGTCGCGCCGGCGACGAGCACCCTCATCGCTCTCCTCCTCTCACGCGCTGCGGCGGGCGGGCGCGGCGTCCGCGGCGCCCCGCGCGAGGAGGGCCGCGACCTCGCGCTTCATCTCGTCGCTCAGAGCCTGGTGGAGGGCCCGCAGCTCGGCGTCGTCCCACTCGAGCGAGGCGATGCGGTCCGTGATCTCGAAGAGCTCCGTCGAGAGCGCGTCTCGCTCGGCCTCGTACTCGCCGAGCGCCCGCTCGCCGCCGCGGACGACGGCCCGCGCGAGGAGCTCGGCGTCGCGCAGGGCGTCGCTGATGCCGTGGGCGGTGATCGGGTCCTTGAAGTAGGCGGCGTCGCCGACGAGCGCCCAGCCGGGACCCCAGGGCCGACGGAGGTAGCCGATGTGTCCGGGGAAGCCGTGGAGCGAGCTGACCAGGCGGGCCCCGGCGAGGCGTTCCGCGAGCTCGGGGGCCGCCTCGGCGAGGAGGCGCCGGTAGCCCCCGGGCACGTCGAGCCGGATCTGATCGGCGAATCGCCGCCTCGAGGCGCCCGCGAACACGAGCACCTCGCCGCCGTTCGTGGGGATGGCCCCCGCGGCCGTCTCGCGGCCCCAGTGCCAGTGGTAGCCCTCGACTTCGAGGCCCGACCAGTAGCCGTAGACGTTGGCGGCGGCGTGGCGCCCGAGGCGGGTGAGGGGCGCGGCGACGAGGGACGCCACCGCGGAGCGGAGGCCGTCGGCGCCGACCACGAGGCCCGCGCGCACGGCGCGCGGGCGCCCGTCGGCGTCTTCGAGCAGCGCGCCCTCGACACGCCCGTCCGACCCGCGGACGAGGTCGACGAGCCTCACGCGGTGCCGCACCTCCGCCCCGGACGCGACCGCGGCGTCCACGAGCGCCCGGTCGAGAACCGTGCGCCGGGGAGCGAAGAGGGCGCTGACGCCGTCCCGCGGCTTGATCGGGATGTCGATCACCTCGTCCGCGTAGTGGAAGACGGTCCGCGCCACGCGGGGGGTGCCTTCCGCCTCGATCCGGTCGAGGACGCCCCACCGCGCGAGCTGGAGAACGCCCGCCCGCATGAGGGCGTGGGTCGAGAGCGTGTCGCTGCCGTAGACGCCCCGGTCCACGGCGAGGACGCGCAGCCCCTGCCGGGCGAGGAGCAGCGCGGTCGCGGCGCCGGCGGCGCGCGCCCCCACCACCACGACGTCGTACCGGCTCTGGACGGCCTCGAGCCCGCTCTTCATGGCTTCTCCCTTCGGCGTCCCGCTCACGCCGCCCGCCGCAGGCGCGCGGCGAGGTGCGCGGTCAGGTCCATCGCGTCCTGGCCGACCCCGTCGAGGAAGCTCGACTTGCGGCGGCGCAGGAAATACAGGCCGATCACGTACAGCCCGGGGAAGGCGGTGACGCCGCCCTCGTGCCGGATCTCGCCCCGCTCGTCGAGCACGGGCACCTTCAGCCATGGGTAGAGGCGCCGGAACCCCGTGGCCCACACCACGCTGCGGATTCCTTCCGCGCGCAGGTCGACCTTGGCCGGGGCGGGGTCCGGCCACAGGAAGGGCCGGAACGGCTCGGGGGGCTCGACGCCGAGCCCGGTGCGCACGGCGAAGACGTCGATGCGCTGCAGCAGCCGCGCGAGGCGCGCGTCGGAGGCGATCGTGTGCGCCACGAGGTCGTCGTCGAAGAACACGCGCCCCCCGCGGGCCGCGGCGACCCGGCCCGCGAGCCGCACGCCGCGGGCGGCGAGAGCCGGGAGGTCGAGGGTCGCGCGGTCGGGCCGTCCGACGAGCTGCAGGGAGGGCTGGGCGCGGGAGGCCGCGAGGTCGAAGACGTCCGCGGTCGACTCGTCGAACACCCCCATCGCGTCGAGCCACCACAGGATGTCGCGCCCGCGGTACACCCGCGGGAGGCGGGTGTGGCGGCCCACCGCGAGCGTCACCGGACGACCCGAGGCGTGGATCTCGTCCGCGAGCTGCACGCCCGTGGACGACGCCCCCACGACGAGCACGCCGCCCTGCGGGAGCTGTCCGGGATTCCGGTAACGGCTCGGCACCACCTGCACGACGTCCTCCGGCAGGCTCCGCGCGACCGGGGGGACGAAAGGGGTGTCGCAGTGGCCGGTGGCGATCACGACGCTCGGCGCCTCCCAGGTCCCGCGGTCGGTCGTCACCCGGTAGCCGACACCTCCCCGCTCGACCGCGAGCACGGTGGTGCCCTCCTCGACGGGCGCGCGGAACGAGCGGGCGTAGCGGGCGAGGTGCTCGATGACCTCGCCCGCCGCCATGTACCCGTCGGGGTCGGCGCCGTCGTAGCGGAAACCCGGGAGCCGGCTCTGCCAGTTCGGGGTCAGGAGCCGGAGCGAGTCCCAGCTCGAGCGGCGCCACCGCTCCGCCACGCGGCCGCGCTCGAGAACGACGTGGTCGACGCCGGCGTCGACGAGGCAGCGGCTCGTCGCGAGCCCCGCCTGCCCCCCGCCGATCACGACCGCCTCGGTCCGCCGCATGACCGCCTCCTCTCTTCCTCTTCTCGACTCTCGTCGCCCGAACGACCCGCGCCGACGGCCGGCCGCGCCCTTCGACGCAGGGCCGGCCGCCGACGAGGCGCGGTCAGGCCGCGTTCACCGCGACCTCGACGGGGACGCCGTTGGTGAGCACGTCGAACACCGCGGAGCGCGCCCGGGACTGCTCGACGATCTCGCGCAGCTTCTCGGCCGGGGCGTCGCCCTTGATGTCGAACGTGGCCCGGATCCCCTGGTAGCCGTTGCGCACCTCGTTCGACAGCCCGAGGATCCCGCGCAGGTCGATGTCTCCTTCGATCCGCGAGGTGACCTCGGTCAGCGTCACGCCGCGGGCGGCGGCGATGTTGGCGATGCCGGCGGTGATGCACGCGGCGAGCCCGTGGAGCAGGAACTCGACGGGGGTGGGCCCCTCGTCCCCGCCCACGAGCACGGCGGGGTGGTCGGCGTCGTACTCGCAGACCCGCTTGTGCTCGTGCTCGCCACCGGCGCCGGCGAACGACTCCATACGGCTCCGGCTGTTCGTCCCCTTGACCCAGCGGTTCGACACCCGGAACTGGAACTTCGCGAGGTCGGGCTGGCTCCTCACCGCGTCGAGCGTCGCGAAGAGCGTGGGGGTGTCGACGCCGTTGCGGGGCCCGCGGTCCTTCTTCGTCTCGGTTGCGTGCATGCCTGTCTCTCCTTGCCTCGCCGGCCCGCCCTCTTGCGGCCGGCCTTCGAGTACAAGAGACGACGGGACCGTGTGAGGGACCGTGGGAGCGGCCGTGGAAACTCCCGTGGGGCCCTCAAGTCGTTGAAACGGGGCCTCTTGGAGTCGGCGACCCGGTGTGCGGTGGAAGGCCGGCGTGGAGCGGCGGTGCGGTCGCGTCTTTAGGAGGCGGGGGGCTCGTGGACCGTCGCCGGCCAGGCCGTCTCCAACGGCATCCCCATCCGCTTCTGGGCCTGGCGGACCGACTCGGCGTCCGGGGCCTGGAAGACGCACAGGCAGCGCCGCCCGTCCCCGGCGAGATAGGTCGCGAGGATGCGGCAGCCGTGCTTCTGGAGGCACCACGACCCGCCCGCGACGGCGCCCCGGATCCCGGCTTCGTCGAGCGGCTGCGGCAGGCGGCGCTCGACGACGATCGCCTCTCCCTCGGCCCCGGGCTCCGCATGAAGGATGACCTGCGCGGCCCAGGCGGTCTCGAAGGGCACGCCCGCCTTCTCCTGCGCGAGGCGCACGGACTCGGCGTCGGGCGCCTCGTAGAGGCAGATCATGCGCCGCCTGTCCCGGGAGAACCAGGTCCGGAGGAAGCGCACGCCGTGGGCCTCGAGGCACCAGGCCCCGCGCTCCTCGATTGCCTGGACGTCCTCGAAGGCGACGGGAAGGGCGAACGTCCTCTCGACGACGACCGTGGTCATGCCCCCTCCTCCGGCCGCGTGGCGGCCGCCGCCCCCTGCGCGCGCGCGACGTCGCCCGAGAGGAGGGCGAGCTCGCGGCGCGCCGCCTCCGCCGCCCCCGCCGCGGAGGCCCGAAGCTCGCGCAGCATCTCCTCCGCGGGCTCCCCCAGGTCGCAGCAGGCCCTCCACAGGGTGAGGCCGGCGAGCAGGGTCTCGGTGGGTCGGGCGAGGGCGGCGGCGGCGGCCCGCGCCTCGCGGGCTCGCTCCCGGGCCGTGGTAGCGCGCTCGCGGGCCAGGTCCAGCCGGGCCGCGCGCGTCAGCGTGTAGGCCAGACGGAGCTTCGCGTCGACTCGGCGCAGCTCGTCGATCGCCGACTCGAGCGCCTCCTCCGCGCCCGGCTCGTCGAGAGCGCGGCGCGAGAGGGCGAGCAGCGCCCGTGCGAACGGGGCCTCGCTGCCCTCGCGCAGCTTCTCCCCGAGCGCGGCGAGGTCCACGGCGAGGCGGCGGGCGGCGATCCAGTCGCCCCGCTCCTGGCACAGGACGACCTGGTGCTCCAGCGCCTGGAACTCGCCCATGGCGTCGCCCGCCCGTCGAGCCTCGCCCCTCGCCTGGGCGAACAGCTCCGCCGCTTCCGCGAGCCGGCCCTGGTGCTGCCGGAGCATGCCCTGGGCGTCGGCGATCGCGGCCGGCCTCGCCCCCACCCGCGACGAGCGCGCGCTCGCCTCGAGGGCGAGGGCCTCCGCTCGCGGCAGATCGCGCTCGAGGAGGACGAGACACCGCGCCGCCTCCGCCATCGCGACGACCTGTGCCTCCTCGTCGCCGGCGCGGCTCACGAACTCGGCCCGCAGCATGTGGCGCTGCGCGTCGGAGAGGTCGCCTTCCTCCCACCGCAGGTAGGAGAGCATGTGGAACCCGAGCCGGGCGTGCTCGGCGTCGCCCTGGTCGAGAGCCCTCTCGGCGAGCGCTTCGAGCTCGGCCGCCGCCCCCGCGACGTCGGCGGGGCGGCGGGCCTGCAGCTCCACCTGCAGCAGCTCGAGCAGGAGGCCGGTGCGCACGGGCTCCTCCACCTCGGCCGCGTGGCGGCGACCTCGCCGCGCCGCCGCCCAGGCCTCCGCGTTCGCGAACTGGCGCAGGAACAGCCGCCCGGACCGGACGCACGCGCGCGCCGCGAGGGCGCTCTCCCCGGCGAGGGCGGCGTGGTGGGCGAGCTCCGCGGCGACGGCCTCCGCGGCCTCCGCCCCCCCGAGGCGCTCGGCCACCCGCTGGTGCATGAGCCGCCGGCGCGGCTGCGAGACCTCGGAGTAGACGGCCCGGCGGACCACCTCGTGAGCGAACTCGTAGGCCCCGGCCGAGGCGCCCTCCACGGTGCGCAGGAGGGCGTGGCGCTCGAGGAGCTCGAGCGAGGCGAGGAGGCGGTCGAGGTCGAGGGCCATCAGCTCCCCGAGGCGCCCGACGTCGAAGCTGTGCCCGAGGACCGCGGCCCAGCGCAGGACGTCTCCCGCCTCGGACGGCAGCCGTTCGACGCGGTGGCGGATCAGCTCCGTGAGCGAGCGGGGCAGCGGCCCGTCGCGGGCCGGCAGCGCCCGCGCCACCTCCAGGGCGAGGAGCGGGTTGCCGCCGCTTTCGGAGAACACCGTCTCCGCGTCGACGTCCGGGGCCGCCCCGCGCACGAGTTTGCACGTCGCTTCGCGGTCGAGGGGGCCGAGCGCGATCTCGACGAGAAGGCCGTTCTCGCGGAGGCCTCGCAGCGTGCGCCGGGCGGTCTCGTTGTCGTGGAGCTCGCCGGCTCGCGCGGCGAGAGCGACGACGAGTGACCGGTGGCGGCACGTGCGGGCGACGTAGTGGAGGAGCTCGGCGGAGGCGGTGTCGAGCCAGTGCACGTCGTCGAAGGCGAGGACCACGGGAGGCGACGAGGCCGCCCGCGCGGCGAGCAGCTCGACGACGGCGCCGAAGAGCCGATCCCGGCTCTGCGGCGCGCCGTCGTCCCGGGCGATCTCCGGCAGGAGGGCCCGCAGGTCCGCCGCGACCGCCGGGCCCAATGCACCCGGCGGCAGCTGGCGCAGTGCGTCGATCCACGGCCCGAAGGGCCGCCCCGCCTCGGCCTCGAATGCCCGCCCCTCGAGGACGGTGCCGCCGAGGGCGCGGCCGGCGTCGCCCAGCTCGGCGAGGAGGCGCGACTTGCCGAGCCCCGGCTCCCCGGTCAGGAGCACCGCCCGCGCGCTGCGGTCGCGCCGCGACTCCTCCAGCGCCCTCAGGATCCGCCGGCGCTCCTCCTCGCGCCCCACGAGCGAGGAGGCGACAGGCGCCGGGGCCGCGGGCACGGGCTCCCGCGCTGGGGCGCCCACGACCGCCCCCCGGCTTCCCCGCCAGGTGGCCTCCAGCTCCCCCGCGCCCGGTCGACCGAGCTCTTTCAGCAGGCGGCTCGCCGCCTCGTACTGCTGCTCGGCCTCCCGCCTCCGCCCCGTGGCCGCGAGCACGCTGACGAGGCCGGCGCGGGCTGACTCGTCCAGCGGTTCGACGGACGCGAGCGCACGGGCGTGTGGCAGGGCCCCCTCGGGATCGGCCGCCAGGCGGGCCACCAGAGCGCGCAGCAGGGTGGCGTGGAGCTTGCGCGCCTCCTCCCGCTCCGCCACGCACCACGCCTGGTAGTCGAGGAAGTCGCCGAGGTCCAATCCCTCCAGGAGCTCGCCCCGGAACTCGTTGGCCAGCGCCTTCAGCTCGTCGAGAGACACGGCGTCGAGCCCGTGAGAGCACCGGCGGCGGAGGTCGAGGATGTCGACCCGCGCGGCGTCCGCCTCGAAGGCCACGCTGTCCCGCGTCGCCAGGATGCGAGGTCGCCCCGGCTCGTCCACGAGGGGGCGAAGGCGGCTCAGGCTCCAGCGGAGGGCCCCCCGGGGATCGTCGGCCACGTCCCAGAGAAGGGCGCAGAGGCGGTCCCGGCGGTGGGGCCGGCCGGTCAGAGCCAGATAGGCGAGCAGGCCGCGGGTCTTCCTGGACGGGGGCAGCTCCAGGCGGACCCCGCCCCGGACGACCTCCATCTCCCCGAGGAAGCGAAGCTCGAGACTGCCCGCCGACACCGTTCCCCCCGCGGCTTCACCGGGACCCCGCGCCCCGGTCCGGTCCGGACTTGGATGGGACTGCGAGGATTCTGCGCCACCCACCTCCCCGGATCAACCCTCGAATCGCGGGCGCCGGGCTCCGGGGACGGGGCCTCACCCATCTCGTATACTCCCCGGACTCCGCCATGAGCTCGCGAACCCTGCTGCTGGCCGTCGTCGCCCTCCTCGGGGCGGGCTACCTCCTCTACGGGCGCCTCGTGGCCCGCCTGCTCGGCGTGGATCCCGCCCGGCCCACGCCCGCCCACACCCGCTGCGACGGGGTCGACTTCGTCCCCGCGCAGCACTGGCTAATCCTGTTCGGCCACCATTTCTCCTCGATCTGCGCGGCGGGACCGATCGTCGGTCCCGCGCTGGCCGTCGCCTATTGGGGCTGGGCGCCCTCCATCGCGTGGATCGTCCTCGGCGGGGTGCTCATGGGCGCGGTCGCCGACTTCTCGTCGCTCCTCGTGTCGGTCCGGCACGGCGGGGTGTCGATCTCGGAGGTGGCGGGGCGCGTGGTGACGCGCCGGGCGCGGACGCTCTTCTCGGTCTTCATCCTGATCGCGCTCGTCCTCGTGCTCGCCGTCTTCTCCGTCCTCACCGCGGGCACGTTCCTCCAGGCCCCGGAGATCGTCCTCCCGAGCTGGGGCATCCTGCCGGTGGCCACCGCCGCCGGCTTCTTCCTCTACCGAGGCCGGCCGGGGCGCGGCCGGCTCGCCGCCGTCACGCTGGCCGGCCTCGCCGCCGTTCTCGCGCTCCTCGCCCTCGGCCACGCCTTCCCCACGCCGGTCCCGCAGGTCCTCGGCCTCGCCCCCGAGACGTTCTGGGTGCTGGCCCTGCTCGCCTACTGCACGGCGGCTTCGGTGCTGCCCGTCCAGTACCTGCTGCAGCCCCGCGACTACCTCTCCTCGTACGTGCTCTTCGCCACGATCGGCATCGGGCTGCTCGGCGCCCTCGTGGCCTCGCCGCCCTTCCAGGCCGAGGCCTTCCACGGGTTCCTCCCCGCCGACTGGCCGGTGGCCGGCCCCCTCTGGCCGCTGCTCTTCGTCACGATCGCCTGCGGGGCGATCTCGGGGTTCCACTCCGTCGTGTCCTCGGGGACGACGTGCAAGCAGCTCGCGAGCGAGGCGCACGCCTGCCGCATCGGCTACGGGGCGATGCTGACCGAGTCGCTCGTGGCCGCCCTCGTGGTCGTCGCGGTCGGGGCCGGGATCTCCGCGCCGCGCCACGCGGAGCTCCTGCGCTCGCCCGGGGGCGCCATCGCCGCCTTCGGCGAGGGCTTCGGCTCGCTGACGTCGTGGCTCCTCGGCGGCTACGGGACCACGTTCGCCATCATGGCCCTCAACTTCTTCATCCTCACGACGCTCGACACGGCGACCCGCCTCGGGCGATACCTCCTCGAGGAGCTGACCGGCTGGCGCAACCGCTACGTTCCGACCCTCGTGATCGTGGCCGCGGCGGGCGCTCTCGCTCTCTCGGGCCAGTGGCGCGTGCTGTGGCCCGCCTTCGGCGCGTCCAACCAGCTCGTGGGCGCGCTCGCCCTCCTCGTCGTGTCCTGCTGGCTCGTGGAGCGAGGCTCGGCGAGCCGCGTCACGCTGGTCCCCGCCCTCGCGCTGCTCGCCACCACCGTGGCCGCCCTCGCCTGGCAGGTTCGCTCCGCGCTTCTGGGCGTCGGCCGCGAGGGGCCGGACAACTTCCTCGCCGGGCTGTGCTCGGTGCTCATCGTACTGGCGGGCGCCGTCGCGATCGAGGCGCGGGGGGCGCTGAGAAGGCCGCGCGGGAGCGCACGAGCGGAAGGAGCGGCAGCAGGCGCGCCCCGCTGAAGCGCCCTCAGGCGGAGGGGACCTCCGGGTAGAGCCACGGGGCCTCCGCGGTCAGAAGGCTTCCTTGTTGGCGACGAAGGGCATCTTCGCCGGGTCTCCTCCGTAGCGGCCCTCGAGGACGTCGATCGCGCCCTGCACGCAGCGGCCGGCCATCCCGACGTCGGGGTCGGCCGAGAGGCGGGTGGCGCGCGCGGCGGAGGCGGCGTGCGGAAACAGGCGGAGCTTCCCGACGAGCGCCTCGTCGCGCAGCGGGCTGTCCGCGGGGAGAGGCTCCCTCTCGAAGACGTCGAGCGCCGCCCCCGCGATCCAGCCCTCCCGCAGGGCCTTCGCGAGAGCCGCTTCGTCCACGACGGGCCCTCGAGCGGTGTTGACCAGGTACGCGGTCGGCTTCATGAGCCGCAGCCGCGCCTCGTCGATCAGGTGGAAGGTCGGCTCCTTCGCCGTGCCCGGCATCGTGAGCGGCACGTGGAGCGAGACGAAGTCCGCCCGCCGCAGGGCCTCCTCGAGCGAGACGGCCTCGATCCGCTGCCGGCGCTTCGACAGCCGCTCCCGCTCGCGCAGGTCCATGACGCGCTGGACGGCCGCCACGAACGCCCCGAGGGCGAGAGAGGGCGAGGGGCTGTGGCAGAGCACGTCCATGTCGAAGCCGACCGCCTTCTGGACCATGCTCTGGCCGATCCGGCCGGCGCCGACCACGGCCAGCGTCTTGCCCGTCACCTCGTCCCCCAGCCAGGGGAGGTACGGGTGCCAGGTCGTCCACTCGTGGTTGCGGACCTGCTCCTCGGCCGGGTAGAGCCGCCGGGCGACCGCGCCGAGCATGAAGAAGGCGTACTCGGCGGTGGCGTTGGTGAGGACGTCCGGGGTGTGCGTGAAGGGGATCCGGTACCGGTTCGCCGCGGCGCGGTCGATGTTGTCGACGCCGACCGCGATCTGGGACACGACGCGCAGCCCCGCCGCCGCCCCGGCGGCGAACACCTCCTCGTCGATGCGGTCGCGCAGCGTGGTGAGGAGGGCGGCGATCCCCGAGCGCACCTTCTCGAGGACGAGCTCCTTCGGCGGGGGCTGCGGCCCGGGGTACACCTCGACCTCCCAGCCCTTCGACCGCAGGCGATCGAGCGCGTCGTTCCCGATGTCGCACGTGGCGAAGATCCGGACGGTCTTTTTCATGGGGAGCCGGCCGAGGATACCATTGCCGCGTGAGACCGACCGACCTGCGGGGGATCCTCCAGTACGTCCCCCGCTTCCGCGAGAAGACGTTCGTGGTCTCGGTGGACGGGGCGGCGGTCGCCGACGAGAACTTCGCGAACATCCTGACCGACGTCGCCGTCCTGTGGTCGCTCAGCATCCGGACGGTGCTCGTCCACGGGGCCTCCGTGCAGATCCGGGCGCTCGGCGAGGAGCGGGGCGTCACCCCCTCCGACCTCGAGGGCTCGGGGGTCACCGACGAGGCGACGCTGAAGCTCGCCCTCGACGCGGCCAACCGCCTGACCCACGAGATCCTGGAGGGCCTCTCCGCGGCCGACCTGCGGGCGGCCGCGACCAACGCCGTGACCGCCCACCCGCTCGGGATCCTGAAGGGCGTCGACCACCTGCACACGGGGAAGATCGAGCGGATCGACACCGGGCTGCTGCAGACGCTCCTCCAGAACGGGGTGGTGCCGGTCGTGCCGCCCCTCGGGCTCGACGGCGAGGGCCACACCTTCCGGCTCAACTCCGACGCGGTGGCGGTGGAGGTGGCGCGGGCCCTCTCCGCGGTCAAGCTCGTGTACATCACGACGACCGAGGGCCTCTCGGTGGGGGGCGCGCTCGCCCGCCAGATCTCGGTGGCCGAGCTGCGAGACGCCCTCCAGAAGGGAACGGTCGCCCCCGCCCAGGTGTCGAAGGCCCGCCACGCCCTCGCCGCCTGCGAGGCCGGCGTCCCCCGCGTGCACGTGATCGACGGCAGCGTCGACGAGGGGCTGCTCTCCGAGGTGTTCTCGAACGAGGGCATCGGCACGCTCGTCTACGTGAACGACTACCAGCAGATCCGGCGGGCCCGGCGGGGCGACGTGCGGGCGATCGAGCAGCTCATCCGCAGCGGGATCGAGAGTGACGAGCTCGCCCCCCGCTCCCGGGCCTCGATCGAGAGGGAGCTCGACGACTACTTCATCTTCGAGGTGGACAAGAACCCGATCGCCTGCGTCGCCCTCCACGTCTACCCGGAGGACAAGGCGGGCGAGCTCGCCTGCCTCTACGTCCGCCCCTCCCACGAGAACCAGGGCATCGGTCGCACGATGGCCCAGTTCGTCGAGTCGAGGGCGCGCGAGCTGGGCCTCGCGCGGCTCCTCGCCCTCTCCACCCAGGCCTTCAACTACTTCCAGCAGAAGGCCGGCTTCGCGGAGGGCACGCCGGACGACCTGCCCCCCGCGCGCCGCGCGAGGTACGAGGCGAGCGGCCGGCGGTCGAAGGTGCTCGTGAAGACGCTGTAGGCCGCCGCCGGCCGGGTGCTACACTGCCGTCGATGTCGACGTCGCCCCGCCGCGTTCACTACACCTACGCGGAGTACCTCGCGCTGGAGGAGACGAGCCTCGTGAAGCACGAGTACCTCGCGGGGGAGATCTACGCGATGGCCGGCGGCTCGCCGGACCATGCGGCGCTCGCGGGGGCGCTCATCGGGATCCTGCGGGGGCAGCCGCCGCCGGGTTGCCGCTCCTTCACGTCGGACCTTCGAGTGCGCATCGCCGCCACCGGCCTCTCGACCTATCCCGACGCGGCGATCGTCTGCGGTCCGACCGAGCGCGCGGCGGAGGACGCCCTCGCGGTCACGAACCCCGTCGTTCTGGTGGAGGTGACGAGCCCCTCCACCGAGGAGTACGACCGCGGCGAGAAGCTGCGCCACTACGAGAGCCTGCCCAGCCTCCGCGAGGTGCTGATCGTCTCCCATCGACGCCCGGAGCTCACCCTCCACCGAAGGGAAGCCGGAGGCTGGACGACGGTCGCGGCCGGGCCGGGAGAGACCCTGCGGCTCGAGAGCGTGCGGGCCCGCGTCGACGTGGACGACGTGTACCGCGGGGGGCTCGAGGACGCCGGCGAGTCGCGCCGCTAGCCCCTGGCCAGGCAGTCCCCGATCCGGCGCAGCGCCTCCTGGATGTTCTCGAGGCTGTTCGCGTAGCTGAAGCGCAGGTGGCCCTCGCCCCACTCGCCGAAGGCGGTGCCGGAGAGGCAGGCGACGCCCGCCTCGTCGAGCAGGCGGTCGGCGAGGGCCTTGGCCGGGTAGCCGGTGCCGGTGATGTTCGGGAACACGTAGAACGCGCCGAGGGGCCGCGGGCACTTGAAGCCGGGGATCTGGCGCAGGCCGTCCACGATCGCGTCGCGGCGCCGCTTGAACTCGGCCACCATCGCGTGGACGGGCGCCTTGTCCCCGCGCAGCGCGGCGACGCCCGCCTTCTGGGTGAAGGTGGCGGTGCAGGAGACGGCGTTCGTCTGCAGCTTGGCCACGACCTGCGCGAGCGGCGCGGGCATGACGCCGTAGCCGAGACGCCAGCCGGTCATCGCGTAGGTCTTCGAGAAGCCGTCGAGCACGATCGCGAGCGACTCCATGCCCGGCATCGCGGCGATCGACACGTGCTTGCCGTCGTACAGGATCTGGGAGTAGATCTCGTCCGAGAGCACCGGGATGCGGTGCTGCAGCGCGGCGTCGGCGATCGCCCGCAGGCCCGCCTCCGGGATGGCGCCGCCCGTGGGGTTGTGAGGGTAGTTGAGGACGATGAGCTTGGTCTTCGGGGTGATCTTGTCGACCAGCTGGTCGACGTCGAGCGCGTAGCCCTTCTCCTCGAGGAGGCGCACCGGCACCGGCACCCCGCCGATGTAGCGGATCATCGACTCGTAGATCGGGAAGCCGGGGTTGGGGTAGAGGACCTCGTCCCCGGGGTCGATGAGGGCGAGGATCGTGTAGAACATGATCGGCTTCCCGCCCGGGGTCACCACCACCATCTCGGGCGTGGCCTTCACCCCGCGCCGCGCGGTCGAGTCCTCCGCGATGGCCTGCCGCAGCTCGGGGAGGCCGGCCGAGGGGCCGTAATGGGTGGCCCCGCTCCTGAGCGCCTCCACCGCGGCGTCGGTGATGTGAGCGGGGGTGTCGAAGTCGGGCTCGCCGATCTCGAGGTGGACGACGCTCCGGCCCTGCGCCTCGAGGGCGCGGGCGCGGACGAGGACCTCGAACGCGGTCTCCGTCCCGAGCCGGGCCAGCCGTTCCGAGAGCTTCATGGTGCGCCTCCCCGGGTAATCTACCCTTTCCCCGGCGCGGGGGCCTAGTACGGAAGGCTCAGGGCGCGGCGGAGTCGAGCCTCTCGACCCCGTAGGCGGAGGACACCCGGGCGGCGGCCGCGCGGGCCTCCGCCACGTCGAGGACGAGCCGCGCCGCGTCCTGGCCCGGGGCGAGCTCCACCACGTGGAAGCGCCCCACGGGAGCGGCGAAGGCGGCGCGCAGCTCGGCGAGGCTCGCGACGGCCCGGGCGTTGACGCGCTCGACGATGAGGTCCCGCAGCTCCTGGTAGCCGAGGTTGGCGGCATCGGGGAGCACGCTCGAGAGGAGCACGATGCGCCCCGCCTCCTCCGGGCCGCGATCCATCGCCACCAGGATGCGGGGCGGGGCCCGTCGGGCCCAGTCCCCCCACGCGCCGAGGTACGGCCGGCTGAGCTCCTGGAAGACGAGCCCCCCGACGATCGTGTAGTCGGGGCCGCGGCCGTAGAGGTAGGGAGGCACGCGGTCGAGCTCGGGCCGCATCGCCCGCAGGACGAGCTCGAGCTCGACCCTCTCCCCGTCGCGCAGCACCCTCACCGGCATCGTCTCCCCCGGCGCCCGTCCGTCCGAGAAGAGAAGGGCGAACAGCATCCGCCCGTAGACGGGGTGCTCGTAGTAGCCGGTGGGGTCGAGCTTCGCCCCGCCGATCTCGAGCACCACGTCGCCGGGCCGGAGCACCCCGCCCCCGCTCCCGTGGGGCAGGACCCGGGTCAGGCGGATGCCCGTCTCGTCCGGGCGAAGGCCGAGCGACTCGCGCAGGGCCGGGTTCGTCAGGTCCTGCCACGCGAGGCCGGCGCGGGCGAACCCCCGCCATGCCCCCGCCCCCTCGAGGAAATGGCGCAGGACGGGAGCGGCGATCGCGCCGTAGGCGTCGCCGGTCCGGCCGGTGAGGAGGCCGGCCACGCGTCCCTTCGCGACCACCACCTCCGACTCGCCGAGCCCGTCGGTGCTCGTGCCCACCTCGAGGGTGAGCAGGCTCGTCTGCGAGAAGCCGTGGCGGCCCGAGCGGATCTGGCGCACCGTGCCCGGGAAGGCGTCGAGGAGGCCCGAGCGCTGCCAGCGCAGGATCGAGACGTCGCCCTCGCCCGGGGCCCGCTCCGCCAGGGGCAGAGGCTCGAGGCCGTCCCAGAAGGCCGGGTCGTCGACCGCGACGAGGGCCAGCGGGCCCTCGTGGTCCACGAGCTCGACCCGCGCGGGCGTGCGCGCGTCGGAGCCGAGCTTCTGCGCCTCGACGAGCAGGTGGTTGCCGAACGCGGTCGAGGCGAGGAGGATCCTCCGCCCCGGGACCACGAGCCCCGTGACGGTGCGCGTCCACGGGGCCTGCTTCTCCCACGGCGCGCGCCAGTTCCAGTCCTGCCCGGTCACGCGGACGCTCACGACTCCGGCGCGGAAGGACCCGTTCCCCGCCGGCGCGGGAGCGGGAGCCGCCGGCGCGACCGCGGGCACGGGGGGCGGGCTCGCCGGGCGCACGGCGGCGCACCCGGCGGCGAGGGCCCCGGCGAGAAGGAGCGCGCTACGGCCGGCGGTCGTTGGGGATCGCATACTGCCTCAGGATCTCGGGGTGGGCGGCCTCCGCCTTCTCGCGGTCGAGCGCCTCGATGCCGCCCTCGCCCTCGAGCTCGATGCGGTGGAAGCGGTCCCGGTTCGCGGCGAACGCCTCGACCACGTCGGCGAGCGAGCGGACGGGGCGACCGTTGATGCGGTCGACGGCGGCCGGCAGGGAGAGCGACATCTGCGAGTTGACGGGGTGGCGCAGGATCCGCGTGAGCACCACGACGTCCCGGTCCGCTTCCTCCGGGCGCTCAGCCTCGCGGAAGAGCTGGTGCCAGACGAGGTCGCGGTTCGCGCTCTGGGCCCAGCCGCGGCCGAGGGTCTTCAGCATCTCGACCTCGAGGCGCATGAAGACGAGCCCGGCGTGGACCACGTAGTCGGGGGCGGCGCCGTAGCGGTTGCGGTTGCGGTCGTAGCGCGCGATCCGCCGGGCGGGCGCCTCGACGGCCACCTCGCGGCCGTCGCGCCACGCCACGAAGCGGACGCGCTCGCCCACCTGGCGCATGTCGACCGCGTGCTCGAAGGTCACGCGCGCGTCGCCCACGCGGATCGTCCCGTCGTCCGCGATCGCCCGGCCCTCCACGGAGAGCAGCACGTCGAGGGGCCGCAGCAGCCCGTCCGCCGTCCCTCCCGGCGCCACGCGGTCGACCACGACGCCCCCGCGGCCCTCGGGCAGGCCGCGCTCGCGCCGGTACGCCGGGGAGAGCAGCGGGGTCGTGTCGAGGCCGGAGTCGGGGAAGCCGTCGTAGCGGCCGTCCCCGAGGTTGGCGAGGAAGTGGGCCACGACCGGCACCGGGATGAAGAAGCCCATGTTGTCGGCGCCCGGGAAGCCCTGGAAGGCGACGCCCACCACGCGGCCGTCCTGCACGACCGGCCCGCCGCTGTTGCCGGGGTTGATCGCGGCGTCGGTCTGGACGACGAGGTGCGCGTCGGCCCCGCTGTGCACGTAGTCGCGCGACTCGACGCGGGAGACGATGCCCGCGGTCGAGGAGA
Source organism: uncultured Acidobacteriota bacterium (assembly GCA_964561785.1). Lineage (GTDB taxonomy): Bacteria > Acidobacteriota > Vicinamibacteria > Fen-336 > Fen-336 > DATBSL01. The sequence goes on along the minus strand of CAZLRF010000011.1, from coordinate 35,515 downwards.
CGTCCTGCCCGCCGAGGGGGAAGCCGTAGGTGAGGACCCGCGTCCCCACCCGGGGCAGCGCGCCGAAGGCGAGGGGCCGCAGGCCGCGCGTGAACGCCGGGTCCTCGACGCGGAGGACCGCGAGGTCGCAGTCGTCGCCCACCGCCTCGAGCGTCGCCACGTAAGGGTTCGCCTGGTCGGGCCGGCGCACGAGGATCTGCCGCGCGTCGGCGATCACGTGGGCGTTCGTCACCACGCGGCCCCCCGCGATCACGAAGCCGCTGCCGGAGGCGCTCGAGACGCCCTGCTGGCGCCAGGGCTGCGACCAGTCCCACGGCGAGCGGAACACCCGCACGTGGACGACCGAGGCGGCGACGTGGTTCCCCGCCGCGGGCACTTCGGCCGTGGCGCAGGGGGCGGCCGCGAGGACGAGGACGAGCGCGGCGAGGGGCGACCTCACCGCGCCCCCTCCGCCGCCGCCTCGCCGGCCCTCGTCCCGTCGGCGACCGAGTCGGGGATGCCGGTGCTGCGGATCCCGGCCCCCGTGAGGTGCAGCCCGGGCACGGAGGCGACCTCTCTCTCGACCGCCGCCATCCGCTCGAGGTGCCCGACCTCGAGCTGCGGGGTGCCCGCCGGCCAGCGGAAGACCCGGGCCAGGAGGGGCTCCCCCCGCAGGCCGAGGATGCCCGCCATGTCGCGCCTCACGGTCTCGACCATCTCGTCGTCCGACAGGCTCATCACGGCCTCGTCCCGGACGCCTCCCAGGAAGCCCCGCAGGAGCACCCGCCCCTCGGGCGCGCGGTGCGGGAACTTGGTGGACACGAAGCTCAGCGCCGTGGTGCGCAGGCCCTCGGTCTTCGGGACCACCATCCCGTACCCGTCGAGGGGGTGGGCGACGTCCTCGCGCCGGTAGCCGAGGAGGACCGTGGCCGAGGAGGCGAAGGGGATCGCGGCGAGGGTGCGGGCCGCGGCGGGCACGAGACCCTCGAGGGCGGAAGCGATCCGGGGACCCGGCGCGGCCACGATCACGCGGCGGGCGGACACCGTCTCGCCTCCCTCGACCGCGAGCGCGAAGCCGCCCTCCGTCCGAGCGACGCGCCGCACCGCGGCCCTCGTCCGGATCCGCTCTCGCTCGAGGCGGAGGACGAGCGCGTCCACCATCTCGCGCAGGCCCCCCCGCAGCGAGTAGAAGGCCGCGGGGGGGCTCGCTCCCGGGGTCGCCTTCGGCCGCGGCGCCGCCCACATCCCCCGCACGAGGCTGCCGTGCCTCGCCTCGAGGTCGCGGAAGCGCGGGAACGTGGCCAGGATCGAGAGGCGCTCCGGGTCGCCGGCGTGGATGCCGGCGAGCAGCGGCTCGCCGAGCCGGTCGACGGCCTCCTGGCCGAAGCGCCGCCTCAGGAAGTCGGCGATCGACTCGTCCCCCCGGCCGTCGCCGCCGGGGATCACGAGGTCGAGCCCCATGCGGAGCTTGCCCGGCCAGGAGAACAGCTCGCTCCTCGCGAAGGGGAGGATCTTCGTGGGGACGGCCAGCATCATCCCCTCGGGCAGGGGGTGGAGCCGGCCCCGGTGGAGCACGTAGACCGACCGCAGGTCGGGGTTCGTGGGGACGAGGCGCTCGCCGAGGCCCAGCTCGCGGCACAGGGCGACGCCCTCCGGCTTCTGGGCGAGCATCGAGTCGGGCCCCCCCTCGAGGAGGAAGCCGTCCCGCGTCTCGGTCCGGATCACGCCGCCGAGGAAGGGCCCGGCCTCCAGGAGGAGGTAGGGAACCTGGCGCTTGTGGAGGGCGTAGGCGGCCGCGAGCCCCGAGATGCCGCCCCCGATGATGGCTACCGTCGTAGTCGTCACGAACTTCCATCTTACGGGGAACGGCGGCGGGCACGAAACCCGCCCGGGCGGACCGGCCGGACGGCGTTCAGACGAGCGGCGTGCGTCCGGGCATCGCCACCGGCTCGACCGCGAGCGGTCCCATCTCGTACTTCCCCGGCCGCAGGTCGAGCTTCGAGGCGTTCATCGCCCAGTCCCACTTGAGGGCGCGGCCGGTGTAGGCGCTCATGCGCCCCATGACGCCGGTCATCGTGGCCTCCGCGAGACGCACGCCCTCGTTGATGGGCTTTCTCTCCCGGATGCTGCGGACGAGGGCGGCGTGCATCTCGAGGTCGCCGCTCGACCCCGTCCCCTCGAACTCCCACGGCCGCTCGCCCTCGATCCGGGCCGAGCCGCGATCGACGTGGGCCCGCCCCTTCGTCCCGTGGATCACGTTGCCGACGCGGGTGCTGATCCCCCGCTGCTGCGTCGCCATCGCGAACATCGTGAGCCCGCTCGCGTACTCGTAGCGCACCGCGAAGTGGTCGAAGATGTTCCCGAACTGCGGCCCCGTGCGCACCTGGCGCCCGCCGAGCCCCTGGCAGACGACGGGGGTCGCCCCGGCCACCCAGTTCACCACGTCGAGGTTGTGGACGAGCTGCTCGACGTAGTGGTCCCCGGAGAGCCACGTGAACAGCGGCCAGCACCGCACTTGCCACTCCATGTCGCTCCACTCGGGCTTGCGGTCGTGGTAGTGCCACAGCTCCATGTCGCCGATCCACAGCGCCTCGAGGTGCGTGAGCGCTCCGATCTGCCCGTCGCGGATCCTCTCGACGAGCTCGAGGTACTGCGGCGCGTACCGCTGCTGCGTGCCGACGACGATCGACAGCCCCTTCTCCTCCGCCTTGCGCGACGCCTCGACGAGGGCCCGCACCCCGACCGGGTCGACCGCGCCCGGCTTCTCGACGAAGAGGTGCTTGCCCGCGTCCACCGCGGCCGAGACCATCTCGGGCCGGAAGCCGGGGGGCGTGAGCAGCATCACGAGGTGGACGTCGTCGAGGGCGAGGACCCGCTTGTAGGCGTCGAAGCCGAGGAAGACCCGGTCGGCCGGGACCTCGACCTGCTCCGGCACCTCCGCCCGCAGCTTCGCGAGCGAGGCGTCCACCTTGTCCTGGAAGAGATCGGCGATCGCCACGAGCTCGACGCCGGGGGCCGACCTCAGCAGGTAGACGGCGTCGGCCGTCCCTCGCTCGCCGGCGCCGACCATCGCGACGCGGACCACGTCGGAGCCCGCCGCGAAGACGCCGCTCGCGGGCAGCGCCAGCCCCACCCCGGCCGCCGCCGCCGCCTTGCCGAACTGCCTGCGGGACACCGTGCCGCCCTCGCCGTTGGCCATGCCGTCCTCCTCGAGCGGCGCCAGTCTTCGGCGGCGAGGACGGCCTGTCAAGCGAGAAGGGCGACGGTCTCCGAGCGGTCCGTCCCGGCCGGCGCTCGACACCGGCGTGGTTGATGCGATTGACCTGACCAACTAGACTCATGTCATGAAGCAGGTCAATATCTACGAGGCCAAGACCCGGCTCTCGCAGCTCGTGGAGGAGGCGGCGTCCGGGCGGGACGTGGTCATCGCTCGGGCGGGACGGCCGGTCGCGCGCCTGACCCGCCTCGCGGGGACCGGGGGCAAGCGGCGACTGGGCGTCCTCGACGGGCGATTCCGCATCCCCGACGACTTCAACCGGCCCCTGCCGGACCCGGTCCTGCGCGCGTTCGAGGGCGAATGATGCGCCTGCTCGTCGACACGCACCTGCTCCTGTGGGCGGCGGCGAGGAGCCGCCGCCTTCCGAGGGAGGCTCGCCGGCTCCTCGAGGACCCCGCGAACGAGGTCCTGTTCAGCGCGGCCAGCATCTGGGAAGTCGTGATCAAGGCCGCGCTGCGCAGGCCGGACTTCACGGTGGACGCCGCCATGCTGCGGCCCGCGCTCGCCGAGATGGGCTTCTCGGAGCTGCCGGTGTCCGGGGTCCACGCGGAGCGGCTCGCGAGCCTCCCCCCGATCCACCGGGACCCGTTCGACCGTATGCTGGTCGCTCAGAGCCTCGCGGAGCCGCTCGTCCTGCTGACGAACGACAGAGTGCTGGCGGGCTACGGCGAGGTCGTCAAGGTCATCGAGCGCTGAGGAGCACGAGGCGCGTGACGCGCCGACGCGTCTGGACCCTTGACAGCGCTCGGCACCGGCTGTCACACTCCGCGGCGTAAACGTCAGGGTGCCTCCCGCTGCGGGAGGGTAAAAGGGAAGCAGGTCGAAGGCCTGCGCGGTCCCGCCACTGTAGCCGGCGAGCCCGCTCCCATCAGGCGCCTCATGGGCGCCGCCACTCGGGGAGACCCGGGGAAGGTCGGGAGCGAAGCGACGACCCGGGAGCCAGGAAACCTGCCCTGACCGATGTGCTGGAGGCTTCTCGCGTGAAGAAGCACTTGGTTTCCCCCGCCGCCCTTCCCTTCGTCCTCGTCGCGCTCACCTGCTCTCTCGGAGGCCCGGCCTCCGCCGCCGACCCGGCTTCCGGCCGTCTCGAAGGCACCGTCCGCACGAGCGACGGCCGGGCGCTGCCCGGCGTCGCGGTGACCCTCGACGGCCCGACCGGCAGACACCGTCTCACGTCCGGGCCCGACGGCGCGTTCGTCGTGGCCGGCCTCGCCCCGGGGACCTACACCGCGTCGGTCGACGCCCCCGGCCTCGAGCTGCGCGAGCCGAGAACGGCCGCCGTCGACGCCGGCGCCGGCACGAAGGCGCCGACGAGCCGACTCGACCTCGTCCTCGGCCCGGCGCCCGTCTCGGAACGGCTCGTCGTGAGCGCGACCCGCGGCGAGGCCACGCTCTCGACGATCGGCGTCGCCGCCGACGTCCTCGACCGGGAGCGCATCGACGACCGGGCGGCCTCGTCCCTCCTGCCCCTCCTCCAGGACGTCCCCGGCATCGCCACCGCCCGCGCCGGGCAGACGGGCCAGCAGGGGTCGGCCTTCGTGCGCGGGGGCGAGTCCCGCTTCGCGCGGGTGATGGTGGACGGCGTGAGCGTGAACCAGCCGGGCGGCGCCTTCGACTTCGGCACCGCGCTCCCCTTCGAGCTCGAGACGGTCGAGGTCGTGCGGGGCGCCTCGAGCAGCCTCTACGGGACCGACGCCCTGGCCGGGGTCCTGAGCCTCCAGACCCGGCGCGCGATGCGCGGCGAGACGCCGTCGGTCCGGGCCGAGGGCGAAGGGGGCTCCTTCGACTGGCAACGCTTCCTCGGCGCGACCTCGGGGAGGAGCGGCCCCCTCGACTGGAACGCGGGCGTGCAGCGGCTCGCCACGGACAACGAGGCGCCGAACAGCCGCTTCGAGCAGACGGCGGCGGCGCTCTCCGCGGGGGTGGCCATCGACGCGCGGACCGAGGCCCGCGCCGTGGTTCGCCTCGACGACGGGACCGTCGGCACCCCGGGGCCGACGGCCTACGGCCGGCCGGACGAGGACGCCTCGTTCGACCGCGAGGACCTCGTCGTCTCCGCCTCGGTGCGCCGGACGGCGGCGCGGGCCTCGCACCAGCTCAGCCTCGGCTACGCCCGCACCGACCAGCTCTCCCGGAACCCCGAGGACTCCGGCTGCTACGTCCCGGAGTGGGAGGGCCTGACGGGCGCCTATCCGAGCTGCGACTTCCCGAACCCCGAGGGGTTCCAGAACCTCACCGACCGCCTCGCCGGGGGCTACCAGGCCGAGGTCGCGCTCGGCCGACGCCACCTGCTCACGGCCGGGGCGGAGATCGAGCACGAGACGGGCGAGCTCGGGAGCCGCTCCGGCGAGCTGCTGACGCCGGAGCGGACGAGCTTCGGCGTCTACGCGCAGGACCGCCTCCTCCTCGGCTCCCGGGCGTACCTCACCCTCGGGGGCCGCGTCGAGAGAAACGGCAGCTACGGCACCCGGGCGGTCCCCCGCGCCGCCCTCGCGGTGCGGCTGCGGGACGGCGGGAACGCCACGACGCTGCGGGCCTCGGCGGGGATGGGGATCAAGGAGCCGAGCTTCTTCGAGTCGTACGGCGAGTCGTTCTTCGCCCAGGGCAACCCCGACCTCGATCCCGAGCGGAGCACCACGTTCGACGTGGGCCTCGAGCAGAGGCTCTTCGCGAGCCGCCTGCGCGCGGTGGCGACGTTCTTCCACCACGACTACCGGGACCAGATCGCCTACACCCTCGTGGACTACACGACGTTCGAGGGGACCTACGTGAACCTGGCCCACACCCGCGCCCGGGGCCTCGAGCTCGCCCTCGAGGCGAAGCCGGCGGAGCACCTGCTCGTCCTCGGGCAGTACACCTACCTGGACGGCGAGATCCTCGAGAGCCCGAGCGACTTCGACCCCGTGTACGCGGCGGGAGAGCCGCTGCTCCGCCGTCCGAAGCACCAGGGCTCGCTCACCGCCGAGCTCTCCTTCCCCCGATGGAGCGCGGGGGCGACCCTCGTGTCCGTCGGGGAGCGGGCCGACAGCGACTTCGTGGGGCTCGGCCTCTCCACGAACCCCTCCTACACCCGGCTCGACGCCCGCCTCCGGGTGCGGATCGCGGGACCGGTCGAGGCGTTCCTCGTCGGCGAGAACCTCACCGACGAGGAGTACCAGGAGGCGCTCGGCTACCCTGCCCTCGGGCGCTCCGTGCGGGGGGGGCTGAGGCTCCGGCTCGGCGGCGCGCGGTGAGGGAGGGGGAGAAGGTCCTCCTCGCCTGGAGCTCGGGGAAGGACAGTGCGCTGGCCCTCCACCTCCTCCGGGGCGACGGCGTCGCGGTGAGCGGCCTCCTCACCACTGTGAACGACGCCTTCGACCGCGTGGCGATGCACGCGGTGCGTCTGCCGCTGCTGCGGCAGCAGGCCGCGGCGGTCGGCCTTCCCCTCGTCGAGGTGCGGCTCCCCTCGCCCTGCTCGAACGAGGACTACGAGGCGGCGATGGGCCGCGTTCTCGCCGCCGCCCGCGAGGAGGGGTTCGGGGCCGTGGCCTTCGGCGACATCTTCCTCGAGGACGTGCGACGCTACCGCGAGGCGAAGATGGCGGGGACCGGCCTCCGGCCGCTGTTTCCCCTCTGGGGGCGCGACACCCGCGTCCTGGCCCACACGATGATCGACGCAGGAGTGAAGGCGGTCCTCACCTGCGTCGACCCGGCCCTCCTGCCGGCGGAGTTCGCCGGGCGCGCCTTCGACGCCGCGCTCCTCGCGGGGCTGCCCGCGACGGTGGATCCCTGCGGCGAGCGGGGCGAGTTCCACACGTTCGCCTGGGACGGCCCCGGCTTCCGGCATCCGGTGCCCTGCCGTCCCGGGGAGGTCGTGAAGCACGAGGGCTACGTCTTCGCGGACTTCCTGCCCGAGGCGCGGGGGGAGGCCGCGTGAGCCGGACCCCGGGGCCCGCGGGATCCCGGCGATCGGTCCTGCGCGCCCTCCTCGCCGCGGCCCTCCTGGCTTCGCCCGCGGCGGCGCAGGCGCCGCGGCGAGTGACCTCGCTCAACCTCACCGCCGACGAGCTGCTCGTCGAGATGCTGCCGGCCGAGCGCCTCGTCGCGGTGACCCGCTGGGCCGACGACCCCTCGATGTCGAACGTGGCCGGCCGGGTTCCGTCCACCGCCGTTCGGCTGCCGCGGGCCGACCTCGAGCGCCTCCTCGCGCTGCGGCCCGACCTCGTCGTCGTCTCCGAGTACACCGACGCCGACTTCCTGCGCCTGGTCGAGAAGTCGGGGCTGCGGCACCACCGGATGAGCGGTCTCGACACGCTCCCCGGCATCCGCGCCGCCATCGTGGAGCTGGGACGGGCGGTGGGCGAGCCCGACGCCGCGGCGCGCCTCACGGCGCGCTTCGACGCCGCGCTGGCCGAGCTCGCGCGGAGGATCGCGGGAGATCCCCGGCCACGCGTCCTCTACTGGGGCGACCCGCACACCGCAGGCTCCGGCACGGCCATCGGCGCGCTGGTCGAAGCGGCCGGCGCCTCGAACGTCGGGCGCGAGCTGGGCCTGCGGGGCATCGTCCCGCTCGCCGGGGAGAAGGCCTTCGCCGCCGAGCCCGACGTCTTCCTGGTCACGCAGGGCTCGGGAGCGTCGACGGCCCTCCGCCGGCACCCCCTCCTCTCGCGCACGCGGGCCGTACGCGAGGGCCGCGTCGTGGAGATGCCGAACCGCCTGCTGGTGGCCCTCTCCGACCGGGCGGCCGACGCCGCCTGGTGGCTCGCTTCGCGCCTGCACCCGGCACGCGTGCCGGAGGCGACGCCTCCGCCGAAGGTCCCTTGAGCGAGCTCGACCGCCGCCGGCTGGTCTTCGCCCTGCTGGCGGTCGCCCTGCCTCTCGTCCTCCTCTCCGCGCTGAGCCTCGGCAGCGTCCCGCTTCCCGCGGCGAGCGTCGTGCGTTCGGGCCTCGCCCGCCTCGGTATGAGCGGACCCACCCCGCTTGCGGAGATGAGCGAGGTCATCCTCTGGTCGGTCCGCTTCCCGCGCGTCCTCATCGCCGCCCTCGTGGGCGGGGGGCTCGCGGTGGTCGGCGCCGCGCTGCAATCGCTCTTCCGCAACCCGCTCGCCGACGCCGGCCTCCTCGGTGTCGGCCCCGGCGCCGCCCTCGGCGCCGTGATCGCCGTGAACGCGGGGTGGGCCCACGAGCGCTTCCTCGCGCTGCCACTCTCGGCGTGCGCCGGAGCCCTGCTCGCTCTCCTCCTCATCTACGCGATCGCTCACGCCGGCGGGCGGCCCACCCTCTCCGGCCTCCTGCTCACCGGGCTCGCGGTGAGCGCGCTCGCCGCCGCCGCGACGTCCGTGCTGCTCGTGGCCACCGAGGAGTACCGCGTGCGGACGGTCCTGTTCTGGCTCGCCGGCGGCCTCGAGGGCCGCGGCTACGAGCACCTCGCGCTCGCCGCCGCCTTCGTCCTGCCCGGCGCGGTCGCCCTCCTCCTCCTCGCACGGCCGCTCGACGTGCTGGCTCTCGGCGAGGAGGAGGCGGCGGCGCTCAGCCTTCCCGTCCACGGCGTGCGCCTCCTCGTGTTCGGCGCGTGCGCCCTCGTGGCCGGGCCGGTCACCGCGGTCGCGGGGGCCGTTCCCTTCGTCGGCCTCATCGCTCCCCACGCCCTGCGGCCGCTCGTCGGCCCGCTCGGCCGCCGCCTCCTGCCCGCCTCGTTCCTGGCCGGCGCCGTGCTCGTGGTGATCGCCGACGTGGCCGCACGCTCCCTCGGCGAGCACGTGGAGCTGCCGCTCGGCTCGGTCACGGCGTTCGTCGGAGCCCCCTACTTCCTCCTCGCGCTGCGGGGCCAGGAGGGCCGGGGATGAGCGCCGTGCTCGAGGCGCGCGGGCTCTGGGTCGACCGGGGCCGGCGTGCCGTGCTGCGTGGCGTGGACCTCGCGCTCGCCTCCGGTGAGGGCCTCGCCCTCGTCGGCCCGAACGCGGCTGGCAAGTCGACCCTGGTGCGCACGCTGGCGGGACTCCTCGGCCCGGCGCGCGGGGAGGTGCTCCTCGAGGGACGACCTCTCGCGTCCTGGTCCCGCTCCGGGGTCGCACGGCGCGTGGCGCTCGTGGCGGCCGAGGACGAGGCCCCCGACCGCCTCGCGGTCGAGGACCGCGTGGCCCTCGGCCGCTACCCGCACCGGGGACCGCTCGCCCCCTTCACGGAGGAGGACCGCGCGGCCGTGGCGCGGGCTCTGCGGCAGACCGAGATCGAGCACCTCGCGCGGCGCCCGCTCGGCACCTTGTCGGCCGGGGAGCGCCAGCTCGCCTTCCTCGCCCGCGGCCTCGCCCAGGAGCCCGCGGTGCTTCTTCTCGACGAGCCGGCCACGCACCTCGACGTCCGCCACCAGCTCCACCTCTTCCGCGTCCTCGACGAGGTCCGCCAGTGCGGCGTCGCCGTCCTGGCCGTGATCCACGACCTCCAGCGCGCGGCGGCGTGGGCGCCGCGCATGGCCCTCCTCGACGGGGGGCGCATCGCGGCCGAGGGCACGCCGCCGCAGGTCCTGGAGGACGAGGCCGCGGAGCGCGCGTTCGGCGTCGCGATCCGCGGCCTCCCCGTCGGGGACGGCCCCGAGCGGCTCTGGCGCTTCGAGGAGCGGGCCTGATCTACCGCTCGCCGAGCGGGAGGTAGTCGGTGGCGGGGTCGCCCGCTCCGCGGTGGGCGGGGCAGAGCGAGGCGAAGAAGTCCTCGTACGGCATCACGTCGGGGTGGCAGACGCGCCAGTGCGACTCGATGCCGGCCCAGCCGCGGCCGCTGAAGACCTGGGCGCACTCCGGGCACTGGCGGGGCCACTTGCGGCTGCGCGGGATGCCCTTGCGGCAGGAGGGGCAGTCCGCGGGGCGCGCGGCGCGGTGCTCGCGGCAGAGCGAGGACCAGAAGCGCTCGTAGGGCACTGCTTGGGCGTGCTTCGCGCGCCAGTGGGTCTCGACGCCCTCCCAGCCCACGCGGAAGGCCCGGCGGCACAGCGGGCAGCGTCTTCGCCCCCGCTTCGGGACCTTCTTCTCGCAGGCGAGGCAGTCCGCCGTCATGCCTCGTCCTCCTCCGCCGCCCTCACGTCGTCGACGAAGAGCGCGGCGGTCGCGAGGAGGGCGCAGGCGCAGACGGCGGCCACCAGCGAGAGGGAGACGAGGGCCCACGCCGGCGCGGCGAGGTTTCCCTGCGGTCCGCCGAAGGCGTGCATCACCCCGAGGACGCCCGCGACGCCGAAGGCGACGGACAGGACGAGGGAGTGCAGCGTGTAGCCGAGCACGCGCACGGCGCGCTCGCCGGCCCAGAAGCTGGCGACGAGGGCGGCCGAGGCGACCGAGAGCAGCGCCCACTCGGAGATCGCACGGCCCCCTCCCACCCGGACGAGCCCCTCCGCGTCGAGCATGTAGACGTCCCTCCACAGCGCCCAGAGGGGGACGAGGAGCGGCAGCGGCGCGGCGGCGAGCCACCGCCACAGCCCGCGTCGGGAGGCCGGGGGCGAGGCGTGCACGTGCCAGTCCTTCCTTTCGGGGAGCATCATACGCCCGCCGCGGGAACCGTGTGGCTGTCCCCGGGGCCCGTCACGACGGGATGCTATGATCACCCTCCCGGAGGCGTGGGATGGCGCTGTTCGATATCGACCCCCTGCTGAACACGATGCTGGACACGGCCCCCGGAATCTCCGACCTCAACCTGTCGGTCGGCCGCCCGCCCCAGGTCGAGATCGACGGCGCGCTGCGCCCGGTCGAGTTCGCGGGCATCCAGAGGCTGATGCCCTACCACACGGAGCTGATCGCGCTGCGCCTGCTCCAGGGCAAGCGCGACCTCGCGGAGAAGCTCCTGCGCACGGGCTCGACCGACCTCTCCTACAGCCTCGCCAAGCGCACGCGCTTCCGCGTGAACGTCTTCTCCCAGCGCGGCAGCTACAGCATCGTGCTGCGCGTCATCCCCAACCAGATCCCCTCCGTGGCCGAGCTCGGGCTGCCCCCCGTGCTCAACGAGATCGCGAACGAGAGAAACGGCATCGTGCTCCTCACCGGGCCCACGGGCTCGGGCAAGTCCACGACCCTCGCCGCGATCCTGCGCAAGATGAACGAGGAGAAGCCGATCCACATCATCACGATCGAGGACCCTGTCGAGTACCTCCACCCCAACATCAAGGCCACGATCAACCAGCGCGAGGTGGGCACCGACACCCAGACCTTCGCCCTCGCCCTGCGCGCCGCCCTGCGCCAGGCGCCCAAGGTGATCCTCGTCGGCGAGATGCGCGACGTCGAGACGATCTCGATCGCGCTCGAGGCCTCGGAGACGGGCCACCTCGTGCTCTCGACGCTGCACACGATCGACGCCGCGAAGACGATCGACCGCATCGTGGGGGTGTTCCCGAAGAACGAGGAGCGGCAGATCCGCACCCGCTTCTCGCAGTCGTTCAAGTGGATCGTGAGCCAGCGCCTCGTGCCCAAGATCGGGGGCGGCCGGATCGCGATCTGCGAGATCCTGCGCTCGAACTCGCGGACGAAGGAGTACGTCCAGGAGGGCGAGCGCGAGGGCAAGAGCCTCCAGGACGCGATGGAGGCGGGCGGGCTCGACGGCATGCAGACCTTCGACCAGGAGCTCGAGCGGCTCATCTTGGCGGGGACGATCGATCGCGAGCTCGGCCTCTCCTTCGCCACGAACCGTACGAACCTCCAGCTGCGCCTCGACACCCAGGGCGACGGCGCGTCGAAGACGGAGTCGATCCCGCTCAAGCCGAAGGAGGACGACCTGCGGCGGACCGGGTCGTTCCGCGCGGCCGACCCCTTGCGCCAGACCGGGCGCATGCGCACGCCGGAGCCCTCCCGCGGCGGCTCGCCGGGCGGGGGCGGCGGGTCCGACATGGAAGACCTGATCGAGAGGTAGAAGCGTGCAGGCCCAGTGCCCCCAGTGCTCGACCCGCATCCAGATCGAGGACGCGAAGGTTCCCGACCGGCCGTTCAAGGTGAAGTGCCCCCGCTGCCAGGCGGTGCTCACGCTCCCCGGCCGGGGGGCCGAGACGCCGGCGCCGGCCGAGCCTCCGGCGGCGCGCCCGGCGGACCCCGCTCCCGCGCCCGACGTGCCCCCCCCGGCTCCCCCGAGCCCGGCCGCCGTGGCCCGCCGCGAGCGGGCGGAGCGCAGCGACAACGACGCGCTCGTCGCGCTCTCCGGGCCGGTGGCGCAGGCGATCGGGACGGCCCTCGAGCGCCTGGGCTTCCACGTGGACGCGGTCGACGACGTGGAGGAGGGCGCTCGCCTCCTCGAGCAGGGCGTCTACGAGGTGGCGGTGACCGCGCGGGCCGCGACCGAGCCCGGCAAGCCGGAGACCCTCGCCCAGCGGATGCTGCGCCTGCCCGCCGACGTGCGCCGGCGGCTGTTCGTCATCCTGGTGGGCGAGGAGTTCCGTAGCGGAGACGGCACCCAGGCGTGGGCGGCCCAGGCCGACCTCGTCCTGCACCCGAACGACGTCGGCCGTGGCGAGCACCTCGTGCGCGCCACGATGTCCGAGCGCAAGCGTCTGTACCAGCCGTTCCTCGACGCCCGCCGCCGGATCGAGGGCGACTGATCAGCCCTTGCGGGCCTCGGCGGCCGGAACGTAGCTCCCGATCACGTAGTCCCGCACCATGCGGTGGGCGCTGAACGGGGCGACCACCGACTCGATCGATGCCTTCATCGTGCGAAGCCACTCGCGGGGCAGACCGGCCTCGTCCCGGGCGAAGAAGCGCGGCACGACCTCCTCCTGGAGGATGCGGTAGAGCGACTCGGCGTCCGCGCGGTCCTGCGCGGCGGTGTCGGGGTCGATGTGGCCGTCCCCGATCGCCCACCCGTTGTCGCCGCGGAAGCCCTCCGCCCACCACCCGTCGAGGATGCTGATGTTCACGCCGCCGTTCACGGGGACCTTCTGCCCGGACGTGCCGCTCGCCTCCTGGGGCCGGCGGGGCGTGTTGAGCCACACGTCGCAGCCCTGGACGAGCGCGCGCCCCACCTCGATGTCGTAGTCCTCGAGGAACACGAGCTTCCCCCGGAACTCGCCGTGGGTCAGGGAGAACAGGCGGCGGACGACCTCCTGGCCCTCGCGGTCGGCGGGGTGCGCCTTGCCCGCGAAGAGGAACTGGACCGGCCGCGCGGGGTCGGCCACGATCGCCCGCAGGCGGTCGAGGTCGGACATGATGAGGAAGGCGCGCTTGTAGGTCGCGAAGCGCCGGGCGAAGCCGACCGTGAGCGCGTGGGGGTCGAGCAGCGCCTCGACCTGCCGCAGCTCGTCGGGGGAGAGGCCGTGGCGAGCCGACTGCACCCGCACCCGCTCGCGCACGAAACGGATGAGCCGCTCCTTCTGGGCGCGGTGGGCGGCCCACAGGGCGGCGTCCGGCGCCTCGCGCACCCGCGTCCACGCCTCCGGCTCGAGCAGCTTCTGCTCCCACGCGGGGTCGATGTGCTGCGTGTAGAACGTGCGCATCTCCGGGCCCACCCAGCTCGCGGTGTGGACGCCGTTCGTCACGTACCCCACCGGCTCGCCGGCGCCGTCGGGGAACAGGTGGCGCCACATGGCGGAGGAGACCTCGCCGTGGAGGCGGCTCACTCCGTTCGTGCTCGCCGCGAGGCGGATCGAGAGGGCGGTCATGTTGAAGTTGCCGTTGTCGCGGCCCAGATCGAGCGCCTCGTCGGGCTCGCAGCCGACGTCGCGGATCCAGGGCTCGAGGTACTTCCGGACGAGCCGGCGGTCGAAGGTCTCGTTTCCGGCGGGGACCGGGGTGTGGGTGGTGAAGACGGTGGTGCGCTTCACCGCGGCGAGGGCCTCGGCGAGGCTGTCGCCCATGTGCACCCGCTCGCGCGCCCGCTCGAGGGCCAGGAACGCCACGTGCCCCTCGTTCATGTGCCACACCGCGGGGTGGATGCCGAGCGCCCGCAGCGCCCGCACGCCCCCGATCCCGTGCACGATCTCCTGGCACAGGCGCATCTCGCGGCCGCGGACGTAGAGGGTCCCGGTGATCGGCCGGTCGGCCGGGTCGTTGAGGGGGATGTCGGTGTCGAGCATCAGCACCGGCACGAGGCCGACCTGGACCTTCCACACCGCGGCGTGGACGACCCGGCCCGGCAGGTCGATCGGCACGGTGAGGACGCCGCCCCCCGGCGCCTGCACGGGGAGGACCGGGAGGCGCGCGAAGTCGTAGTCCGGGTAGGTGTGCTGCTGGAAGCCGTCCGCGTCGACGGTCTGGCGGAAGTAGCCCGAGCGGTAGAGGAGCCCCACCCCCACCAGGGGAACGCCGAGGTCGCTCGCGGCCTTGCAGTGGTCGCCCGCCAGGACGCCGAGGCCACCCGAGTAGATGCCGAGCGACTCGTGGATCCCGAACTCCATCGAGAAGTACGCGACCGGGCCCGGCATCTCGAAGCCCTGCTGCGCCCACCACCGCGGCCGGCTCCGGTACTCGTCGAGGGCCTGCGTGACGTCGGCGTAGAGCTTCACGAACTCGGGGTCGGCGAGCAGGCGCATCCACTGCTGCGGCTCGACGTTGATCAGCAGCTGGACGGGGTTGTGGTAGCGGCGCCAGGGCTCGGGGTCGATCCGGGAGAAGAGGCGGTTGGCCCGGGGCGACCAGCTCCACCAGTAGTCGTAGGCGAGGTCCCGCAGCCGCTCGAGGCTGGGGGGCAGCTCGATGTCGGCCACGTGCAGCGTGCGGATGTTCATGGGTCGGGGAAGAGCTCCTGGGCGTCCTCTGGAGGGTCGGCGACCGGTCAGCGGCGGTCGGATTGCAACGATTATACCGCGCGGGGCCCTGTCGTCAGGCGGGGCCCCCCGACTCCACGAAGCGCTTGATGCGGACCCGGCCGTCCCCCTCGACGTGGGTCAGCTCGACCCCGAAGTGGTGGGCGGAGGCGATCCGGACCACGGTGCCCGATCCCCGCACGAGCCCGTGGCCTCCCGGCACCTCGAGGGAGAAGACGAGGTCCTCCCCGACGTCGAGCGCCTGCCGGCACTCGAGCAGCATCCCGTGGACGCTCAGGTTGAGGGCCCGCCCGCCGAAAGCGAGCCCCCCGCGCAGGCCCCCCTCCACCCGCAGGCTCACCGGGATGCGGGTGGCCTTGCGCGCGGGCACGTGGATGAGGCGCATCAGGCGGTCGTCCCAGTCGTGGTCCGGCGGGAGGGGGAGGATCGTGTTCGCCCCCGCCTCGAGCAGCTCGAGGTGGTCGTAGTCGAAGTCCGAGCGGCCGAGGACGACGATCGCGATCGGGCGGGTGAGGGGGTCCTGCCGCAGGGCGGCGACGATGGCCGCCCCGCCGGGCACGGTCGCATCCACGACCAGGACGTCGGGCCGGCTCTGCTCGGCGAGTCGGCGGGCCTCCTCGAGCCCCGTCGCCTGGACCCGCTCGACGTTGCGCCGGAACAGGACCGTCCCGCCGAGCTCGGGCGCGAGGTCTCTGTGCGAGACGACGACCGCGCGGATCACGCGCGGGGTCCCGCGAGCTCGCGCAGCCAGGCCGCGGCGTCCGCGTCGCTCGGCATCCGCCAGTCGCCGCGGGGCGAGAGGCTGACCGAGCCGACCTTCGGGCCGTCCGGCATGACCGACCGCTTCCACTGCTGGGCGAAGAAGCGGCGCAGGAACACCTCCAGCCAGCCGCGCAGGGCGGCCGCGTCGTAGCGCCCGCCGAAGGCGTGCTCGGCGAGGAAGAGGGTCTTGCGCGGGCCCGCCCCCCACCGCAGCAGGCAGAAGAGGAAGAAGTCGTGCAGCTCGTAGGGGCCGACCAGCTCCTCGGTCCTCTGCTCGATCCGCCCGTCCCGGCCCGGGGGAACGAGCTCGGGCGAGACGGGGGTGAGGAGGACGGCCTCGAGCACTTCCCTCTCGGGGCCGCTCGCGTGGTGGGCGGCCACCCACTCCACGAGGCGGCGCACGAGCGTCTTCGGCACGCCGGCGTTCACCCCGTACATCGCGATCTGGTCGCCGGCGAAGGTCGACCAGCCGAGCGCGATCTCCGAGAGGTCGCCGGTGCCGACGACGATCCCGCCCTCCTTGTTCGCGAGGTCCATGAGGACCTGGGTGCGCTCCCGGGCCTGGAGGTTCTGGAAGGTCGTGCTCTCGCGGTCCCGCGGGTCGAGGGCGATGTCGCGGATGTGCTGCTCGCAGGCAGGGCGGATGTCGATCTCGCGCAGCTCCGCCCCCGCGGCGGCCGCGAGGCGCCGCGCGCTCTCGAGCGTCCGCGCGGTGGTCCCGAAGCCGGGCATGGTGACGGCGAGGATCCCCTGGCGGGGCAGCGAGAGCAGGTCGAACGTCCGCGCGCAGACGAGGAGGGCGAGGGTCGAGTCGAGGCCCCCCGAGAGGCCGAGGACCACCCGCTTCACCCCCACGTGCTCGATCCGCCTCGCGAGCCCCGCGGTCTGGATCGAGAAGACCTCGCGGCAGCGCTCGTCGAGGGTGGCCGGGTCGGCGGGGACGAAGGGGTGCGGGTCCACCGGCCGGACCAGGAGGTGGGGCTCGGGCGGGGGCACCGGCGCGAGCGGCACCACGCGGTAGGGAGGGCCGCTGCCGTGGACCGCGTCGGCGAAGGAGGTCTGCCTCGCGCGCTCGACCCGCAGCCGCTCGACGTCCACGTCGGTCACGACCAGGTCGCCGTCGCGCCGGAAGCGCTCGCCCTCCGCGAGCAGCACGCCGTTCTCCGCGACCAGCAGATGGCCGCCGAACACGAGGTCGGTCGTGGACTCGTGGACGCCGGCGTTCGCGTAGGCGTAGGCGCACAGGGTCCGGCCCGACTGCTGGCGGACGAGCTCCCGTCGGTACTCCGCCTTGGCCACGAGGTCGTTGGAGGCCGAGGGGTTGAGGATCACCGTCGCCCCCGCCACCGCGTGGCGCGAGCTCGGGGGGACGGGCGCCCACAGGTCCTCGCAGATCTCGACGGCCAGCGCGACGCCGGGGTCGTCCGGGTCCTGGAAGAGGAGGTCCGTGCCGAAGGGGACGGCCTGCCCCGCGAGCCGTACCTCGCCCCCGCGGGCCTCGCGGGAGGACGAGAACCAGCGCTCCTCGTAGTACTCCGCGTACCCGGGGAGAAACGTCTTGGGCACGACGCCGAGGACGCGCCCCCCCTGGAGGACGGCCGCCGCGTTGAACAGCCGGTCCCCCTGGAGGACGGGGAGGCCCACGACGACGACCGTGGCGCGCCGGACGGTCTCCCGCAGCACGCGCGCGAGGGCCCGCTCCGCCCCGCCGACGAGCGTGCCGAGGCTGAAGAAGAGATCGCCGCAGGTGTAGCCGGTCAGCCCGAGCTCGGGCAGGACGACGACCTGGGCCCCGCGCTCCGCGGCCCGGCCCACGAAGTCGAGCGTCGCGTCGGCGTTGGGCTCGGGGTCCGCCACCTTCACGGGCGGGCAGGCCGCCGCCACGCGCAGGAAGCCGAAGGGCGCTGTTCCCACGGCCCGATCTTACCGCGCCCTTGCTCCCACGATTAGTATTGATGGCCCCCGACGCGGACGTCCCGCCCCTCCCGACGGCCCCCCCGGGCGCGGAGCCCCCTCCCGAGGGCCTCGAGGTCTCCCCCGACGAACGGCGACTCGTCGGCAGCCCCCACGCCCTCGCCGCGAACGCGGCCGTGCTCGCCCTCACCCGCGCCGCGCGCAGCTTCACGCTCTACGACCCGGCGAACCGGGTCGTCCGCGCGCTCATCGAGGACTACCGGGACCGCTTCCGCGCGGTCCTCGAGGGCTTCGGGCCCCTCGTCCTCGAGGTGCACCCGTTCGAGCTCACCCTGGGCCGGGAGGTCGTCTACCTCGAGCGGGACCGCGAGCGCTCGCTCGCCTTCCGCCTGTTCCGCGACGGCGTGCGCCGGATCACGTTCGCCGCGGACACGAGCTGGGACGAGCGGCTGCGGCTGCTGCAGATCCTGTCGATCCGCTACACGGGCGTGCGCCAGCAGGAAGACGACCTCGTCACCCTCCTGCGCAAGGCGGGCTTCCGGGGGATTCACGTGGACGCGATCGAAGGCTTCGTCCCCGGCGAGGAGCAGGAGGAGAACGCCCTCGAGGACGACGAGGCGGACCCGAGCCGGGAGCGCCACGCGCCCGCGCCCCAGTGGGACCTGCCCCTGCCGCCGTTCACCGAGGCCGCCCCCCTGCGCTACCGGCCGGTCGCGCCGGAGCTCGTCGCGAGGCTCCGCGCGGAGGAGGCGGAGGAGACGGTGTCGCGCCACGCGCTGCGCGCCGTGGCCGAGCTCCTCCGGGCCGGAGGACCGGAGGACCTCCCGGCCGTGCTCGACTTCGCCCTCGAGGTGCGCGAGCACCTCCTCGTCGAGCGCCGGGCCGACCTGCTCGTCGAGCTCGCCCGTCACGTCCGGCACGCGCTGGCCGCGTCGCCCGACGCCGCGGCCTCGTTCCTCGAGTCGTGGCTCGACGAGCGCACCCTCGCCGCCCTCGTCGACACGCTGCGCCCCGAGGAGCCGGAGGTTCCCGCCCCCCTCGCCGAGATCCTCGACGCCGCCCCCGGCGCGACGCTCGGCCGGCTCGTCGACCTGCTCGCCGCGGAGGGCGACGGCCCGCGCGCGGCCCTCCTGCGCCGCCTCGTGGTGCGGGCCTGCCGGGGCTCACCGGCGGCGCTCGGCGCCCGCCTGCCGGGGGCCGAGGGCGCCCTCGCGGTCACGCTCCTGCGGCTGCTCGCCGAGGTCGACCCGGCGGCCGCGCGGCAGGCCGCGCTCGAGGCCACCGGGCGCGACGACGAGGCGCTGCAGACGGAGGCGCTCTCGCACCTCGAGCGGGCGGCCTTCACGCCCGAGACGGCCCGGGGCCTGCACCACCTCCTGCTCTCGAAGCACGAGCGGGTGCGACTCGCCGCCCTGCCGGTGATGGCCGCGCGCGGCGGGCCCCGCGTCCTGCCCGCGCTGCGCGCGCACGTGGAGAGGCACGCGGCGCACCTCTCGGCGGCGGAGGCCGCGGCGGCAGGAAGGGCGCTCGCCCACGCCTCGTCGCGCGGCGCCACGGAGGCCTTCGCCGAGTGGCTGCGGCCGAAGGGGGCGGGGCTTCTCGGCAAGCTGGTGAAGGTCCAGGCCGGCCTCCCCGTGCAGCGGGTCGCCCTCGCCGGGCTGAGCGCGATCGCCGGGCGCGAGGCGGACGAGCTGCTCGCGCTGCTCGCCGACCACGGCGAGGCCGCCCTGCGGCCCGAGGCCGAGGCCGCGCTCGCCGCGCGGGGAAGAGGGGCGTCCCGTGGCTGAGCCCTCCGCGGCCGACCTCGGCGACGACATCGGCCGGGCGCAGGAAGCCCTCGCCCGCGCGCTCGGCCGGGCCCGGCTCGGCGAGGACCGCGCCCTCGCCAACCAGGTGCGCGAGCTGGGCGAGAGGCTCGCCCACCTCCTCTCGGGCCTCCTCCGGATGACGCGCCTGCACTCCCCCGACAACGCGGCGTTCAACAAGCCGGTCGAGGACCTGCACGTGACCCTCGTGGAGCTCCACGCGCTGCTCGGCTCGGTCCACCTGGTCGCGGTCGAGGACCAGGTCTACGTCAACGACATCCGCATCCGCGCCCCGGAGAAGGCCTCGAGCATCCGCGAGCTGGCCGCGGAGCTGCTGCGCCACAACTGCGGCGGGATCACCTTCCACCTCCCGCTCGACGCGGCCGGGGTCCGTGCCCTCGTCGCCCGCGTCGCGGGCGCCTGTGCCCCGCAGGAGCCGCGCAACTCCCTCTCCCGGGCCCTGCGCGCGGACGGCGTGAGGGGCATCGAGCTCGCGCGGCGCTTCCGCTTCCGCACGGCGGCGGAGGAGGGGAAGGACGCGTCGGATCCCCGCGACTTCGTCTCCCGCGCGCTCGCCGCGACCGACGAGGCGTTCCAGAACCTCGCCGCCGGCCGGGTGCCGAACCCCCTGCCCCTGCGCCGGCTCGTCGCGGAGCTCCTCGAGCGCGACCCCTCGGCCGAGGACATGTGGCTCGACCCCCCGGGCGCTCTCCCCTACGCGCTGCACCAGCTGCGCGTCGCCCAGCTCGCCCTTCTCGTCGGGCGCGCCCTCGATCTCGCCCCGAGCGTGCTGCAGGACCTCGGCGTCGCGGCCCTCTACCACGACTGCGGCTACGCGGCGGCGGCGGGGAGCGGGACGGCGGTGCCCTTCGAGCGCCACGCGGCGGCGGGGGCCCGGCTGATGCTGCGGCAGAAGGGATTCCACGAGGCCAAGATGCGCCGCGTCCTCGCGATCCTGCAGCACCACCGCGACGCGAGCGACCCCCTGCGCCCCGGCCTCTTCGGCCGCATCCTGCGCGTGGCGGAGGACTACGACACCCTCGCCCGGCGCAGCGGCCGGCTCACGCCCACCCTCGCCCTCGCCGCCATGCTGAAGTGGGCGGGGACCCGGTACGACGCCGCGCTCCTCCAGCTCCTCGTCAACGCGCTCGGCGCCTATCCGCCGGGCACCCTGCTGCGCCTCCCCGACGGGCGCATCGTACGCTCGGCCTCTCTCGCCCGGGGGCCGGAGACCTTCGCCCATCCCCTCGCCCGGTGCCTGCGCCTCGCGGACGGCTCCCCGGCGCCGCCGGGCCTCCCGCTCCTCGACCTGCGCGAGGCGGGCGCCGTGCAGGTCCTGCGCGCCCTGCCCTGAGGGTCCGCGCGGCGAGGCGGGGGCACACTTGACGCACGACGATCCGTCGATTGATCATTGTGCATGAAGACCATCGCGTCGAGAATGCTCGCGGCGAGACCGGGGAAGGTCTTCGAGGCCCTCGAGCGGGAAGGCGCCGTCGTCATCACCAAGGACGGGCTCCCGCGCAGCATCATGGTCCCCACCAGCGACGCGACCCTGCTCGAGGACGTCCAGGAGCTGGTGCTCGCGCGTGCCCGACGGGCGGTGCGGGCCATTCGGGCTCGCGCGCTCGAGACCGGGGCGCACGCCCTCACGCCCTCCGAGATCGAGGCGGAGATCCGGGCGGCGCGCAGGGCGAGGCGACGCGGGAGTCGGCGTGGCTGAGGTCCCGGAGTGGGTGCTCGACACGGACGTCCTCGTGTCGGGCCTCCTCTCGCCATCCGGGCCGCCAGCCCGTCTCGTCGACGCGGTGCTCGGCCGGCGCCTGCGCCTGGCCGTGGACGACCGGATCGAGACCGAGTACCGCGAGGTCCTGGCGCGGCCCCGGCTGGGCATCCCCAGGGGTCGTCGCGACGCCTTCCTCGCCGTCCTTCTCTTCCAGCTCCACGTGACCGCACGGCCCTGGCCCTACGGGGCTCCGCCGGACGAGGACGATCGCCCATTCCTGGAGGTGGCGTTCGAGACGAGCGACCTCTCGCTCGTCACGGGCAACCTGCGTCACTTCCCCCCCGCGTGCCGGGGGCCCGTCCGCGTCATGCCTCCGCGCCTGGCCTGGGAGAAGCTCGTCGGCCTCGAGCTCAGCGACTCGTAGGCGCTGCGGTCGCAAGACCCCTCATGGCAGGGTCACGACGCTCGGGGCGCCCTCCGCGATCGCGACCTCGCGGCGGACGCCGCCCTCCACCTCGAGCACGTAGCGCCCCGGCGCCACGTTCTCGATCCGCCGCACGGGCCCGCCGAGGCGGATCCTCCCGTCCGGGGTGAAGGCGTTCCACATGTGGACGCGGCCGTCGGGAGCGAGGAGGCGGGCCGTCGGCTGCGGCAGGGCCAGCGTCTGGGGGCCGGCCTGGATCTCGAGCGAGCCACCGGGGGTGAGGACGAGCGAGACCGTGCGCGAGGGCACGGCCACGGCGCTCAGGCTCACCGTGGCGTAGCCGGACGACTCGGCGCGGACCTCGTAGGTCCCCGGCCGCAGGGAGGGCACCTCGCCCCGGCCCTCGCCGTCGAGGGTCACGCTGCCCGAGAAGACGGCGTTGCCGGAGCCGTCGGCCACGCGCACGAAGAGCCCGCGCAGCGGCGTGCCGAAGATCCCGTCGCGCGCCTCGAGGGCGATCCCCTCGCCGCGACGCATCTCCACCCTCGCCTCTCCCTCCTCGGCGGCCACGAGCTCGCGCGTCTCGACCTGGTAGGCGGCCTTCTGGAAGGTGACCCGGTAGCGCTTCGGCTCGACGTCCTCGAAGACGAACCGGCCCGAGGAGTCCGTGGAGACGACGCTCGCGAAGCGCATCCCGGCCTCGGCCTCCTCGATGCGGACCTGGACGTCGCCGAGCGGCCGAGCGGACTCGGCTTCGACCACCGTCCCCGCGAGGCGCGCGGGCGGCGCCTCGAGGTCGACGGTGGCGTCGCCGGCGAGGTCTACGGTACGGCGGATGGGGGCGCCCCCGCCCATCGGGTTCGCGCTGATCGTGTAGCGGCCCTCGTCGAGCCCCTCGAGCGCGTAGGCGCCGGTCTCGTCGGTGCGGGCGTTCGCGCTGCGCCGCTCGCCGCCCTCCGGGAAGGCCATGACCATCGCGTCGGTCACGGGCCGGCCGCCGCGGCTCACCCGCCCGTCCACGCGGAAGCCCGGCTCGAACACGATCTCGGCCGCGGCCTCGGCCTGTCCGGGCGCGATCGTGACCGTCGTCGACGCCGAGCGGGTGCCGCTCAGGACGTCCCCCGCGCTCGCACGCAGGCTCAGGACCCCCTCCGGGACGCCGGCGAGCTCGAAGCCGCCGCCGGCCGCGGTGCGGGTGGTCGCGAAGAAGTCCCGGCCCTGCGCGGAGACGTTCACCCCGGAGAGCTGGTGGTCGGGCAGTCCGGTCACGACCCCCCGGACGAGCGCCCCCTCGGACAGGACGAGCTGGACCTCCTGGGAGTCCTCGCCGGTGAGCACGGCCTCGACCGGCGCGCTCTGCTGCTCGCGCAGCGTCGCGCCGAGCGTGTAGCGCCCGGCCGAGAGGCGATCGAAGCGGAAGCGGCCGGCCTCGTCGGTCAGGGCCGACTGCTCGCCGCCCCCGAACATCCCCCCGCCCGGCCGAAACCCGGTGTCGCCCGCGGTGGAGAGCGTCACCTCGGCCCCGGCCACGGGGCGGCCGACGGCCAGGACCGTGCCGCCGATCGAGCCGCCTCGCCCGAGCCGGATGTCGGCCGAGACGGGCGCGGCCTCGAGCTGCACGCGCGCCGTGGCCTCGCTCCAGTCGGGGTGCGTCGCGGTGAGGACCCACGTCCCGGGGGCGAGGCCGGTGATCTCGTAGCGTCCCTCGGCGTCGGTCGACGCCTCGTTCTCGCCCGCCTGGTCGCCCACGCGCACCGTCGGGGCAGGTCCGCCGCCGCCGGACAGCTCGGCCTGCACCCGGGCGTCGATGACGGGTCGCCCGGTGCGCGCCTCGAGGACCCGGCCCGAGACGACGCCGCCCTTCGACAGGCGCACCTCGACGCCTTCGGCCGCCTCGCCCTCGCCGACGGTGACGCCGGCGGCGCTGCCGGGCTGGTAGCCGGGCGCGAAGGCCTCGACGCTCCAACGCCCGGCCGGCACGTCCTCGAGGACGAACCCCCCGTCCTCGGCGTGGAACGACAGCTTCTCGTACGGCCCGCGGCCGCGGCCCGGGCCCATGCGCATCACGAAGCGCATGCCGCCCTGCGCATCCGGCTGGTAGCGGAGCTGGAAGTCGGGGATCGCACGTCCGGTCTCCGCGTCGACGACGCGCCCGCGGATCTCCCCCGCCCCGCTCACCGTCAGCTCGACACCTTCGGCGGGGGCGACGACGCCGGCCTTGCGCGGCCCGAGGCCGGAAGATCCCATCGTCTGCAGGTCGTAGCTCTCGCCGGAGACGACGCCCTCGACGAGGAAGACGCCGTCGGGGCCCGTCGGCTCCTCGTTGCTCAGGACTCCCGGGCCGAACGCCATGCCGCCCGCCTGCCCGGCGGGACGCGCCTGCACGAACCAGCCCGACGCGCCGGCGCCCGACTTGTCCTTGACGAACCCGCTGATCGTGACGCCCGGCCGCAGCGTCAGCTCCACCGGCTCGCCCGCCTGGGCCTCGCTCACCTTCACCGGGTCGACGCTCGCCCGCGCGAATCCCGCTCGCCGAGCGGTGATCTGGTAGTCGCCCGCCTTGAGGCCGCGGAACTCGAAGCGGCCGTCGGCTCCGGTCTCGCGGCGCTGCTGGGCTCCCGGGCCCACGAGCGTCATCTGGACGCCGCCGCGCCCGGCTCGCATCGTGCGCGAGGAGGAGAGCGTGACCTCGACGCCGGAGAGAGGCCGCCCCTCCTCGTCCTTCACCACGCCGCGCACGGACCGGCCCCGCCGCAACACGACGGTGACGCCCGAGCGCACCGCTCCCGCGGTGAGGGTGATCCCGCCGAGCGCCCGGTCCTCGTACTCGTCGTGCCGCACGTCGAGCCGCTGGTTCTCCCCCGGGGGGAGCCTCTCCGCGCGGAACGAGCCGTCCCGGCGCGTCCGTACGCCGATCTCGCCCTCCAGGCGGCGGACGAAGGCACGCCAGACGTTCTCCCCGCCCCGCGTCACGTGGACGAGCGCGCCCTCGATCGGCGCGCCCTGCTCGTCGACCACCCGGCCCACGAGCGTCGCCCCGCGGGCGAGCGGCACGTCCTGCGTCTCCTCCTGCCCGGCCGTCACCGCGACCGTGCGCGACCACGGGACGAAGCGCTCGTCCTCCGCCGAGAGCCGCCACGTGCGCGGGGGCAGGCCGCGGATCCCGTATCGTCCGTCCGGCCCGGAGCGGCCGAGGAAGGCCGCCTGTCCCTCGGCGCGCGCGACCAGGCGGACGCCGGCGAGGGGCTTCCCGCTCTCGCTGTCGACCACGCGCCCGACCAGCGCGGCGGTGGGAAGTAGAGCGATCGTCGCGGGCTCGGCGGAGCCCGCCGCGAGGACCAGGGACGCGCGGCCGCGCTCGCCCCCGTCCGCGACCAGCGACCCTGCCTCGCGGGGAGCGCCCTCGAGGAGGAACGTGCCGTCGGCTCGGGCCTCGACCCAGCGGGTGGTCTGGGTGCGGCCCTCGAAGCGCACGAGGGCCCCGCCGGCGGGCGTGCGTCGATCGGCGAGCAGGACCGTGCCGCGCACCGCCTGGCCGAGGGCGAGGGCGAGGGGCCGGGTGAGGGCCCCCGAGCGGACCGGCTGGCGCTCGAGCGTCGCGAAGGCCGGGGCCTCCACCCGGAGGCGGTTGCCTTCCGGGGTCGCAGTCTCGAAGCGGAACGTGCCGTCGGGCCGGGTCGTGGCCGTCTGCGGCTCGCCCGAGCCCGGGCTCGCGTCGAGGGGCCCCCGACCGCCGCCCGGCCAGAGCGTGACCGTCGCCCCGACGACCGGCCCGCCCCGATCGTCCACCACTCGTCCCGCGAGCGCCGCGGCCCTCGCGAGCCGCACGTCCCCGGCGTCCCCGCCGGCCGGGTCGAAGGGCCGGTCGAGCGCCCTCGGCGCCGCGCCGCCGCCGGCGAACGAGAGCCGGACCGCCACCCCGGGGGACCCCGGCACGAGGAGGCCGAACGTGCCGTCCGGCCGCGTGGCCCCCGTGACGAGCGGCTTCGCCGGCGCGCGCCGGGCCTCCCGGCGGGCGGCCGCGAAGCCGTCCTCGAACGGGAGCGCCGAGACGGAGACGCCGGCGGCCGGCCGGCCGTCGACGAGGACGCGGCCGCGGATCTCGCCGGCCGAGGCGGCGGCGGCGAATGCGAGGATCAGGGCGAGAGTGGACGAGGACCGCTTCATGGGCGTCTCCCGTGGCGAGAGGCAGACTCTGCCGCACCTTGGACGCGGCGGCGAGCCGAAAGGTCGGCGCGCCTCAGTTGAGGCGCCAGATGGCATGGTTGAGCACGGCGGCGAAGACCACCCAGGCGAGGTACGGGACGAGCAGCACGGCGGCGGGGCGCGAGAGCCTCCAGAACGCGGCGATCGTGGCGAGGATCGCGACGACGAGCGCGGCGATCGCCGCGAGCGCGAGGTCGACCCGCCGCTCGGCGAAGAACAGCCACGGCCACGCCGCGTTGAGGGCGAGCTGCAGGAGGAACACGAGGGGGCCGTAGCGGGCCTTCCCCTCGCGCCACGCGAGCCAGCCCGCCACCGCGACGAGGGGGTACAGCAGCGCCCAGACGGGCCCGAAGACCCAGCCCGGGGGCGTCCACTCCGGCTTGCGCAGGGCCGGGTACCACTCGGAGAGGGCGGGGCGCGTCGCGATCCCCCCCAGGACGGACACGCCGAAGCAGAGAGCGACGAACGCGGTCAGGCCCAGCACGTCGCGCGCGCGGGAGACGCTCACGTCACCTCGCCGCGCGCAGCGCCGCGACCAGACCCTCCCCCCGCCGCTTGCGCGCCGCGTTCCACTCGACCACGTCGTCGATCAGGCTGTACGCGGCGGGCACCACGAACAGGGTGAACGCGGTGGAGACGATCATCCCGCCCACGATCGACAGCGCCATCGGCCGCTGCAGCTCGGCCCCGGGGCCGATCGCGAACGCCGGCGGGAGGGCCCCCGCGATCGTCGCGATCGACGTCATGAGGATCGGCCGCAGGCGAACCGGGCAGGCGTGGAGCAGGGCCTCGTGGCGCTCCATCCCCTGCGCCCGGGCCTGGTTCGTGAAGTCCACGAGCAGGATCGAGTTCTTCTTGGCGATGCCCATGAGCAGGATGATGCCGAGCAGGCTGTACACGTTGAGGCTCTGTCCGGCCAGGAGCAGCGCGACGAGGGCCCCGCTGACGCTGAACGGCAGGGCGAGCAGGACGGTGAAGGGGTGGGTGAAGGCGTTGAACTGGGACGCCAGCACCATGTAGGCCACGACGAGGCCGAGGATCATGGCGAAGAACAGCGACTCGAACGCCTCGCGGAAGGTGCGGGCGGAGCCCGACGCGACCACGCGGTAGGCGTCGGGGAGGCTCTCCCGGGCGAGCTGCATCGAGCGGTCGATGGCCTCGCTCTGGGAGACGCCGGGGACGACGTTGGCCGTGATGGTGATCGCCCGCTGGCGGTCGCGGCGGGTGATCGTCTGCAGGGTCGGCCGCTGCTCGATCCTCACGATGTCGCCGAGGCGCACGAGCCCCCCGGTCCCGGTGCGCACGAGCAGCCGCGCGATGTCTTCCGGCCGCTGGCGCTGCTGGGCGAGGAGCCGGACCCGGATGTCGAACCGGCGGCCCTGGTCCTTGAACTTCCCGACCCTCTGGCCGCCGATCGCCGAGTTGATCGTCTCCCCGATCTCGGCCATCGAGACCCCGAGGTCGGCCGCCTTGTTCCGGTCGGGGAACACCTGCACCTCGGGCATGCCGACCTGGTAGTCGCTGTTGATGTCGGTCACGAGGCCCGACTCGCGCATCTTCTCCATGATGACGCGGGAGGCGCGCCCGAGCTCCTCCCAGTCCGGGCCGCGGATGTTGAACTCGACCGGGAAGCCCCCCCCGCGGCCGGCGCTGAAGCCCCGCTGCGAGAAGTCGAGCATGACGATCCGGGCGCCCGGGAAGCCGCTCGTCACCTGGCGGGCGACGCCCATGAGCTCTTCCTGGGAGAGCCGGCGGCCCGTCTTCGGGTCGACCGGGCGGTCCCTCGGCTCCTTCATCGTGACGAACACGAAGCCGCTGTTGACCTCCCCGCCCCCGAACCCGCCCACGAAGCCGCCGTACTTCTCGACCTCCGGGCGTCCCTGCAGGAAGCGCTCGATCTGGGCCAGGATGCGCTCGGTCGTGTCGAGGCTGGAGCCGACCGGGGTCTGGAAGCGGATGCCGAAGCGGCTCATGTCCTGAGAGGGGATGAACTCCTGGCGCAGGAGCTTCCCGACGAGCAGCGAGAGCACGAACAGGACACTCGCCCCGGCGAGGACCAGCTTGCGGTGCCGCAGGGCGGGGACGAGCAGGCGGTGGTAGCCGGCGGCGAGGCGGGCGAACGTCGTGCTCACCCACCGCTCGAGACGGCTCGCGCGCTCTCCGACCTCGAGCGTCCGCGACAGGCGCATCGGCGCGAGCGTCAAGGCCTCGAGCAGCGAGATGAGCACCGCGACCGAGATCGTCACCCCGAACTGGAAGAAGAACTTGCCGATGATGCCCTTCATGAAGGCCACCGGCAGGAAGATCGCCATGATCGCGAGGGTGGCGGCGGCGGCGGCGAAGGTGATCTCGCGGGCCCCCACCGACGCCGCGGCCACCCTGCCCTTGCCCTCCTCGCGGTGGCGGTAGATGTTCTCGAGCACCATGATCGCGTCGTCGACCACGATGCCGACCACGAGGGTCAGCCCGAGCACCGTGTAGGTGTTGAGCGTGAAGCCGAGCACGTACATGACGATGAACGTGCCGAGGATCGAGGTGGGGATGGCGAGCAGCACGTTGAGGGTCGTCGACCACGAGCCGAGGAAGAACCAGCACACGAGGCTCGTGAGCACGGCGGCGAGGACGAGGGTGAACAGGATCTCCTCGATCGCCCGCTCCACGAAGATCGTGGTGTCGAAGTTGATGGCGAGGAAGAGCCCCTCCGGGAGCTGCTGCTCGATCTCGGCGAGCCGCGCCCGCACGTCGCGGCCGACCTGGACCGCGTTCGCTCCGCGCAGCTTGGTGATCCCGAAGCCGATCGCGGGCTCGCCCATCGCCCGGTAGAGCCGCCGGCGGTCCTCGAGGCCGTCCTCGACGACCGCCACGTCCCGCAGGCGGACCGGGGCGCCGTTGCGGTAGGTGACGACGAGGTTTCGGAACCCCTCGACGTCGATCGCCTCGCCCTCGGCGCGGACGTTCATCTCCCGCGCGTCGCTCTCGATGCGGCCGGCGGGCACCTCGAGGTGCTCGCGCTGGATCGCGCGGTTCACGTCCTGGACGGTGAGGCCCTGCGCCTCGAGGCGCGCCGCGTCGTACCAGACCCGCACGTTGCGGTCGCGGAACCCCGAGAGCTGGATCTCGCCCACTCCCGGGATCGTCTGAAGCTGGGGCCGGACGACGTTGCGGATGTAGTCGGCGACGAACGTGGGCGGGCGGCTGCCCCCGATCGCGATGCGCATGATCGGGTCGTCCTCCGGGTTCGTCTTGCTCACGACCGGGGGGTCGATGCCGAGGGGAAGCCGCCGCTGCAGCTGGGCCAGCCGGGCCTGGACGTCCTGGAGGGCGACGTCGATGTCCCGCTCGAGCTCGAACTCGACGGTGATGTTCGAGCTGCCCTGGCGGGAGGAGGAGGAGACCTCGCGGACCCCCTCCACCGAGGTGACCGCGTCCTCCACCGGGTCGACGACGTCCGTCTCCATGACCTCGGGGGACGCCCCCTCCCAGGT
Organism: uncultured Acidobacteriota bacterium; assembly: GCA_964561785.1. Classification (GTDB taxonomy): domain Bacteria; phylum Acidobacteriota; class Vicinamibacteria; order Fen-336; family Fen-336; genus DATBSL01. Next base: position 6,236 of record CAZLRF010000011.1, on the reverse strand, counting down.
GATCGAGACGTTGATCACCGGGAAGTCCACGTCGGGGTTCTGGCTCACCCCGAGCCCCTGGAAGACGGTGCCCACCCCCGTGTAGGTGAGGATCCCGAACCCGATCAGCGCGAACATCAGGATCCACGCGAAGACGTGGTTCCGGATCGAGATGTCGGCCAGGGTCATCCCGGTGGCGATCTTCTGCGGGTCCTCCTCGGGCTCCCCTGCCGGCCGCACCGCGTCGCTCATCGGCGCCCCCTCACCTCGCAGGGGCCAGGGGCGCGGGCCCCTCGGCCGCCCCGCGCGGTCCCTCCCCCGTGACGACCTCGACCCGGACGCCGTCGGCGAGGCGATCCGAGCCCTCGGTGACGACTGTCTCGCCCGCCTTCACCCCCTCGAGGATCTCGACGATCCCCGTCCCCGTCCGCAGCCCGAGCTGCACGGGGCGCAGCCGCGCCTGGCCTTCCTGCACGACGTAGGTGACGAAGCCCTGCTCGCTCGCCTGGATCGCGGCCTCCGGGACGACGAGGGCGTCGCGGTGCTCCTCCCCGGCCAGGGTGACCTCGGCGAAGAACCCGGGCTTGAGCTCGCCCGGGTTGTCGACCCACGCGAGCACCTCGACCTGGCGGGTGGTGGTGTCGGCGACGCGGCCGACGTGGTAGATCCGGGCCGTGAAGTCGCGGGGGCCGAGGGGGGCGACGCGGAAGCTCACCGTCCCCCCGACGCTCGCGCGCAGCGACTCCGCCTCCGAGAGCTTGAAGCGCAGGCGCAGCCGGCTCGTGTCCACGATCGTGGCGAGGACCGTCCCCGTCCGCACGAACTGCCCGGTGTCCACCGTGCGGGTGTCGATCACGCCGCTCACCTGGGGGCGCACCTCGGAGCGCTGCAGGTTCTGCCTCGCGATCCCGAGGGCGGCCTTCGCCACCTCGACCGACGCCGTGAGCCGCGCCCGGTCGGAGCGAGAGCGTGCCAGCTCCTCGGCGGAGAGCAGCTCGTTCTGGGCGAGCGACTCGCGGCGCCGGAGGTCGGCCTCCGCGCGGTCCTGCTCGGCCCGCGCCTGCTCGAGCGCGCCCTGGGCGCGCTCCGCCTCGAGCCGGTAGCGCTCGGGGTCGATCCGCAGCAGCACGGTGCCGGGGCCCACCCGGTCGCCCTCCCGAAAGCGCACGTCGGTCGCGACCCCGTCGACCTGCGCCGTGACCTGGACCACGTCCCGGGCCTCGATCTGGCCGAGCGACCGGATCTGGTAGACGACGTCCTGGGCGGCGACGGGGGCGACCCGCACGCGCAGCGGGGGCCGCTGGGGTCGGGCGGCGGCGGCTCCGCCCTCGCCCCCGCACGCGGCCGAGAGGGCGGCCGCCGCGGCGGCGAAGGCGACGAGGGTCTTCTGGGTCAAGGGGTCCTCGCGGGATGAAGAGGTCCGGTCCGCGGAAGCGGGGCTCGCGCGGGGGGGGACGACGGATCCATTCTGTTCCCAAGGAGCACGGGAAATCCACACGCCGTGCGGTAAAGCCTGTGTAAAGCCCGGGAGGCCGATTGGTCCTTAGAATGGAGGCTTTCGAGGAGAGCCCGATGCACGATCCCCGCGTTCCCGAGACCCTCGAGGGCTGGAGCGTGCTGCACCAGATGTTCCGCCTGCGCTGGGCGGCGTGGCGCGAGTGCCCGCCCGAGCAGAGAGAGCGCCTCGCCGCCGAAGCGAGCGACGCGCTCGCCGCGATGCGCCGGGGCCCGGCGGGGACGACGGCGACGGTGACCCTCCTCGGGCACCGGGGCGACCTCATGCTCCTGCACCTGCGTCGCTCGTTCGAGGAGCTGCAGGCGGCCCAGGTCGCCGTCGCGCGGCTGTCTCTCTCGGCGTTCCTCGAGCCCACGTCGTCGTTCGTCTCGGTCGTCGAGCTCGGCCTGTACGAGATGACGGCCCAGATCCACCGCCGCCTCGGCGAGCGGGGGCTCGCGACCGGCAGCGAGGAGTTCGAGCGGGCCTTCGACGCGGAGATGGAGGAGCAGCGGCGCCGCGTGTCGGGCCGCCTGTGGCCCGAGGTCCCCGCCCGGCGCCACGTCTGCTTCTATCCGATGAACAAACGCCGGGGGGAGGCGAGGAACTGGTACGCGCTGCCCGTCGAGGACCGCGCCCGGATGATGCTCGAGCACGGCAAGATCGGACGCCACTACGCGGGCGCGGTCGTCCAGCTCATCTCGGGGGCGATCGGCTTCGACGACTGGGAGTGGGGCGTCGACCTCTTCGCCGACGACCCCGTCGTGTTCAAGAAGCTCGTCTACGAGATGCGCTTCGACGAGGCCTCGGCGTGGTACGCGGAGTTCGGCCCGTTCTGGGTGGGCCTGCAGTTCTCGCCGTCCGAGCTGCCCGCCTACCTCGAGGGCGCGGTCCCCGCGCTCCACCGCTGAGCCCCCGCTGTCACAACTGACAGCAGACCCGGCGCTCGCGCCGGTGCTAGTGTCGCTCGGCCGGCGTTCGCGCGCGCCCGGCATTCCCGGAGGAACGGATCATGTCGCTCTTCACCTGCTGCCTGTGGTGGTTCGTCCTGGGCATCCTCGCCGGCTGGCTCCTGTCGTGGCTGCTCAACCGCCTCGTCGGCCGGACCGAGGTCCAGGAGGTCCCCGCGGCGACGGTCGCCGCCCCGCTCGCCGTCCCCGCCGCCCCCCGCGTCGACGACCTCGTGATCATCGAGGGGATCGGCCCGAAGATCGCCCAGCTCCTGCGCCGGGGCGGCATCGACTCCTTCGAGAAGCTGGCCCGCGCCGACGTCTCCTCGCTCTGGGCCATCCTCGACAAGGGCGGCCCGCGGTTCCGCCTCGCCAACCCCGGCACGTGGCCGGCGCAGGCCCTGTACTGCGTGCGCGGCGACTGGGAGGGGCTCAAGCGGTACCAGGACGAGCTCTACGCGGGCGTGCAGCTCCTCGCGGACGTACCGGCCGAGGTCGAGATCGACGTCGCGGGCGCGAAGGCGGCGGGGTTCCATCTCGAGGGACCCGACGACCTCGAGATCGTCGAGGGCATCGGCCCGAAGATCGCCCAGCTCCTTCGCCAGCACGGCGTCACCACGTTCGTCCAGCTCGCCTCCGCCTCCCCCGCCGAGATCTCCGCGATCCTCGAGAAGGGCGGCCCGAACTTCCGCATCGCGAACCCCGGGACGTGGCCGGAGCAGGCGAGCTACTGCGTCCGGAACGACTGGGCGGGCCTCAGGGAGCTCCAGGACCGGCTGACCGCCGGACGGGAGTGAGGAGGGGGCGATGCGGCTCATCAACGGCCGGACGCCCGAGCAGTGGGCGGCCTACGACCGGGCGAAGCTCGTCGGCGCGCTGGCGCTCGCGCTGCTCCTCGCCCTTCTCTGGCTCGCCGGCCGGGGGCCCGGCCGGGCCGCGGCCTGCTGCGGAGTCCCCTCGGTCGCGAGCGCGGCGGTCGCCCCGCCGGTGACGGTCGCCCCGCCGGTGACGGCCGCCCCCGAGGCGACCCCGGCCCCCGCCCCCACCCCCGACTGCTCGGACGCGATGAGCGTCGAGCTCCGCTTCGCGACGAACAGCCCCGAGCTGACGGCCGAGGACCGCTCCGCCCTCGACCGCGTCGTCCCGTGCCTGGCCGAGGGCCGATTCGAGGTCGGCGGCCACGCCGACTCGAGCGGGACCGACGCCATCAACCAGCCCCTGTCCGAGGCGAGGGCGCGCTCCGCGCGGGCCTACCTCGTGAGCCGGGGGGTCGACGCCGCGCGCCTCGAGGCCCGCGGCTACGGGTCGTCGAGGCCGATCGCCGACAACTCCACCCCCGAGGGCCGGGCCCAGAACCGTCGGGTCGAGCTGCGCCGCCAGTAGCCCGCCGGGATAGGAGCCGGTCCGCCCCTCGTCTACACTGCGGGAAGGACTTCCGGGGGCGAGGAGCGGGGCATGAGCAGGAAGCTGGCGGTGTGCCTGGCCGTGGCGACGGCCGCGGCGTGCGGGGGCGACGGCGGCTCGTCTCCGAGCCCGGTGCCGTCGAGCACCCCGCCGGGGTCCTCGTGCGCGGCGGGAGCGCCGGTGACGGGAATCCCCTCCCTCACGGCCCGCCTCGTCGTGTCCGGGCTGCGCAACCCGCTCGACCTGCAGTCGGTCCCCGGCGACCGGGAGCGGCTCTACGTGGTCGAGCAGGGGGGCCGCGTCCGGATCGTCCGTGACGGCCAGCTCCAGCCGGCGCCGTTCCTCGACGTGTCCGGCCGGATCTCGAGTGGCGGCGAGCGCGGCCTCCTCGGGCTCGCCTTCCACCCCCAGTTCGCGACGAACCGCCGATTCTTCGTGAACTACACGAATCCCCGGGGCGACACCCACGTCGCGGAGTTCCGCGCCACCTCGGCCGACGCCGCCGACCCCGGAAGCGAGCGCGTGCTGCTCCTCGAGCCCCAGCCGTTCGCCAACCACAACGGGGGCGCCCTCGCCTTCGACGCGGCCGGGAAGCTCCTCGTCGCCCTCGGCGACGGCGGCTCCGGCGGGGACCCCCTCGGGGCGGGCCAGAGCCTCTCGACCCGTCTCGGGAAGGTCCTGAGGATCGACGTCGACGCCGCCTCTCCCTACGCGATCCCCCCGGACAACCCGTTCCGCGCCACCGCGGGGGCGCAGCCGGAGATCTGGGCCTTCGGCCTGCGCAACCCCTTCAAGATCTCCGTCGACCGCCTCACGGGCGACCTCTACGTCGGGGACGTCGGGCAGAACCGCGTCGAGGAGATCGACGTCGCGGCCGCCTCCCGGGGCGGGCTGAACTTCGGCTGGAACACGATGGAGGGCTCGCAGTGCTTCAGCCCGGCGAGCGGCTGCAACCGCTCGGGGCTGACCCTCCCCGTCTACGAGTACTCCCACGCCGAGGGCTGCTCGGTGACGGGCGGCGTGGTCTACCGCGGCTGCCGGATGCCGGACCTCGCCGGGACCTACTTCTTCGGCGACTTCTGCACGGGCCTCGTGCGCTCGTTCCGCCTCGCGGGCGGGCTGGCGACCGACGTGCGGGATTGGACCGCGGGCCTGCGGGGGATAAACTCGCCCTCGTCGTTCGGGCTCGACGCGGACGGCGAGGCGTACGTCGTGGACTACGACGGCGAGGTCTACCGCCTCGAGCCCTCCCGCTGAAACGCTTGAGCCCCGAGGAGCCCTCCGACATGCCGACCCCCCTCGCGCCCGCGGCCGTTCTCGCCCTGCTCTCCGCCGCCCCCTCCCCGAACCCGCTGCTCGCCCCCTGGAGCGGCCCCCACGGGGGCGTGCCCCCGTTCGACCGGGTCGAGGTGGGCCAGTTCGTGCCGGCCCTCGAGGCCGCGATGGAGGCGCAGCTTCGCGCGATCGACGCGATCACGGCCCAGGCCGCGCCGCCCACCTTCGAGAACACGATCGCCGCCCTCGAGCGCTCCGACCGGCTGCTGAAGCAGGTGCAGGCCGTCTACGGCGTCTGGAGCACCTCGATGAACACGCCGGCGTTCCAGGCGATCGAGCGCGAGATGGCCCCCCGCCTCGCCGCGTTCCGCGACCGCATCGCGCAGAACGAGCCGCTGTTCCGCCGGATCGCCGCCGTCTACGAGGCGCGCGAGGCGGCGGGCCTCACCGCCGAGCAGAAGCGGCTCGCGTGGCTCTACCACACGACCTTCGCGCGCACGGGGGCGCGGCTCGATCCGGCGGGCAAGAAGCGCCTCTCGGAGATCAACCAGCGCCTCGCGACGCTCTACACCGCCTTCGCCCAGAACGTCCTGGCCGACGAGACGGACCGCGTGCTCTTCCTCGAGAGCGAGGCGGACCTCCAGGGGCTGCCCGACGCGGTCCGCGCGGCGGCGGCGGCGGCCGCGGAGGCGCGGGGCCGCAAGGGGAGATGGGCGATCCTCAACACGCGCTCGAGCATGGAGCCGTTCCTCCTCTACTCCGAGAGACGCGACCTGCGGGAGAAGGTGTGGAGGGCGTACTACAGCCGGGGCGACAACGGCGACGCGAGGGACAACAACGCGACGATCACGGAGATCCTCGCCCTGCGGGCCGAGCGCTCGAAGCTCCTCGGCCACGAGACCTACGCGCACTGGAGCCTCGAGGACACGATGGCGAGGACGCCCGAGCGGGCGATGGCCCTCATGGAGGCGGTGTGGAGCCCCGCGGTCGCCCGGGTCAGGGAGGAGGTCGCCGAGATGCAGGCGATCGCCGACCGCGAGGGCAAGGGCGAGAGGATCGCCCCCTGGGACTACCGCTTCTACGCCGAGAAGGTGCGCAAGGCGAAGTACGACCTCGACGAGAACGAGGTCAAG
>CAZLRF010000010.1:0-104929 GCA_964561785.1 uncultured Acidobacteriota bacterium | reverse complement strand
CGCGCCGCGCTGCGCTCGCGCGTGCCCGTCGTGATCGTCTCCCGGTGCGCCGAGGGCCGGGTGGCGCCGCTCTACGGCTTCGAGGGCGGCGGGCAGCGCCTCGCCGCGATGGGGGCGATCCTCGGCGGCGACCTCGGTGGCCCGAAGGCCCGCGTCAAGCTGATGGTCGCCCTGGGCCTCACCCGCGACCCGGAGGCGATCCGGGCCCTCTTCGCAGGCTGAAGGGACGACTTCAGTCGAGCGGGAAGAGCCCGCCCCACGGACCCGAGGCGGCGGGCGGATGGGCCCGCCAGGGCGCCTTCGACGTCGGGAACGCCTGCGCCTCCCGCCAGCCCCAGAACACGTGGCTCGCGCCGAGCGCCCGCGCCTCCTCCCGCCAGCCCGGCTCGGCGCGCATGAGGCGCTCGAGGCGCCGCTGCGTGTCGGACGCGTCGAGGCCGTGGCTCCAGAGGTGGCCCGCGTAGCCCGCCACGATCGGCCGGCCGCACAGGGCCACCGGGTGGTTGAAGGTCGGAGCGGTCGCGACGCGGGTCGTGCGCAGGCCGACAAGCGCGCGGCAGACGCCCTCGTGCTCGGCCACGTCCAGGACCTCGAGCCGTGGCCCCCGGCCCAGCGAGGCGCCGAGGACGCTCGCCGCCCCCGGCAGGAGAAACAGCGCGAGAACGGCGACGCGCCACGCCACGGCGAGACGGGGCAGCACCATCGAGCCGATCGGCGCGAGCGCCGCGACGTAGCACCAGAGCATCACCTTGGTGTTGTCCCACTCCCACGGGGCCAGCTTCACGAGGAAGAGCCCGGCGAGGACCGGGAGCGCAACGGCCAGGACCGCGAGCTCCTCCCTGCGGCGCGCGCGCCAGGCGAGCACCAACGCGGCCGCCGCCAGCGGCAGGAACAGGCCGAAGTTGCGGGCCAGGAAGCCGAGCGGGCTGTCGTACCCGATCATCCAGCCCGGGTGGAGGCCCACGAGCGAGACCGCGCGGAAGCCGTCCGTGACCTGCCAGGTCGACCAAGCCGCCGGCACGAGCGCCCAGGCGAGCGCCGGCCGCGCCGCCCGCAGGCGCCCGCCGAGCACCGCCCACGACGCCGCCGCGATCGACACGAAGAGGAACGTGTGCAGGTGCACCAGGGGCATCGCACCCCAGGCGAGGCCCTCGACCCAGGCCGGCAACCCGCGCTCGCCGCGCAGGAGACGAAGGCGCCACGACCAGAGCAGGAGGAGGCCCGCGGGGAGCGCGAGCAGGAACCCGCGCTGCGGCACGAGGAGAGCGAGGAAGAGGTTCTTCCAGGGGACGGCCTGGTCGTAGTCGACGAGCCGCGCGGTCCACAGCGCCTGGAAGCCGGCGAGGCTCCCCGAGAAGAGGAAGCCGGCCACCCCGAACGACCCGCCCCAGCGCCGCAGAGCGAGGGCCGACGCCGCCGCGCCGACGAGGCCCATGGCGACGAGGAGGACCCTCATCGAGAAACCCACCTGGACGAGGGCCGCGGTGAGGAGGTCCACGCCGACCGGGTAGCGCAGCCGCTCGCCGGCGAGGATCGGGTTGTCCGGCCAGAACGACGCGCCGGAGGCGAAGTGGGCCACGTAGGTCCAGTGGAGAGGGAGGTCGCCGTAGTTGTACGGGAGCAGGGTCAGGAGCGCCCCGCCCTGCTCGAAGACGACCCACCCGAACTGCCGCACCGAGACGGCGACGAAGGCCGCGAGAGCGAGCGCGTCGAGGGCCCGCGATCCCGGCCGGTGGGCAGCGGCGACGCCGCGCGCCGCCCGCGCCGCGGCGACGGCGGCCGTCCCTCCGACCACGAGGGACGCGACGGAAACCCAGGGCCTCAGCGCGCCGGCGAGCGTGGCGAGGACGGCCGCCGCCAGGGTGGCCGCCGAGCCGAAAGCCACGAGGACGGTCGTCCACAGGACGTCCACAGGTCTTCCCGCCTTTCCCACAGGGTCGTTCACAGGGTTTCGACAGCCCGGGCCCAGGTCTTCCACAGCCGTTCCTCAGCCCGTCCACAGCCACGGCGCGGGTCTTCCACAGGCGCCCGGCCATTCTTCCACGCGGCGGGGCCGCTTCTCCACAGGAGATCCGCAGCGGATGCACCGCCCGTCCGCCGTCCACGCACAGGCGGTCCACAGGCGATCCACACGGCCGTCCACAGTCCGACGCTCGTCAGCGGCCGGCGAGGTCCCGGGCCGCCGGGTAGCCGGGCAAGCCGGTCGCGGCGAACGCCGCGCGCACCACGGCGCGGGCCACCGCCTCCGCCGCGAGGACGCCGACGACCGTCGCCGCCTGCGGCAGCTCCATCGCCCCCGTCGAGAGCGCGAACAGGGTGTCTCCGTCCCAGGGCGTGTGCACCGGCCGGATGGCCCGCGCGAGACCGTCGTGCGCCATCTGCGCGACCTTGGTGGCCTCCGCCTTGCCCAGGGCCACGTTCGTCGCGACGACGCCGATCGACGTGCTCTCGCCGGCGAGGGGCCGGCCCGGGGTCTCACCAGCGAGCAGGGCGGCCACCGTGCCCCGCAGCCCCTTCCCATCCGGGGTCCTGACGCCCGCGACCACTCGGCCGGTCTCGTGGTCGACCACGTCCCCGTTCGCGTTCACCGCGACGAGGGCACCCACGACCGCTCCGCTCGGAAGGCGGAGAGACGCGGTCCCGATCCCGCCTTTCATCGCGGTCGCGGGGCCGAACGTCTTGCCCACGGTGGCGCCTGCACCCGCGCCGACGCTTCCCTCGGCCACGGGTCCGGGGCCGGCCGCACGCGCGGCCTCGTAGCCCGCCCTCGAGTCCGGTCGTATCGAGAAGTCGCCGATTCCGAGGTCGAAGAGGATCGCGGCCGGGACGATCGGCACCTTGCCCCCCCGGACCGCGAAGCCAACCCCCTTCTCCTCGAGGAAGCGCACGACCCCGGACGCCGCGTCGAGCCCGAACGCCGAGCCGCCCGAGAGCACGACCGCGTGCACCTCCTGGACGCTGTTGACCGGGTCGAGGAGGTCGGTCTCCCGCGTGCCCGGGGCACCCCCGCGCACGTCGACGCCGCACACGGCTCCCGCCTCGGCGAGGACGACGGTGCAACCCGTGGGACGCCGTGACTCCGTGAAGTGTCCCACCCGGAGACCGGCCACGTCGGTCAGCCCCCCGGCCGGCGAGGGCGCGCCCTCCCCCGCCCGGGCGGAGGACGGCCAAGCCGAGGACAGCCCCGCCGCCAGAGCCACGGAAAACGCCCGCCGGTCGATCTCGCTCATCACCCCTCCCCGCCGATGCTAGCACCCGGGTCCTGCCCCATCGATTCGGCCAAATAATCGTCAAAATCTGTGCGTAACATGGAACCGTTGAGTCTTCGCCCTCGTTTCCTGTGGTGGCAGACGGTCCCGGCCATCGCCGGGACGCACGATGAAGAGGTGAAATCATGAAGCTGCGCAACGCGTTCCTCGGCCTGGCCGCCGCCGCCGCGCTCGCTCCCTCGGTTGTCCTGGCCGAGGGCATCGAGGGCCGCTGGTCCCTCTCGCTCCAGGGCGGTACCGACATCGAGGTCTCCGGTGACGTCCACGACGGGGGCGCGGGAACCGTCCTCGGCCTTCCGACGAGCGTCGAGCCCAAGTCCTTCGCGGATGTCTACGACCCGAGCTTCCGCGCCCAGGCCTCGATCGGATACGGGATCGGGCCGAAAAGTGAGGTCTTCCTCCGCGGCTCGTACTACAAGATGAGCTCGGAGACCCTGCAGGTCGGCACCGTGGCCGGCCTCGTCCTCAACGCCGACTTCGCCGACTACAAGGAGTGGGGGGCCGAGCTCGGCTACCGCTACTACTTCAGCGCCGAGCAGGCGTTCAAGCCTTACTTCGGCATCGCGGCCGGGCTGCGCTTCGTGAGCGAGCTGCCCTCGACCTTCAGCGTGCCCGCGGCGGGCGTGGTGCTGGCCGACGTGCCCTTCTACGACAGCTCGACGGTGGGCGTGTTCGGGGCCGATCTCGGCTTCTCGTACGACATCAGCGAGGCCGTTGCGTTCGGCATCGAGGCGGGTCTGCGCTACCAGACGGGCCTCAGCGACCTCGAGGGGCTGGCCGGCACCGGCCTGGAGCCGATCAACGACGTGGGCTCGCGCTGGTCGGTTCCGGTGCTCGCCGGCCTGACTTTCCGCTTCTGATCTTCGTCACGACGTGACTCCCGGCCCGACGGGGAGGGTCCCGTCGGGCCGTTCTCCTTCCGACGACGCGACCGCGAACGCGAAGACGATCGCGCCGGCGCCCACCCCGGCCACGGTCGGCAGCCATGCCCCGAGCCCGCTCCCCCCGAGGGCGAAGCGCAGGCCTCCCGTCACCCCGACCGACAGAAGGATCGCGACCCGCGCATGAGCCGCGCGCGGCCCGCGCAGCAGAAGCCCGCCCACGAGCGGGACGAGCAGGGCGGCCGTCATCACCCCGTAGAAGAGCGTCAGCGCGGCCATGACCGACGGCAGCGCGAGGGCGAGCAGCGTCCCGAGCGCCCCTCCGGCGACGGCCGCGAGCCGGCCGACCCGCAGCAGCTCCGCGTCGGTGGCGCGCGGCCGCAGGACGGCCTGGAAGAGGTCGCGGCTGAGCGAGGTCGACAGCATGAACAGCACCGCGTCGGCCGTCGAGACCTCCGCCGCGAAGAGAGCCGCCAGGGCGAGCCCACCCACCCACGGGGGCAGCACGTCGGTGGTGAGCCGGGGCAGGGCCAGCTCGGAGTTCGAGAGGCCGGGCTCGACCGCCCGCATCGCCATGCCCAGCACCGCGGGAACGAAGGCGAACGCCGCGAGCGCCACGGCGTTGCCGAGCGCGGCGAAGCGCGCCGCCGAGGCTGTTCGCGCCCCGAAGGTCTTCTGCAGGAGCCCGGGGGAGACGAAGAAGGACGGCACGAACACCACCACGAGGCCCAGGATCGCCGACGCCCCCATCCCCGCGATGTCCCCGTAGGCCGCGGCTCGCTCGGCACCGGCGGCGGCGCGCATCCCCTCCCATCCCCCGGCGGCCCTCCAGGCGTAGGGCAGGGCGAGGGCGAAGCCCAGCAGCAGCGTGCCGAGTTGCAGGAGGTTCACCCAGACCGAGGCCAGGAGCCCCCCGCCGCTCCAGTACGCGACCAGGATCCCCGCCGCGAGCAGCGTTCCGGCCGCGCGCGGCAGCCCGCCGATCGCCTCGAACGCCCAGGCCATCGCCAGGAGCTGCCCGGCGAGCAGGGCGAGCGTCCCCACCCAGAGGACGGAGGCGATCAGCACGCGGACCGAGCGGTCGAACCGCCACTCCAGGAAGTCCCCCACCGTGAAGAACCCGTGGGCGGAGGCGAGGCGGTGCATCCGCGGCGCCACGACGAGACCGAGGACGAGGCAGCCGAGGGCGGCGGAGCCCGACCACCACCAGGCCGAGAGGCCCTCGCGGTACGCGAGGCCGGTCGCCCCCACCGTCGAGCCCGCCCCGATGTTCGAGGCGAGCATCGTCGCGAGCACCAGACCCCCCGGCAGCGCGCGCGAGGCCACGAAGAAGTCCCCGGAGGCCCGCACCCGGCGGGCCACGACGAGCCCCGCCCCCACGAGAAGGGCGCCGTAGGCGAGGAGGAGGACGAGGGTCGCGCTCACGCGCCGGCGAGGCTCACACCCGCACCGTCGGGTCGAACAGCTTCTGGTGCTCGTCGACCGCGAAGCGGTCGGTCATCCCCGCGATGTAGTCGCAGACGACACGGTGGACCCCGTCGCGCTCGATCTGCTCCTGGAAGTGCGGGGGCAGCTGCCGGGGCTCGGCCACGTAGGCCTCGAACAGCTCGCGCAGCAGCCGTCCCGCCTTGTCCCCCATCCGCACCACCCGGTAGTGTCTGTACATGTTGTGGAAGAGGAACTCCTTGAGCTCGCGGACCCGGGCGGCCATGGCCGGGGAGTAGCCGACGAGGCGCCGCCCCGCCCGTCGCACGTCCTCGACCGAGGCCGCCCCCGCCTCGGCGAGGTTCCTCCGCGTGCTCTCGACCAGGTCCCGTACGCAGCGATCGATGATCGCCCGCACCACGTGGTGCCGCGCCAGCCGCTCGTCCGAGATCCCGCGGGCGATCGCCTCCTCGTGGGCCTCGCGGAAGAGGACGACCTCCCGGATCTGCTCCACCGCGAACATCCCGGACGCGAGGCCGTCGTCCACGTCGTGGTTGTTGTAGGCGATCTCGTCCACGTAGTCGACGAGCTGCGCCTCGAGGGTGGGCGCCTCCCCCGGCGCGTACTCCGCGGGCGCGTCGGGGTCCGAGTCGGGCCGGTGCTTGATGATCCCCTCCCGCACCTCCCACGTCAGGTTGAGCCCGGGGAACTCCGGGTAGCGACGCTCGAGGACCTCGAGGATCCGCAGCGTCTGGCGGTTGTGCTCGAAGCCCCCGTGCTCGCGCATCAGCTCGTTCATCACCCGCTCGCCGGAGTGGCCGAACGGCGTGTGGCCGAGGTCGTGACCCAGCACCAGGCACTCCGTCAGCTCCTCGTTGAGCCCGAGCGAGCGCGCCACCGTTCGGCCGATCTGCGCCCCCTCCAGGCTGTGCGTGAGCCGCGTGCGGTAGTTGTCGCCCTCGTGGTTCACGAACACCTGGGTCTTGTACTCGAGCCGCCGGAACGAGGAGGAGTGGACGATCCGGTCGCGGTCGCGCTGGAAGCACGTCCGCATCGGGTGCTCGGGCTCGGGGTGGCGCCGGCCGCGGCTGCGCCGGCTCCGCATCCCCCACGGGGCGAGAAGCCGCTCCTCCCGCTCCTCCTGCTCCCGCCGGTCCACCACGTCCATCGTGCTCCTCCGTCCCGCCCGGCGCGCCTCAGGAGACGGCGGGCTTGAACTGCAGGACGTAGTGAACGGCGGCGCTCGCGGACTCGGGGGCCACGAGGTAGCCCTCGTGCAGCGCCATCACCGCGTACACCGCGGTCATCTCGGCGTCCGCGTCGGAGCTGAAGGCCTGGGTCACCACCGGGGCCCCCACCACCGCCGCCCCCTCCCCCAGCCACACGTGGACCCGCACGAAGCCCTCCTCCGGCCCCGCGTAGACCCCGATCACCGGCGTCAGCGACTTCTCGAGGGCCGCCGCCTCGCACCGGGCCACGAGCGTCGCCACCGCGTAGCGCAGGAGCGACGCGTCCCCGTGGATGGCCGGCGTCCCCGCCACCACCGTCACCGTCACCCCCGGGACGCGCATGGGTGCGAGCACGTCCTCGAGGGAGAGCGCGGCGCGACGCACCGCCCCCCCCGGCAGCCGGGTCAGCAGCGAGGCCATGGCCGTCGCCGACGCCCTCGACAGCGCCCGCATCCGGTCGACGCTCGCGGTGGCCTCGCGCGCCGCCGCCGCCTCGAGCGGCCCCGCGAGCACCCGACCGAGAAAGCCCACGTGGCCGAGCGCGTCCGGCGAGGGTAGCGTCATGTGGGGCCGGAAGTAGAGCAGGGCGAGCGCGAGCCCCCGCTCCGCCGAGCGCAGGGGCACGAGGGCCACCGACTCGAAGGCGGGCTCGCTCTGCCCGAGCGCCTCGGCGAGGGCGGGCAGCGCCTGCCCCTCCTCGAGCCGCGGCTCCTGCAGGTCGAGCAGCTCGTGCAGGTGCACCGCCCCCCACTGAGTCCGCGCGAGCGGATCGGTCACGAGCGGAGGCAACACCAGCACCTGCGGCGGGTCGGTCGCGGTGAGGAGCAGGCTCGCGTTCGCCGCCCCCGCCGAGCGCATGAGGATGCTCAGGATCCGCTGCGCCCGGTCCTCGACCTGCCCCTCCTCCGCCTTCTGCTCGGCGAGCTCGAGGGCGATCCGCACCTCGGCGAGGCGCGATCGGGCGAGATCTCGCTCCTCGCGCAGGTCCCCGAGCCGCACCCCCAGCTCGGTCGAGGCCTGCGCGTAGGACTCCGCGAGAACCGCGGCGGAGGCCGAGTCCGGCCCGCTCGCGCCCGCATGCGAGAGCTCCTCCGGCATCGCCAGCTTGAGCAGGTGATGGGCGGGCGACTCCTCGGAGAACAACGCCTCCTCCGGGAGGTCGACCGTCACGACCTCCTCCTCCTCCGGCGCCTCCGCCGCGAGCCGCGACGCGCCGAACATCTGCACGATCGCCTGCTCCGTCCACTCCGCGATCGTCTGCCCCTCGGGGAGCGCGATCGCCGGATACCGGCGCGAGAGGTCCTCGAGCGTCACCCGGATGGCGGTCGCGAACGTCTCGAGGACACCCTCCCCCCGGGTCGCCACCGCGAGGTGCACCGGCAGGCGCCGCGCGTTGAGCGCGCGGTCGAGCGCGTCGGGGGCCAGCACGTCGGGCAGGTCCCGCTTGTTGTACTGCAGCACCATCGGGATCGTGGACGGGTCGAGCTGCTGCGCGAGCAGGTGCCCCTGCAGCTCCCGGAAGCTCTGCACGTTCTCGTGATAGCGGTCGGTCGCCGAGTTCGCGACGAACACCACCCCGTCGGAGCCCCGCAGCACCACCCGCCGCGCCGGGGCGTAGATCGCCTGCCCCGGCACCGCCGCGAGCTGGAAACGCAGGTCGAACCCCCGGAAGCCGCCCGACCTCAGCGGCAGCAGGTCGCACAGGATCGTCCGGTCCTGCTGCGAGTTCACCGACACGAACTCGCCCCGCCGCCCCCCGCGGGCCCGGTCGTAGAGCACCTTGAGGTTCGTCGTCTTCCCGCCGACCGCGGGCCCGTAATAGGCGATCTTGACCTTGACGACCCGATCGTGCCGGTTGAACTCGACCATTCCCGGTGCCGTCCCCTTCCCGCCCCGCAGCGCCGCGCGTGCGAAGAGGCGAGAACTCTAGCAGATCGCCGGGGGCAGGTCAGTCGCCAGGCGACCGGCCGCGTTTGCCTCGATGCCCGCGCGTTTGGTACGATTGGTTTCCCTTCGAGGGCCGCTAGCTCAGCTGGGAGAGCGCCTGGTTCGCAATCAGGAGGTCGCGGGTTCGAGCCCCGCGCGGTCCACCAAGCCCCTCGTCAGCCCGGGTGGCCCTCACCGGCCGAGCACCGTCCGGATGGTCCGCACGACGCCGTTCGCGTTGTTCGCGGGCGCCAGCCAGCGCGCGCGCTCCTTGAGAAGGGGGTGCGCGTTCGCCATCGCGAAGGAGTACGTGGCCGCGTCCATCATCTCGAGGTCGTTCAGGAAGTCCCCGAAGGCCATCGTCTGGTCGGGACTGACCCCGAGGGCCTCCTGCACGCGGCGCAGCGCGCGGCCCTTGCTCGCGGTCGGGCTCGTGACGTCGACCCAGTGGGGACCCGACACGACGACCTGCTGGCCGGCACGGAGGTCCGCCAGGCGGGGCGCCATCCCGTGCTCGGCCGACACGAAGTCGTGGGTCGCCACCTTGAGGACGTCGTCGTCCCCGACGGCGAGGAGGTCGTCCACGAGGCGCAGCTTCGCGTAGTAGGGCCGGACGTGGTCGACGAAGGCGGGGTCGTGTCTCTCGACGTACGCGGAGCGCTTCCCGCACAGGACGGCGCCGGCCTCCGCCCGCTCGCGGACCCGGCGGACGACCGTCCGCGCCGCCTCGAGGTCCAGGCAGTCCGAGAACACCTCCCGGCCCCGCGCGACGACGTACGTCCCGTTCTCGGCGATGAAGACGAGCTCGTCGGCCACGTCCTCGAACTCGAGCCGCAGGTTCTCGTACTGCCGTCCGCTCGCGGGGCAGAACGTGATCCCCCGGGCGAAGAGCTCGTCCACGAGGGGCCACAGCTCGTCGTGGATCTGCTTCGCGTCGTCGACGAGCGTGCCGTCCATGTCGGTGGCGATGAGGCGGATGTCCGGACGGGGGCGCAGTGCGGCCAGCTCCGCGAGGTCGTGCCGGTGCGAGTCGGGCATCGTGGTCCCGATTCTAGCCGCGCCCCTGCCGTGGTCGCCCCCCCGGATCCGCTCTCCCGTGCGACAATCCCGCGCACGGGAGAGCGCGGAGCGTTGCCCAAGATCCTCATCGTGGACGACGAGCCCGGGATCCGGTTCGGGGTCCGGGACTTCCTGGAGAGCGAGGGGCTGGAGGTCGAGGAGGCCGACTCGGTGGCGTCCGCGGAGAAGGCCCTCCGCGACGCCCGCCCCGACGCGGTCGTGCTCGACCACATGCTGCCGGACGGGACGGCGCTCGACCTGCTGCCCCGGCTGCGGGAGATCGACCCCACCGTTCCGGTGGTGGTGCTCACCGGCCACGCCACGATCGACCTCGCGGTGCGGGCGGTGAAGGAGGGGGCCGACCAGTTCCTCGCCAAGCCGGTCGAGCTGCCGGCGCTGCTCGTGATCGTCCAGCGCCTGCTCGAGAGCCAGAAGGAGAGGCGGCGGCAGGCCGCGGGGCGCGCCCGGCAGGCCCGCGAGGCGATCGACCCGTTCGCGGGAACCTCCGCCGCGATCCGAGCCCTCGCCGAGCAGGCCCGCCGGCTGCTGGCGTCGAGCAGCCCGATCCTGATCGAGGGCGAGACGGGCACCGGCAAGGGCGTCCTCGCGCGCTGGCTGCACCGCAACGGCCCTCGCGCCGACGAGCCGTTCGTCGACATGAACTGCGCGGGTCTCACCCGCGAGTTCCTCGAGACCGAGCTCTTCGGCCATGAGAAGGGCGCCTACACGGGGGCCGTCGCGAGCAAGCAGGGCCTGCTCGAGGTAGCGCACCGGGGCGTGCTGTTCCTCGACGAGATCGGGGACCTCGACCCGCAGGTGCAGCCCAAGCTGCTGAAGGTGCTGGAGGAGAAGCGCTTCCGGCGCCTGGGCGAGGTGCGCGACCGGCAGGTCGACGTTCAGCTCGTGGCCGCCTCGCACCAGAACCTGCCCCGGCTCGTCGAGGAGAGGCGCTTCCGCTCGGACCTCTACTTCCGGATCAGCACGATCCCGCTGCGGGTGCCGTCCCTGCGCGAGCGGCCGGAAGACATCCCCCTCCTCGCCGCCCGCCTGCTCGACGGGCTCTCGGGCGATCTGGGCCGCCGCGGCGTGCGGCTCTCCCCCGCCGGCGAGCGGGCGCTGTGCGCCCACGCCTGGCCCGGAAACATCCGCGAGCTGCGCAACGTGCTCGAGCGCGCGCTCCTCATGTGCGGACGCGACGTCCTCGAGCCGGCGGACTTCCGGTTCGATGGGCCGGGCATGGCCGAGGCGGCCGAAGCGGCCGCCGCCGCCCCGGCCGACGCCAGGTTCACCCTCGAGGAGCTCGAGCGGGTCCACATCGAGCGGATCCTCAAGGAGGTGGGCGGACGCGTGGCCGAAGCGTCCCACCGCCTCGGGATCCCCCGCAGCACCCTCTACCAGAAGATCAAGAAGTACGGCCTGGCGGCCCCCCGGACTCCCTGAGTCCCGTCCCGAGTCTGGAAGGGCGTCCGAGCCGTGGATCGCGGACGCCGGCTCCCCTTCCCCGTTGCCTCCAAGGTGCCACCACATCTGGGGCTTGGCGGCAGGCCGGCCACGGGCGACCGGCTCGGATCGAGGTGGCACGCCTCGTGCTTTCGTCGCTCCCCGTGGACCCGAGCCCAGGCCGCCTCCTGATCGTGGACGACGAGGCCGCCATCCGCTTCGCCCTCTCGGAGTACTTCCGGGAGAGCGGCTGGCTGGTCGACGCCGCCGCGGAGAAGGAGGAGGCGGAGGCCCTGCTCGCGTGCACGGAGTACGCGGTGGTGATCGCCGACCTGCGGCTCACCGGGATCTACGGCGTCGAGGGGCTCGACATCGTCCAGTGGTCGCGCCACCTCCGCCCCGACACGCGCGTCGTGCTGCTCACCGGAAACGGAACCCCGGAGATCGAGGAGGAGGCCCGCCGCCGGGGCGCGGACGCGTTCCTGCACAAGCCGCTCCCCCTTCCCCGCCTGCGGGACGTGGTCGAGTCGCTCGCGGGGAGTGGCGCGTGAACGCCCGGCCGGCCGCGTTCGTGTGCGCCTGGTGCGAGCGCGTGCGCACGGCCGAGGGGACGTGGAGAGAGTGGGAGGAGGTCGACCCCGCGCCAGCGGAAGCGACCCACGGGATCTGCCCGCGCTGCCTCGCGGACCAGACGCGGGCGGCGACGAGGCGCCTGGAGGCCCGATGAGCGGGACGAGGATCGAGCTGCACTCCGCCGCGTGCTCCTGCCGAGGGGGCGCGTGGGTGCTGCTCGAGGCGACGCCGAAGTCGCCGTGCACCGGCGCGGCTGCCGCGGAGGCGGAGCGGCTCGTGCTGGGGATCGACGAGTGGCGGCAGCTCGGCAAGCCGGGCAGCCTCGAGGTCTTCCAGGAGGCGCAGGGCCGGGCGGACTCGGGCGAGCGGCGGCAGTTCCAGCGGTTCGAGGTCGAGCTCGGAGTGCGCATCGCCCGCATCGCCACCTGGCGCGACCGCTCCGCCCAGGAGGAAGAGACGCTGGCCGAGGTGATCGCCGCCGGCGGGGCGCTCGTGCGCAGCCGGATGGCCGTGGAGAAGGGCGAGATGATCCGCTTCCTGCTCGACGGCTACGAGACGCGGGCGGAGGTCATGTACGTCTCGAGCGGCGCCGGCTCCGGGATGGACGGCGTCCAGCGCCTGGGGCTCAAGTTCCTCGACGCCCCGCTGCCCGAGACGCTCATCCCGGCCGACGCGCGGCCTCTTCCGTAGGGCCCGCCCGCGGCTCCTGCACCCCGGGCGCCAGGGGCAGGCTCACGCAGGCCGCCGTCCCCCTCCCGGTCCCCTCCGACTCGAGCCACACGCGCCCGCCGTGCGACTCGACGATCCGCTTCACCACCGCGAGGCCGACGCCGGTCCCCTCCCCCCGGGGGTCGAGCTTCTCGAACAGGCCGAAGACCTGCTCGCGGTGCCGCGCTTCGACGCCGATGCCGTTGTCGCGCACGACGAGCACCGCACGGCCCTCCTCCCCCTCCCGGGCCTCCACGACCACCCGCGGCGCCTCCTGGCCGGCCGAGAACTTGAGCGCGTTGTCGAGCAGGCTCTGGAGCACGCGCACCAGCCGCGCGCGGTCGCCGAACACCTCGGGGAGCGGGCCCTCGACCTCGACCTTCGCCCCGCTCGCCTCGAGACGGGCCCGCACGAGGCGCAGCGCCTCGTGGACGAGGTCTTCCGCCTGCACCGCCACCGGCGGTCCCACCGGTCGGCCCGCCCGGCTCAGCTCGAACAGCTGGTCGAGCAGGCGCTGCACGGTGCCGACCGCGTCCGCGATGCGCCGGGCGTCGGCGGCGAGACGGTCGGTGCGGCCCTCCCGCACGTCCTTCTCCAGGTAGTCCGCAAAGCCCCGGATCGTGACGAGGGGCGACTTGAGGTCGTGGGTCACCGTGTACCCGAATCGCTCGAGCTCGGCGTTCTTGGCCTCGAGCTCCCGGATCAGCGACTCGCGCACCTGGGCGGCCCTCTTGCGGTCGGAGACGTCCCGCAGCGCCACCACGCGGTGGATCTTGCCGCGGTAGGGAAACGAGCGCGCCTGGACCTCGACCGGCAGGCGCGTGCCGTCCCGCCGCTGGATCTCGATCTCGTAGGGCCGGTCCACCTCGGAGAGCAGGTTGCGGTAGACCGCCTCGCGGTGCTCGGGGGCGACGAACTCGAACGCGTCGCGCCCCGCGAGCTCGTGCCAGGAGTAGCCCCCCAGGTCGCACAGCGCCTGGTTGACGTCCACGATCCGTCCCCCGTCGTGGACGAGGATGGCCTCGAAGGACGCCTCGGAGAGGCTGCGGAAGCGCTCCTCGCTCTCGCGCAGCTTCTCCTCGGCCTCGCGGCGGTCGGTGATGTCGAGGAGCAGGCCCAGCAGGCGTTCGGCGCCGACCGCGGAGGCGTGGACCAGGCAGTGCCGCACGCGGCCGTCCTTGCGGCGGATCCTGATCTCGTTGCGGCCGCCTCCGAGGGCGAGCAGGCCCACCAGGCGGTCCCCGACGTCCCGGGAGTCGTCCCCGGCGAGCAGGTCCGCGATCGACAGCGCGAGCAGCTCCTCCCGGGCGTAGCCGGTGAGCGCGCAGGCCGCCCCGTTGACCTCGAGGTACTGGCCCCGGGTGTCGGAGACGAAGAGGGCGATGGGCGAGGCGGTGAAGTAGGCCCGGTAGAGCTCGCCCCCCTCCCGCAGCGCCTGGGCGGAGCGCAGCCGTTCGACCGCCCCCGCGACGTGCGCGGCGACGACGCCCAGCAGCCGCTCGTCGGCTTCGCTGAACGCGCCCGGCCGGCGGCTCTCCGCGTCGAGGACCCCGAGCACGCGGGGGCCCGCCTTGAGCGGGACGCACACCTCCGACCGCATCTCGGGGTCGAGGGCGAGGTAGGCGGGATCCCCCGACGCGTCCTCCACCCGGCACGAGACCCCGCTCCGGGCCACGCGGCCGACGACGCCGGTGCCGACCGCGATGGGCGTGAGGTCCGCGACGGGGCGGCGGGAGTGGAACGCGGGAGCGTGCCGCAGGACACCCCCCTCCGCGTCGAGGAGGAGAAAGCCGCAGTTGTCCGGGAAGAAGGTGTCGCGCAGGAGGGCCGTCACCGAGGCGAGCAGGGCATCCTCGTCGCTGGCCGTGGCCGCCGCCTCGGCCGCCGTCGCGATCACCCGCTGCTCCTCGAGGCTGCGCCGCAGCCCTTCCTCCACGCGCTTGCGCTCGGTCACGTCGAGGAGCGAGCCCCGCAGACCGCGCAGCCGCCCCCGTTCGTCGAGCCAGGCCTGCCCACGTCCCTCGATCCAGCGCTCGGAGCCGTCGGGTGAGAGCACCCGCGCCTCGACCCGGTGCACCTCGCCGGGGCGAGCGAGCGCCTGCGCGACCGCCGCCTGGAAGGCGGGCCGGTCGTCGGGGTGCAGGCGCTGGACGACGTGGGCGAGCCGGGCCGACCCGTTCGGCGCCTGTTCGGGGATGCCGAGGAGGCGGCCCGCCTGCTCGGACCACCACATCGCCCCCGTCTCCGCATCCATCTCCCAGATGGCGAGGCCCGCGGCCTCGAGCGCCAGCGCGAGCCGTTCCTCGCTGCGCGCGGCGCGGCGGCGGTCGTCGCCGCCGCCGAGGAGCCGGCCGAGGCGGCCGAGAACGGACCTCACTCGCGCACCGCCCGCAGCCGCACCGTCACCACCGCCCCCCCCTCCTCGTGGTTCTCCGCGCTCACCTCGCCCCCGTGGTCGTACACGATGCGCTTGACGATCGACAGCCCGAGGCCGGTGCCGCCCCGCCGGCGCGTGAAGAACGGCTCGAACAGCCGCCGGAGGTCGGCGGGGTCGAAGCCGGGCCCGGAGTCGCGCACCCGGCACAGCACCGCGGGCCCGTCCGCGTCCCCCGCCTCCTCGACGCTGACCCGCACGCGTCCGCCCGGGGGCGAGAAGTGCACCCCGTTCTCGATGAGGTTCTGCAGCACCTGCGAGATGCGCGCGCGGTCGGCGAGAACCGCGGGCAGGCCGTCGCCCGGGAGGGCCTCGATCGAGACGCCCTTGCGACGGGCGAGGGGCAGGCACGCGGCGACCGCCGCCTCCACGACCTCGTCCACCCGGCACGGGACGAAGTCGGGCCGGCTCGGCCGTCCGAAGTCGAGCAGGTCGCGCATGAGCGTCGTGAGCCGCGCGATCTCGCCCCGGAGCACCGACAGGTAGCGCTCGAGGCCCTCCATGCGCCCGAAGCGCGACTCGAAGGCGTCGAGCGTGGCGGAGATGCTGAACAGGGGGTTGCGGACCTCGTGCGCCACCCCGGCCACGATCGAGCCGATCTCCGCCATCGTCTCGCTCTGCCGCAGCTGCTCCTTGAGCCGGGCGGTCTCGGTCACGTCCTGGAAGTTGAGGACCGCCCGTCCCTCGCCTTCGAGGTCGAGGGCGCGGCCGCTCACCACCCACGTCGTCCGGGCGAGCGGGTCGGCCACCTCGCGCGCGGCGGGCGCGCCTCCCGACCGCAGGGCGTCCGCGAGCTCGCCGAGGGCCGCCCAGGGCTTGGCGGGACCGAAGTCCCGCAGCGAGGTCTCCATCAGGTCGCTCCAGCTCTCCTTGCCGGAGAGCTCGACCGCGGTGCGGTTCGCCCGCAGGACCCGCCCGAGCGCGTCCACGACCACGACTCCCAGGGGCAGGCCGTCGAAGGTCTCGCGCCACTCGAACGCCGCCCGGCGCAGGTCGGCCTCGAGCCGCCGGCGGTCGGTGACGTCGGTGCCCGTGCCCAGCACGTAGGTGACCGCCCCGCGCGCGTCGAAGACCGGTCGGTTGATCCACGCGATGAGCCGACGGTCCCCGCCCCGGGTGAGCCACTCGGTCTCGTACACGGCGGGAAGCTCGAGCACCGCCGCCTGGCCGCGGTAGTGCCGGGCGGCCTCCTCCCGCATCTCGGGGGGGCGAAGCACCTCCCAGAAGTGCCTCCCGCGCAGCTCGGCCTCGGTCCAGCCGCTCGTCTGCTCGCAGGCGCGGTTGAACCGCACGACCCGGCCCTCCGGGTCGACCACGATCACCAGCGAGGCGACCATGTCGAGCAGGCTGTCCGCGAAGACGCGCTGCCGCTCGATCTGCTGCTCGGCCCGTCGCCGCTCGAGCTCCGCGGCCGCCCTCGCCGCGAAGACCTGGACGACCCCCTCCGGGCGCACGATCCCGTCGAGCGGGCGGTCGTGGATCGCGTTGACGAGACCGAGGACCTCGCCGTCCGAGGCGCGAAGGGCGGCCCCGACATAGCTCTCGGCCGACATCCGCCGCAGGCCCTCGTCGCGCGGGAACCTCGCCGCGACCGCGTCGCGGACGTGGCAGACGCTGCCGTCGAGGACCGCGGCGCACGGCGTGCCCTCGAGCTCGTACTCCACGTTCTCCACGAGGCGCCCGTCCACGCAGCGGGCGAGCGTGCGCAGCCGGCCCTCGCCCGAGGTCTCGGCGACGGAGGCGTACTTGACCCGCAGCGCGCGGGCGAGGCGGAGGGTGAGCTCGCCGAACAGCGTGTCCCCTCCCACCGCGGCCGTACCCGCGACCAGGTCCCCGAGCGCCTGCTCGGTGCGCCGGTGGCGGACCGCCCGCTCCGCCATGTGGGGCAGATCCGCGAGCGTCTGCTCGCTCTTGACGAGGTAGTCGACCGCCCCCGCCCGGATGGCCTCGACGGCCACGCGCTCGGAGCCGTGGCTCGTCATGATCACCACCGGGGGCAACGCCCCCGCCGGGGCCTCGCGGAGCAGGTCGAGCCCCTCGCCGTCCGGGAGGAGCCAGTCTGCGATCACGAGGTCGGGCGGGCTCGCGCCCTGAAGGATGCTCCGCGCCGACTCGACCGTCTCGGCGACCGAGACCTCGAAGGCTCCCCCACGGTCCTCGAAGGCCCTCCGGGCGAGCTCGACGTGGCCCGGCTCGTCCTCGACGAACAGCACCCGGAGCGGCGCCAGGGTCAAGGTGCGGTCTCCTCCCCGTCTGAGATCGGGACTCGGCGAGTCCGGCCGTCGGACGGCCTACCGCCGCCTTCCCGGCCGGGCCAGCTCGAAAAGTCTCATCGAATCAACGACTCACGGCCCTCGGAACGACACGGCCGGCCCGGGGGTCCCGTGGCACGCACGGTGCAGAAGCGCAGATCGTGCCAGCAGAGTCGACGCTTCTCGAGACGCTCCTCCTCCCAGGGCAGCTGGCCGTCGTGTTCCAGCCCATCTTCGAGATCGACGGGGGCAGGCCCCACGTCCACGCTCTCGAGTGCCTCGTCCGCGGGCCCCGGGGCACGAACGCCGAGAGGCCGAACGTGCTCTTCGAGTATGTGCGTCGCAAGCGAGCCGAAGCCGCGATCGACCGCGCCTGCGTCGCCGCCGCGCTGGCCGAGGGGTCCCTCCTGCCCGGCTCGCCCCGGCTGTCGGTCAACGTGCACGCCTCGACTCTGGGCCGCGACGCGGGCTTCCACGACTTCCTGCTCGAGCGCGCCCGGGCCGTTGGCATCGTTCCCGCCCGTCTCGTGATCGAGATCGTGGAGCACGCGCCCCCCCTCGACGTGCCCGGCTTCCGCCGGGCCCTCGAGCAGCTCCGGGCGGCCGGGGTCTCGATCGCGCTCGACGACGTGGGCCTCGGGCAGTCCAACTACAAGATGATCCTCGACGTCCGGCCCGACATCTACAAGATCGACCGCTACCTCGTGAGCGGGGCGTGGTCGGATCCCTACCGCCAGATCGTTCTCGACTCGCTCGCCCGCATGGTACGCCGGCTCGAGGCGCGGGCGGTCGCGGAGGGCGTCGAGGACCGGCACGAGCTCGTGGCGGTGGAGGCGGCGGGGATCGACCTCGTCCAGGGCTTCCTCTTCGCCCGCCCCCTCGGGCGCGAGGAGCTGGTCGCCGCGGGCCACGTGGGTGGCGCCGCGGCGACGAGCCTCGCGTCGTGAGCCGCCGGGTGCTCGTCCTCGACGACGACCGCGGGCTGCTCGCCGTCCTCCGCACCTACTTCCGCGGCCTGGGCTGGCACGTCGAGGAGTGCGCGGACGCCGACGCCGGCCTGCGCCTCGCGGACTCGAGCACCCCCTTCGACGCCGTCATCTGCGACCTGCACTTCTCGCCCGCTCGCGCGGCCGAGGGCCTGGAGATCATCGAGGGGGCCCGCCGGCGAAGGCCGCACTCGGCGGTCCTCCTGTTCACCGGTGCCGCGGACGACCGCATCCGCGAGGAGGCCCTTCGACGGGGCGCCGACGAGGTCATCACCAAGCCCGCCCCCCTCTCGCGCTTGCGTGACGCCGCGCTGCGTGCGATGAAGACGCCGTGAGCCTGAACGGTTCCATCGAGGACCTCCCCCTCCTCGAGATCCTCCAGGTGGTCTCCTTCTGCCAGAAGACGGGCCACCTCTCCGTGCGCGGTCCGAAGGGGGAGGCCGGCGTCGTCTTCGAGGCGGGCCGGGTGGTGGCCGGCCACATGTGGGACGTGCCTCCGCTGCCCGCGCAAGCCCCGCCCCCGGGCCCCGCCCGCGAGCTCGTCGTGCGGCAACGCATTGCGACGATCCTGGAGCGGCTCGTGCGCCTGCGCGAGGGGGACTTCGCCTTCCACCTCAGCGAGTCGGTGCCGACCGTCCTCGGCGACCGCGACCTCTCCGGCGAGACGCTGCCCTTCGGCATCAACCCCGAGGAGCTGATGCTGGACCTCGCGCGGCAGCTCGACGAGGACCGTCGCGAGGCCGCCGCGGTCATCCAGGCCTCCTTCGCCGCCCCCCCACCCCCGCCGGAGGCCGCGGCGGAGGAGGCGGAGGAGGCGGAGGAGCTCGAGGAGATCGCGGAGGTCGAGGACCCCGGCCCCGCGGGACCCGCGGTCCTCCTCGTGGACGACGAGCCCGAGGTGCGCCGCGTCGTCGGAGACCGCCTGCGCGCGGCGGGCGTCGAGGTCGCGCTCGCCGGGGGCGCGGCCGAGGCACGGCGCCAGATGGGCCGGCTCTCCCGCGAGCGCGGGCGCTTCCTGGTCGTGACCGACCTCGGCCTGCCCTCGGCGTCCTCCTTCCGCGGCGGCCTCGACGTGGCGCGTCACGCGAGCGGGCTCTCGCCGGCTCCCCCCGTCCTCCTGATGGCCGAGGCGATCGACGAGAAGCTGCGCGGGCGGGCGCGCCGGCTCGGCGTCTCGCTCCTCGCGTTCAAGCCCGGGCTCTCGAAGCTCGATCCCCTCCAGTACGAGAGCGACCTGCGCGCCTTCGGGGACAAGCTCGCCTGCGACCTGCTGCCCCGCCTCGCCCGCGGCCCCCGCCGGACACCGTCGGCGCTCTCGCCGGAGCAGGCCGGCCGGGAGGAGGTCCTCCGCTCGGCGCTCGAGGAGATGCGCCGCGGGGCCGACCCCGACCTCGTCTCGTTCCTGCTCCTGCGGACCGCCCGCGCGTTCTTCCCCCGCGTCGTGCTCTTCCTCGTCCAGGACGACAGCCTGCGGGGGCTCGCCGGGTTCGGGCCGGTGGACTCGGAGGACAGCCTCGACCTGCTGGCCCGCCGGATCGCGCTGCCGCTCGCCCCGGCCTCGCCGCTGAGCGAGGCGGTGTCGAGCGGCCGGGCGTGGGCAGGGCCGCTCCCCCCGGACGGACCCGCGCGCGGCCTCCTCGACCGCATCGGCGCCCTCGGCGCCCGCGCGGCGGCGGTGCTCCCGGTCCGCGCGGGGGGCCACACGGTGGCGATCGTCTACGGCGACGCGCCCGGGGGTGCCGAGCTGCCGCCCCTCGAGCCCCTGGTCGCGTTCGTCGAGGAGGCGGGGCGCGCCCTCGACGAGGCCCTCCTCGGCCGCCGCGCCGGCGCCGCCTGATAGAATCCGCGCTCCATGCGGCGCGTCATCCAGGGCGCACGGAGCCTCTTCGCGGTGCTCCTCGTCGGCCTCCTGTTCCTCCTGGGCAGCCCGGTCCTGCGCCTCGTCGTCATCCCCGGGTCCTGGCTTCTGCCCGGACGGCGCCACTGCTTCGTGACCTGGTTCATGAAGGGGATGTCCGCGGGGATCTGGGCCATGCTGCGACTGGGCGGAGCGCGGGTCCGGCGCGAGGGGGTCCTGCCCACCGGCTCGCAGGTCCTCGTCGTCGCGAACCACCAGGGCCTGCTCGACATCCTGCAGATCTCCCTCCTCGCACAGCCCCGGGTGCCCGCGTTCGTGACCCGCAGGCGCTACTCCCGCTTCGTGCCCCTGGTGTCCGCCTGCATCCGCCTGCTCGGCTCGCCGATCGTGGATCCCCGGCGCGACCCGAAGGCGGCCGTCGAAGCCGTGCGGCGCGGAGTGCACGAGACGCCGCACGGGCTCGTCATCTTCCCGGAAGGCCACCGCAGCCTCGACGGCGCGGTCCGTCCCTTCCGCAGGTCGGGCATCGAAACCGTCCTGTCCGAGCGCCGCATGCCGGTGTACCTCGTCGTCAACGACGGGGTCTGGCGCCAGCGGCGCCTCGCCGACCTGCTCTTCCGCGTACACCTGATCGACGCCCGCTCCGAGGTGCTGGGGCCGTTCGATCCGCCCGAGAGCCCCGAGAGCGTGCCGGCCTTCGTCGAGGAGCTGCGCGCGCGGGTCGTGGCGCGGCTCGAGCAGATGCGCCGCTCGGGCTAGCTCCCTGGGAGTGCTACACTTGCCCCCACACCGTGGAGGTGCGGATGGCACGGCGCGTGGCGATCGCGAGCCAGAAGGGCGGAGTCGGCAAGACGACGGTCGCGCTCAACCTCGCGGTGGCGTTCGCCGAGAGGGGCCGCCGGACGCTGCTGGCCGACCTCGACCCGCAGGGGGCGATCGGCCTTTCGCTCGCCAAGGGCGACACCGAGCTCGCCGGCCTCGCCGAGCTGCTCGCCGGCGTGGCGTCGCCCCGGGAGGTCGTGCTGTCCACCCGGCTGGCCGGGCTCAGCCTGCTCCCGCGCGGACGGCTCGACGCGACCGACGTCGACTCCTTCGAGGCGGAGGTGGCGCGCGAGGGCGCCCTCGCCGGGGCGCTCTCCGCCTGCGAGAACGGCTACGACCTGGTGGTCGTCGACACCCCCTCCGGTCTCGGACGCGTGACCACCGCCGCCCTGGCCTCGGCCGATTTCGCCCTCCTCGCCTTCCAGACCGAGTCCCTCGCCCTGCGCTCGGTCGGCCAGGCGCTCAAGGTGGTCGAGCACGTGCAGGCGAGCCGCAACCCGCGGCTGCGCCTGCTCGGCATCCTGCCCACCCTCGTCGACCGGGACCGCCCGGGCAGCCAGTCGGTGCTCGGGGAGATCTGGAGCGGCTTTCCCGACGTCCTCGAGACCGTGGTCCCGCGCACCGAGGCCTTCGCGCGCGCGAGCGCTCTCGGCGTGCCCGTCGGCTTCCTCGGCGGAGGCGCCGGGGGGCCCGAGTCGCGCCGCTTCGACCTACTCGCCGACGAGCTCGAGGGCCGCATGAACCGGCTCGACGGGATGGAGAGGCCCCATGAAGCTGAACCCCCCCGCCAGCTCCTCTGACCTCGACGTCGCCCGAGAGATCGCGCGCCGGCTGCACCAGCGGCGCCGCCGGGACGACCGCTCGACGACCTCCGCGGCGCCTCACGAGCCGCTCGCCCCCCCCGCGCCGCCGCCTCGCCGGGCCGCCCCCCCGACGGACGTGCCCTTCCCTCCCCCCCCGGTCGCACCGATCCTCGGCGAGGCGACGGTGTCGGCGCCCACCACCGCGCCGCCCCCCCCTCCTCCCGAGCCCGGATCCTCCGCCCCGGCCCCGTTCGAAGCGCAGACGCCTCCTCCTCCCTCGTGGGATGAGGCGCCGGTGGAGGCCTCCGGGCCGACCGAGGACCCGTTCGCCGCCTTCGGTCCCCCCGACCCGGAGACCGAGGTGGCCGAGGACGCAGGCATCGACGTCGCGACGAACGCGGCCACCCCGACCGAAACCGCTCCCCCCGAGGAGGCCGTCTCTCCCGAGGAGATGGTGGGCGCGCCCGAGGCCCCCCCGTTCGAGGAGCTCCCCGAGACGTACGACACTTCGGGCTCGCCCTTCGACGTGGAGCTCGACGAGGACGGCGTCCCGGCCGGTGAGCCCTCGCCCCCGACGTGGGACGAGATCGTGGAGTCCTGCCTCGCCCTCGCGTCGGCGCAGGGGGCGATGCTCGTGGACCCGGCGGGCCAGGTGTTCGCCGCGCGGGGCGAGTGGCCCGCGCCGGGGCCCGAGGCGATCGCGGCGAAGCTCGTCGCGACCCTCGAGCGCACGCTGAAGGACGCTCCGACCCGCTCGATCTCGGCGCCCCTCATGGGCCGGCACCTCACCGCCTGGCGGGTGCCCCTCGCCGAGGGGCTCGTCACCGCCGCCTTCATCGGGGACGCCCCCGTCCGCCCCGAGAGCCGGCCGTCGATCGACGCCGAGATCCACCGCGGCGCCGGGGCCTGATGGCCCGGCTCGACCCTCACTCGCACGCCGACTCCGACCAGCCGCGCCCGCGCCACCTGCGGCTGCGCCTCGCGGTCGACTTCGGGGCGCGCGAGGTCTCGGGCGAGGCCGCGCTCGATCTCGGCGCCCCCTCGGGGGGCCCCCTCGACCTCGACACCCGTCGCCTCGAAGTCCGGGAGGTCCGCACCGGCGACGGCGCGGACGTACCCTTCGATCTCGGACCCGAGGAGCCGATCCTCGGCCGGCGGCTCCGGCTCCACCTCCCCCCCGGGACCCGAGAGGTCGTGGTCCGATACCGCACGCTCCCCGATGCCCCGGCCCTGCAGTGGCTCGAGCCGGGGCAGACCGCCGGCGGGACCCATCCGTTCCTCTTCAGCCAGTGCCAGGCGATCCACGCCCGAAGCCTCGTGCCGCTGCCCGACACGCCCCGCCAGCGCCTGACCTACGAGGCGACGGTCGAGGTGGACGCGCCGCTCGACGTAGTCCTGTCGGCGGGGCTCGAGGGCCGCGAGCCCGGATCGCGGCCGGGGACGACGGCGTGGCGTTTCCGCATGCCGCAGCCGATCCCCCCTTACCTCCTCGCGCTCGCGGCGGGGCGGCTCGACTCGCGGGACGTCGGGCCCCGCACGCGCGTGTTCGCCGAGCCCCCGACGCTCGAGGCCGCCGTTCACGAGTTCGCGGAGACGGAGTCGATGATGGCGCGGGCCGAGGATCTCTTCGGCCCGTACGTCTGGGACCGCTTCGACATGCTGGTCCTCCCCCCGGCCTTCCCCTACGGGGGGATGGAGAACCCGCGGATGACGTTCCTCACCCCGACGCTCCTCGCCGGGGACCGCTCGCTCGTCGACGTGGTCGTGCACGAGCTCGCCCACTCCTGGACGGGCAACCTCGTGACGAACGCCGACATGGAGCACTTCTGGCTGAACGAGGGCTTCACGGTGTGGGCGGAGCGACGGCTGCTCGAGGTGCTTCGCGGCGAGGAGGCGACCGTGCTCGCTTGGGCGATCGGGGAGAAGGCGCTCGAGGAGTCGCTCCGGCGCTTCGGAAGAGAGTCTCCCCTCACCCGCCTGCGCACCGAGCTTCGGGGGACGGACCCCGACGACGCGTTCTCCTCGATCCCGTACGAGAAGGGCGCCCGCTTCGTCGCCCTCCTCGAGCGCGAGGCCGGCCGCCCCGCCTTCGACCGCTTCATGCGCGATTACATGGCGCGCTTCCGCTTCACCTCGATCACGACCGAGGAGTTCCTCGCCTTCCTGGAGGAGCGGCTGCCGGGGCTCGCCGGGCGGGTCGGGGCGCAGGAGTGGCTCTACGGGCCCGGGATGCCGGCGAGCGCGCCGGTGTTCCGCTCGGCGCGGCTCGAGGCCCTCGTGCGGCTCGCCTCGGAGTTCCCCCGCGGCGAGCTGCCGTCGGCGGAGGCCATCCGGGGCTGGAGCCCGGGAGAGACGCTCGTCTACCTGCAGAACCTGCCGCGGCAGATCGATCGTGAGGGCTGCGCATGGCTCGACGCCGCGCTCTCGCTCGGCTCCCGGGGCAACCACGAGATCCTCGTCGAGTGGCTCACGATCGCGGCCGGCTCGGACTACGAGCCCGCGTTCCCGCGCCTGCGCGCGGTCCTGCTCGGGGTCGGGCGCATGAAGTACCTGCGCCCGCTGTACGCCGCGATGGGACGCCACCCCCGCACGAGGGCGCTCGCCCGCGCGGTCTTCGCCGAGGCCTCGCCCCTCTATCACTCCCTGTCCCGGCGCGTGGCCGGCTCCGTGATCGAGAAGTACGAGGACGCGGCCTCCTCCTGACCCTCCGCAGACCGGCGTGGCCGGCGGCGCTGCTGGCGCTTCCGGGGGCAGACCGCCTAGAATGGCCTCAAGGGTCCCGGTCGGACGAGGAGGTCAGACATGAAGCGTCGCGAGTTCCTGCGCAGGGGTTCACTTCTCGGCGGTGCGGCGGCGGGGGCGCACGCCTTCCCCCGCCATCTCTTCGCCGCCTCGAAGGCCAAGACGGCGCAGGACGTCGTCCCCCTCGGGAAGACCGGGATCATGGTCTCCCGCCTCTGGCAGGGCACCGGCACGAACGGCGTCGGCAAGTCCTCGAACCAGATCCGCGGGCTCGGCTTCGACGGGGTGGTCGAGCTGCTGCGGGCCGGCGTCGACCAGGGCGTGACGGTGTGGGACCTCGCCGACCAGTACGGCACCCACCCCCACGCCCGGGGGGCGCTGCAGACCGTGGCCCGGGACAAGGTCGTCATCATGACCAAGACCCACGCCCGCACCGAGAAGGAGATGCGGGCCGACCTCGACCGCTTCCGCAAGGAGATCGGGACGGAGATGCTCGACATCGTGCTCCTGCACTGCATGATGTCGGCCGACTGGCCGAAGGAGCGGGCGGGGGCGATGGCCGTGCTGTCGGAGGCGAAGGAGAAAGGGATCATCCGCGCCCACGGCGTCTCCTGCCACGACTTCGGGGCCCTCAAGGCCGCCGCGGCCAGCGACTGGGTCGAGGTGGACCTCGCCCGGCTCAACCCCGCGGGCGTCATCATGGACGCGAGCGTCGAGGAGGTCCTCCCCGTGCTCGCGGAGATGAAGCGCAAGGGCAAGGGCATCATCGGGATGAAGGTCGTGGGCGCGGGCCGCCTCAGCGGCCGGATCGACGACGCGCTCCAGTACGCGCTCGCCTCGCCGGTCCTCGACTGCTTCACGATCGGCGCCGAGAACCGCAAGCAGCTCGAGGACCTGCTGGTGCGGATCCCGAAGGCCAGCGTCCGGGGGTAGCCTACGGCCTGATCGGACGAGCGGTGCGGGCCGAATCGAGGAGAGCCACGATCGCGGCCACGTTGCCCCGGCTCTCGGCGAGCGACACGCGCGGCGGGCGCCCGTCGAGGATGCCCGCCGCCAGGTCCTCGATCTCCAGCAGGTAGCGGTCGGCGTCGGGCGCCGGGACCTCCTCCCGCATGTCGCCCCGCTCGAGCACCATCGGCGTTCGCGGGTCGGGCTTCCAGGGGTTGCGCACCCGCAGCACCCCGTCGGTCCCGGCCACCTCCAGCTCGGCGCGGACCGGGCTGCGGAACCCCGCGTCGAGCTGGGCGAGCACCCCGCCCGGGAACACGAGCTGCCCGGCGAAGGTCTCGTCGATCCCGGTCGGCCCGAGCACCTGCGAGCCCACGACCTCGAGCGGCTCCGCGCCGAGCAGGAACCGCGCGAAGCTGAGCGGGTAGCAGCCCACGTCCCACAGACACCCGCCGCCCCACTCGGGCCGCAGGCGCACGTCGTTCGCCCGGGTGAGCGGGAAGCTGAACGTGCCGCGCACGAAGCGGACCGCGCCGATCGCGCCCGAGTCCACCAGCTCCTTCGCCTTCAGCGTCTGCGGGTGGTGCCGGTACATGAACGCCTCGGCGAGCACCACGCCCGCCTCCCGCGCGGCGGCCGCCATCGCGTCGACCTCGCCCACCGTCAGGGCGAGCGGCTTCTCGCACAGCACGTGCTTGCCCGCCCGTGCGGCCCGGATCGTCCACTCCGCGTGCAGGTGGTTCGGCAGGGGGACGTAGACGACGTCGATCTGCGGGTCGGCGAGGAGGGCGTCGTAGGACCCGTAGGCCCGCTCGATCCCCCACTCCCGCGCGTACGCCTCGGCCCGCCCGCGGTCGCGGCTCGCCACCGCGACGAGGCGGTTCCGACCGCAGGCCTGCAGCGGCGGGACGAGCATGCGGTTGATGCGCGCGGTGCCGAGGAGGCCCCAGCGCAGGACGCGGTCGCTCACCCGCTCCCTCCTGCCTAGATCCCGCCCACGAAGTGGGTGCCCGCCCGGCCCTCGATGGCGAGGGGGAGGCTCTCCGGGTTCGTGATGAGGGCCCGGCGCCCGCCGGAGCGGAGGAAGCGGATGACCGCCTCGATCTTCGGCCCCATGCTGCCCGGGGGGAAGTGCCCCTCCGCGTGGAGCCGCTCGATCTCCTCGAGGGTCACCGCGCCGAGCGCGCGCTGCTCGGAAGTGCCGTAGCTCACGTAGACCTGGGGCACCGCGGTCAGGATCACGAGGAGCGCCGCCCCGACGTCGGTCGCGAGCACGCTCGAGGTGAGGTCCTTGTCGATGACCGCCTCGAGCCCGGCGAACTGGCCGTCTTCCCGGCGCTTGACGGGGATGCCGCCGCCGCCACAGGCCACCACGATGTGGCCCTGGCGCACCGCGTCGCGGATCATGTGGCGCTGGATGACCCGCAGCGGCGAGGGCGACGGCACGAGCCGGCGCCAGCCCCGGCCCGCGTCCTCCTTCACCTGCCATCCGAGCAGGTCGCGCCGCCGCTCCGCCTCCTCGCGGGAAAGGAAGGGGCCGATCGGCTTGCTGGGGGCCTGGAACGCCGGGTCCTTCTCGTCGACCACGACCTGCGTCACCACGGTCACCACGTAGCGCTTCATCTCGCGCTTGCGCAGCTCGTTGAGCAGCGCCTGCTGGAGGATGTACCCGAGGCTGCCCTCCGTCATCGCGACCAGCACGTCGAGGGGCAGCGAGGGCACCTCCTCGCGCGCGTGCTCCTGCTGGAGGAGCAGGTTCCCGACCTGCGGCCCGTTGCCGTGCGTCACGCAGATGTAGTAGTCGCGCTCGACCAGAGTCATCAGGAGCGCCGCGATCTGCGCCGCGTTCTTCTCGTGGTCGTCGATCGTGCCCCGCTCGCCCGGCTGCATGAAGGCGTGGCCCCCCATGGCCACGAGCACGATGGGGTGCGGGTCGATCATGCGCCTACTGCGGCCGGAACATCTCGAGGATGCGGTCCTTGGGGAGGGCCTGGCCCTTCGCCTCCTCCTGCCGCCGTCGCGCCTCGGCCTCGTACGTGGGCGGCGGCTCCGGGTTGCGGTAGAAGACCCCGGTGTAGAGCTTGTGGCCGTACTCGGAGGCGAGGGCCATGGCCTTCAGCCGGTCGGAGGGATCGTGGCCGAGGCTCGCGAGCGCCTGCATCGCGGTCTTGTGGGCCCTGAGCTGCTGCTCCTCCTGGCCGTAGGTCACGCACGGCGACTGGACGTTCACGAAGGCGAAGCCCGGGAAGCGGATCGCCTCCTCGATCACGGCGGCGAGGCCCGGCATGTCGGCGGGCGTGCCCTGGGCCACGAAGCTCGCCCCGTAGCCGAGGACGTAGAGCAGCGGGTTCACCGGGTCCTCGAGGCTGCCCCAGGCCGACGACGAGGTCTTGAGGCCGCGGGGCGAGGTGGGCGACAGCTGGCCCTTGGTGAGGCCGTAGATCTGGTTGTCCATCACGATGTAGGTGAGGTCCATGTTCCGCCTCACCGCGTGGGCCACGTGGCCCCCGCCGATCGAGAAGCCGTCGCCGTCCCCCCCGGCCACGAGGACCAGGAGGTCGGGGTTCGCGAGCTTGATCCCCTGGGCGATCGGCAGCGCGCGGCCGTGGACCGAGTTGAAGCCGTAGGCGGTCGTGTAGCCGGGAATGCGGCTCGAGCAACCGATCCCGGACACGAACGCGATCTCGTGGGGGGGCCTCCCCACGCTCGCGAGCGCCCGGTAGATGGCCTGGACCACGCCGAAGTCCCCGCAGCCCGGGCACCAGATCGGCTTGAGCTCGCTCTTGTAGTCCTTCGCCTGGTACTCCTCCACCGGACGCGTGGTGGTGCTCATGGTCGTTTCTCCCTAGCCCGCCGGCTCCACCTCGGCCACCCGCTGTCGCTGGAGGCCGAGGACGATCTTCTGGAGGTGCTCGACGATCGACGCCGGAAGGATCGGGTTCGAGCCGCTCCTCGCCAGCGACCGCACCCCCGCCGGCACGCTCACGTACATCCTCAGGATCCGGTAGAGCTGCCCCTGGTGCGACTGCTCGACGACCAGGCCCGCCTGCACGCCGCGGAAGAAGTCCTCGTAGACCTCCTCGGCCACGGGGAACAGGAGCTTCGGCACCAGGAGCCGGGCCCGGATGCCCTCGCCCTTCGCGATCTCCAGCGCCTCGCGCGTCGTGCCGGCGACGCTTCCCCAGGAGACGAGCGCCAGCGGGGCGTGGGGGTCGCCCTCGATCACGAACAGGTCCTTCCGCCGCTTCAGGGGGTCGAGCTTGCGGATCCGCTTGTCGTTCATCCGCGCGTGGACCTCGCCGCTCGCGGTCGGAGCCCCCCGCTCGTTGTGCTCGATCCCCGAGGCCAGGTAGTTCCCTCCGAGCATCCCCGGGTGGCTGATCGGGCTGATGCCGGAGTCCGTGGCCTTGAAGCGCTCGTACTTCTCCAGCTCGGCCTCCATCGGTCGCCGGCGCTCCACGATCGTGACGGCCTTCGTGTCGATCGGGTCGACCGTCTCCTTGCGCTGGGCGATCTCCTGGTCGGAGAGGATCACGACCGGCGTCTGGTAGTGCTCGGCCACGTTGAACGCCTCGACGGTGATCCCGAACGTGTCGGCGACCGAGATCGGAGCGAGCACCGGGCGCACCACGTCACCGTGGGCCGAGAAGCAGGCCTGGAACAGGTCCGACTGCTCGCTCTTCGTGGGGATGCCGGTCGAGGGCCCGCCGCGCTGAACGTTGACGCACACGAGGGGCAGCTCGGCGATCGTGGCGAGGCCCAGCATCTCGGTCTTGAGCGACATCCCGGGGCCGGAGGTGGCGGTCATCGCCTTCTTGCCCGCGAACGACGCGCCCACGACCGCCCCGATCCCCGCGATCTCGTCCTCGCACTGGATCATGACGCCGCCGTACTTCCACACCTCGCGCCCGAAGAAGTGCATGATCTCGGAGCTGGGGGTGATCGGGTAGCCGCCGAAGAACTCGCACCCGGCGAAAAGGGCGGCCGCCGCGCACATGTCGTTGCCGTCCACGACGAGCTTGCCCTCCTTCATCGCCGCGGCGGGCGCGTCGAGGGTGCGCGGCTCGCGCAGGGGGTTCGCCTCGGCGTACGCGACGCCGGCGGCGAACGCGTTCTCGTTGCCCTGCAGGACCTCGGCGCCCTTCTTCGCGAACTTCCTCCGGAGCCCGGCGAGGAGCGAGTCGCGGCCGACGCCCAGCCAGCCGGCGAGGAGCCCGAGCACGACGGAGTTCTTCGCCTTCTCCGTTCCCGCGTTCTTCTTCGCCATCTCCGCGATCGGGACCGGGATCGCCTCCCGGGGCGTGACGCCGGGCAGGGGAAGCCGCTCGGGCGGGACGTTCGTCGCGCTCTCATAGACGACGCTCGTCCGCCCGCCCACCGGCAGCTCCGCCCCGAACTTCAGGAAGTCCTCCCAGTTGAGCGCCACCGCCACGTCCAGCGTGCCGCCCGAGCTGAGGACCGGGCGCGTCGAGAGGCGCACGCGGCAGGAGGACTCGCCGCCGCGGATCTGGGGACCGAAGCTCTTCGTGAGCACCGCGTGGTAGCCCTCGAGGGCCGCCGCGGTGATCATCGCGTCGCCGGCGGAGACGATCCCGTCCCCCCCGGACCCGGCCATGCCGATGACGATGTCGCTGCTCATGATTCCCGTGCCTTCACGGCCCTAGAGGATATCGCCCTTCCCCGCGCCCCGCGAATCGTCCCGATCAGCCGCGGCTCTTCGTCGTGCGGTGGGTGGGCTCCGCCGTCCAGGGATCCTCGGGCCACGGATGGCGGGGATAGCGCCCCCGCAGCTCCTTGCGCACCTGCGGGTACGTCCGCTCCCAGAAGCTGCGCAGGTCTCGCGTCGTCTGGACCGGGCGGCCGTTCGGGGCGAGCAGCTCGAGGAGCACCGGCTCCCGGCGGGGACCGAGCCGCGGCGTCTCCGCGAGGCCGAACAGCTCCTGCAGCTTGACCGCGGCGCTGACCGCGCCGTCCTCCCGGTACACGAGGGCCGCCGTCCGACCGCTCGGAAGGGCCAGCCGCTCGGGCGCCTCCGCGTCGACGCGGCGCCGCGTCGCCGGGTCGAGCCACCGGGCGGGGTCGCCGAGCTCCGCCAGGCGCGTCCTCCCGCGGCAGGCGGCCCGGATCGCCGCGTGGAGGTCGGCCTCGAGGCCGGCGAAGCGCAGGCGGCGGACGAGGGCCACGGCCGCTTCGCCGAGACCCCTCCGCTCGACAGCGGCGGCGAGCAGATCCGCCGCCAGCTCCGGGTCGGGGGGGACCGGCCTCTCGGCGAGCACCAGTCGGTCGTAGAGCTCGCGAACGACGGCGCGGACGCTCCCCGAGGCCTCGTCGAAACGGTGAGCGGTCTCGGTGCCGACCCCCTCGAGCCACGCGCGCTCCACCCGGCTCGCCGTGCGCACGAGCGCCTCTCCCCCCGCCGCGCCGCCGCTCACGTCGTGGGCGACGAGCAGCTCGCCCTCCCACACCCCGCACTCGCCGCCGAGGAGCGCGCCATGCCCCCTGGCGAGCACGAGCCGCGAAGATCCCGGCTCGCGCCGGCGCGCCAGGCGGTCCGGGTATCCGGCGAGCAGCGCGCGGAGAAGGATCTCGTCGCCCGCATCGCGCGGGCAGGACGCGTTCCGGGTCCCGAGGCACTCGCGCGCGAGGCGTTCGAGCTCCGCCGCCGCCGCCTTCACGCCCGGCGGGGCTTCGCCCAGGCGGTCGGCCGCGCTCAGCACATCCGAGTCCGTCGTCGGCGGCTCGCCGGACGTGTCCGGCCGCCACCCCTCCGCGAGCGCCGCGCAGGCCGCGGCCGCGCGCGGCGCTCCGCCCGAGGCCAGCAGGACCCGGGCGAGGCGCGGGTGCACCGGCAGGCGGTGCATGGCCGCACCGTCGGGAGTCAGCCGGCCGCCCGCGACCGCGCCGAGCCTCTCGAGCAGCGACAGCGCCGCCCGCACCCGATCGGCTGGCGGCGCCTCGAACCACTCGAAGCGGAGAGGGTCGCCGCCCCACGCGAGGACCTCGAGGACCGGCGCGGCGAGATCGACTCTCTCGATCTCCGGCTCCCGGCGCGGGGGGAGCCGGTCCCGCTCGTCCCACAGCCGCACGACGCGCCCCGGCCCGGTCCGTCCCGCCCGACCCGCCCGCTGCTCGGCCGAGTCCGCCGGGATCCTCTCGAGGACGAGCCGGTCGAGGCCCCGCTCCGGGTCGAAGCGCAGCACCTTGTGCCGGCCGGTGTCGACCACGTCGGTGACACCCTCGACGGTCAGCGACGTCTCGGCGACGTTCGTCGCCAGGATCACCTTGCGAACGGCGCTCGGGGCGAGGGCCTCGTCCTGCTCCTCGGACGAGAGGCTGCCGTGCAGCCGGAGCACCCGGGCGCCCGCCTGGGCGGCCACGCGTCCGACCTCCGCCTGCGCCCGGCGGATCTCGGGGGCCCCCGGGAGGAAGCACAGCACGTGGCCTCCCGGCCGCGAGAGCGCCCGGCCCACGGCATCGGCCAGGCTCGCTCGCGGGTCGTACCGCACGTCCAGGGGGAAGGGGCGACCCTCCACGACGAGGACCGGCGCGTCGTCGAGAAACCGCGCGAGGGGGCCCGGATCCAGAGTCGCCGACATCACGAGCAGCCGCAGGTCGTCCCGGACCCGCCAGGCCTGGCGCGCGAAGGCCAGCGCGAGGTCCGCGTGCAGGCTGCGTTCGTGGAACTCGTCGAGGACCACGGTGCGGAAGCCGGAGAGCAGCGGGTCCGCCTGCAGCCGCCGCGCGAGGATGCCCTCGGTCGCGACGAGGAGGCGGGTCTGAGCGGTGAAGCGGCGCTCGAAGCGGACCTGGAAGCCCACTTCCCGGCCGAGCGTCCACCCTCGCTCCTCGGCGATGCGCCGCGCGATCGAGCGTGCGGCCACCCGGCGCGGCTCCAGAAGGAAGACCGGCCCGTCCCCGGCCAGTGCGGGGGGGACCCGTGTCGTCTTGCCCGAGCCCGGGGGGGCCACGACCACGGCCGCGCGCGAGCGCGACAGCGCCTCCCGCACCCGCTCGAGGTGGGCGTCGACCGGGAGAACGGGAACGCGCGCCTCAGCCTCCGTAGACGACGATGTCCCGCAGGTTGCGATACTTTTCGTTGTAGTCGAGGCCGTAGCCCACCACGAACTCGTCCTCGATCGTGAAGCCCACGTAGTCCACGTGGACGCTCACCAGGCGGCGCGCCGGCTTCGAGAGCAGCGCCGCCACCTTGAGCGAGCGCGGGCCGCGGGCCCTCAGCAGGTTCATGAGGTAGTTGAGCGTGAGACCGGTGTCGACGATGTCCTCGACCACCAGGAGGTCCCGGCCCTCGAGGCCCTGGTCGAGGTCCTTGATGAGCTTGACCTCGCCGGAGGACTTCGTGGCCTTGCCGTAGGACGAGACGGCGATGTAGTCGAGGGTGAGGGGCAGGTCGATCGCCTGGGCGAGGTCGGTCATGAAGGGGCAGGCCCCCTTCAGGACCCCCACGAGGTGGGGCTCCCGCCCCGCGTACTCGGCGGCGATCTGCCGGCCCATCTCCACGATGCGGGCCTGGATCTGGTCGAAGGAAAGTAACACCTTCATCACGCCGCCTCCTTGGGCGGGCGGCGATCATAGCCCGTCCGGGCCCGCGTCGTCATTGGCCTTCTTCGGCGTTGACGAGCCTGCGGTGCCCGAAATAGGATTCCGGCCCGTCGTGGCCTGCCGCCGACCGGAGTGACCCGCTTCCCGACCGACCCCAGGCGCCGCCGCCCCCCGGCGGGCCGGGGGTTGCCGGTGTCGCCGGCCGCGGGCAGGAGACGATGAGCACCAGTTCCAGGAGAAATCGAATGAGCCTGACCGGAAAGCGGCGTGGCGCGACCCTCGCGATCCTCGCCCTGATGTTCGCCGTCGGGAACGCCCGCGCACAGGGCGTCACCACCGGCTCCCTCGCCGGCATCGTTTTCGACGCCCAGAAGCAGGTCGTGCCCGGGGCGAGCGTGATCGCCCTGCACGAGCCCTCGGGCACGCGCTACGAGACCACGAGCCGCGCGGACGGGCGCTTCACTCTGCCCGGCCTGCGCGTCGGCGGCCCGTACAGCGTCACCGCGTCGCTCACCGGCTTCCAGCCGCAGACCCTGAAGGACGTGGTCGTGAACCTCGGCACGGAGGCGGACATCGAGCTGACGCTCGCCCAGGCCGCGCTCACCGAGGAGGTCACGGTGACGGCCCAGACCTCCGAGGTCTTCAACGCCGCTCGCACCGGCGCCGCGACGACGGTCACCCGCGAGTCGCTGCAGGTCCTCCCGACGGTCCGCGATCGCGTGAACGACTTCGCGCGCCTCAGCCCCCAGTACACCGGCGGCAGCTTCGGAGGCTCCTTCGTCGGCCAGGACAACCGGTTCAACAACATCACGGTCGACGGCTCCTACTTCAACAACTCCTTCGGCCTCGCCGGTCAGCCCGGGGATCGCACGGGCGTGACGCCCATCTCGATGGCCACGATCGAGGAGATCCAGGTCAACGTCGCCCCCTACGACGTCCGCCAGGGCAA
The DNA here is from genome assembly GCA_964561785.1 of uncultured Acidobacteriota bacterium. Classification (GTDB taxonomy): domain Bacteria; phylum Acidobacteriota; class Vicinamibacteria; order Fen-336; family Fen-336; genus DATBSL01. Next base: position 71,065 of record CAZLRF010000010.1, on the reverse strand, counting down.
CTTCGTGGGCGCCGGCGTCAACATGATCACCCGCAGCGGGACCAACACGTTCCGTGGCTCGGCCTACTACTGGTTCCGCGACAACGACCTCGTCGGGACCGAGGCCAAGGGCAACACCTACAACCCCGGCTCGTTCGACGCCCGCCGCTTCGGCGGGTGGGTCTCGGGACCGATCGTCAAGGACAAGCTCTTCTTCTTCGGCAGCTACGAGGACGACAAGCTCACCCAGCCGGGCACCACGTTCCGCGCGAATCGCGGCGGCGAGACGGTCGGGGGGAACGTGACCCGCGTCCTCGCCTCCGACCTCGACGCGCTCAGCTCCTACCTCCGGTCGAACTTCGGCTACGACACCGGCCCCTACCAGGACTACGACCACGCGACGCCGGCCAAGCGCTACCTCGCCAAGCTCGACTACAACCTGAACGACCGGAACAAGATCAGCCTGCGCTACACCCAGCTCGACTCGAACACCGACGTGCTGCTCTCCGACTCGTCCTCGCTCGGCTTCGGCAGCCGCCGGACGCGGACGACGGGTCTCAACTTCCAGAACTCGAACTACCGCATCCTCGAGAACATCAAGTCGGGCGTGGCCGAGTGGAACTCGATCATCGGCACGAACATGTCGAACTCCCTGATCGTGGGCTACACCGAGAACGACGAGAGCCGCGAGTCGCTCGGCACGTTCTTCCCGATGGTCGACATCCTCGAGGCTGGGTCGGTGTACACGACCTTCGGCTTCGAGCCCTTCACGCCGAACAACGAGCTGCGCTACAAGACCTTCCAGATCCAGGACAGCTTCACCTGGAACCGCGGGAACCACGCCTTCACGTTCGGGGCGACCGCGCAGCGCTACGAGTCCGAGAACGTGTTCTTCCCCGGCTCCCAGAGCGTCTACGTCTACAACTCGCTCGCCGACTTCTACACCGACGCGAACGACTACCTCGCCAACCCGAACCGCACGACGTCTCCCGTCACCCTCCGGCGATTCCAGGTCCGGTGGATGAACATCCCCGGACTCGAGAAGCCCCTGCAGCCCCTCGAGGTCTGGTACACCGGCCTCTACGCCCAGGACGAGTGGCAGCTCTCCCGCAACGTCAAGCTGACGTACGGCCTGCGGATGGACGTGCCCTTCTTCGGCGAGACGGGCTTCCAGAACGTGAACGCCGACGCCCTCACCTTCCGCGACGAGAACGGGCAGCCCGTGCAGTACCAGACGGCCAAGCTGCCCGACGCGAACGTCCTCTGGTCGCCCCGCGTCGGCTTCAACTGGGACGTGACCGGCACCCGATCGACCCAGGTCCGCGGCGGCACGGGCGTCTTCACGGGTCCGCCGGCCTACGTCTGGATCTCCAACCAGATCGGCAACACGGGCGTCCTCACCGGCTTCGCCCAGCTCGACAACACGCGCCTGCGGCCCTGGAACCCGGACCCGAACGCCTACAAGCCGGCCAACGTGACCGGGGCCCCCGCATCGAGCTACGAGCTCGCCCTCACCGACCCCGACTTCAAGTTCCCCCAGACCTGGCGCACGAACCTCGCGGTGGACCAGCGGCTGCCCGGGGGCTTCGTCGGCACCGGCGAGTTCATCTACAACCGCGACGTCAACGGCATCTACTACATCAACGCCAACCTCCCCGCCGCGCAGTCCACGTTCGTCGGCGCCGACAACCGCCCGCGCTGGACCAGCAACCGGATCCACTCGAACGTCTCGAACGCGATCGTGCTCAAGAACCAGAACGAGGGACGCTCGTGGTCGGCCTCGGCCTCGCTGCAGAAGACGTTCCGCCAGGGGATGCTCAAGACCGCGTACACCTACTACAAGGCCGAGAACACCGTCGACCCCGGATCGATCGCGTCCGGCTCGTGGTTCAACAACCCGGTCTCCGGGGACCCGAACAACCCCGGCCTCGGCTACTCGGCCAAGGGCCAGCGCTTCTTCCTTGCGGGCTCGTACCGGCTCGAGTACCTCAAGGTCGGCGCGACCACGTTCTCGGCGTTCTTCGAGGGTTTCACCCAGGGCACCGAGTCCTACAGGTTCTCGGGCGACCTCAACGGAGACGGCGGCACCAACAACGACCTCATCTACGTGCCCCGGAACACCTCCGAGATGAACTTCGTGCCGATCACCGGCAGCGTGCCCTTCACCGCCGAGCAGCAGGCCGCGGCCTGGGAGGCGTACATCAGCCAGGACGAGTACCTGAGCGGACGCCGCGGTCAGTACGCCGAGCGCGGCGGCCGCGTCCTGCCCTGGGTGTGGAGACTCGACTTCGCCGTGGCCCAGGACCTCTTCACGAACCTCGGCGGGGGGCGGCACTCGCTGCAGTTCCGGGCCGACATCCTGAACTTCACGAACCTCCTCAACAGCGACTGGGGCGTCGGACAGAGGCTGATCAACAGCCAGCCGCTCATCTCGCGGGGCGCCGACTCCCAGGGCCGGGCGTCCTACCAGATGCGCGTGGTCAACAACCAGCTGCTGAGCAAGTCGCTCGAGTCGACGGCGTCCGAGGCTGACGTGTACCGCGTGCAGTTCAGCCTGCGGTACAGCTTCAACTAGAACGCGCCCGAGGACGGGCGTTCCGAAGGGCCGGGCGGGGCAACCCCGCTCGGCCCTTCGGCTTTCGTCGGGGCTTTCGTCGGGGCCTTCCAGAAACCGGCTCTGCGGAACGGACAGTCTACGGACCGGTCTGGTCGGCCCGCGCGGGGCGCGGGCCGACCCGCGTAAGCCATGCAAAATCCCGGATCTTTTGCCCCGTTCGCCTCGTTAACGCAGGTGGTGCCCGCGGTTCGGGAACGGCCGACCGGGGTGCCCCCGGGAGGCGTGGGGTAGAATCGACCCCTCGCCCGGCGCATCGCGCCAAAGGCAAGCCTGGAGGTCACGAAGGACATGAGAGCTAGGATTCGGGCGCTTTCGGCCGTGCTGGCCATGATCGGCCTGGTCGCCCCCACCGGGGCCGCCGCCCAGGCTCCGACCGCCGCGGAGCTCGCGGCGGCCCAGGCCAGGACCGCGATTCCGCCCGGCGGCACCCTCGCCCTCTCGCTCGACGAGGCGGTGGCGCGGGCCCTCGAGAACAACGTGGACATCGCGGTCGAGCGGTACAACCCCGAGCAGAGCGCGCAGGACGTGATCTCGGCGGAGGGTTACTACGACCCGTTCCTCTTCGCCAACCTGAGCAAGACCTCGACCGACACCAAGGGCACGAACTTCTTCTCGGGCGGCGACGTGGTCAACACGAAGACCGGCCTGTGGAACTTCGGCCTCGGCATCCCGGTGAAGACGGGCGGCGAGTTCAGCCTCGCCTTCAACAACAACCGGCGCGACACGAACAACGCCTTCACGACCTTCAACCCGGTGTACAACTCGAGCCTCTCGATCAGCATCACGCAGCCCCTGCTCAAGAACTTCCGGATCGACGCGCCCCGCAACGCGCTGCGCCTCGCGAAGAAGAGCCGGGAGATCTCCGACGTGCAGTTCCGCCAGACCATCATCAACACGGTCGCGACGGTGAAGGGCTACTACTACGAGCTGCTGTTCGCGATCGACAACCTCGAGGCGGCCCGGAAGAACCTCGAGCTCGCGAAGAAGCTGCTCGAGGAGAACGAGATCCGCGTGAAGGTGGGGACGATGGCCCCGCTCGACGTGGTGAGCGCCCAGTCCGAGGTGGCGGCCCGCGAGGAGGGCGTGATCCTCGCCGAGAACGCTCTCGCCGAGGCGGAGGACGACCTCAAGCGGGCGATCTTCCCGCAGAACGACCCGGCGATGTGGAGCACGCGGATCAACCCCACCGACCGGCCGACCGCGGAGCCGGTCCCGGTGAACATCGAGGCGGCGGTGCAGAGCGCCCTCGCGAACCGCACGGACGTGGTGGCCGCGCGCAAGAGCCTCGAGCGGGCCGACTACAACCTCCAGTACGCGCGCAACCGACTGATGCCGCAGCTCGATCTGCTGGCCACCTACGGCGGATCGGGGGCGGGCGGGACGCAGATCATCCGCGACGGCCCCGGGGGTCCGGTGATCGACACGATCCCCGGCGGGTACGGCGACGCCCTCAGCGAGGTCTTCGGCGCCGACTTCCCGACCTGGACCCTCGGCTTCAACGTCTCCTACGCGATCCCGAATCGCTCGGCGAAGGCGAACGCGGCGTCGGCCCAGCTCAGCAAGGAGCAGACGCTCGCCTCCTTCCGCCGTCTCGAGCTGCAGGTCGCGGCCGAGGTGCGGACCGCGGGCCGGGCCGTCGAGTCGGGCTTCAAGCGGGTGGCTTCCACGCAGGCCGCGCGGCGCCTCGCCGCCGAGCGGCTCGACGCCGAGGAGAAGAAGTTCGCCGCGGGCATGTCCACGAACTTCCTCGTCACCCAGGCGCAGCGCGACCTCGCCACCGCCGCGGTCAACGAGCTGCGCGCGGTCGCCGACTACCGCAAGAGCGTGATCAACTACCAGCGGGTGCAGGAGGCGGGGCTGTCCGGCAGCGGCGTCGTGGCCCTCCTGAGCGGCGGCAGCAGCGGCCAGGGCGGCCAGGCGCTCGCCTCCGGGGCGGCCGCGGCGTCGGCCCAGACGAGCAGCTTCGGCTTCTGACCCGCGCCTCGAGGGGCGCGAGAGGGGGGCCTCGGCCCCCTTCTCGTCGTTTCGACCCCCTTTACACGCCCCTTACAGCGCCGGCCGCCGGCCGGCCGCGGTGCCGGTCTAAACTATCAGTGTCATGAGACCCCTGCGAAGCCGCTCCCTCTGGCTCCTCCTCCTCCCGGTCGCCGCCCTCGGCGCGTTCTTCCTCCTGCGGGGGCGTGGTGAGGCCACCCGCTACACGATCGGCACCGTCGACCGCGGCGACGTGGTGGAGGTGGTGGGCGCGACGGGAACCCTCGAGGCCGTCACCACCGTCCAGGTGGGCTCGCAGGTCTCGGGTACGATCGAGAGCCTCCATGCCGACTTCAACTCGACGGTGAAGAAGGGCCAGGTCATCGCCCGGCTGGACCCCTCGATCCTCCAGGCCCGGCTCGGCCAGGCCGAGGCGAACCTGCAGTCCGCCCGCGCCAACGTCGACCGCTCCCGGGCGGCGGTCGAGGACACGCGGCAGAAGTACGAGCGCGCGAAGGAGCTCGCCGCGCAGAAGCTGATCGCCGAGACCGACCTCGAGACGGCCAAGGCGAACCACGACGGCGCGGTCGCGCAGCTCAAGGCGAGCCAGGCCGCGGAGAGCCAGGCCGTCGCGAACGTGAACCAGGCGAAGGTCGACCTCTCGCACACCGTGATCGCGACCCCGATCGACGGCGTCGTCATCTCGCGCAACGTGGACGTCGGCCAGACCGTCGCCGCGTCCTTCCAGGCCCCGGTGCTGTTCGTGATCGCGAACGACCTCGCCCGGATGCGGGTGAACGCGGCGGTGGACGAGGCGGACGTGGGCCGGGTCCGCGAGGGCCAGGAGGTCGTCTTCCACGTGGACGCCTTCCCCGAGCGCGAGTTCAAGGGCGTCGTGGAGCAGGTCCGGCTCAACCCGACGACGGTGTCGAACGTCGTGAGCTACAACACGATCGTGTCGGTCGACAACCGCGAGCTCCTCCTGCGACCGGGCATGACCGCCACCGTGTCGATCATCGTTCGCAAGGCCGAGAACGCCCTGCGCATTCCCGCCTCCGCCCTGCGCTTCCGTCCCGAGGGCTACGAGCGGCCGTCCGGGCGCCCGGGCTCTGCGGCCGCCCTTCCCGCCGGCCCGGGAGGGGTGGCGGGCGGCGGCGCACGACCGGGAGGCGCTCAGCGGCCGGCCGGGGCCGGCGGGGGCTGGACCGGTCGGCCCGGGGGCGGGGGCGGGCCGGGGGGCGGACGCGGCCCGGGTCGCCCGACGACGGTGTTCGTGCCCGACGAGAAGGGCCAGCCCCGGCCCGTCGAAGTCCGGCTCGGCATCTCCGACGGCCAGTTCATCGAGGTGCGCGAGGGCCTCGAGGAGGGCGCCAGGGTCATCACCGGCACCGAGATCCCGGGCTCCCGCGCCGCCGGGCCGCGGCCCGGCTCCTCCCCGACGTCGAACCCGTTCCAGCCTCAACGGCCCCAGCCGCGGCAGCGCTAGCGCCATGGCCGAACCGCTCATCCGCGTCGTCGACCTCAGGCGCTCGTACGCCCTCGGGGACGTGATCGTGCACGCCCTGCGGGGCGTCAGCCTCGACATCGCCGCCGGCTCCTTCTTCGCGGTCGTGGGGGCCTCGGGGTCCGGCAAGTCCACGCTCATGAACATCCTGGGCCTCCTCGATCGGCCCACCTCCGGCCACTACTACCTCGACGGGGAGGACGTCTCGGGCTTCGACCGCGACCGCCGCGCCGAGCTGCGCAACCGCAAGATCGGGTTCGTCTTCCAGAACTTCAGCCTGCTCCCCCGCACCACCGCGCTCGAGAACGTCGAGCTGCCGCTCCTGTACAACGGTCGCGGCCACCGCCCGGCCGAGAGGCACGCGAAGGCGATGTCGCTCCTCGCCGCGGTCTCCCTCGCCGAGCGCGCCCACCACACGCCGAACCAGCTCTCGGGCGGCCAGCAGCAGCGGGTCGCGATCGCGCGCGCCCTCGTCAACGACCCCGAGCTGATCCTCGCCGACGAGCCCACCGGCAACCTGGACAGCCGCACCAGCGTCGAGATCATGGAGATCCTGCAGCGGCTCAACCGCGAGCGCGGCATCACCGTGCTCCTCATCACCCACGAGCACGACATCGCCGAGTACGCGACGCGGGTCGTGACCGTCCGTGACGGGCGCATCCTCACCGACGAGCCGGTGAGGACCCGCCGCGACGCGGCCCGAGAGCTCGCCGCTCTGCCCCCGATCGAGGCCGAGGCCTAGGAGGAGACGACATGGGCATCCGCGAGACCTTCCGCCTCGCCCTGCGCGCCATCCGCCGCAACAAAGTGCGCTCGGCGCTCACCATGCTCGGCGTCATCATCGGCGTCGCCTCGGTGATCGCGATGATCGCGCTCGGCTCCGGGGCCCGCGCGGCGATCGACGAGCAGATCCAGAGCCAGGGCACGACGCTCATCTACCTCTCCGCCGGGAGCTGGGGCGGCCCCGGCCGGGCCCACGGAGGCTCGGGGTCGATCACCACGCTGACGATCGAGGACGCGGAGGCGATCGTCCGGGAGATCCCGACGATCGGCCTGTGGACTCCCGGCGTGCGGGGCCGCGCGCAGCTCATCGCCGGCAACAGCAACTGGAACAGCTCGATCGAGGGCGGGAACGAGGACTTTCTCGCCGTGCGCAACTTCCAGGTCGCGGAGGGCGCGAACTTCACCGCGCGGGACGTCCTCGTCGCGGAGAAGGTCTGCCTCCTCGGGGCGACGGTCGCGACCACCCTGTTTCCCGACCAGGATCCCGTCGGCCAGGTGATCCGGGTGCGCAACATGCCGTTCCGGGTGGTCGGGGTGCTCGCCCCCAAGGGCCAGGGCCAGTGGGGCCAGGACCAGGACGACTTCGTGGTCGCCCCCTGGACCACGGTCCAGAAGAAGCTGCTCGGCATCAACTACCTCCACCAGGTCTCGTTCACGGCGAAGACGAGCGAGCTGGTCGAGCCCACCGCGGTCGCGATCACCCGCCTCATGCGCTCGCGCCACCGCAGCGCGGGCCCGGAGACGGACGACTTCACCGTCCGCACGGTCGAGGAGATGGCCGCGACCCGCGTGCAGATGGCGTCCACGATGAACGGCCTGCTGATGAGCGTGGCCTCCGTGTCGCTCCTGGTCGGCGGGATCGGGATCATGAACATCATGCTCGTCTCGGTCACCGAGAGGACCCGGGAGATCGGCGTGCGCATGGCGGTGGGGGCGAAAACCGGCGACGTGCTCAAGCAGTTCCTGGCGGAGGCGGTGGCGCTGTCCCTGGTCGGAGGGCTCGCCGGCATCGTGCTCGGCGTCGTGGTCTCGCAGGCGATCACGAAGAGCCTCGGGTGGCCGGTGCTGATCACGGCCACCTCGATCGCGGTCGCCTTCGCCTTCTCCGCCGCGGTCGGGATCTTCTTCGGATGGTATCCGGCCCGCAAGGCCGCCAACCTCGACCCCATCGAAGCCCTGCGGTACGAGTAGCGGTTAGAATCCGGCCGTGAGCCCCCTCGCGCTCGTGGCCGCCCTCGCCCCGCTCGCGGGCGCCGGCTCCTCCGCCCCGCAGGCGGTCGTCGCGGTCGCGGTCGAGAACCTGTACTCTCTCCCCGACGACTCCGTCGACGTGGTCAGCCAGGCGACGCTCGGCGAGACCGTCGACGTCCTCGAGACGACGGGGGCGTTCGCCCGGGTGCGCACGCCCGACCGCTACACGGGCTTCATCCCCCGCGCCGCCCTCGTCCCGTACCCGGACGAGACCGCACCCCGCTACGCGCGCGCCGGACGCGTGGTGGAGGTCACGAGCCTCATGGCCAATCTCTACCGTGAGCCGGACGTCACGAGCGCCCGGCCGAGGGTGCAGGCGCCGCTCGCCACGCGCCTCGAGGTCGCGGGCGAGGGTCCGTCCCCTCGATGGATCCCCGTGCGGCTGCCGTCCGGCGACACCGCGTGGATCCAGCGAGGGGACGTGCGGGAGGTGGACGCCTCCGCCCCGCCCGCGCGGGGGACGCCGCTCGACGTGATCGCCACCGCCCGCCGCTTCCTGGGCGTACCCTATCTCTGGGGCGGCATGACCGTCCGCGGCATCGACTGCTCGGGCCTCGTCAGCCGCGTGTACCACGCCCACGGCGTCCGTCTCCCCCGCGACGCGCACCTGCAGTACGAAGCCCCCGGCACCGCCTGGGTGTCGCGCGAGGACCTCGCCCCCGGCGACCTCGTGTTCTTCGGCCGCGACGCGTGGGACATCACGCACGTGGGCCTGTACCTCGGGGACGGACGCTTCGTCAACGCGACCACCCACGAGACCCCGGTCGTGCGCGAGGACCGCCTCGACGACCCCCACTGGGCGGCGATCTATCAGGGCGCCCGGCGGCCGCGTTGACTCCGCTCCTCCTCGCCGCGCTCCTCGCCGCCCCGACGGACACGCTCGTGGTGGGGACGCTCGCCGAGCCCGCAGGCCTCGAGCCGCACCAGGCCACCGACATCGTCGCCGCGGAGATCGTCGCGAGCGTCTGCGACACGCTCGTCCGCGTCCGGCCCGGCTCGCTCCGTCCCGAAGGGGTGCTCGCGACCAGCTGGGCCACGGCCGACCAGCGGGTGTGGACCTTCACCCTGCGCGAGGGGGTGCGCTTCCACGACGGGTCGCTCTTCGACGCGGACGCGGTGGTCGGCAACTTCGAGCACCTGCGGCGCGAGCGTGCCTTCCCGGGACGGGCGGAGAGGCTCGGGCCGCTCGTGGTCCAGCTCACCCTCGAGCGGCCGAACGCCGCTCTCCTCTCGACGCTCTCGCAACCCTTCTTCGCCCTGCAGAGCCCCCTCCGCCTGCACGACGCCCCGGAAGGTCCGCCGGTCGGCACGGGCCCATTCAAGCTCGTCCGGGCCCGCCCCGGCCTCGTCGAGCTCGAGGCCTTCGCGGGACACTGGGCGGGACGGCCGCGCCTCCTCCGCCTCGCGTTCCGCCGCTTCGCCGACGAGGACGCCCTCGCCGCCGCCCTCGTGTCGGGCGAGGCGGACGTCACCTCGGCCCTCGGCCCCGGGCGGGCCGCTCGGCTGCGCGACGAGGCGGGCCTCGCCCTCGACTCCCAGACCGGGCTCAACCTGGTCTACCTCGCGGTCAACAACGAGCGCCCCCCGTTCACGGACGCCCGCGTCCGCCGCGCGCTCTCCCGCGCGATCGACCGCGTCGCGCTGACGCGTGACGTCCTCGGCGGCCACGCGGAGCCGGCGCACGGGCCGCTGCCGCCGACCCTCTCCGGCCACGACGCTCGCGCCCGGGAGCTGGTCCTCGACCCCGAGGCCGCCCGCCGCCTTCTCGACGCCGCGCTTCCCGCCGGGCCGCTCGGGCCGACGCTCACCGTCTCGCGCGACCCGCGCCCGTACCTCGTCGACCCGCTCGGGGTCGCCCGCCGCCTCCGCGACGACCTCGCCCGGGTGGGAGTGGCCGTCGTCCTGCGCGAGACCCCGACCTGGAGCGAGCAGGTGCGGCTGACGGCGGCGGGCGACTTCGACCTCGCGCTGCTGGGCTGGCAGGCCGACACGCTCGACGCCAACGACTTCCTCACCGCTCTGCTCGACTCGGGCTCCGTCGGCACCACGAACCGCAGCCGCTACCGCAGCCCGACCGTGGACGGGCTCCTCAAGCGGGCCCGGGTCGAGCGCGCCCCCGCCGCCCGCCTCGCCCTCTACCGCTCGGCGCAGGAGCAGTTCCAGCGGGACATGCCCTTCGTCCCGCTCTACCACACCCCCGTGTTCACGGCCCACCGCCGCCACGTCCACGGCCTCGCGGTCGGGCCCACCGGCATCCTGAGGTTCGACAAGGCATGGAAGCAGCCCTGACCCGCTCGCGCGCCGCCACCCTCGCCCTCCTCCTCGGCGTCCTCGCGGCGCCCGGTCTCGCCTCCGAGCGGCCGCCGAAGGAGGCCGCGCTCCTCGCGCGGCTCGAGTCGCGCCTGCGCGCGGTCGACGCCCGCCTCGACGGGGTCCTCGGCGTCTTCGTCCGCGACGTCGCGACGGGGGCCGCGATCGAGCTGCGCCCCGACGAGACCTTCCCCACCGCCTCGTCGATCAAGCTCGCCGTGCTCTACGAGCTCTACCGGCAGGCGGGCGAGGGTCGCCTCGACCTCGCCGGCGAGACCCGGCCGCCGGCGCCCCGTGTGCGGGGCGGAGGCATCCTGCAGGAGCTCGGCGACCGAGTGAGCCTCACCTGGCGCGACCTCGCCGTCCTGATGATCGGCTGGTCGGACAACGAGGCCACGAACGTCCTCGTGCGCCGGGTGGGCATGGACGCGGTCAACCGGCGCCTCGAAGGCCTCGGCCTCCCGCGGACGCGCCTGCGCCGGCTGATGATGGACCTCGAGGCCGCCCGGCGCGGAGACGAGAACGTGTCGACGCCCCGCGAGATGGCGCGGCTCGCCGGGATCGTGGCCACGGGCGAGGGCCTCGCCCCCGGCCTCGCCCGCGACATCCTCGCGGTCGCCTCGGTCCCCGACGAGGCGTCGCCCTTCCGGCGCGGCCTGCCCGAGGGCGTCCGCGCCGTGAGCAAACCGGGCGCCCTCGAGGGCGTACGGTGCGAGGCGGCGTGGGTGGACGTGCCCGGCCGCCCCTACGAGGCGGCGATCATGACCTCGTTCCTCGTCCGGGAGAAGGAGGGCGAGGACGCGATCGCGGAGATCTCGGCCGCCCTCTACGACACCTTCGACCGCCTCGCCCGCTCGAGCGAGCACGGCCGGGTGATCTCCGACCGGATCGCGGCCCCGTAGGGGCTCCGGTCAGACCTCCGTCCGCACCAGGTCCTCGAAGGTCTCGCGGCGGCGGACGAGGCGTACGCCCCCGTCCTCGACCATCACCTCGGCCGCGCGCGGCCGCATGTTGTAGTTCGAGGACATCGAGAACCCGTAAGCCCCCGCGTCGCGCACGGCGAGCAGCTCGCCCGGCTCGGGCCTCTCCAGCTCGCGGCGCCGGGCGAGGAAGTCCGCCGTCTCGCACACCGGCCCCACCACGTCGACGAGCGCCGCCCTCCTCCCCCGCCGCGTCACCGGCTCCACGCGGTGGAAGGCGTCGTAGAGCGCCGGCCGCAGCAGGTCGTTCATCGCGGCGTCGACGACCACGAACGTCCGGCCTTCTCCCTCCTTGACGTAGAGCACGCGCGTGAGCAGCACGCCCGCGCGCGCCACCAGCGAGCGCCCCGGCTCGAGGACGAGCCTCAGGGGCAGCCTCTCCACCGCCGGCAGCACGGCGGCGGCGAGGCGCCGCGGGTCGGGCGCCTCGCTCCCGTCGTAGCTGACGCCCAGCCCCCCCCCGAGGTCGATCGTCCGCAGCGCGAAGCCCTCGTCGAGCAGCTCCCGGCTGAGCCGGGCGAGGGCCCGCGCGGCCGCCGCGAGCGGCTCCATGTCGGTGATCTGCGAGCCGATGTGGCACTGCACCCCGACCATGTCGACCCCGTCCCGCTCCCGCGACCGGCGGAAGATCTCACGGGCGCGACCGATCGGCACGCCGAACTTGGCCTCGCGCAGCCCGGTCGAGATGTAGGGGTGGGACCGGGGGTCGATGTCGGGGTTCACGCGCAGCAAGATCCGCGCGCGGCCGCCCCGCACGGCCGCCGCGGCGCCGATCCGGGCGATCTCCTCCTCGCTCTCGGCGTTCCACTCGCCGATCCCGTGCTCGAGGCCGAGGGCGATCTCGGCCTCGGACTTGCCGACGCCGGCGAAGACGATCCGCTCCGGGGGGAACCCGGCCCGCCGCGCCGCGAGGAGCTCCCCCCCGGAGACGATGTCGGCCCCGGCGCCGCGCGAGGCGAGCAGGCGAAGGATGGCCCCGTTGCCGTTCGCCTTGACCGCGTAGCAGATCCGCGGCCGGGCGGAGGCGAACGCCGCCTCGTAGGCCGAGAAGCCCTCCTCGATCGCGGCGCGGCTGTACACGTAGAGCGGCGTGCCGTGGGCACGAGCCGCCTCCTCGAGCGAGACGCCGTCGCACCCTAGAACGTCCCCGACCCTGGCGAAACCGCTCACCGCCGTCCTCCCCCCGCGGGCTCCCCCCGCGTCGCCGCCGCGTCCTCCCGCAGCACCCGGGCGACGAGCCCCGAGAGCCCCACCACGCCGACCAGGTTGGGGAAGATCTGGAGGCCGTTCATGAGGTCCCCCCACGCCCACACGAGCTCGACCCGGCTCGTCGCCCCGAGCACGACGAGCCCGCAGTAGACCCAGCGGTAGGGCCGGACGACCCGCGGGCCGAAGAGGTACTCGAGGCACACCTCGCCGTAGTACGACCACCCGATGAGCGTCGTGTAGCCGAAGAGGAACGTGCAGAAGGCCACGACCCATCCCCCGGCGACCGGAACCGCGTGGTTGAAGGCCTCGGCCACCGCCGCGGTGGACGTCAGGCCCGAGCGCCACACGCCGGTCACGAGGATGCTGAGCCCGCTGATCGAGGAGGTGAGGAACGAGATCACGAACACCTCCATGACCGCGGCCATGCCCTGCTGCGCGGGCCGCCGGCTGCGGGCGGTCCCGTAAACGAAGGCCGCCGTGCCGTAGCCCGCCTCGTTCGCGTACATCCCGCGGGCGAGGCCGTAGCGCATCGCGACGAGCACCCCGACCCCGGCCGCCGTCCCGCCCGCCGCGCGCAGCGAGAACGCCTCCTCGAGCACGAGGGCGATCGTTCCCGGCAGGCGGTCCGCGTGGAGGGCGATCACGAGAATCCCCCCCGCGAGGTAGAGCGCCACCTTGAGCGGCGAGAGCTTCTCCGCCGCACGTCCGATCGACGTGACGCCGCCGATCACCACGAGCCAGGTCAGCACGGCCACGACGACGCCAGTCGCGAGGGTGTCGATGCCGAGCTGGCTCTCGAGGACCACCGCGATCGAGTTCGGCTGGGTGAACGGCGTGGTCGTGAGGGCGGCGAGTCCGGCGACGAGGGCGTACACCCAGCCGAGGCGTCGCAGGCCCAGGCCGTCGCGCAGGTAGTGCATGGGCCCGGCGGAGAGACGGCCCTCGCCGAGCCGGCGGAAGCTGACCCCGAGCACCGCCTCCGAGAGCTTCACCGCGGTCGCGAAGAACCCGTAGCACCAGATCCAGAACAGGGCCCCCGGCCCCCCCGACACGACGGCGGTCGCGACCCCCGCGATGTTCCCGGTGCCGATCGTCGCCGCGAGCGCGGTCATGAACGCCTGGAAGGGGCTGAGCGCCCCGCCCCCCTCGCCCGTCGCGGGCCGGAACGAACGCACGGCGTCACGGAAGCGGGTGACCTGGACGAACCGCAGGCGCACCGTTAGGAAGATCGCCACCGCGAACAGCAGCGCGATCGTCCACGGGCCGTACACGGCGTCGGCCGCGCCCGAGACGGCCGCGGCGAGCCAGGCGCCGGCGGAGGCGAGAGCGGAGTCTGCGGGTTGGTTGGTCAGCGTCTCCCCCGCGGCATCGGGCCGACATCATAGAACAGCCCGCGGCTCGTGCTACGCTGCCCCGCGAGAGAGGGCGGGATGAAGCGCAGGGACTGGATGGTCGGGGCGGCGGGCGCGCTGGGGGCGGCGGTCCTCCCGGGAGGCCCCGCCCGCGCCGCCGGCGGCCCGCCCCCCGGGGAGGCTGCCGTGGCCGAAGGGCTCGAGACCGAGATCGTCAGGCTGCGCCTGCGCCACACCTGGACGACCACGATGTCGTCGAGCGAGCACCGGGACACCCTGCACCTGCGCTACACCCGCGACGGCGTGAGCGGCCTCGGCGAGGGCGCGCCGATCGTGCGCTACCACGAGAGCGCGGCCGAGGCCCAGAAGGCGGTCCTCGCGGCGAGGGACGTCGTCCTCGCCGGCGACCCCTGGCGGCTCGAGACGCTCCTCGGCGGGGCGTTCCGCGCCCTCGAGGGGCAGTACGCGGCGCGGGCCGCCCTCGACCTCGCGCTGCACGACTGGACGGGAAAGGCGCTCGGGGTGCCGGTCTTCCGCCTTCTCGGGCTCGACCCCGCGAACACCCCGATCACCACGTTCTCGATCGGCATCGACACCCCGGAGCTGACGCGCCAGAAGGTGCGGGAGGCGGCGGAGTTCCCCGTCCTCAAGGTCAAGGTCGGCCTCGACTCGGACGAGGCGACGATCGACGCCGTACGCAGCGTCACGGGCAAACCGCTCCGGGTGGACGCGAACGAGGGGTGGAAGGACAAGCAGACCGCCCTGCGGAAGATCGAGTGGCTGGCCTCCCGGGGGGTCGAGCTCGTCGAGCAGCCGATGCCGGCGGCGATGGTGGAGGAGACGGCCTGGGTGCGCGAGCGCTCGCCCGTCCCCGTCTTCGCCGACGAGGCCTGCCTGCGCGCCTCCTCGATCCCGGCCCTCGCCGGCGCCTACGACGGGGTCAACGTGAAGCTCGACAAGGCGGGCGGGCTGCGCGAGGCCCTGCGGATGATCCACACCGCGCGCGCGTGCGGCCTGCGGGTGATGCTGGGCTGCATGGTGTCGAGCTCGGTCAGCACGACCGCCGCCGCGCACCTCTCGCCCCTCGTGGACTTCGCCGATCTCGACGGCCACCTGCTGGTGGCGAACGACCCGTGGGAGGGCGTGGCGGTCCGCGACGGGCGCCTCGTCCTCCCGGACGGCCCGGGCCTGGGGCTGCGCCGGCGCGCGTCCTCGTGAGTCGCCCGGGCCTACCGCCGGGAGGGGAGCCGGCTCATGTAGGCGTCGGCCGCCCGGCGCGGGTCGAGGCCCACCACCCGCGCGTACTCCTGGAGAAAGCCGCGCAGGTAGACGGGCGCGGGCAGGAAGTCGAAGCGGTCCTGCTCGATGTACTCGAGGAAGCGCACCCCGATCTTCGTCACCGCCGCCACCGTCCGCAGTGAGACGCCGCGCTGCTCTCGTAGCCGGCGCAGCTCGGCCCCGCCGAGGACCTCCGGGATCTCGGGACTCGGGGCCCCGGCGGCCGCGGGCGCGGGGAACGCGAGCACCGGCGTGTCGGGGGGGAGGAACCCCTGGCTCGCGTCGTAGGCGCGCCGCCTCTCCTCGTCCGCCAGGACCTCGTATGCCTCCCGGGCGCGCGCGCGCTGCTGCTCGGCCTCGGTCGGGTCGAGCAGCGAGTAGGTGGCGAGGGCGCCCTCGGCGTACAGCTCGAGGCAGAAGCGATACGCCCGCTCGACCTGCTCGCGGCTGGCGCGGGGCTCGAGGCCGAGCACGGCGTACAGGTCGCCGCGGGGGGCCTCAGAAGCCGTGGCCAAGGCTCTCCCCCTTCACCAGACCGCGGGTGAGCTGGCGGATCTCCTCCGCCGCGCGCGAGGTCGGGGCGTCCGCCATGAACAGCCGGCGCCGCCTCACCGCCTGCCACACCGCGTCGTCGTGGTGGACGAAGCCGGCGTAGCTCGCGCGCAGGCCGAGGTGGCGCCCGCAGGCCGCCACCAGCTGGTGGCCGATCGCCACGTCCGCCACGTCGCGCACCTCGTTGACCACGAAGCGGGGCTGGAACGCCGCGACCTCGCGCCGCAGGGCGCGGGCCGCCTCCTCGTCCTCCGCCTCGACGCGCGCCAGCAGCTCGACCGGCGTGCGGATGCCGAGGCCGTTCTTCGGGTCGAGCGCGGCCTCCACGAGATCGCGCACGGTCCCGGTCGGCGCGGCCGCCCGCAGCCGGCGGTACAGCGCGCTCTTGATGAAGCGGTAGCCGTTCTCGATGGAGGTCGGCTCGGGCACGACCGCCAGGATCGACACGTCCGAGAGCAGGAAGAAGTCGAGGATGTTGTAGGAGGTGCCCGCCCCGAGGTCGATGAGGACCACGTCCACGTCGAGGGCCTTCACGTGGTTCATCACCCGCACCTTCTGCAGGTGCTTGATGTTGGCCGCGCTCAGGAGGTCGGCCGCGCCGCTGATGAGGCGCAGGCCCGGCACCGGCGTGTCGGTGAGGACCTCGTCGATCGACCCCACCCGCCGCTGGACGAAGTCGGCGAGTGTGCGCTCCGGGGTCGGCACGCCCAGGCAGGTGTGGAGGTTCGCCCCGCCGAGGTCCGCGTCGACCAGGACGACACGCCGTCCCATGCGCGCGAGCTGCCAGCCCACCGACGCCGCGAGCAGGGATTTCCCGATCCCCCCCTTGCCGCCACCGATGGACCAGATCTGCCGCCGCGTCCTCGGGGCGGCGACCGGCAGGACTTCGGACACGCTCAGGGCCATACTCAGAACCTAACGCTCTCCACGATGGCAGTGAGCAAATTGCGTGCCGTCTTGGACTTCTTCCAGACCGGCAACGGCGCGTAGGTGATGACGCAAAGCGACTCCCCTCCCCCGACCACCGTGAGGTTGCGCTGCCGCCAGTCCCGCGCCCCGTCGACCGGCTCGTCGTAGTGGACCACGAAGGCCGAGTCGAGCGCCCTGCGCTCCCCGACGGCCCCGCCGACGAAGTCGTACTCGTAATCCACCTGGGGGAACGTCTCCATGGCCGGCCGCAGCCGCACGAGCATGCACTCGACGTGGAGGCTGTCGAGGCCCAGCTCGGTCTCCCGCCGGAGGATCCGCACGAGCAGCCCATCGCCGCGAGCTTCGGTCGTCTCCGGCTGGCCCGGCGCGCTCGAGACCGCCCACCCCGGGGGGGTGAACACCCGGAACGTGCGGCCCGCGTTCCAGTGCTCCTGGGCCAGCTCGGCCGCGGGCGGCGCAGGAGGCTTCCCGGCCTCACCGGACGGGGGGAGGCAAACGAACCCGACGAGACATGCCGTCGTGAACGCCTTCATAGCGCCGTTGCCGGCGCTTAGGCTAGCCGATCTGAAGTGTTACTTCAAGTGGTGTCCGACTCTCGGTCAGGGCCGAGGCGCCCCGGCAGCCCCATCCTCATCGAGCGCGACCGGGAGGGGTCCACACCCCGGCGCACCGCGATCATCTCGGCCAGAATCGAGACGGCGATCTCCTCCGGTGTCTGGGCTCCGATCTCCAGGCCGAGCGGGGCGTGGACCGTCGCGAGCTCCTCGGCGCTGGCGCCCGCCTCGCGCAAGGCCGAGAAGATGTGGACGACCTTGGGCCGGCTGCCGAGCAGGCCCACGAAGCGCAGCCCCTTCCCCAGGACCGCGCGAAGCGCTTCCGCGTCCCCCTTGTGACCGCGCGTCACCACGACCGCGTACGTGGCGGGCCCGAGCGTGAGCCGCGCCGCGCCGGCCTCGAACGAGTCGACGACGATGAGGTCGGCCTCGGGAAAGCGCTCGGCGTTCGCGAACTTCACGCGGTCGTCGAGCAGCTCCACGCGGAAGCCGCAGGCCTTCGCCATCCGGGCGAGGGGCTGGGCGACGTGGCCGGCGCCGAAGAGGCACAGGACGGGCACGGGCTCGATCGGCTCGATGAACACCTGCATCCTCCCCCCGCACACGAGGCCGTCCTCCCCCGCCTGCTCCGGGGTGAGGTCGTAGGAGACGAGCCGGGGCCGCCGCGTCTCGATCGCCTCCCGGGCCCGGGAGCTCATCTCGGCCTCGAGGCACCCGCCGCCGATCGTGCCCACGATGCGACCGTCGGCGTGCACGAGCATCCGCGCCCCCGCCTTCTGGGGGGTCGAGCCCTCCGTGGAGACCACGGTGACCAGCGCGGCCTGGCCCCCGTCCCGCTCGACCCGAAGCGCCGCCTCCAGGACCTCGCGCACGGTCCTAGCCTACGGGCGCGCCGAGCCGCTCGAGGGTCGCCGCGAGGGCGGCGCGGTCCACGGGGCGCGACAGACGCTCCCGGAAGAGAGCGGCCCGGGCCCCGAGGTCGTCGCCCGGGGCGAGCAGGACGAGCGGAACGCCCCGCGTCGCCTCCTGCGCACGCAGGCGCTCCGCCACCTCCTCGGCCCGCAGCCGCGGGAGAATGCGGTCGAGAACCACGACCGTGGGGCGCAACCGGACGACGGCCTCCACCGCCTCGAGCCCGTCGGCCGCCTCGTGGACGGCGAAGCCGAGCCCCTCCGCCACCCTTCGCACCTCGCGCCTCGTCCCGGCGTCGGCCGCGGCGACGACGGCCAGCGCGGAGCGCGACTGCGCCGCCGCCCCGAACAGCGGGAGAGTGAAGCTGAAGCTCGAGCCCTCCCCGGGCACGCTGTGCACCTCGAACCGCCCGCCGTGGGCCCTGACGAACCGCTCGCAGATCGAGAGGCCGAGCCCGAACCCCTCGATGCCGGTGACCTTGCGGTCGTGCACCCGCGAGAACGGGCGGAAGAGCCGGCCCACGTCCTCGGGGGCGATTCCGATCCCGTGGTCGGTGACGGTGACGACGGCGAAGTCGCGCTCGCGCCGCGCGGCGAGGCGCGCCTCGCCGCCGTCGGGCGAGTACTTGACCGCGTTCGAGAGGAGGTTCTCGACGACCTCCGCGATCCGCTCCCCGTCCGCCCAGCACGGCAGCGGGTCCTCCGGCAGGTCCACGACCAGCGAGTGGGCCGGGCCGCACCGGAACTCGGAGGCGACCTGGCGCACCCGCGCGGCGAGGTCCACGAGGCGGAAGTCGAACGCGAACTGCCCGGTCTCGAGCCGGGTCGTCTCGAGGGTGCGGTCCATCAGCGTGGCCATGCGCGAGGCCGCGCCCACGATGCCCAGCGCCCGCGCCCGCCGGTCCTCCACCGGGGCCTCGGGCTGCGACGCGAGCAGCTCCCCCCACCCGAGGATCGCGGCGAGCGGCGAGCGGAAGTCGTGGGCGACCACGTTGACCAGCTCGCTCTTCATGCGGTCGAGCTCGACCAGCCGGCCGTTCGTGTCCTCGAGCGCCTCGTACAGCCGGGCCGTGCGCAGCAGGATGCCGATCCCGTCGGCGAGGGTCTCGAGCGTGATCCGCTGCCCGCGGTCGAAAGCCTCCGGCCGGTCCCCCTCGAGGTAGAGCACCGCCACGACCTCGTCGCCGGAGAGGACCGGCACGGCGAGGGCCCCCCGCGCGCCCTCGGAGCGGGGCGTGAAGCCCTCCTCGCCCTCGGCCGCCGACGCGGCCCGCCCCTCGCGCAGCGCGACGCCGGCCGGCCCTTCGTCGGTCGCCCCTCCCGTCCAGCCCTCGTCACGCGGGACGCGGCCGGCGGCGGCGACGACCCGGAAGAAGGACCCCTCGGGCTCGAGCATGGCGACCAGGCAGGGGCGAAAGGCCTCGTGGATGCGCCGCACCGCGGCCTCGAGGATGCGGCCCCCGGCGAGAGCGGCCGCCGACTCGCGCAGCACCGCGTTCACGAGGGCGAGCTGCTCCGAGCGCTCGCGCTCCGCGGCGAAGGCCACCGAGTTGGCGACCGCGATCGACAGCTGCCCCGCGAAGCGGGTGAGGTACTCGAGGTCGTCGTCGGTGAAGGGCGCGGAGCCGGGACGGCGCGTGGCGTTGAGCACCCCGTAGAGCACGGTCGCCCCGCGGGCCCGGTCGAAGTGGGTGAGGGGGACGCAGAGGATCCGCGCGACCGGGTTCTCGCGGGGCACGAAGTCCTCGTGGCGCTCGGCCTCGTTGACCAGCACGGGGAGCATGTCCCGGGCGACCCGACCGGCGATACCCTCCCCCAGGCGGAACACCGGCCGCGGCTCCGGCGGGGCGACCGGCTCGCGGGCCCAGACCGCGAACAGCTTCAGGACCCCCTCGCGATCGTCGTGGCGGAACACCGAGCTGTGATCGGCGCGAATCAGGCGGCCCGCCTCCTCGGTCGCGCGGACGAACAGGGCCTGCAGGTCCTGCAGGGCCGCGGTCTCGAGCCCGAGGTCGTACAGCGTCGCCATCTGCCGCGCGAGGTGCTCGGTGGCCGCCTCGCTCTCCGCCCGGCGCAGGGCGAGCGCGAGCTGCCCGGCGAGGGTCGAGAGCAGGCTCGTCTCCTCGTCGTCGAACACGCCGGGGCGAGCACGCGAGGCGGTGAGGACGCCGAGGGCGTGCTCGCCGGCCCGCACCGGGACCGCGAGGTCGGTGGAGCTCTCCGTGCGCGAGGCCTCGAGAGGGGCGCCGAGGCGCAGGGCCCAGCGCAGCGCCTCGGCGTCGGGGGCCGGGCCCGAAGCGCCCGCCTCCGCCTCGGGGACGAGCGCCCCGTCGGCCCCGGGAGCGTGGAACGCCACCCGCTGGTAGCCCAGGTCCCTCTGCACGCGCCGTACGGTGAGGTCGAGCAGGCGCGTCCGCCCCGAGACCGCCGCCATGTCGCCGACGAGGGCGGCCAGCCGCTCGAAGCGCGCCGCCTGGCGGCGCTGGCGGTCGAAGATGAGCCGGCTCCGCAGGAACGTGGCCACCGGCCCGGCGAAGGTCGACAGGATCTGCACGTCCGCCTCGGTGAAGCCGCCCGGCTTGTCCGCCGCGCCGATGAGCCCGATGAGCTCGCCCTCGGCCAGAAGCGGCACGAGCACGACCGAGCTCGCCTCGGCCATGATCCCGATCTCCTGGGCGAGCCGCGGGTCGCTCCCCGGCTGCTGGCTGACGTAGGGCCGGCCGCTGCGCGGGCTCCACAGGCTGCGGTACTCGGGGCGCGGCACGTAGCGAAACGCCCGCGCCCGCTCCTCGGCGAGCCCGTGCACGGGCAGGGCCGCCTCCATGGTCCGGGTCTCCGGGTCCTGCAGCGCGATGCCCACGATCGGGGCGCCGATGAGGCCGGCGAGCCGCTGGGTCAGCATGCGGTTGAACTCGAACGGCTCGGCGATGAGCGACCAGTCCCGGCCGATCTCGTGCAGCCGGGCGAGGTCCCTCGCCCGCGCCTGCGCCTCCTCGCGGCTGCGCACCAGCTCGTCGTGCGTCGACTTGAGGCGGAGGAACGCCCGCACCTTGAGGATGAGGGCCGGGGTGTCGATCGGCTTGTGCAGGAAGTCGTCCGCCCCCGCCTCGTACCCCCGTCTCACCGCGACCGGATCGCCGAAGGCGGTCATCATGATGACCGGCAGGTACGGCCCGTGGGCCTCCCGGACCCGGGCGCACGCCTCGAAGCCGCTCATCCCCGGCAGTCGCACGTCGAGGAGCACGAGATCGAAGCCGCCGCCGGCGAGGGCCTCGAGCCCCCGCTCCGCCGACTCCGCGCGGACGGCGGAGTAGCCATGCAGCGAGAGCAGGTCGGCGAGCGTCTTCCCCACGAGGGGGTCGTCGTCGACGAGGAGGATCCTGGCCACGCGCCCCGGCAGTTTCGCCCCCGGGGCGCCCCCCGTCAAGGCGCCGCGCTATACTATGCCCTCTCCGAACGAGGACCATGGACGACTCCCGCCCCCAGTCGCTCCCGCTGTCCGCACTCGCCGAGCACTACCGCGCGCGGCGCAGCGGCGTCCTCGCGATCGGGACGCCTCCGGCCGGAGTCCGCCTCCGGCTGCGGCAGGGCCAGATCGTCGGGGTGGCCTTCCGGGACGAGAAGCCGAAGCCCGCGCCGCCGCCGCGGCCCGACGACTCCGCACGCCTGCGGCTCGAGCGCGTCCTCGAGGAGGTCGGCATCCGGGCCGCGAGGCCGGTGAGGCGGCCCTTCCCCGCGCCGGTCCCCGCCCCCGCCGCGGACCCGCGCGAGCGGGTGCTCGAGGCCCTCGTCGACCCCTCCCTCGCCGCGACCTTCGAGGACGGAGCCGGAGGGGACGACTTCGCCGAGACGACGGGCGCCACCGAGCCGCTCATCCTCGAGGCCGTCCGAAGGATCGGCGACGCCGCCACCGCGCGCGCGGCCCTCGGCGACCTCGACCAGCGGCTCGTGGCCACGACAGCCCTCGCCGAGGAGCGCACGCTGACCCTGACCGAGGGCTACATCCTCTCGCGGATCGACGGCACGGCCACCGCTCGGCAGGTGCTCCAGCTCGTCCCCCTGGACACGGACGAGACCGAGAGGACGCTCCTCGGCCTTCTCCTCACCGGGCGCGTCGAGTTGCGGGCCTCCCCGGGCCCGCGGCACGCCTCCGCGTCGGCCCCGCCGCCCGGCCCGCTCGCCCCGGGGCAGGCTCCCGACGCGTCGGACGCGGAAGGCGAGCGACCCTTCACGTTCCCCGAGGCGACCGAGGTGGAGCAGGGGACCGAGAGCGCGCCGCCCGCGCCCGAGCCCAAGCCCGAGCGCCGGCCGGAGATGGGCCCGGAGATGCTCGCGTGGCGCAGGGAGATCGTCGAGACCTTCAACTCCCTTCCCCTCAAGAACCACTTCCAGGTCCTGGGCATCGAGCCGGGCTGCACCGACGCGGACGTCAAACGCGCGTACGTCTCGTTGACGAAGCGGTTCCACCCCGACGTGCACAACGACCCGCGTCTCGAGGACATGCACGACTTTCTCGCGGGCATCCTCATCCGCGTGGGGGAGGCGTGGGAAGTCCTCGGCGAGGCGAAGAGCCGCGCGTCTTACGAGGCCCGCCTGGGCGTCGCGGCGCCCCGGCGCGAGGCGACCGCTCCCGACACGGAGCACGCCGCAGCCGGCCCCCCGCCGGCCCCCGCCGCCGAGCCGCGCCCTCCCAGCGCCCCGCCACCCCCTCCCGCCGCCGCGCCCGAATTCGTCCCGCCAGAGGAGACGCTCCTGCGGGCCCAGCTTCTGATCGCTCAGGCCCGATACTGGGACGCGATCCAGGTCCTCGAGGCCGCGGTGCCGCACATGGCCCCCGCGCGACACCAGAACCGCGGGCGGATCCTCCTCGCCCGCGCTTATGCGAAGAACCCGAACTGGCTCCGCCGCGCCGAGGAGACGCTGCAGGACGTTGTGCGCCAGGACCCCGCCAACGTCGACGCCCACTTCGAGCTCGGGCTCGTCTACAAAGCGAGCGGGCGCGCGGCCCGCGCCCAGGCCCAGTTCCGCCGTGTCGTCGAGCTGCGCCCCGACCACCGCGAGGCGGCGATCGAGCTCGGCCCCCCCGGGCCCGGCGGGGGCGGAATCCTCAAGCGCCTGTTCGGACGGGGCAAGGCTTCTTGAGGCTCCGGGTGGCCCGGGCGGCCCTCCTGGCCGCCGCCGTCGCCGCCCTCGCCCTCGCCGCCGGCCCTCCTCGGCTCGTGTGGGAGAACGCGGGGCTGCGCCTGGATCACCCCCCTCGCCGGGCGGGGGCAGCGTTCGCGGGCGCGGCGGCGCTCGCGGCGGCCCCTCTCGGCCTGCGGCGCCGCTACCGGGCCCTCGGGGCGGCGGCGGCGCTCGCCGCGTGCACCCTCGGCGCCCAGCGTCTGTCGTGGCGGGTCGAGGTCGTCGAGGCCGGCGTCTCGACCCGCGACCTGTGGGGCGCCACGCGGCTCTCGTGGCGCGAGGTCGAGGCCGTGGAGCCCGCGGCCGGCGGGATCCGGGTGAAGGCCGCGAACGGCCGGGCGGTCACGCTCGAGACGAGCGGCCTTCGGGTCGAGGATCGCCTTCGGCTCGAGCGGACCGTGGCGAGGCGCGTGCGCGAGGCGAGCCGCTGAAGCGCGACCGCGTCAGATGAACAGGTGCTCGTCGTCCTCGCCGTGGGCCCGGCGGCCGGGCGGCGGGCGTCGCACGGCGGCGTCGCGGTCGAAGGCGAAGAACACCTCCATCCCGCGCTGCAGCCCCTTGAGGAAGGCCACGATCCCCCCGATCGGCTTCAGAGGACGGACGACCAGCTGCTGGACGACGGCCGACGTCTCCTCGATCCGGTCGATCGTGTCCGCGAGCACGAGATCCACCCGCCTGGCCTGGACGGTCGCGAGGTCGGCGATCTCGGCCGCGGCCCGGCTCACGCGGGTGAAGCTCTCGAGCGCGGGCGAGATCTCCCGGTCGAGCCGCGCCTGCAGGGCCTCGAGGCGCTGGCCGAGGCGGCGCCCGTACGCCACGAGCCCGATCAGGAACGCCGCCTGGACGACGGAGGCGAGGGCGATCACGCCGAGGAAGACGGTCCCCCAGGTGTCCATGGAGCGCTACATCTTCTCCTTCTCGTCGCGGTAGGCCTGCCGCCCCGCCTCGACCGCCGCCGCGAGCCGGTCGCGCCGCTTCTCGAGGGCCTCGCGCTGGCGGTCGAGGTAGCCGGAGGCGTCCTCGGCCGCCGCGCGGCCCTTCTCCACCACCTGCTCCCCCAGCCGGCGCCCGCGCTCCGCGGTCTCACGCAGCCTCTCGCCCAGCATCTCGCGGGTCTCGCGCCCCGAGCGGGGGGCGAAGAGAATCGCGAGGGCCGCGCCGGAGAGCGCGCCCAGGAGGAACGACAGGACCACTCCGGACGTGCCGGCGCCGCGATCGTCTTGCGTCACGTGGAACCTCCTGCCCGCCGCTGCGGGAGACGAGGCGGACAGCTTAGTTCACCGCGCCGCCGCACCGCAAGGGCGGAGGGCCGGCCGGTCAGGACGGGGCGAGCGGCTCGTGCCCGCGGGCCGCGCTCCAGTCGAGGATGCGCAGGGTCGACTCGGCGATGACCGCGAGATAGTCCCGGGCGGTGTCGAAGTGGTCCTCGAAGACGTCGACGAGGGCGGAGATGTCTCCTTGCAGCGCGACCACTGGCGTCTGCGCCTCGGCGTCGTAGAAGCGGCGGCGCTCCCCGAGCGCCTCGAGGGCGCCGAGGGGAAAGCCGGGGCCCGGGCGGAAGGCGAGGCCCGCCGCCGAGCGGGCCCGCAGCCAGCCGCTGCGCACGAGGAAGACCCCGCGGGCGGGTTCCCCCTCGCGCCACAGGACGTCGCCCGGTGCGAACCGGACCTGCGCCATCGAGCGGGCCATCTCGGCGAGGGCTGTGATCGAGCTGCGGCGGAACACGCTCATCCGGCGCAGGAAGAAGATCCGGTCGACGAGGTCCATCTCCGCGGGAAGCTCCGCGGCGTCGACCGGGCACTCGGGGATGCCCGTGGTCGGGTCGAGGCGGAAGCGGGTGAGCAGGTCGATCGCGCGGCGGCTCATCTCGCGCAGCACGTGGTGCAGCACCGGGAAGTGGTCCTCGAGCAGCTCGAACAGCGCGTCGGCGTCGAGCTCGAGAGTGAGCGTGTCCTCGTCCGCCGCGACCCGCGAGACGAGCGGGTCGCGCGAGAAGACGCCGAGCCCCCCGACCCCGGCGCCCGGCCCCACCTGGCCGAAGCGCCGGCCACCACGGAACGTCGCGAGCGAGCCCTGCACCACGAGGTGGACCGAGCCGACCGGCTCGCCCTCGCGGTAGACGACCGCGCCCTTCGGGAAGAACCGCTCCCCGGCCGCGTCGGCAATGGCGGCGAGGTCCGAGCCGGCGAGGCCCGAGAGCATGGGCACCCGCTTGAGGTGGAGCAGCCGCTCGAGCGGCGGGAGCAGCCGGGGCGCCTCAGGCACGGTCCCCCCTCCGCCCGTCGAGGGCGCCGAGCGCCCGCTCCAGCACGCGGGCGAGGAAGAAGCTCGGGGCCGACCCCGCCCGCGCCTCGAGCGCCGGCCGAAGCTCCGTGAGGCCGAGCTCCCCCACGTGGAACGCGGCCACACACCGCAGGGACTCGCCGCCCCGCTCCAGGAGGAGGGCGAGCAGATCCGTGTAGCCGAGGGCGGGCGGAGCGAACAGCTCCCGGCCGCGCGCGAGGCGCTCGTCGCTGTCCCCCTCGTGGACGATCGCGAGCACGGGGTCCCGCAGCGGCGGGCGGAGGACGTTCTCCAGCAGCTCGCGGCTGCTCGCCCGCGTGCGCGGGTCGGCCGACTGCAGGCCGCGGAAGATCCCCTTGAAGTCCTCGGAGCGGTGGAGGAGCGCGAGGAGGCGGAAGAGCCTCTCCACCGCCTGCTCCTCCTTGTCGCGCAGGAGCTGCAGGAGCAGCCCGTGGCCCGGCGTCGCGCGGGAGGCGTCCTCCCGCGCGCCGCGCTCGAGGACGAAGCGCCAGTGGACGAGGCGCAGGACCGACTCCGCGGTGGCCCCCGCCGCCCGTCCGAGCAGGCCGGGGTCGAAGGCGACGCCGGCCGAGGCGGCGAGGCGGTTCATCGCGCGCAGGATCCGGTAGCGCACGAGGCCCGACGGCTCGTCCATGAGCCGCGCCTGCAGGATCGCGCCCGCCTTCTCCGGCTCGAACAGCGCGATCGTCCGCGGGAGGTGGCGCCGCAGCTCCACGGGCAGGGCGACGTCGCGGAGGGCCCGTCCCAGGAACTCGAGCCCGGTCGCCCCCTGGGCGAGGAGGGCCGCGCGGGCGTCGGCGCGGGCCTCCCCGCGGCCGAGCAGGTCGAGAAGCGCGGGCAGGAACGACGGGCGCGGGTCGACCGCCATCGCCCGCGCGACGCGGACGACCACCGCCGGCGAGGGGCTCGCGGCGAGGCGGAGCAGCAGGGGCTCGAACTCGGGCGACGGCTGTGCGGCGATCGCCCGGGCGAGGGCCACCGACGTCTCCTCCACCCCGTCGTCCACGAGCGCGACGAGGGCCGCCCGGCTCGCCTCGTCCGCCCATCCGCCGGCGACGAGACCGGCGAGGGCGGTCGCGCGGACGAGGGCGCTTCGGTCGCCGACCGCGGCGCGCAGGGCCGCCTCCTCGGGGCGCACGCGCGTGCGCGCGAGCAGCGCCGCCGCGCGCACCTCGGCGTCGGCGTGCTGGGAGAGCCTCTCCGCGATCGGGAGGAAGTCCGCGCGGCCCTCCCGGGCGAACAGGGACAGCGCGCGCAGCACGACCCGTTGGGACGGGTGGTAGAGGATGAGGGCGGGGATGAGGCGGGAGCGGCCCTCCTCGGCGAGCAGGTCCATGGCCGCCACCACCTCGTGGTCGTCGCCGCTGTTGAGCGCGGCGAACAGCGTCTCGAGCGACGCGAGGTCGACCGGCGGCAGGTCGACCGCGGGCCGCAGCGTCCCCTCGCGCAGCGCGGCTCGGAACACGTCGAGGTAGAGCGGCTTGAGGTCGGCCACCCACGCGATCCACACGAGCGACAGCGCGGCGGAGGCCCCCGCGAACACCACGTCCCCGCGGCCGAGGACGCTCTCCGAGAGGATGAGCAGCGAGGCGATCGCCTGACCGCCCCGCTGGCCCACGAGCTCGATGAGGGGTTTCGCCCGACCGCGGACGGAGTCCGCAAGGGGGACGAAGAGCAGCTCGCTGCCTGTTCGGTGGAGCGAGTTGCGCAGGCTGCCGTCCGCGCCCTTGAGCAGCAGCGCGGCCCCGAGGCCCCCGCCGAGGGCGACCCCCGACGCCCCCACGAAGACGAGCACGGGCAGGACCCACAGCGCGCGCACCAGGCCGAACGACCGGAACAGCCACCCCCCCACGACGAGCTGGGCGAGCAGCGCGAGGAGGTTGAGCAGGGCGTAGAAGCCGCCGAAGAACTCGCCGAGCCGCTCCGGGGGCACCGAGCGGGCCACCGCGCTCTTGAACACGAAGTCGGCGAGCGTGAGCGCCACCGTCGACACCAGCGCGAGCACGGCGAGGCTGCGCACGTACGGGTCGCCCCGCAGGACCTCGACTCCCTGCGCGAGGGAGCCGCCGCCCCGGGGGCGCACTGCGGCCCGGCTCCCGGCGCGGCCGAGCGCGGCAGCGGGAAGGGCGGCGGTGAGGCCGAGCAGCGCCGCGGAGACGAGCACGAGGGTGGAGGAGGGTGCGAGGCCGGCCACGAGCCGGGCCGCGAGCGCCCCGGTCGTGGCCCCGAGGAGGCTCCCCGTCCACACGACCGCGTACAGACGCTTGGCCTGCGTGACGGTGTACAGGTCGCCGAGGACCATCCAGAACTGGAGCACGGCCAGGCTGCCGAGGAGGCCCGTCCACACGTAGAGCGCGTAGAGGAGCGCGACACCGGTCGACGGTAACGCCGCCCAGAACCCGAGCGTCACGAGCCCGCCCGCGCCGAGCAGCCGGCTGAGCGCGAAGGCCCCCGTCGCTCTGCGGCGTCCCCACGGCACCTGGGTGAGGATGACAGCGACGAGGGCGATCAGCAGGTAGACGACCGCGAGCCGGGAGGCCGGCAGCCGCGCGAGGAACAGCGCGTCGCGCGCGGTCTCGAGCAGCGTGTGAGCGGCGAGCGTCCCGAAGATCGTCAGGAACGCGGCGGCCGTGCCCCGGCGCTCCTCCGGGCGGACGCCCAGCAGGCGGTCGACCAACCTAGGTCTCGGGGGACTCGAGGGCGGCGAGCGCCTTGCTGAACCGCCCGGCGTGGCTCCGCTCCGCCTTGGCCAGGACCTCGAACCAGTCGGCGATCTCCGGGAAGCCCTCCTCGCGCGCGGTCTTCGCCATCCCGGGGTACATCTCGGTGTACTCGTAGGTCTCGCCCTCGATCGCGGCGAGCAGGTTCCCCCGCGTGTCCCCGAAGGGCAGCCCCGTGGCGGGGTCCCCCGCCGGACGGAGGTGGTCGAGGTGCCCGAACGCGTGGCCGGTCTCGGCCTCGGACGTGTCGCGGAACAGCCCTCCGAGATCGGGGTGGCCCTCGATGTCCGCCGTGCGGGCGTAGTAGAGGTAGCGCCGGTTCGCCTGGCTCTCCGCCGCGAACGCGGCCTTCAGGTTCTCGTGCGTCCGCGTCCCCTTCACGTTCCTCATGGCGCCTCGTTCCCTCTCGACTCCCCCATTATGGCTATACTGGGCGTTCGATGCCTCACGTGATCGCCCTGGTGGACGACCTCATGGCCCTCTCGCGCATCCGCGAGGCCGCGCGCGCCGCGGGCACGGAGGTACGGGCCGCCCGGCGGGCCGAGGAGGCCGTGGCGGGCGTCCGCGAGGGCGCGCGGCTCGTCCTCGTCGACGCCGACGCCTCCCGCCTGCCCTGGCCGGAGGCCGTCGCCGCGATCCGCCGGGACGGCCCCGCCGACCTGCCGGTCATCGCCTTCTTCAGCCACGTGCACGCCGAGCGCGCCGCCGCCGCGCGGGCGGCGGGCTGCACGCGCGTCATCGCCCGCAGCGCCTTCGCACAGGAGCTGCCCACCCTCGTGGCGGCGGCCGCCGCCCGAACCGCACCGGAGGAGACATCCCCTTGATCCTCGACCGCACGCTCGCGAACACAGCCGCCCTCGCCGCCCTCGCCCTCGGCGTCCTCGGCGCCGCCTGCGGAGGTGGCTCCGCCCCCCCGCCCCCCGTCGCCACGGCGGCCCCGGCACCCGCCACGGGCGACCGCCCGCTGAGCTCCCGCGACGCGGGAGCCCCCGCAACCGGCGCGGCCCCCGTCGACGCCTCCGCGCCCCTGCCCCCCGGCCACCCACCGGTCGGGACGCCCGACCCGCACGGGAACGTCCCGGGCGCCCCCGGCGCCCCGGTGCGCTCGGCCGGGAGCATCACCGGCACGATCACGCTCTCCCCGAAGCTGCAGGTCTCACCCACGGACGTGCTCTACCTCATGGCCAAGAAGGACGCGGCGACTCTCGCCGTGCGGCGCATCGACAAGCCCACCTTCCCGTACGCCTTCGAGCTGTCGGGGGGAGACGCGATGATGGCGGGCGGGAGCTTCGAGGGCCCGGTGGACGTGGTCGCGCGGGTCTCGAGGACGGGCGACGCGATCCCCGCCCGGGGCGACCTCGAGGGGACGGCGAAGGGCGTGGCCGTGCCCTCGAAGGACGTCAGGCTCACGATCGACTCCGTCCGGCCGTGAGACGTCGGTCCCTCGCCGCGGCCGTCGCCTGCGGCGGCGTCCTCGCCGCTCTCGCCGGCGCCGCGGACCGCGTCACGTCGTTCCAGAACCCCGTCGTCCCGGGCTTCCACCCCGACCCGAGCGTCGTGCGGGTGGGCTCCGACTACTACCTCGTCACGAGCAGCTTCGAGTTTTTCCCCGGCGTACCCGTCTTCCACAGCCGCGACCTCGTGCACTGGCGCCAGCTGGGCCACGCCCTGACGCGCGAGAGCCAGCTCCCGCTCGCGAGGGCGCGGACGTCGGGCGGCATCTACGCGCCGACGATCCGGCACCACGCGGGGACGTTCTACGTGATCACCACCAACGTGGACGGCGGGGGCAACTTCTACGTGACGGCGAAGGACCCGGCGGGTCCGTGGTCCGAGCCCGTTTGGATCCGCGAGCAGGGCGGGATCGACCCCTCGCTCTTCTTCGACGAGGACGGGACGGCGTACCTCACGACGAACGGCGGCGCCCCCGGGGGGAGCGGTCCCAGAGGCATCTACCAGTCGACGATCGACCTCGCGACGGGACGGCTGCTCACACCCCCGCGCCACGTCTGGGGCGGGACCGGCAGCCGCTACCCAGAGGGCCCGCACCTCTACAAGATCGGCGGCCGCTACTACCTGATGATCTCGGAGGGCGGCACCGAGTACGGGCACATGGTCACGATCGCGCGGAGCGACTCGCCCTGGGGGCCTTTCGAGCCCTGCCCCGGCAACCCCTTCTTCACGCACCGCGCGACCGAGATGGACGTGGCCATCCAGGGCACGGGGCACGCCGACCTCGTGCAGGACCACGAGGGGGGCTGGTGGATGGTGTTCCTCGCTTTCCGCCCGGTGGGCGGGTGGTACTGGCACCACCTCGGGCGGGAGACGTTCCTCGCGCCCGTGGCGTGGGACGCGCAGGGCTGGCCGGTCGTGAACGAAGCGAAGGTCGTGTCGCCGTCGATGAGCGTCCGCGGCCTCCCCGCCCACCCGTGGCCCCCGCCGCCCGTGCGCGACGACTTCGCCTCGCCCCTCGGCCCGGAATGGACGTACCTACGCAACCCGGCGAAAGCCTCGTACTCGCTCGACGAGCGGCCGGGGTGGCTGACGCTGCGCGGGACGGCAGTGTCTCTCGACGCGACCGCCTCGCCCACGTGGGTGGGCCGACGGCAGCAGCATCTCTCCTGCACGGCGGGGGCGCGGCTCGACTTCGTCCCGGGCCGCGACGGGGAGGAGGCGGGCCTCACCGTCTACCGCAATCCGGAGCACCGCTACGAGATCGCCGTGGGCCGTGCCGGCGGGCGACGGCGGGTCTTCGTCCGCCAGACGATCGGCCCCAGCCTGCAGGCGATCACTGCGTCCGCTCCGGTGGAAGGAGACGGTCCGGTGGTCCTCCGCGTCGAGGCGAAGCCCGAGGCGTACTCGTTCTCGTTCGGTCTCGGCGAAGCCCCGTCCACGTGGACGCCGCTCGGGACGACGCCCACCCGGTTCCTGTCCACCGAGGTCGCCGGGGGCTTCACCGGTGCCTTCCTGGCCCTGTACGCCTTCGGAGCCGGCCAGCCCGCTTCCGTCCCCGCCCGCTTCGACTGGTTCGACTACGAGCCTCAGACCCCGTGACCACCGAGCCAGTGGATGCCTCGAGGAGCATCGATACGGCTCATGGAACCCTGGCGTTCCCCTCATAACTGTCACTACTAACAGCCTTTGACTGTCCCCCGCGGTGTGTTAGTCTCACCGTCGGGGTCGGGGTTTGCCCGCCCCTTTGGGATTCCCCTGTTGACGACGGGGCAGCCAGGCCGACGAGGGCCGGGCTCTCCCGTCCCGTCGATGAGGCGTACCCGGAGGACGATAGACACATGAGAACGAAGTTCACCGTCATGCTCGCCCCGGCTCTCGCCCTGGGCGTCCTCGCGGTCACCGCCGAGGCCCAGCAGCACAGGGCGACGCGCCTGGGCAACCCCGCGACCCGCTTCGCGAAGCCGCTGAAGAAGGCCGACGACCTGCGGGTGCTCCTGCGCGCCGAAAACATGAAGGCCGACGTGGCCGCGGTCCTCGCGGACGCGGGCTGGGCCGGCGACTTCGCCGACCTCGACCGCGCCGCCGCCACGGCCGAGATCGTCGAAGTGCAGATTCCGCCCGGGACCCGCCTGCCCTTCATGTCCGCTCGCAAGAACAAGAAGGCGTACGCGATGAAGGACGTCCTGTGGGCGGGCAAGAAGCCCATCGACGCCTTCGCCTTCGAGTTCACCTCGAAGTGCGTCCGCTACCGCCTCGTCACCCCGAAGGCGTGCAGCAACTTCTGGGTCGAGGAGATCGGCAAGGACACGACCTCCCCGCAGTGCGCCCCGCCCCCGCCCCCGCCGGTCGTCTCGGTGCGCGGCGCGAGCGAGGTCTGCGTCACCCAGCCCGTCGAGTACGACATCACGGTCCAGAACCCGCCGAAGGACAACGACATCAAGCTGTACGTGAACGGCAAGGAGCTCGTCCACGACAAGCTCACGAATGGGGCGTTCAAGTTCACGTTCACCGGCGCCCCGACGCCCGGCCCCTACGAGGTGAAGGCGGTCTCCGGAGGCGTGGCGGGCACGACCACGGTCCAGGTCAAGCCCTGCGTGCCCACCTGCGGCATCACGGCCTCCCCGCTTCCCGCGCGGGCGGGCAAGCCGTTCACGGTCGACCTCTCCGGCTCGCGCGTCGCCCCCGGCGTCAAGGGCGGCATCAAGTCGGCGAAGGTCGAGGTCGTGGACCCGAAGGGCGCGGTCGTCGACACCGTCGAGATGTCCACCCTCACCAACAGCGCCTTCGTCATCCGCAAGGGTGGCATCCACACCCTTCGCGCCGTCGTCACCGACGAGGTCAGCCAGGTCTCCACGAACGCCTGCACCGCCGAGGTCGACGTCAAGGCCGGCTTCCCGTTCTTCGTGGGCGGCTACTTCGGCAAGGAGCGCCTGACCCACGACGAGGCTGACGACCACGACGACCGTCCGGTGCCGTTCACCGAGTTCTCGCGCTGTGCGCCGCTCGCCGGGTTCCAGTTCGGCATCCAGCCGAAGATCGGCGACAACGCCGAGTTCGAGGCCGCGCTCGGGATCAAGTTCCCGTTCGAGGACGACGCCCACACCGCGCTCTTCGCCGACGCCGCGGTGAACCGCGTCCTCAGCCGGGGCTTCTTCGGCGGCGGCCTCAGCTGGTGGGACATCGGGAAGGACTCGACCGGCGTGGGCCTGCTGCTCCAGGGCGGGTTCGACCTCGACAAGGACGGCAAGTGGCAGTTCGTGGGCCAGGCCCGCGCGCCGTTCTTCAACCAGTTCGACAACATCGACAACAACTACCAGTTCTGGGGTGGCCTCCGCTTCCGGCCGAACAGCTGGAAGTAGGCCTCGACCGGACCTGACGTAGGAAAGGCCCTCGCCGGCTGCGGCCGGCGAGGGCCTTCGTGCTTTCGGAGGCTCCCGAGTCGGGCCGTGGTGTGAACTCGGGGCCTGCGCCTGCCTGGCGGGCGGCCGGCGGCGATCGCCGGCGAGCCCTTCCGGGAGCTGATCGCGGAGGCCCTCGACAGGCGACGCAACGCCAAAGCCATCTGGGCCGACACCCGAATCCACGGCACCACCACGCCTCAGGTCGCGACCGAGAAGCCGCCCCTGCGCGAGCCGCCCCTCGTCCCGCAGCCGGATCGAGCGATCCCGCGCGCCCCCGCCGGCGCCGCCCCCGCGGTCAGGGCGGCGCGGCGGAGGAACCCGGCCGGGGGATCACCCCGTGAAGTACAGGTACGCGGCGAGGATCGCGACGAGCACGGCAACGGAGGCGATCACGTCGTTGCGGTTCCACGAGGCGCGCGAAGCGGCCCGGTCCTCGTGGGTGACGGTCGCGTAGGTGAGACCCCGGATCTTCGCGTAGTCCGGCTCCTCGGTCATGTAGCTCACCACGTACATGACCGCGGCGGAGACGAGGAGGATCAGGATGCTGTAGTACTGGAAGAACGTGTGGTTCACGATCCAGAACAGCGACCCCTCCGCGTACTGGAAGCCGCTGATGAGCTTGACGGGGGTATCGATCGCGAGGCGGAACAGGCCGAGAGCGAAGCCCACGATCAGGGCCCACAGGCAGCCCTTCGCGTTGAGGCGCTTCACGAACACGCCGAGGAAGAAGACCACGAAGATCGGCGGCGCGAGGTAGGCCTGGATGCCCTGGAGGTAGTCGTAGAGCCCCTTGCCCCCGCGGATCACCGGGATCCAGGCGAGCGCGATCAGGACCATGATCCCGGTGGCGACGCGGCCGATCCACACCAGCCGCTCCTGCGAGGCGCCCGGCCGGAGCTTCGAGTAGAAGTCGATCGTGAAGAGCGCGGCCGAGGCGTTGAACGCCCCGGCCAGCGAGCTCATGAGCGCGGCGAGGAGCCCCGCCACGACGATCCCGCGGATCCCGATCGGGAGGACCTGGGCGACGAGCAGAGGGAACGCCTGCTGGGCGTTGTCGCGGATGAGCTGGCCGCTCGCGTCGAACATCGTCTGCTGCAGGACCGCGTTCTGGCCGGTCTTGGCGATCGCGTACGCGATCATCCCCGGGATGATGAAGATGAACACCGGGAGCAGCTTCAGCACCGCCGCCGCGATCGAGCCCCTCCGGGCGTCGCGCTCGTCGGGCGCGGAGAGCACGCGCTGGACGATGTACTGGTCGGTGCACCAGTACCACAGGCCGATCACGGGGGCGCAGAAGAGCATCCCGATCCAGGGGTAGTTGTCGTTGAAGTACCAGGCCATCCGGCCCGCTTCCTTGACCGGGGCCCACGTGGCCTGCATCCCCTCGGGCACGATCGGCCGCCAGAGGTTGAACATCTCCGAGCCCGCGACCTCCCGCAGGACGCTCCACCCGCCGAGGGCCTCGAGCCCGAAGTACGTCACGAGCGCGGAGCCGATCACCAGGATGACCGTCTGGATGGCCGAGGTGTAGGCCACCGCCCGCATCCCGCCGAGGACGGTGTACAGGCCGGTGAGCAGGACGACCGCGATCGAGCCGATCCAGAAGCTGTCGAGGCCCATGAAGCGGACCTCGGGGATGAGCACCGCGAACACGACCCCGCCCGCGAAGATGCCCACCGCGAGCTTGGTGAGGACGTACGCGACGAGGGAGATCGCGGAGAGCACGGTCCGGTTCACGGGAGAGAAGCGCCGCTCCAGGAACTCCGGGGTCGTGAACACCTTGGAACGCATGTAGAAGGGCACCATCACCCACCCGAGGACGAGCAGGCACCAGGCGTGCAGCTCGTAGTGGGCCATCGCCACCCCGTCCGTGGCCCCCGAGCCCGCGAGCCCGACGAGGTGCTCGGAGCCGATGTTCGAGGAGAACACGGCGGCCCCGATGATCCACCAGCCGAGGTTCTTCCCGGCGAGGAAGTACTCGGCCGAGGTCTTCGATTGCTTCTCCTTCTGGTAGGCCCACCAGGCGATTCCGAAGACGAGGACGAAGTAGGCCAGGATCACCAGCCAGTCGACGGCGTGCAGCGCGGTCATGTTCGGTCCACCTTCCCTGAAGAGGCGCTCAGGCCTCGGCCCTCTTGCCCATGCCCTTCCCGTCGAAGAGCGCCACGAACAGCAGGATCACGACCACCGCCATGCCGGCCGGCCACAGCCAGATGCTCGTCCAGTCGTGGCCGGCGGCGGGGTCGGTCGGCGACAGCTGGTAGGCCTTCACGACGATGCCCGAGATCCAGGTCCCGATGAGCATCCCCACCCCGTACGTGACGAGGGTGATGAACCCCTGGGCGCTCGCCTGGATCGTCTTCGCCGCGGTGTTGTCCACGTAGATCTGTCCGGTGACGAAGAAGAAGTCGTAGCAGATGCCGTGGAGGAGGATGCCCAGGTAGTACATGAAGACGAGCTCGGCCGGGTTGCCGAGGGCGAAGAGGAGGTAGCGCGCGGCCCATGCCCCCATCCCCACGACCAGCATCCACTTGACGCCCAGCCGCCGGAAGAAGAACGGCATCACGAGCATGAAGAAGACCTCGGACATCTGGCCCATGGTCATCTTGCCCGCCGCGTTGACGACGCCCTTCTCGTTCAGGAAGAGGTTCGTGAAGTTGTAGTAGAAGGCGAGCGGGATGCAGATGAGCAGCGATCCGAGGACGAAGATCGCGAACGAGCGCGCCTTCATCAAGGACAGCGCGTCGAGGCCGAGCACGTCGCGGACGGTGACCTTGTGGCCGAGCGACTTCGGCGGGGTGTGGGGCAGGGCGAGCGAGAAGACGGCGAGGGCGAGCGAGGCGGCCGCGGCGAGCCGCAGCGGGAGGTTGGTCGCCTCGACCCCCATGAAGCCGATCGTGAGGCCGGCCACGATCCAGCCGATCGTCCCGAACACGCGGATGCCGGGGAACTGCTTCTCCGGGCTCGCCATCTGGTTGAACGAGATCGCGTTGACGAGCGCGAGGGTCGGGCTGTAGCAGAAGGCGTAGGCGAGGAGCACCCAGAAGAACTCGCCCGGCGTCGACACCGTCGAGGCGAGGTAGAGCAGGGCCGCGCCCAGCAGGTGCAGCGCCCCGAGCACGCGCTCTGCGGCGAAGAAGCGGTCGGCGACCATGCCCACGAAGAACGGCGCGACGATGGTCCCCCAAGGCATCGTGCTGTAGGCGGCCGCGATCTGCACGCCGTCGAAGGACAGCCCCTGCCCGAGGTAGGTGCCCAGGGTGACGAACCAGGCCCCCCAGACGAAGAACTGCAGGAACATCATCGCGGACAGCCGCCCGCGGATCGAAGGGGTGAGGGTCTGCTCAGGGCTCATGTCGGGGCCGCCTCCTTCGTCGCTGCCTTTGACGCGTGGTCACGGCCCGAGGCCCGGGCGCACCCGCCCGAGCGGGCCGGCGAGACGGGGAGTGTTGTACCACAGGAGTCGCCTTGTGCGTGGCCCCCTCCGCGCACTAGGATACCGTCCGAACGGCCCATTCCCGGGAGGCCTCATGCGCTCAGGTCGCTCCGTGACGACCGCACCCGTGCTCGTCCTCGCTTTGCTCTCCCCGTCCCTGCCCGCGGCGGCGAAAGAGACGCCCCCCGGGTTCGTGTCCCTGTTCAACGGGAAGGACCTCGCCGGCTGGAAGGTGCCCGAGGGCGACGGCGGCCACTGGAGGG
The DNA here is from genome assembly GCA_964561785.1 of uncultured Acidobacteriota bacterium. Classification (GTDB taxonomy): domain Bacteria; phylum Acidobacteriota; class Vicinamibacteria; order Fen-336; family Fen-336; genus DATBSL01. The sequence goes on along the minus strand of CAZLRF010000010.1, from coordinate 34,118 downwards.
TGGTCGACGGTGTGATCGACTACGACGCGCAGAGCGCGGCGGCGGACGACAAGAACCTCTGGTCCGCGGCCGAGTACGGGGACTTCGTCCTGCGCCTCGAGTGGCGCATCAAGGAGACGCCCTACGTCAACCCGAACGTCCCGATCATCCGCTACGACGGGAGCCACAAGAAGGGACCGGACGGGAAGGAGATCCGGCTGTCCGTGCCCGACTCCGACTCCGGCGTCTACCTCCGGGGCTCCTCGAAGGCCCAGGTCAACATCTGGTGCTGGCCGATCGGCTCCGGCGAGGTCTACGGCTACCGGACGGACCCGAAGATGCCCGCTTCCGTCCGCGCCGGCGTGACCCCGAGGGCCAACGCCGACCGGGACATCGGCGAGTGGAACGCCTTCGAGATCACGATGAAGGGCGACCGCCTCACCGTGGTGCTCAACGGGGTGACGGTCCTCGAGAACGCGGAGCTGCCCGGCGTGCCCGCCCGCGGTCCGATCGCGCTCCAGCACCACGGCCAGAAGAAGGACGGCGTCTGGACGGGGCCGCCCTCGCTCGTCCAGTTCCGTAACATCTCGATCCGCGAGCTGAAGTAGGACGCTACGGGCACGCCTCAGCCACCCGGTCGGCCTGGCTCTTGAGCGCGTCGAGCGTCTGCTCGCTCGCGGGGGCGGTGAGCTCGCCCCTCGCCTCCTCGATGCGCTGGTAGGCCTCGACGAGGAGCGGCTTCGCCGCCTCACAGTCCGCGGCGGCGCGCACCACCGCGTTGACCGCGGCGCCCGCCCGCCGCAGGGTCTGCTCGTCTTGCCCGATCCGCTCGATCGCCTTCTGGCGCCGGTCCTCGCACCCGGCGAGGGCGAGAGCCAGCAGGCCCGTCACCACGATCCGTCCCCCCATCGTTCCCTCCCGCGCGCGGCCCGCGACGCCGAGGATACCCCGGCCGGCCCCGGGGCGGCCCGGTATAATCGCGGGCGGATCGATGCCCGGCACGGTCAGCCTCGTCGTCACCGCCGGGCCGCTCCGCGGCCAGCGCTTCGACTTCGCCGCCCACGACACGTTCCTCTTCGGCCGGGCCCCCGACTGCCACGCGAGGCTCGACCCGAGCGACGTGTCCGCCTCCCGCCACCACTTCCTGCTCGAGGTCAACCCGCCCGAGGCGCGCCTGCGCGACCTCGGCTCCCTCAACGGCACCCACGTCAACGGCGTCCGACACGGGGGACGTCGGCCGGACGAGACCCCGGAGGAGGCGGCCACGCGCCGGGGAGCGGAGGTGGACCTCTTCGACGGCGACGAGGTCCGGGTCGGGGCCACGGTGTGCCGCGTCTCGGTCTCTTCGCCCGCGGGAGCACCGCCGCGGGGAGGGCGGTCGTCCTCGGCGGCACCTGGGGCGGACGAGGCGTCTCTCCCGCGGGGCGCCACCGTCGGCCCCTACGCGGTCGAGAGCCTGCTCGGCCAGGGAGGGATGGGCGCCGTCTACCTCGCCCACCGGCGGGACGTGCCCGCCGAAGGCCCCGTCGCCCTCAAGGTCATGCTGCCGCGGACGGTGGTGGACGAGGCCGCCCAGGAGATCTTCCTCCGGGAGATCGAGGTCACGCGCGCGCTGCGCCACCCGCACATCGTGTCGCTCCTCGACTTCGGCCGCCACGAGGGACGCTTCTTCTTCGCGCTCGAGTACTGCCCGGGCGGCAGCGCCGAGGCCCTGCGCCGCCGCCACGGGGGGCGCGTCCCCCTCCCCGCCGCGCTGCGTCTGGCCACCGACGCCCTCGAGGGCCTCGCCGCCGCCCACGAGCAGGGCTTCGTCCACCGCGACCTCAAGCCGGACAACGTCCTCCTCGGTGACGACGGCCGCGCCCGCCTCGCCGACTTCGGTCTCGCCAAGAGCTTCCAGCAGGCCGGCCTCTCCGGCCTCACCGCCACCGGCGCCGTGGGCGGGACCTTCCAGTTCATGCCGCGCGAGCAGCTCACCTCGTACCGGCAGGTCCGCCCGGTCAGCGACGTGTGGAGCATGGCGGCCACGGTCTACTTCCTGCTGACCGGCCAGTACCCGCGCGACTTCGAGGCCGGGAGAGACCCGCTCGCGGTGATCCTGCACGGCGGCGTCGTGCCGATCGCCCGGCGCGACCCCGCCCTGCCCGCCGACCTCGCGGCGGTCCTCGACCGCGCGCTCGAGGACGACCCGGCCCGCCGCTTCGCGGACGCCGGCGAGCTCGTCCGGGCCCTGCGCGCCGTCCTCTAGCCGATGAGCGGGGACGGCGTCCTCTCGGTCCGCTGCCCCGCGTGCGGCGCGGCCTCGGACCGCGTTCCGGCGGCGCTCGCCGGGAAGACGGTCCGCTGCCCGCGCTGCGCGCAGCGCTTCGCGGTGCCCGCCGCAGCCCCGCCGCCGACCGAGGCTCCCCCGGCGCCGACCGTGGCCGAGGGGGCGCTCGCGCCGACGCGGCCCGGGGCACCGTCCCCCTCCGCACCCGCGTCGCCCGGGATCGCCTGGCAGCCGGGCGACCTCGTCCTCGGCCTCTACGAGGTCGTGGGCGTCCTCGGGCAGGGGGGCATGGGCCGCGTGTACCGGGTGAGGCACCGCGGCTGGGGCCTCGACCTCGCGGTCAAGGTCCCCCTGCCGTCGGTGCTCGAGGCGGCGGGGGGCGCGGACCTGTTCGAGCGCGAGGCCGAGACCTGGGTGAGCCTCGGCCTGCACCCGCACGTCGTCACCTGCCACTACGTCCGCCGCGTGGACGGCCTGCCCCTCGTGTTCGCCGAGTGCGTGGACGGGGGGAGCCTCCACGAGGCGATCCGCGAGCGGCGGCTCGACTCTGCGGCCGCGATCCTCGACGTCGCGATCCAGCTCGCGTGGGGCCTCGACCACGCCCACGCGCAGGGGCTCGTGCACCGCGACGTCAAGCCCGCGAACGTGCTGCTCGGCGCCGACGGCCTCGCGAAGGTCACGGACTTCGGCCTGGCCCGGGCGCGCGGGCTCCGCCTCGCCGCGCCGGCAGGCGAGGGATCGGGCCACACGATGACCGCCGAGGGCGGTGGCGGCGGGACGCCGGCCTATCTCTCCCCCGAGCAGGCGGCGGGCCGCGCCCTGAGCCGCCGCTCGGACCTGTGGAGCTTCGGCCTCGCCGTGCTCGAGGCGTTTCTCGGCGGGCGCACGTGGGAGTACGGCCTCGCCGCCGCCGAGGCGCTCGAGGCCTACCGGCGCGACGGGCTCGCCGCGGGCGGGCGCCCGGCCATGCCGGAGACCGTGGCCGACCTGCTCGAACGGTGCTTCCGCGAGCGGCCGGAGGCCCGGCCGCACGACCTCGCCGGGGTCGCCGCCACGCTGCGCGACGCCTGGGAGGCGGAGACGGGCCGGCCGTACGCTCGTCCCGAGCCCCGCGGGGGAGCCGGCTCGCCGGACGCGCTCAACAACCGCGCGCTCTCCCTCGTCGACCTCGGCCGGGCCCACGAAGCGGCCGCCCTCTGGGAGCGGGCCCTCGCCGCCGAGGCCCAGCACGTCGAGGCCACCTTCAACGCCTCGATCGCGGCCTGGCGCGCCGGCCGGCTCGCCGACCCCGAGCTGCTCCGGCGGCTCGAGGAGTCGGCTCGTTCCCACCCCGGCCGCGCCCGCGCCCAGCAGCTCCTCGGCCGCGCCCACGTCGCGCTCGGCCAGCACGCGGAGGCCCTCGTCGCCTTCGAGCGAGCCCGGCTCCTCGGCGGAGCGGAGGATCTCGAGCGCGACGTCGCCGCGGCGCGCACGGGCGGCCCGCCGCCCCTGAGGACGCTGCGCGGGCTGAGCGCGCCGGTGGCCGCGCTCGCGCTGTCCCCGGACGGCCGCACGGTCGTGGCCGCCGCCCTGCGCGAGGTCCGCGCCTGGAGCGTCGCTGACGGCCGCCTCCTGCGCGCGGTCGCCGTTGCGGACGGGCCGGTGCGGGCGCTCGCCCTGCTCCCCGACGCCCGCACCCTGCTCGTGAGCGCCGAGGGCGCACCGATCGCCGTCTTCGACCTCGAGACGGGCCAGCCCGTGCGCTCCTGGTCCCGGCACCCGGGGTTCTCCACCAGCCTCGCCATGGCCGACGGGGGTCGGCTCGTGGTGTCCGGCGGCTCCGACCGGATCGTTCGCGTGTGGCACGCGGGAGGCGAGCTCCTCCACGCCCTCGCCGGTCACGAGGACGCGGTCACCGCGGTGGCGGCGGGACGCACGGTCGCGGTCTCGGCGAGCCGGGACGGCACCGTGCGCACGTGGTCGCTCGACGGGGCCGCGCTCGCGACCCTGCGCGGACACGAGGGCCGCGTCCTCGCGGTGGCCCTCGACGAGGAGCGCTCTCGGGTCGTCTCGGCCGGCGAGGACGGGACCGTCAGGGAGTGGGGCCTGCGCTCGCACGCCCTCGTCCACGCCGTGCGGTCGCACGGACAGCCGGTGAACGCCGTCGCCCTCTCCCCCGACGGCGCCAGGATCGTCTCCGGCTCCTCGGACCGCACCGTGCGGGCGTTCGAGACGGAGGGCGGCCCCATCGTCGCCCTCCTGCGCCTCGACGCCGCGATAACCGCGCTCGCCCTCTCCCCCGACGGCGCCGTCTGGGCCGGGCACGGGACGGCCGCGAGCCTCCTGCCCGCGGGCCCCCTGCGCGTCCCCGCCCCCGCCCTGTGCCGGCCCTCCTCCGCTTCCGAGGAGACGGACCGCGCCTCGGCGTTCGAGGCCGGGCTCGCGGACGCCCGCCGCTCGCTCCGGGAGGGCGACCTCGCGACCGCTCTCACGCTCGTTCGACAGGCCCGCTCGGTGCCGGGACGCGAGCGGGCCGACGAGGCGCTCGCGGTCTGGGACGGCCTCGTGGCCCGCCTGCCCCGCCGCACGCTCCTCGGTGCGTGGGAGAGCGGGCGGCTCGGGAGCCGGCCGGACGCCGTCCTCGCCGTCGCCGTGGACCCGACCGGCGCGCGCGGCCTGTGTGCGGGGCTCGACGGCGTCGTGCGCGTCTTCGACCTCGCCGCGCGCCGGGAGGAGGGTGCCCTCGCCGGCCACGAGGGGGCGGTCACGTCCGCGGCGTTCGCCGGCTCCTCGCGGGCCCTCAGCGGCGGGCGCGACCGGACGGTCCGGCTGTGGGAGCTCGACGGGAAGGGGGGGTCGGCCGTGCTCGTGACCCACGCGGACGTGGTGGCCGCGGTGGACGCGACCCCCGACGGGGTGCGGGGAGCGTGCGCGAGCTGGGACGGGACCGTGCGAATCCTCGACCTGCGGCGACGCGAGACCGCGCACGTGCTCGAGGGCCACGCCGCCCACGTCTCGTGCGTCCGCTTCGCCCCGGGGGCGCAGGTCCTCGTGAGCGGAGGCTGGGACGGAACCGCGCGCCTGTGGGACGCGGGATCCGGCGCTTCTCTCGGCGTGCTGGACGCCGAGGGCGAGAACGTGACGAGCCTCGCCGTGCACGGCGAGCGCGTGGCGGCGGGCACCGAGAGCGGCGCCGTCCGGCTGTGGGACGCGCGCTCGCGGAGGCTCGAGCGGCGGATCGACGTCCATCAGGCCGAGGTCACGGGCCTCGCCTTCACGCCCGACGGGCGCTTCCTCCTCTCGTCCGGCCGCGACCACTCCGTCCGGGTCGTCGACCTGCGCAGCGGCGAGACGGTGCGCGCGCTCGCCCACCCCGCTCTCGTCCTCGGCCTCGCCCTCACCCCGGTCGGCAGCCTGCTCCTCACCGCGGGCGGCGACGGGACGCCCCGGCTCTGGCACCTCGACTGGGAGCCCGACACCGCCCCTCCCCCGCCGCTCCCCGCGGCCGGCCCGCGCACCGTGCGCGCCGGGCCTTCGGCCGGGCCGGCCGTCGCGCCGGCCGTCGCTCCGCCCACCCGCCTGCCCACCCCGACCCGGGTCCTGCCCCCTCTCCCCCGCACGGCGCGACGGCTGCCCGTCGGGCGCCTCGCGCTCGCCGCCCTGCTCGTCGCAGCCACGGCCCTCGCCTGGCTCGCCTGGCGGCGTCCCGACGCCGGGGTCCGCCTCTCGCCCACGATGCGCGAGGGCGTTCCTCGGGAGATCGACCTCGTCGACCTCGAGCCGTTTCAGGGCGACTGCGCGCCCGCCGACGACGAGCGGCACCTCGACGCGTTCCGCGCGGGCCGCCCGAGCGCACGCGACATCGCCTGCGTCGCGGCGCGAGGCGGACCGGGGGTCGTGGCCGACGTGCTCGACGGGGCGCCGCTCGACGGCGAGGAGCCTCTCGAGGCGCACCGCCTCCTCCGCAACGCCGCCTCCGCCCTCGCCGGCCTCGGAGAGGACGCCGTTCCCGAGCTCTGCGCCCGGCTCGAGGACGAGCGAGCCGAGGCCCGCGAGGCCGCGGCGCTCGCCCTCGGTGTCCGGAAGGGCTCCGCCGCCGACGAGTGCCTGCGGGAGGTCCTCTCGGGAGGCTCGCCCTCCGGTCAGGCCGCCGCAGGACGTGCCCTGCGGCAGCGGATTGCCCGCGGGCGGTTCCCGGCGGACGAGGGCTTCGCGCTCGTGCGGCAGCTCCTCGTCGCGACCTCGCCCGAGGCGCGCATCGCGGGGCTCAACCTCGCGCCGCTGTTCGCCGCGGAGATCTCCGAGCCTGCCGTGCGGCCCCTCGAAGCCGACCCCGAGGCCGAGGTCCGGGAGGCCGCGGCGCGCGCCCTCGCCGCGATCGACGGCGCCCGCCGCGCGGACCTGCTGCGCGGCGGCTCCCGTTGAGCGCTCCCGGGCCCTTCGTCTCTTGACCGCCGCGCCGGGCCTCGGGGAGACTCGCCCCACCATGGCACGCCTCCTCCCGCCCGCGACCGCCGCCCTCCTCCTCCTGCTCGTCGCCCCGGCGCCCGCACCGACCGCCGACGTGCCCGACTGGGAGAACCCCCAGGTCCTCGGGATCGCGAAGCTCGACCCCCACGCCCCGGTGTACCCCTTCGCGGACGCCGACTCCGCCCGCGGCCTCGACCGGTCGCGCTCGCCGTGGTACCGCCTCCTCAACGGCCGCTGGCGCTTCCGCTTCTCCCCCGACCCCGAGTCGCGCCCGCAGTCGTTCTTCGAGCCCGGGTTCGACGACTCGGGGTGGGACACGATCCCCGTGCCCTCGAACATCGAGAAGCACGGCTACGCCCCGCCGGTCTACGTCAACATCGGCTACGCCTGGGGCTGGAACGGGCGGGGGCGGAGCGATCCCCCGCGGATCCCCCACGAGCAGAACTACGTCGGCTCGTACCGCCACCGCTTCGAGGTCCCGGCCTCCTGGCAGGGCCGCCGCGTGCGGCTCACGTTCCACGGCGTCGCCTCGGGCTTCTCCCTCTGGGTCAACGGGACGAAGGTCGGCTACAGCGAGGACAGCCGGGGCCCGGCCGAGTTCGACGTCACGGACGTGGTCCGGCCCGGCGAGAACCTCCTCGCGGTCGAGGTCTACCGCTTCACCGACGGCTCGTACCTCGAGTGCCAGGACTTCTGGCGGATGAGCGGGATCTTCCGCGACGTGGTGCTGTGGTCGACCGACCCCGTGCACGTGGCCGACTTCCGGCTCGTCACCGACCTCGACGCGCAGTACCGGGACGCGACGCTCCGCATCGACGTGACCATCGCGAACGCGACGCCGTCCGAGCGGGCCTTCACCCTCGAGGCGGCGCTCTTCGACCGCGCGGGCGCGCCGGTCGTCCCCGCCCTCACGCGGAAGGGGCGCGCCCCCGCCGGGCGGGCGTCCGTCGTGTCCCTCGAGACGAAGGTCGTGAGCCCGCTCCTGTGGTCCGACGAGAAGCCGAACCTCTACACGCTCCTGCTCACGCTGCGAGACGGCGCGGGAGGGACCCTCGGTGTCGTGCCCTGGCGCGTGGGCTTCCGCGAGGTCGAGACGAGGGACGGAAAGATCCTCGTGAACGGCCGGCCGATCCTGATCCGCGGCGTGAACCGCCACGAGTGGGACATGGACACGGGCCAGCACGTCCGGCTCGACACGATGCTGAGGGACGTCGAGCTTCTCAAGCGGAACAACTTCAACCTCGTCCGCACCGCCCACTACCCGAACGTGCCCGAGTGGTACGAGCTGTGCGACGAGCACGGGCTCTACGTCATCGCCGAGTCGAACATCGAGTCGCACGGCATGGGGTACGACCCCGACCACACCCTCGGCAACAAGCCCGAGTGGGAGGCGGCGCACCTCGACCGCACGCGCCGGAACGTCGAGACCTTCAAGAACCACCCCTCGGTGATCGTCTGGTCGCTCGGGAACGAGGCCGGGGACGGGGTCAACTTCGTGGCCGCGTCGCGGTGGATCAAGCAGCACGACCCGACCCGCCCCGTCCACTACGAGCGGGCGGACGACCGTCCCCACGTGGACCTCGTCAGCCACATGTACCAGCCGGCCGCCGCCATGGCGAAGGAGGCGCGAAACGGTGACCCGCGGCCGCTCATCCAGTGCGAGTACTCCCACGCCATGGGCAACAGCAACGGCGGCTTCGACGAGTACTGGGCGCTCTTCCACTCGGGGACGCGCGCCCGGGGCGGGGCGATCTGGGACTGGGTCGACCAGGGACACCGGGAGAAGGTGCCTCCCGCGACGTTCGTGAAGGACCGCTCGAGGCACGGCCTCGAGGCCCGGCTCGTCGGGACGGTCGAGCCCGGGAGCGGCGCGGAGGGCTACCTGAGCCTCCCCGACGCGGCTCCCCTCGACCTGCGCGAGGCGCTGACGCTCGAGGCCATCCTGCTCCCCCGGCCGGCGCTGATGGGGGCCGCCTACCCGCACGTCGCCCGCTTCCACCCGTTCGTCTCGAAGGGCGACCTCGGCTTCCAGCTCCTGCAGGACGGCGACGTCGTCGAGCTCTGGCTGCGCCTCCACGGCGAGGCGGAGCCCCTCCTCGCCCGCGCGCCGCTTCCCGCCGGGTGGTACGGCTCCTGGCACCGGCTCACCGGCACCTACGACGGGCGGACGGCCCGCCTCTTCGTCGACGGGAAGCCGGTGGCCTCGGCCGAGAGGCCGGGCCGCCTCTCCCCGGGCCACTTTCCCCTGAACGTCGGACGCAACCCCGAGCGGATCGACATGCGCACTCCGGCGCGCTTCCGCGAGGCCCGGGTGTACTCGCGGGCGCTCACGGAGGCGGAGGTGGCATCCGACACCCGGCCGACGGAGGGGCTCGTGCTGTGGCTGGACGTCGCCGATGCGCGGACCGTCCCCGCCGCCCGCGGCGACTTCTACTTCGCCTACGGCGGCGACTTCGGGCCCACGACGACCCCCTCCGACGAGAACTTCTGCCAGAACGGCGTCGTGTCCGCCGACCGCACGCCCCACCCCGCGCTCGCCGAGATCAGGTGGCACCAGCAGTACGTCGAGGTCGTCCCGCTGGACCTCGCGAAGGGCGCGATCGAGATCCGCAACCGTTACGACTTCACCACCCTCTCGGAGGTCGCGACCGGCCGCTACACGATCCGCGCCGGCGATCGGCTCCTCGCCTCTGGCAAGCTGCCGCCGCTCGACGTGCCTCCCCACGAGGCCCGGCCGTTCCGGGTCCCGCTCCCCGCGATCGAGCCCTCGCCGGGGGTCGAGCACTGGCTCGACCTGCGCTTCGATTCGAAGTCCGACACGGCCTGGGCGAAAGCGGGTCACGTGCTCGCCGAGTGGCAGACGAAGCTCCCGCTGGACAGGCCGGCCCCCTTGCTCGCCACGGCCGGCCTGCCCGAGCTCACCGTCACCGGCGGCACGACGGGCCTCACCGTGAGGGGAGCCGGCTTCGCCTACGGCTTCGACCTCGCCACGGGCCTCGTCTCCTCGATCGAGTGGCAGGGGGCGGAGATGCTCGCCGCCCCGCTGCGACCCGACTTCTGGCGCGCGCCGAACGACAACGACCGCGGCAGCGACATGATGCGGCGGCTCGGGATCTGGCGCGACGCGCACCGCTTCCTCGCCGTGCGCAGCGTCCGCACCGAGACCCCGGCGAGGGGCGTCGCGCGCCTCCTCGTGCAGGCCGACCTCGTCTCCGTCGGCGCGCGCTACGACCTCGCGTACACCGTCTACGGGACCGGCGACCTCGTGGTCGAGGCGGCGTTCGACCCCGGCGACGCGCGGCTCCCCGACCTGCCGCGCTTCGGCATGCAGGCCGTCCTCGTCCCCGGCTTCGAGCGGCTCCGGTGGTACGGCCCGGGCCCGGAGGAGACCTACGTCGACCGGCGGGCGCGCCCGGTGGGCGTCTACGACACGACGGTCTCCGCGAACTACTTCCGCTACTCGCAGCCGCAGGAGACGGGCAACAAGGTCGAGGTGCGCTGGGCGACGATCACGAACGGGACCGGCGCCGGGCTTTTCGCCGCCGGCCTGCCGCTCGTCTCGGTGAACGCGCTGCACCACTCGGCCGAGGACATGGACCAGGCGAACCATCACCACCACATGAAGGCGCGGGCCGAGACGTTCCTCAACCTCGACTGGCGCCAGATGGGGCTCGGCGGCGACGACAGCTGGGGCGCGCTGCCGCTCGAGAAGCACCGGATCAAGGCCGTCCCCCTGTCGTACCGCTTCCGGCTGCGGCCGATCGCCGCCAGCGACTCGCCGATGGAGCTCAGCCGGATCGCGATGCCGTGAGCCGGAACTGACCTGCGCCCCGAGGCATCGACGGGGCTCATGCCTCGGGGTGGGTGGGACGTTCGGCCCATTCGGTTCGATGCCGCCGACCGGTATGCTGGTCGGTGGAGCGTGCTCGATGTTCCAGACCCTGGACGAGGCGACCGCGTTCATCCGCCACAAGAGCGTCGCGATGGTCGACCTCAAGTTCTGCGACCTCTGGGGCCGCTGGCGCCACGTCACCCTGCCCGCGGGCCGCTTCAACGCGTCTCTCCTCGACTCCGGGGTCGCCTTCGACGGCTCCTCGCTCGGCCTGACCGCCGTGAAGTCGGGCGACCTCGTCCTCGTGCCCGAGCTCGCCACCGCCTTCCTCGACCCCTTCTGGGAGGTGCCGACGCTCTCGTTCCTGTGTGCGACGCTCGAGGCCGACACCCGCCAGCCGTTCCCCCACGACCCGCGCACCCTCGCCGCCCGGGCCGAGGAGTTCCTGCGCAGCTCCGGAGTCGGCGACGCGAGCCTCTGGGGGCCCGAGTTCGAGTTCTACCTCTTCGACGGGGTGAGCTACCAGAACGGGGTCAACACGGCGTCCTACCGCGTCGAGTCGCGCGAGGCGGACTGGAAGAGCAACGAGCTCGGCGGGGGCTACACGATCCCGCGCCACGGCGGGTACCACGCCATCCCGCCCCAGGACCACCTCTTCGACGCCCGCACGAAGATCTCGATGCACCTCGAGGCGATGGGCGTCCCCGTGAAGTATCACCACCACGAGGTCGGGGGCCCCGGCCAGTGCGAGATCGAGACGCGGCTGCTCCCGATGGTTCGGGCGGCCGACGTGGCGCTGCTCGCCAAGTACGTGGCCCGGATGACGGCGCGCGCGATGGGGATGACCGCGACGTTCATGCCCAAGCCGCTCTACGGCGAGGCGGGCTCCGGGATGCACTTCCACCAGCAGATCTGGAAGGGCGAGACGAACCTCTTCTACGACCCCGCCGGCTACGGGTGCACCAGCGAGGCGGCCCGCTTCTACATCGGCGGCCTCCTCGCCCACGGCGCCGCGGTCATGGCCCTCACGAACCCCTCGACGAACTCGTACCGCCGCCTCGTGCCCGGGTACGAGGCCCCGGTGAGCGCCATCTACTCGCTCGGCAACCGCAGCGCCGCCATCCGCATCCCGAAATACGCGAACCGCCCGGAGTCGGCCCGGATGGAGTTCCGGCCGCCCGACGCCACCTGCAACCCCTACCTCGCCATCGCCGCCCAGCTCATGGCCGGGATCGACGGGGTGAGGAACCGCATCGACCCGACCGCCCTCGGCTTCGGCCCCTACGACGAGGACGTCTTCTCGTGGCCGCCGGAGAAGCGGGCCACGATCAAGGCCCTGCCGACCTCGCTCGAGCAGGCGCTCGACGCGCTCGAGCGCGACCACGCCTTCCTCCTCGAGGGCGGCGTGTTCAGCCGCGAGATGCTCCACCGCTTCGTCGTGAAGAAGCGCGCCGAGGAGCGGGCCGTCCGCGACCGTCCGCACCCGTACGAGATCGAGCTGTACTACGACCTGTAGCCGCACGTCGTGAATCGTCCGCCGCCCGTGGCCTCGCGGTCCGCCCGGCGGGCGAAGAGAACCAGACCGCGAGAGGCTTCGCATGACCGTCGCCACCACCCCGTCCAAGGCCGAGTCCCTGATCGCCCTCGAGGAGCGTTACGGGTCCCACAACTACCACCCGCTCGACGTCGTGTGCGAGCGGGGCGAGGGGGTCTGGCTGTGGGACGTCGAGGGGAAGCGCTACATGGACTTCCTGGCTTCCTACTCGGCCGTGAACCAGGGCCACAACCACCCGCGGATCGCCGAGGCGCTCGTCGCCCAGGCCCGCAAGCTCGCGCTCACCTCGCGGGCCTTCCGCAACGACCGCCTGCCGGTGTTCCTCGAGAAGCTGTGCACTCTCACCGGCTTCGACAAGGCCCTGCCCATGAACAGCGGGGCGGAGGCGGTGGAGACGGCGATCAAGGCCTCGCGCAAGTGGGGCTACGACGTGAAGGGCATCCCCTACCCCGAGGCCGAGATCGTCGTCGCGGAGGGGAACTTCCACGGCCGGACGACGACCATCGTCGGCTTCTCGACCGATCCCGATTCGACGAGCCGCTTCGGGCCGTTCAACCCGGGCTTCCGCATCGTCCGGTACGGCGACGCCGAGGCGGTGCGCGCGGCGATCACGCCGCGGACCTGCGCGGTCCTCGTCGAGCCGATCCAGGGCGAGGGCGGGGTCATCATTCCCCCGAAGGGGTACCTCCGAGGCCTGCGCGAGGTCTGTGACGCGAACCGCGCGCTGCTGATCCTCGACGAGATCCAGTCCGGCCTCGGCCGCACCGGGAAGCTGTTCGCCTTCGAGCACGAGGGCATCCGGCCCGACGGGGTCACGATCGGCAAGGCGCTCTCGGGCGGCTTCTACCCGGTCTCCGCCTTCCTCGCGAAGGCCGAGGTGATGGACGTCTTCACCCCCGGCATCCACGGCTCGACCTACGGCGGCAACCCGCTCGCGTGCGCGGTCGGGATCGCGTCGCTCGACGTCCTCGTGGAGGAGAAGCTCGTCGAGCGGGCGGCCGAGCTCGGCGTCCACCTCGACGCGCGCCTCAAGGCCATCCGCTCGAAGCTCGTCAAGGAGACCCGCTGCCTCGGCCTGTGGGCGGGCGTCGAGCTCGTGCCGGAGGCCGGCGGGGCCCGCCAGTACTGCTACGCCCTCAAGGACCGGGGGCTCCTGTGCAAGGACACCCACGTGAACACGATCCGCCTCGCTCCCCCGCTCGTCGTCACCCGCGAGCAGCTGGACTGGGCGGTCGACCAGATCGAGGCGGTGCTCGCCGCCTGATTTCACCCGACGGGCCGGGCTACGATGGGCCATGCGCCCTCGTCGCCCGGCCCGCCTCCTGCCCGCGCTCCTGCTCGCCCCGGCGGCGCTCCTCCTCGCGGCCCCCGCCCCCGACCCGCCGCCCCCCCCCATCCGGTTCACCGACGTGACGACGGCCACCGGGATCACGTTCGTGAACTCCACCGGTGACCCCGACCGGAAGGACTACATCTTCGAGGTGAAGGGGGGCGGGGTCGCGGCCCTCGACTACGACAACGACGGCTGGACGGACCTCCTCTTCTCGCGCGGGTCCTCCATGGAGCGCTGGCGCCGGGGCGAGAACCCGGGGCCGATCCTCTACCGCAACCGCGGCGACCTGACGTTCGAGGACGTGACGCGCCAGGCGGGGCTGACGAGGGGCGGCTGGGGGGTCGGGGTGAGCGCCGCCGACTACGACAACGACGGCTTCGTCGACGTCTACCTCACGAACCTCGGCCCGGACGTCCTCTACCGCAACGACGGGGGCGGCAGGTTCACCGACGTGACGGAGAGGGCCGGGATCCGGGCGCCGGGGTGGAGCTCCTCGGCGGTCTTCGCCGATTTCGACCGTGACGGGCGACTCGACCTGTACGTGGCCTCGTACCTCGACGTGGGCCCGGACCGGCTGCCCGAGGGCCGGGCGGGAGGCACGTGCTCGTATCTCGGCGTCCCGGTGCTCTGCGGGCCGCGGGGGCTCCCCGGCGCCCGCGACGTCTACTTCCGACAGAACGCCGACTCGACCTTCACCGAGGTCTCCGCGGACGCGGGGCTCCTCGACGAAGGGAGCTACTTCGGCCTCGGCGTGGTCGCGTCGGACGTGGACGGGGACGGGGATCTCGACCTCTACGTGGCGAACGACGCGACCCCGAACTACCTGTTCGTGAATCGGGGCGACGGCCGCTTCGACGAGCGCGGCTTCCCGAGCGGGACCGCGGTGAGCGGGGACGGGAACGAGCAGGCCAGCATGGGGGTGGACGCCGCCGACTACGACAACGACGGCCGCCCCGACCTCTTCGCCGCCCACTTCGCGAGCGACTACTCGACGCTCTACCGCAACCTGGGGGGCCTGCTCTTCGAGGACGTCGCCGCCCGGGCGCGGATCAAGGAGCCGGGCTGGCCCCACGTGAAGTGGGGCGCCGGCTTCGTCGATCTCGACCGCGACGGCTACGCGGACCTCGTCCACTCGAACGGTCACGTCTACCCGCACCTGCGGGGCACGGCCGGCCGGGAGACCTACGAGCAGCCCGCCCTCGGCGTCTACCGCAACAGCCGGGACGGGACGTTCGCCGACGTCTCCGCCGGCTCCGGGGCGACGAAGCCGGTCCTCGGCCGCGGAACCGCGCTCGCCGACCTCGACAACGACGGCGACGTGGACGTGGTCGTGGCCTGCCTGGACGGCCCTCCGCTCGTCCTGCGCAACGACACCGAGGGCGGCCATTGGCTGCAGGTCCGGGCGGTCGGGAGGAAGAGCAACCGCGACGCGATCGGGGCGAAGGTCACGGTGCGCGCGGGCAGCCTCTCCCAGCTCCGCGAGGTGAAGCGGTCGCTCAGCATCTACTCCGCGAGCGACCCCCGGGCCCATTTCGGACTCGGGGCGGCGGCGAAGGCGGACCTCGTCCGGGTGGAGTGGCCGAGCGGGCAGGTGGGCGAGTGGAGGGACGTGCCGGCCGACCGGCACTACCGGGCGGACGAGGCGGGGGAGCTCCTCGAGGAGCCCCCCCGCGGCCGGTGAAGAGCGACTACTTCACCTCGACGTAGTGGCGGCCGACGTAGAGCCGGCCGTTCGTGAACTGCAGCGGCACCGGCTGGGCGAGGGCCGCGTCCCACTGTGCGACCGCCTCGCCGACCTTGGTCCCCGCCACGTCGTAGATCACCAGCTTGCCGGGGCCCTCGGCCGGGGTGCCCTTCACGACGCCGATCCCGAAGGCGCCCGTCGCGACGGGGACGCCTCCGATCGAGGCCTTCTTCTCGACGATCGCGAAGCCCGCGTACTTCGCCTGGATCTCCGCGCTGTAGCCGGTCGTGTCGAGCAGCCCGAACACCATCCGCTTGCCGTCCTTGTCCTTGAGGATCACGGTGTTGCGCTTCTGCGTGGGGATCGCGTTCCCCTCGAGGTAGAAGTCCTTCACGTAGGCCGAGTCGAACGCCTTGCCCTCGAGCTTCTCCTGCGCCGCGACCGGCGCGGGGGCGAGGGCCACGAGAGCGACCGCGAGCGCGAGGGCGCCCGCCCAGAGGACCTTCTTCATGAGCTTCTCCTTGCCATGTCTTCCGCGGCCGGGGTCGCTTCTCGACCCGTGCCTCTTGACGCCGGGGTCAAGATTCGAGAGCTGACCCCCGCGAGGCTTGCGGCGCGGGACCCGTCCATTATGGCCTACGGGCGGGGCCGGTAGACGACCGCCCGCTGGAGCCGCAGCGCCCGGCCCTTCGACCGGACGTCCGCGTCCGCCCGGGCCACGATCCGCACCGTGTGGGGGCCGTCCGCGAGCCCCGTCACGTGCCAGTAGTCGTCGTCGAAGGTCCGCTCGGGGATCCAGGCGTCGATCTCCCCCGCCTTCGCCCCGTCGAGGTAGACGTCGGCCCGCCCGCCGTCCTGGCCCATCGTGCCGGAGATCGCGACCCCGGTGCCGGTGAACGAGAACGTCGCCTGGTCTCCCGGCCCCCCGGCCCGCCGCACCGTCCAGGACGACCAGTCGTTCTTCATCGTCTCGACCGCCCAGCCGCCTTGCCACGACCAGGCGGGGTCGGAGAGCTCGACCCGCGCAGGGATCCCCGGGTCCCACTGCTCGAGGGGCGGGGCCTTCGGAGCCTGCACGGGGATCACGACCTCGGAGGAGCCCACCGAGCCGCCTGCGGCCACGATGATCCTGGAGGCCCGGGCCAGCGTGGAGGCCACGATGTCTTCGAACGAATACGGCGTGAACTCGAACTTCGTGTCGGCGAGGGCGGGGATACCGGAGCGCCAGATCGGCGGGATCCGCTCGTAGCCGAGCATGACGCCGAGGATGCCGGCCGCGCTCGAGGGGTTGCAGTCGGAGTCCTGACCGGCCCGGGTCGCGACCTCGAGGGTCTTCGCGAAGTCGCCGCCGCCGTAGAGGAGGCCGAGGACCACGTAGGCCCCGTTGAGCCGCGCGTCGATGTTGAACGGGACCCCCGCCCCGTCCGGGCACGGGTCGTCGCGGTTCCACTTCTCCTCGATCCGCCGCCAGGTCCGGCGCCAGTCCGTCGGGTCCTCCGCGTGCCAGGCCAGCACGTCGCGGATCACCCTCGCGTAGCCGCTCTCGGCGGGGATGGCGAGCAACCCCTGCTCGACCACCCGGCGGGGGTCGGTCTCGAAGAAGGCCGTCGCGTACATCGCCCCGAAGAGCATCCCCCCGTAGAGCCCGTCGCCGTAGTTCATCACCCGGCCGACGCGGTCGGCGTAGAGGTTCGAGGCCTGGGGCAGCCCCGGGCACATGAGGCCGATGAAGTCGGACTCGATCTGGAAGTCGATGTCGTTCGCGTGGATGTTGAAGTCCGGGTGGCCCGAGAGAGGCGCCCGGATCCCCCGGCTGAGGTTGCGCCGGGCGCCGGCGTTCGCGTGCCACAGGCTGTACTTCGAGTCCTTGAACATCTCGCCGTACTGCTCGGTGCTCGCGTCGAGCCCGATCCGGTCCATGACATGGGCGAAGGTCATCTCCACGTAGAGGTCGTCCTGGTGGATCGTGTTCGCGATCATGTCCGGGGTCCACCGCAGCTCGCCCTCGAGGATCTTCCCGTTCGACTGGAACTCGGTCGGGGCGCCGAAAGCCACGCCGATCATCTGGCCGGCCCATCCCCCGCGGACTTTGTCCTCGAGAACGGCCCGGCTCATCCTCCGCGCCGGGGCCTCGGCCGCCGGCAGGGCCTGCGCCCCCAGGAGCCCGAGGACGGCCGCCCCGGCGGCCACGCTCTTCCTCGCGAACCTCATTCTCTCGCCCCCTCGCCCCGCCCCACGGGGCGTCACTTCGAGTACACCGCGTCCACCTCGTCCCGGCCCGGGATCGAGGCCTGGGCGCCGAGGCGCGTCACCGAGATCGCGGCCGCGGCGTTCGCGAACCCGAGCGCCTCCGCCATCCCCCGCCCCTCGGCGAGGGCCACGGCGAGGGCGCCGTTGAACGTGTCCCCGGCCGCGGTGGCGTCCACCGCCTCGACCTTCAGGCCCGGGACGTGGCGCCCGCTCGTGCCGTCGTCGACGAAGGCTCCCTTCTCCCCCATCTTGAGCACGATGGCCCGCGGGCCCCGCTCCCGCAGCGCGCGCGCGACCTCGGGCGCCTCGGCGAGCGACACCGTGCCCTGCCCCCGCCCCAGCAGCGCCATGGCCTCGCTCTCGTTCGGCGTCAGGACGTCGACCGCTCCCAGCAGGCCGTCGGAGAGCGGCCGAGCGGGAGCCGGGTCGAGGATCACCGTCATCCCGTGCTCTCGGCCGAGCGCCGCCGCGCGCTCGACGGTGTCCATCGGCG
The DNA here is from genome assembly GCA_964561785.1 of uncultured Acidobacteriota bacterium. Lineage (GTDB taxonomy): Bacteria > Acidobacteriota > Vicinamibacteria > Fen-336 > Fen-336 > DATBSL01. The sequence continues at coordinate 16,274 of CAZLRF010000010.1, read as the reverse complement.
ACTCGAGCTGCAGCAGCAGGAATCCGCCCGAGGGCCCCCGCAGCGCCGCCTCGACGTCCGCGGGGGCGAGCCGCTCGTTCGCCCCTCCCGCCACCACGATCTCGTTCTGGCCCCCCGCCTCGACGAAGATGAGGGCGACGCCGGACGGCGAGGCCGGAGTCGTCGCCACCGCCGACGTGTCGACGCCGGCCGCGGCCAGGCTGTCCCGCAGCTGCCGGCCGAACACGTCGTCCCCCACCCGGCCGACCATCCGCACCCGGCCGCCGAGCTTGCCGGCCGCGGTCGCCTGGTTGGCGCCCTTGCCCCCGGGGATCGTGGCGAAGCCCTCGCCCCGCACCGTCTCCCCCGGCCTCGGCAGGACCGCGACCTGCACGACGAAGTCCATGTTCAGGCTGCCCACGACCGTGATCGGCGCGCCCACCTCAGGCCACCCGCGCGTAGACGATGAGGGCGAGGCCGATCACGAACGCCGCGAACATCGCGGCGAGGAGGCGGCTCGTGCCGGGAGGCGCCTTCGCGAACTCCTTCCAGACGAAGACGCCCCACAGCGCGGCCACGAGCGTCGCCCCCTGGCCGAGACCGTAGGAGATCGCAAAGCCGGCGGCCCCGGAGGCGATGATCGACAGCGACATCCCGAGGTTCCAGATCGCGCCGCCGAGGATGCCGACCGCGTGCAGCCGCGCCGTCCCCTTGCGCAAGTAGTCGCCGAAGGGCACCGGCTCGCCGACGAACGGGCGCGCCATCACGAGCGTATTCCAGAGGAGGTTCGAGAGCAGCAGCCCCAGGGAGAAGACGACGACAGCCGTGTAGGGGCCGAGCTTGCCGGGCTCGAGGTTGCGAAAGTCGGTCGACATCGAGGCCGCGACGAAGCGGTAGAAGTACCCCATCAGGAGGCCAGCCACCACCGAGATCGCGATCCCCTTCCCGCTCGTCCGCGCCCCCTGGCTCGGCAGGCGACGGTAGGCGGCCGCCGAGAGCAGGATCGCGAGGACGACGCCCGCGACGCCGGCGAACAGCAGCACCGGGTTCCCCACCGGCGTCGCCACGTAGTTCGTGATGACCCCGAGAGCGAGGGCGAGGCCGACGCCGATCGGGAAGGCGACGGCCATGCCCGCGATGTCGATCGCGGCGACGAGCAGGATGTTCGAGAGGTTGAAGACGACGCCACCGAGGAACGCGGACCAGAGGCTTCGTCCCTCGGCCTGCCTCAGGTCGGCGAGGAACGGCCGCCCCGCGTCCCCCGTGCTGCCCAAGGTGAACGCGAGCAGGAGCGCGAGGAGAAGGACCCCGATCGCGTAGTCCCAGTAGAAGAGCTGGAAGCGCCACTCGCGGCTCGCGAGCTTCTGGGTGTTCGCCCAGGACCCCCAGCACAGCATCGTCACCACGCACAGCGCCACGGCGAGCGGGTACGACTCCACGATCCACATCTCACACCTCCCCGCGGCCCCGGCAGGCGCCGCACGACTCGCGGACGACGAGACGGGCCCCGAGCACGAGCGACCGCCGCGCCGGTCTCACGCCGGCTCGTAGAGTCGCGCCACCCACTCCCGGAACCAGGGCGGACGGGCCACGATGACGTAGGCCGCCACGAAAGCGGTCAAGGGCACCGCGAACAGGACGAGGTCGACGAGCACGATCGCGACCGCCAGGACGACCCGGCCCGAGGCATTCATCGAATCGCCTCGCCCGCCGTCGCCGCCAGCACCTTCCCGGTACCTCGCTCGAGCAGCACGAGCCTCGAGCGCAGGGCCGCCACCGGGATCACGACCGGCCGACCATCGACCACGACGGGGCGCCGCACCGGCGTGGGCGTCTCGTTGACGCAGGCCACGAGCACGGCCCGGGGCGCCCGGAGGACCCGGACAGCCACCCCATCCGCGGCCGGGTGCGTCGGCACGCCCGCCGCCTTCAAGGCGACCCCCAGCAGCGCGTCGAGCGGCTCGGTCTCGCGGGCGAAGTCGAGGGGCAGCGGCTCGTGCCAGACGGCGCCGGTCAGGGCGATCGGGCCCGGCTTCGTGCCTCGCTTCAGCCAGTGCTGGGCCAGGCTCTCGAACGTGACCGGCCGCGACGTCCCGGCGGGCGCCCCCCAGCCGGTCGTCTCGTGGAGCGCCACCGGCCGGCTCTCGCCGAGGACGCCGAGGGCGACGAGCGACGGCGTCGGCCGGCCGTACGAGTCGCCCTCGACCGCCCCCGTGATCAGGACCTTCGTGCCGGCCTTCGACGCCTCGACGAGCGCCCGCGCGGCTTCCTCGTCGATCATCTCGGGCGCGGGAACGATCGTGAGCTTGACGCCGCGAAGCTGCCCGGCGGTGAGCCGGATGTCGGGGAGGGCCTGGGGCACGACCCCGTGGCGCTGCGCCAGGAGCCGGACGAGACGCTTGGTGTGGTCGATTCCGCCCGGTCGCCCGGAGAGAAGCCGCGCGTACGGCACGACCAAAGCGACCGGCTCGGGCTCGAAGTCGTCGAGCCAGGGCCCCGCCGCCTCGAAGAACGCCGCGAAGCGCAGGAGCGCGTCTCGCTCGAGCTTGGCCGTCCCGTCCTGGCGGTTGACGCCGATCGTCGCCTCGTTGTCGATCGGCTGGTACGGGTTGACGTTCCAGGCCCACTGGATCACCCCCGCCCCGCGGCCGGCGAAGGCGTAGGCGAACTTGCGGTCGAGCAGGTCGGCCGCCGCCGCCGGCGTGCGCCACGGGGCGCCGTCCGGGTCCTGGAGGCTCATGAGGCCCGTCTCCTGGTGCATGTTCGGCTTGCCGAGGGCCTTCGTCATCACCCCGTCCCACAGGAGGTCGTCGTTGTTCCACCACGTGTGGATGGCGGTGTAGTCGACCGAGTCGGCGTGCAGGAGCTGCGCGGGTCGGGTCCCGGCGCCGCCTTCGTCCTGGCCGAGCGTGACGAGCGCGTCGCCGCCCGCCGCTTTCAGGGTGTCGCGCAGGGTGGCCGCCCACCCGGCCACCGCCACCTGGGTGAACTCGAAGAAGTCGCGCACCTTGCGCGGCCGCCGGTGCTCCCGGAGGAAGTTGTGGCCGATCTCGTCGGCGCCGGGCGCCGCGAGGAGCGCGTCCGTGCGGTCGCGCCAGAGGTCGCGCAGGCGGTCGAGGTCGTCGCCGTGCCTCGCGAGGGCCCACGAGCGCCACGCCCGGGCCTCGTGCTCGTCGCCGATGGGCAGGTTCTTCCACACTCCTTCCGGCGGCGCGTAGGAGGGCTCGTTGATGAGGTCCCAGTGCACCCAGCCGACGCCGCGGTAGCGCCGCGCGACCGCGGTCAGGAGCGCCCGCTGGCCCTCGAGCGCCCGCGGGCCGAGGTACGGGTTCGCGTCGCCGTAGGCCGGCGGGAGGAAGGCGTAGAAGTTGAAGCAGACGAGGATCCCGTGCCGCGCCGCGGTGAGCACGTACGCGTCGAGGGCGGAGAGGACGTTCTCGTCGACCGCCCCGGGGTCGATCATGACCCGCGACCACGCCGTCCACAGGCCGGTGCGCACCATGTTGATCCCCTGGCGCTTCATCTCCGCGAAGTCACGGTCCCAGACCGCGGGGTTGGGCTCGAAGAGGAACTTGCGGTGGACGTCGGACGCCATGTAGGTCGTCCCGACGACCGGCAGCACCTTGCCGTCGGCGCGGATCCAGTCGCGCGACACCGCGAGCTTCGGCCCCGAGGCGAGCAGGCGCTCGTCCTTCACCCAGAAGCCGGCCGTGGCCGAGCGGGGATGCCACGGCGCGTCCGGGATCGAGACCTCCACGCGGTGAAGGCCCGGCGGGAGCTCCGCCGCGGCCTTGAGCGTGAGCAGGCCGGTGCGCATCTCGCGCGGGCCCGACAGATCGACCTCGCCGGCGTAGACCTCTTCGCCGCCCTGGCTCCGGACGACCACCCGGGCCCGCGTCGCGACGCTCTCGTCCTCGCGGGGCGCGGGACGGCGCAGGATCACCCTGAGGATGGGCGCCTCCCCCGGCTCGACGGCCGCCCTCACCGGCCGCGCGTCGAGCTCGACCGCCCCCTCCAGGGCCCGGCCGACCAGGGCGCGGATCGTCCCCGCGTCGAGCGGCGCGTCGGTCGGCGCGAAGACCCAGCGCCCGCCGGCGTCCGTCCCGCGCATCCGGTCGATCTCGAGGAGGGGGCACATCCGCGGCGCGCCCTGCGCGTCGACGACGTGCACGAGGGGGCGAAGGACGCCGTCGCGCCAGCCCTCGGGGCCGCCGCCGAGCGTCGCGTCCGCCCGCGAGGCGAGCCGCGCGTGGAGCGCCCACGTGCGGCCCGCCGCGGGAACGGGGCCCGCCCACTCGCTCGTCGCGACCGACCGCGCCTCGAGCGGCCCGGCGAAATCGGCCGGCCGCAGCTCGTCCGAGGGGCCGATCAGCAGCTCGTGGGCGAAGGTGGGCTGGCGGATGCCGAGGACGTACCGCCCGGCTTCCGAGCGCACCGGCTGGTGGAAGGGCGCCCCGCCGAGAACGACGAGGCTGCCGCCCTGCTTCACGAAGTCCCGGATCGCCGGCCACGCTTCGAGCGGGAACGCGCTCCCGTAGGGCAGGACGAGCGCGCGGTGGTCGCCGCGCCGCAGGCCCGAGGCGAGGGCCGAGGGCGAGTCGAACGCATCGGCGTCGAGGCCGGACAGGGCGGCGGCGAACGTTCGGTCGTCCACCACCGAGGCGTCCGTCGTGGGGAACCCGGGAGCCCGGAACACGGCGACCCGGGCGCCGTCGGCAAGGGCGGTGGCGGCGCCGAGAGGAAGCGTGAGAAGAGCGAGCAGGAGTCCGGCGGGGCCGATGAAGGCGCTGTCGGTCGTCATGGCCCCGGAGCCTAGCGGGCGGGTGGGGAACCGTCAAACGCGCTTACGCCGCGGGCCGTCCGTCCCGGGGCTCAGGCCCCGTACGGGACCCAGATGTTCTTGACCTGCGTGGCGTGGCGCAGCAGCTCGCGCAGGTCCGCGTTCGCCCAGTCGAGGGGCGCCGAGCACGTCCAGGTCTGCTTGAGGTTGCCCGCCGAGGCGCGCTCGACGAGCGCGGCGCCCTCCGGGCCCCCGAAGTACCACGCCGCGTCGACGTCCGCGTGCTCGGCGATCACCTTCGCGAGCTCGTCGCGGGCGCCGGTCACGATGTTGACGACGCCTGCCGGCACGTCGCTCGTCTCGAGGACCTGGTAGAAGTCCGTGGCGGCGAGGGGGTGGCGCTCGGACGGGACGGCGATCACGGTGTTCCCCATCGCGATCGCCCCGCCGACGAGGGTGACGAAGGCGAGCAGCGGCGCCTCGTCGGGGCACAGGATGCCCACCGTGCCGACCGGCTCGTTCATCGCGAGGGTCACGTTGCGCAGCGGCGTGTGGTGAACGGCGCCGTCCCACTTGTCGGCCCACGCCGCGCAGGCGAAGAGGCGCTCGACGGAGCTTGCGACCTCGGCCCTCGCCCCCGCCGGGTCCCCCGTCATCCGGCCGATCCGCGCCCCGAGCTCCTCCGCGCGCGCGGAGAGATTCTCGGCCACGTAGTAGAGGACCTGCGCCCGGCCGTGGGCGGTCTGGCTCGCCCAGCCCGACGCCGCGCGGGCGGCCTCGACCGCGTTCCGAACGTCCTTGCGGTTGCCCTCCCCCACCTCGGCGATCCCGCGGCCCCACGGATCGAGCACCTTCCGGCTGTAGCCGGAGTCCGGCCGCACCTGCCTGCCGGCGACGAACAGCTTGGCCGTCCGGTCGATCGGCGGGAGCGCGGTGTCCACCGCGGGCGGGGGGTCCTGCCGCGGAACCTCTCTCGCCGGCGCGGGTGGCGCGAAGCCCGTCCGCACGTACTCGAACAGCCCCTCGCGCCCCCCCTCGCGCCCGAAGCCGCTCTCGCGGTACCCGCCGAAGCCGGAGGCCGCGTCGAACAGGTTCGTGCTGTTGACCCAGACGACGCCCGCCTTGACCTGTCGCGCCACGTCGAGCGCGAGGTTGATGTCCTCGCTCCACACGCTGGCGGCGAGCCCGTAGCGGCTGTTGTTGGCGAGGGCCACCGCCTCCTGCGGCGTGCGGAACGTCAGCGTCACCAGGACGGGGCCGAAGATCTCCACCTGGGCCGCGGTCGAGGCGGGCGCCACGCCGGCGAGGATCGTGGGCGGGTAGAACCAGCCCTCTTTCGGGCAGGCCCAGGACGGCTGCCACAGCGTCGCCCCCTCGGAGGCGCCCTGCTTCACCAGCCGGTCGATCTTCCGGAGCTGGGCGGGGGCGATGATCGCCCCGATGTCGATCGCCTTGTCGAGCGGGTCGCCGACGCGCAGCTTCTCCATCCGCGCGCGCAGCTTGGCGAGGAGCCTCGGCGCGACGCTCTCCTGCACGAGCAGCCGCGAGCCCGCGCAGCAGACCTGGCCCTGGTTGAACCAGATTGCGTCGACCACGCCCTCGACGACGCTGTCGAGGTCGGCGCTGTCGAAGACGACGAACGGCGACTTGCCCCCGAGCTCGAGCGACAGCTTCTTGCCGCTCCCCGCCGTCGCGTCGCGGAGGATCCGTCCGACCTCGGTCGAGCCGGTGAACGCGATCTTGTCGATCCCGGGGTGGCGAACGATCCGCTCCCCCACCTTCCCGTCCCCGGTCACGATGTTGACGACGCCCGGGGGCAGGCCGGTGTCCCGGCAGACCTCCGCGAAGAGGAGCGCGGTGAGCGACGTCCACTCCGCGGGCTTCAGGACGACGGTGTTCCCCATCGCGAGGGCGGGGGCGATCTTCCACGCCAGCATGAGGAGCGGGAAGTTCCACGGGATGATCTGGCCGACGACTCCGACCGGGCGGGCGCCCGGGAGCTCCGCGTCACGCAGCTCGGCCCACCCCGCGTGGTGGTAGAAGTGGCGGGCCACCAGCGGGACGTCGATGTCGCGCGTCTCGCGGATCGGCTTGCCGTTGTCGAGCGTCTCGAGGACGGCGAAGAGCCGGGCCTGCTTCTGCACGTGGCGGGCGATCGCGTAGAGGTGACGCGCCCGAGCGTGGCCGGAGAGCGCCGCCCAGCCCTCCTGGGCCCGGCGAGCGGCGGCCACGGCCGCGTCGACGTCGGCCGGGGTCGCCTGGGTCACCCGCGCGAGCGGCTTCCCCGTGGCCGGGTAGAGCGTCTCGAACAGCTCCCCCGGCGCGGTGAAGGCGCCGTCGATAAACGACCCGAACGTGCGGCCGTGCGCCTCCAGCCACTCCACGGCCGCTCCGGCCGCCTCGGGCGCGGGCCCGTACTCCATCGTCGTGAGGACGCTCGCGACCCGGCTCTTCGTGCGCTCTTTCATGCGCGGCTCACCCCATCGGATGCCGGAAGGAGGCGGAGTAGGCGCCGGTCACGTGGTGCTCGAGCTGCCGCTCGATGTCCCCGAGCAGCGTGCTCGCCCCGAGCCGCAGGCGATCCGGCGAGAGCCATCCGTCGCCCAGCTCCTCCTTCATCAGGACGAGCCAGTCGAGCGCCTGCTTCGCCGTGCGCAGGCCGCCAGCGGGCTTGAAGCCCACCGCGTGGCCCGTCCGCTCGAGGTACTCGCGGATCGCCCGGACCATGACGAGGCTGACCGGGAGCGTGGCGTTCGTCGGCTCCTTGCCGGTCGACGTCTTGATGAAGTCAGCCCCCGCCATCATGCACACGAGGCTGGCCTTCGCCACGTTCGCGAGCGTCCCGAGCTCGCCGGTGGCGAGGATCGTCTTCATGTGGGCCCGGCCGCAGGCCTTGCGGAAGGCGCGGACCTCGGCGTGGAGCGCCTTCCACTGGCCGGTGAGCGCGAGGTGCCGGCTGATCACGACGTCGATCTCGCGCGCACCGGCTTCGACCGACATCTCGATCTCGCGCAGCTTCAGCTCGTGGGGCGTGAGGCCGGCCGGAAAGCCGGTGGACACCGCCGCGACCGGGATCCCCGACCCGCGGAGCGCCCCGACGGCGGCCTCGACCATCGCGTGGTACACGCAGACCGCGCCGACCCGGACCGACCCGGGATCGACGCCGAGCGCCTCCAGCAGGTCGGCGCGCACCGGCTGGCGGGCCTTCGCGCAGAGCCGGCGGACGGTCCCCGGCGTGTCGTCCCCCGACAGCGTCGTCAGGTCGATCGTCTCGACGGCCCGCAGCAGCCATGCCGCCTGCCAGTCCTTCTTGACCGTCCGGCGCTTGGTGAGCGTGTCCGCCCGCCGCTCGACCGCGCTGCGGTTCACCCGGACGGAGGCCACCCAGTCCGCGTCGAACGCGCAGCCCGGGTTCCGCCTCGCTTGCTCCGGCATGGGAGCCGTAGCCTACCGCCGCGGCGGCGCGGGGTCGAGGGCCTGCGGCTCCTCGTGCCCCGGGAGCGTGAAAGGGGGGCCGGTGAGGGGCGGCCGCCGCCGGACCGCGGCGGCGACGGCCGCGGAGGCTGACGCCATCAGGCGGAGCGCCGCCCCGCGGTCGATCGCATGGGGCCTCCTGCGCGCCTCGCGCATCGCTCGGAAATCCTCCTCGCCGAGGCCGAGGTCGAAGCCCGGGGCGCTCACCGGCGCCTCAGCCTCTCGAAGTAGTCGAGGAGCCCGGCCTGCTCGAAGTAGCCCCGGGCCTCGTCGATGTCGAGTCCGGGGAGCCCCAGGAGAAACCGCAGGTCGGCCAGGTCCGAAAAGCGCTCGCGGTCCCTCGCGAAGGCCTGGACCTTCATGGCCACGAGGTGCTCGGCGCGGGGAACCGGCGCCTCGAGCCCTTCGCAGAGCGACCGGCGCGAGCATCCCCCGAACACGGCCTGCGCCGTCGGACCGTCGACGTACAGCACGTCGACACGGCCGAGCCCGGGGTCCTCGTGCTCGTGGCTGGAGAAGCCCGGGCTGAGCGAGAGCGTGCGGAATCCCTTCGCTTCGAGGAAGCGCACGAGGTCGCCCTGGACGTCGCGCGGGACGAGGACGTCGGCGTCGAAGGTGGCCCGCGGAGCGCCCCACGCGAGCACAGCCAGGCCGCCGACCAGCGCCCACGGCTCTCCCCGTCCTTCGAGGAAGGGTCCCACGAGTCTCAGCACGCGGGCGACATCCACGGGCCTCTCCTCAGCGCTCCACGAGGGTCACGTCGAGCGTCTCTTCCTTTCCTCCGCGACCGAGCAGGACCTTCACGGTCTGCCCCGGGGAAAGCCCGCGCAGGATCGCCGAGTAGGCCTGCAGGTTGGCCACGTCCTGCCCCGCCACCTTCAGGACCACGTCGCCCTCCTTCACGCCCGCCTTCTCGGCGGGCGAGCCCGGGGTCACGGCCGCGACCTTGACGCCGGGGCCGGCGAACGCGAAGTCGGGCATCGTGCCGAAGCTGACGCGGCGGCCCTGGCCCGCCCCGGCCGGGACTCCCGCGGGACTGGCGGCCCCGGTTGCGGACGGGCTCGCCCCCGCCGTCGCGGTCGGGGAGACGGCCTTCATCGACGCGATCGTGCTCGTGAGCGGCTGCTCGCGCTCGCCGAGGTAGACGATCCCTTCCTTCACGAACGTCGCGACCTTGACGAGGCCCGGCCCGTCGACCTTGTCCGCGGTGTCGCCGGGGCGGTGGTAGTCGGCGTGGGGGTCCGTGAAGATCTGCACCGCCGGGACCCCCGCGTCGATGAAGCTCTTCTGGTCGGACGACTCGAGCGCCTCCGGGATCATCCGTCCCTCGACGCCGGTCACGAAGCCGGCCCCGCGGAAGATGTGCGGCCACTCGCTGGCGCTGCCGGTGGCGATCACCGACACCTTCTTGTCGAAGAGACGGCCCACGGTGTCGAGGTTGATGACGCCGATCGTCCTCTCGAGCGGGAAGACAGGGTGCTCGACGTAGTGCTTCGAGCCGAGGAGGCCGGCCTCCTCGCCGGCGAACGCGACGAAGACGATCGTCCGCTGCGGCTTCTCCCCCGAGGCGAGCGCCTTCGCGAGCTCCAGCATCACGGCCACGCCGCTCGCGTTGTCGTCGGCCCCGGGGTGCAGCTTCCCCTCCTCGCCCTTGCGCGCGTCCGGCCACCCGAAGCCGAGGTGGTCGTAGTGGGCGGTGACGAGCGCCGACTGCCCGGCCCACTCCGCCCTCGAGCCCGGAAGGACGCCGATCACGTTGCGCAGCGTCACGGGAGCGCCCGAAGGCGAGCGCGGCGACGCGAACGGCTGGAAGTACGTCCCGTTCTCGCCGCCCGGCCGCAGCCCCGCGGCCCGGAACGCCTCCGCCACGTACTCCGCGGCCGCGTCGAGCCCCCTCGTGCCGATCCCCCTCCCCTCGCGCTCGGGAGCCGAGAGCCAGGTGACGTGGTCGAGGAGGGCCTTCTGCGAGAAGACCGGCGGCAGCTCGGCGAGGGCCTTGCGCGCCGGGAGAACGAGGGCGCCCAGGCCCGGGCCGCGTTCGGCCGAAGGACGCAGGTCGACCCGCAGCGGCGAGTCGGCGGTCGTCCACTGGCCCTTGAGCACGTTCGCCGGCTCGTCGCCCTCGAAGCCGAGGTAGGAGTACTTGCCGTAGTGCGGGAGCTTGCGGCCGAGGCCGGGCAGGGCGGCGAGGCCGTCGGCGAAGATCCAGCCGACCGCCTTCTCCAGGTTCGCCGGGTGGCGGCGCACGAGCACGACCGAGTGGCCGGCGAGCGGCATCGACTCGCGGTCCACCGACAGCTTCTCCGCGTCGAGGGCGAAGTCGGCGCCGGGGGTGAACAGCTTCGGCGCGAGCGCGTTCGCCCGGCCGAGCAGCCACACCGCCCGGTCCTCCGGCAGCTCGGCCACCTCGGCGTCGCTCCTCACCTCGACCGCTTGGCTCTCGCTCGTCCAGCCCAGGACCAGCGTCCGCCATCCGTCCTGCTCGGCGGGGGGCGCCCTCGACGGCAGGACGGCCAGGATGCGCGGCTCGCCGAAGATCTGGCCGATCGAGGGCGGGGTCTCGCGCGGGTCGAGCAGGCGGAAGACGTCGAACGAGGGGTCCACGTGCAGGGCGATCGGCTTCGCGTCGGTCCTCAGGGTGAACGGCGTCTCCGCGGTCTCCGTCCGCACGCGGTGGATCGCCGGCGTCCCGACGGTCTCGACCACCAACGGCACCTCGAGGAGGAGCGGCGGGCCGGCCTGGGCCTGCTTCAGCACGCCCTTCACCTCCCACGCGCCCCCGACCTCGCGCACGTCGCCGACGGACGCCTGCAGGACCGCGGCGCCCGGCTTCTCGACGTGATCGGCGAAGAAGCGCGAGAGGTCCCGCCCCGCCACCGACTCCACCGACCTCCGCACGTCGGCGAACGAGGCCTGCTTCCCCCGGTACTGGCGGTAGAAGCCGGCCGCCCACTTCCGGAAGCCGTCGTCGCCCAGCGCCTGGCGGATCATGTGGAAGACCATGAGCGTCTTCCCGTAGCCGACCGCCTCGGTGGCCGCGCTGTGGCGCGAGCGGAACTCGGTGAGCGGGAAGTCGCGCCCGTCGCGCACGTAGCTCCTGTACTTCTGCAGCGTGTCGCGCCGGTAGTCCTCCGCGCGCCCCCGCTGCTCCTGGATGAGGTGGTCGGCCATGTACGCGGTCAGCCCCTCGCACCAGTTGCCGGTCGCGTAGTCCACGAAGACCGAGTTCCCCCACCAGTTGTGGAGGATCTCGTGCGGGTAGGACGAGCTGAGGATGAACGGGAAGCGGATGACCTGGGGGCCGAGGAGCGTGTACGACGGCATCCCGTAGCCGGTCTCCCAGAAGTTCTCGACGAGCGCGAACTTGCCGTAGGGGTAGGGGCCGACGAGCCCCCGGAACATCTCGACGTACTGGGCGGTCGCCTGCAGGTACTTCGCGGCGAGGGCGTCGTCCTTCTCGCGCAGGTACACGAGCGCCTCGACGGCGCCCGCGGTGTCCCGGTAGACGAGCAGCGGGCCGCCCACCACGGTGATCTCGTCGACCGCGCCGTGGGACTCCCACCGCGCGAGGCCCTTCGCGTCGCGCGAGGTCCCGTTGCCGGCGCTGATCACGTGCCAGCCCTCGGGCTGCGCCACCTCCATCTCGTACTCGACGAGGCCGCGGCCGGCCTGGGGGTACCAGAAGCCGCTGCCGGCGAGGTAGACACCCTCCTTCGAGACGATCCCGGCCGTCTCGCGGAAGCCCCGCGTGTACTCCTCCTTCTGGTCGGAGAGCCCGAAGTCGAACCTGCCCTCGTACTCGAGGCGCACGCCGCCGCCCGCGGGCTGGGCCGCGCGGTAGCGCTTGAGGGGCACCGACACGGTCGACGCGTTGATCCCGAAGAACCGCTCGGTGTCGCCGAGGGGCACATCGCTCACCGCGGGCTCGGAGCGGGTCACCTTCAGGCCGGCGTGGAGGAGGAACTCCTCGGCGCCCGTCACCGTGTCGACGACGCTCAGCCGGCCGCGGGCGGGGTCGAGGGTCACCTTCAGCGAGTGGCGCACCCGGCCCGGCTCGGCCGGCGCCGGCGCCGCCACCGAGAGCGACGGGCCGGAGGCCGCAACCACGAGAGCGGCGAGAGCGAGGTCTCTTCTCACTGCGCCGCCCCCGAGGCGGGCGAGGGCTTCGCCTTCGGCGGCTGGCGGCGCAGGTGGACGGTCAGGGTCACCTCCTGCCCGTCGCGCATCACCTTGTAGACGACCGCGTCGCCCCAGCGTTTCTGCGACATCAGGCGGTTGCTCGTCTCCTTGTCGGCGATCGCCACACCGTCGAGCGAGACGATCTCGTCCCCGACCTTGAACCCCGCCGCCTCGGCCGGCGACTCCTTCGCGACCATGATGACCTTGTAGCGCTCGCCGCTCTTCGCCTCGGGCGTCGTGATCCCGACGCTCGGGTAGAGGGGGTCGGTCGAGGGCGGCAGGCCCCACACGAAGTTGGCGTAGGAGGCCTGCACCTTCGAGACGAGGGGCGCGCCCGGCTCCTCGGCGAGGGGCACGGGAACGACCGTGGCCGTCTTCCCGTCGAACCAGAGCTTCGCCTGCCGCTCCGCCCCGAGGCCGTAGGCCACGTGGCCGGAGCCGATCAGCACGACCATGATCGCCTTCTCCCCGCCGTGCTTCTTCAGGGCCTGCGCCGCGTTCCAGGCCATCCCCGCGTCCCACGCGCACTGCGCCCGGAACATCGCCTGGAACATCGGCTCGGGCATGTTCCCGTGCAGCGCGTCCTCCGAGCCGAAGAACGCCTTGAAGAGGCGCTGGTGCTCCGCGTTCTCGACGTCCACCTTCTCCGGCAGCAGCGCGCGCAGCTCCGGGGTCAGCGCGTCGAAGCCCTTCATCCGGATCGTCTGCATCGCCGAGCGCGGCAGGTTCACCCCGAACATCGGGATCCCGTTCTCGCGCGCGAAGAGAAAGATGTCGCGGTAGTAGTTCCAGTGGTAGCCCCAGTTCCTGTACCAGCGGGACTCCGCGACGAACGCGTCCTCGCCGAGCGCCTTCTCGGAGTTCCACCGGTCGAGCGACGGCTGCTCGGGCACCGGGTACATCTCGAGGCCCACCAGGACCTGCCGGCCCCTCTTGTGCAGCTCCTGGATGACCCTCAGCTGGACCCGGTGGAACTCGATGTCCGTGTGGCTCTCCCCCACGAAGACGAGCCGCACCCCGTCGAGCCGGGCCGCCAGCTCGGGCGGGGTCAGCACCTCGCCGGTGGCGGTGTCGGTGATGCCGTCGAGGACGAGCGCGGCCTCCCGGTTCCTGCGGGCGGGGTCGCCGATCGGGAGGTTGAGGGCCCGGTCGTCGGCCCGGAGCGCGGGCGCGAGCGACAGCACGAGGGCGGCGAGGGAGGCGTGTCGGAGCATGGGGATCACCTCGGAGAGGACCGGCGTCCGCGGAGGCGCCATCCTGCGAGCGTAGCAGAAACCCGCGCGGCGGACGGTGGTAGGCTCGGCGCGTGCTGGTCGCGATGACCCTCGCCTTCCTGGCCGCCGCGGCCGAGAGCCCGGTCCCGCCGTGGACGATCCACGTCGTCGCCGACACGTGCGCCGATTACACGTGGGGATACGACGAGAGGTCGACTCGGCGGAGCATGGCCGAGCTCGTGCGCGCCCACCTCGACGCGATGACGGCCACGGACGCCGAGCCCGACTGGAACCGGTCCCGCTACACGATGGCGGTCACGAACGAGGCGCTCGCGTTCCTGGAGGCGTACCCGGGGCGGCGGGACGAGCTCGCGCGGCGGCTGCGGGAGGGCCGCCTCACGCTCAGCCCCTTCCTGAACAACACGCTGTGGGGCTCGCAGAGCGAGGAAGGCTTCCTCCGCGCCCTCTACCCGGCCCGGCGCCTCGAGCGCGAGTGGGGGGTGCCCATCGACGTCGCTCACCACACCGAGCTGCCGTCGTTGCCGTGGGGCGCGGCGAGCCTGCTGGCGGGCGCCGGGGTGCGTTGGGTGGCCGTGCCGTTCCTCGACTACGACAGCGAGTGGAAGGGGCTGTCCCTGCCGCCGCTGTTCGCCCTCGAGGGGCCGGACGGCGCGCGGCTGCGCGTGGCCCTCGACGCGTGGACAAGCCTGCGCCACAACTACGTCCAGGGCCGGGCCCTTCTCGAGGACCCCTCGAGGATCGCCTCCGAGTGGCTCCCCCGGCTCGAGGCGCCCGGGACGGGTTACCCGGCGCGGCTCGCTCTCGCCATGGGGACGCACGGCGACCTCTCTCCCCAGAGCGCGGGCGAGGTCGAGCGCTTCGGCACGGCCCTGCGCGCGTCAAACGCGCGTCCTGACGTTCCGGCGCGGCTCGCGAGCGCGACGCTCGCGGGATTCTGCGGGGAGATCGACGCCGAGGAGGCCCGCCGGCCGTTCCTGCCGACCCTGCGCGGGGACCTCGGCCACTCGTGGGAAGCGTGGCCGGTCTCGCTCGCCGCCCTCGCCACGGCCGCGCGGCAGGCCGAGCGGGACTACCTGGGCGCGGAGGCTCTGCTCGCCCTCTCCGGCGGGGACGACCTCGTCCGGGCCACCCGCGGCGAGCGCGAGCGGGCCGAGTGGAGCTGGGCCATGCTCGCCGACCACGCCTGGAACGGCACCGACGACGCGAACCGCCGTGAGAACGCCTCGCTCCGCCGCCGGTGGGCCGACACCCTGGCCGACGCGGCGGAGGGCCTCGCCGCGCGCGCGTGGGAGGCGCTGTCGCTGGAGGACCGCAGCGACGCTCTCACCGTGTTCAACCCCACCGGGATCCCCCGCCAGGACGTCGTGCGGTTCACCGTCCCCCCCGGCCGGCCGAAGCGCGAGGTCCGCGGGCCGGACGGCCCGCTGCGGAGCCAGGCGGTCGACGAGGACGGCCAAAAGGTCCTCTACTTCGTCCCGCCCCGCCTCGAGGGGCACGCCGCCGTGACGCTGGAGCTGGCGCCCGGCGGACCGCCGTCGCCGACCACGCTCTCCGCCACGCCGACGACCCTCGACGGCCCCTTCTACCGCCTCGAGGTCGACGGGAAGACCGGGGGCCTCGCGAGCCTCGTTCACAAGCCGACCGGGCGCGAGCTGGTCGTCGCCGGCGGCCGCACCCTCGGCCAGACGGTGTACTTCGACGGCGCCGAGGCCCCGGTCACCGAGCTGCAGAGCGACGTCGACACGGTCGGAAGCGTTCTCGCCCGGCTCCACGTGTCTTACCGGACGGGCCCCGTCGAGACCGATCTCTTCGTGACCATCCACGCGGCCGAGGACCGCCTCGACCTCGACTACCGCGTGAGGAAGCGGCCGAGCGCGGCCGAGGAGAGGCTCGTCCACGTCTTCCCGGTCGTCCGCCCGGGCGCGACGGTGCGTCTCGACACGACGGGGGCGGTGGTGCGCCCTCGCCCGGCCCCCGAGGGAGACCTCCTCCCCGGGGCGAACACGCGCCGCTTCGCCGTGCAGGGGTTCGTGGACGCCTCGCTTCCCTCGGGTGGCGTCACGCTCGTCCCGGTCGACGCGTTCGTGCTCCGGAACGACCTCGAGCCCCTGTCGTTCGAGGCGCTCGGCAACGACCAGAACTTCAAGGAGGTGACGAGGGACCAGGGCGGCGCGACGGACTTCCGCTTCCGCTACGCGCTGCGGGCCCACGCGGGGGACGACGCCGCCGCGGAGGCGTTCGCCTGGAGCCGCGCGGTGCAGGCTCCCGTCCTCGCCCTGCGGGGGCGCCTGCGAGGCCGGGCGGCCCCGGCGCCCTCGGTCGACCCCTCGCGCGCCCTCGTCCTCGCCCTCAAGCCGCCCGACGACCCCGCGGCGCGCGGCGTCGTCCTGCGACTGCGCGAGACGGCGGGCCGGGGCGGTCCGCTCGCGATCTTCACCGGGGGCCGGCGCCGGGCGTTCCGCCTCGACCTCCTCGAGCGCGAGAAGGGCGAGCTGCCCGTGACGAGCGGCTCGGTCGCGATCGACCTGCCGGCCCACGGCTTCGCGGCCGTCCGGCTGGAGTAGACCGTCCGCCCCGAGCCCCTGGTCAGCCGCCCCAGGGCTCTTCGGGCACGTCCGGGGGAGTCC